>JAHDCX010000001.1:17646-76942 GCA_020629635.1 Acidimicrobiales bacterium | reverse complement strand
GCGGGTCGAGGAGGCGAACCCGCAGGGTTCGACGACGGATCCCGCCGTGCGGCGAAAATCAGTACCGGTAATGCTCCGGCTTGTAGGGGCCGTCGACGGGGATGCCGAGGTAGTCGGCCTGGTCCTGGCTCATCTCGGTGAGCTTGACGCCGAGTGAGTCCAGGTGGAGTCGGGCGACCTTCTCGTCGAGGAGCTTCGGGAGCACGTTCACGCTGAGCCCCATGGCTTCAGCGTTGCGGTGCAGCTCGATCTGGGCGAGGACCTGGTTGGTGAAGCTGGCCGACATCACGAAACTCGGGTGGCCGGTGGCGTTGCCGAGGTTCAGTAGGCGACCTTCGGACAAGATGATGACGGAGTGGCCGTCCGGGAAGACGTACTCGTCGACCTGCGGCTTGATGTTGACGCGCTGGACGTCGCTCATCTTCTCGAGGCCGGCCATGTCGATCTCGTTGTCGAAGTGACCGATGTTGCCGACGATCGCCTGGTGCTTCATGCGGGCCATGTGGTCGGCGAGGATGATGTCCTTGTTGCCGGTGGCGGTGATGAAGATGTCCGCGGTGTCGACGACGTCTTCGAGACGGGCCACCTGATATCCCTGCATGGCGGCCTGGAGCGCGTTGATCGGGTCGACCTCGGTCACGATGACGCGGGCGCCCTGACCGCGCAGCGAGTCGGCGCAGCCCTTGCCGACGTCACCGAATCCGAGGACCACAGCGGTCTTCCCGCCGATCATGACGTCGGTACCACGATTGATGCCGTCGATGAGGCTGTGCCGAGTGCCGTAGAAGTTGTCGAACTTGGACTTGGTGACCGAGTCGTTGACGTTGATCGCCGGGAAGAGAAGCTCGCCAGCTTCGAGCATCTGGTAGAGGCGATGCACGCCGGTGGTGGTCTCTTCGGAGACGCCACGAATGCCGGGCGCGATCCGGTGCCACACCACGGGGTCTTCGTCGTAGATCTTGGCGAGGGTGCCGAGGAAGACCTTCCATTCTTCGGGGTCGTCCTCGTCGGGCTCGGGCACTCCCCCGGCCTTCTCGAACTCGAGGCCCTTGTGAACCATCATCGTGGCGTCACCACCATCGTCGAGGATGAGGTTGGGGCCACCGGTTTCGGTGTCGGGCCACATGAGGATCTGGCTGGTCGCCCACCAGTACTCCTCGAGCGTCTCGCCCTTCCAGGCAAAGCACGGGATGCCCTTGGGGTCCTCAGCGGTCCCCTCGGGGCCGACGACCACGCCGGCTGCGGCGTGGTCCTGGGTGGAGAAGATGTTGCACGAGGCCCAGCGAACCTTCGCCCCGAGGGCGGTGAGGGTCTCGATGAGGACGGCGGTCTGGATCGTCATGTGCAACGACCCGGTGATGTTGGCGCCGGCGAGCGGCTGCTCGTCGCCGTACTCGGCGCGCAGCGCCATGAGGCCGGGCATCTCGTGCTCGGCGAGGCTGATCTCCTTGCGCCCGAAGGCGGCGAGGTCGAGGTCGGCGACTTTGAAGTCGGTGAACGTCATCGTTGGTGCTCCTGGAAGAATGACAGTGCCCTGCGGCTGCGGCCCACTGGCCTCGAAACCTCTGTTCAGCCGACGCAGAGTCTAGGAGCCATCTCCCACGCCCGCGACGAACACGTCGCCGTCAGCACGAATCGAGGCTGCGTGGCCGTGTGCGAGCCACGCCGCTTCGCCGGGAGCGACCGTCAACGATCCATCGGGGCAGATGAGTTCGGCCGGGCCGCCGACGGCGACGACGATCTCGGGGCCATCCGCCGGCCGGTCGCTTGCTCCGCCCTGGCCAATCCGGTCGAGTCTGAACTCGGGCGCCGGCGTCTGATAACGCCCGAGGTGTCCCTCCGCACTGAGCACCTCAGGCTCGAGCGCCTGGCCAACCACGATGTCGAGCAGGTTGGGCACGTCGATGTGCTTTGGGGTCAGACCCCCTCGAAGGACGTTGTCCGAGCTGGCCATGAGCTCGACGCCGAAACCCCCGACGTAGGCGTGCAGGTGTCCGGCATCGAGATACAGCCCCTCGCCCGGTTCGAGCAGGACACGGTTGAGCAGTGCTGCGGTTACCACTCCGGGGTCTCGCGGGTTGTCTTCGGCGAGGCGGGCGATCAGGTCACACTCGGCGGACCAGTCACCTCCCGGCCTGTCCACGACGGCGCGAGCCATGGCGGCGACGGTCGTCGCCGCGGTCTCGTCATCCATCTCGAGGACTTTTCGAAGCGTCTCGACGAGCTCCCCGGCGCCGATCAGCTCGCGCACCGGCGCCAACGCTGACACGGCAAGGTGATCGAGGAACGCTGCGGTGTGATCTGTTGCTCGGAAGCCGACCATGGCCTCGAACGGCGTAATGGCAACGATCAGCTCCGGTTTGTGGTTGTCGTCGCGAAACGTCCGATCGGGGGCGCTCCGATCGATTCCGGCAGCCTCCTCGCGAGCGAACCCCTCACGGGCCTGTTCCAGATTTGGGTGCGCTTGGATGCTGAGTGGCTTGGCCGCAGCGAGCAGCTTCAGCAGGTACGGCAGGCGTCCCCCAAATCGCTTCGCCACCGCGTCGCCCAAGGTCCCTTCGGGGTCACCGGCAATGACCTCATCGAGCCCGCGCCCGCAGGGCGCGAGCCGGCTCGGGGCCTTCGGGTGCGCACCCAGCCACAGCTCAGCTTCGGGCTCGGCCGTTGCGCCCTCGCCGCGAAGGCTCGCCAAGGCGGTGTGGGAGCCCCACGCGTAGTTCTCGATGTTTCCGACGAGGCGTTCCACGAAGCGATCCTTCTTTCGCGCCGTGGCAGCTGGTCGGGCCGCGTCAGGCGTCGAAGGTCGGGGTGATCCCCGACTCGGTGATCACCCCCATCAGCCGATCGTGTTCGGTGGCGTCGACGGTCGACGCCTCATCGATCAACATGACGGGGATGTCGTTCTCGATCTCATATCGGCGGGTCAGCCGCGGGTTGTAGAGCAAGTTCTCTGCTTCGAGGTAGTAGAGCGGCCCCTTGTCTTCGGGGCAGGCCAGAATCTCGAGCAGCTGCGGTGCCAATGCCATGGGCGAATTCTACGGTGACGCCGGCGCTGGCGGACGGGTCAGGCGGCGCCGGCCGCCCGATCAATCTCCGTTTGGACCTCGGCGACCCGTTCGGCGACGGCGACATCGTCGGCCGCTTCGAGGTTGAGGCGAAGGAGCGGCTCGGTGTTCGAGGGGCGCAGGTTGAACCACCAGTCGCCCAGATCGACCGTCAGTCCGTCGAGTCGATCCTGTTCGGCCGAGTCATACGTGGCCGCAACCGAATCGATCACTGCGTGGGCATCGGGGACACGCGTATTGATCTCCCCGGACGCCGCGTAACGGCGGAGCGGGGCCACCAGATCGGCGAGCGACTCGCCGCTGGCCGACATCGCGGCGAGCACGACGACCGCCGTGATCAAGCCCGAATCCGCACGGAAGTTGTCCCGGAAGTAGTAGTGCCCGGAGTGCTCACCGCCAAACGCCGCGCCGGTATCGGCCATCACGGCCTTGATGAACGAATGGCCGACCTTGGTCCGCACGGCCGTGCCACCGCCTTCGGCGATGACTTCGGGCACGACCTTGCTGCAGATGAGGTTGTGGATGATCGTGGCGCCGGGCTCACGCTCGAGGACCTGTTTGGCGACCATCGCCGTCGTCAACGATCCCGAGACGCCTTCGGCGTTGTCGTCGACGAGGAACACCCGGTCCGCGTCACCGTCGAAGGCCAGACCGACGTCGGCGCCCAACTCGAGCACTCGCTTCTTCAGGTCGACCTGGTTGGCTTCTTGGAGCGGGTCGGCGGGGTGATTCGGGAACGTGCCGTCGAGCTCCGGATAGAGAATGTCGAGCTCGACCGGTAGCCGATCGAAGACGGCAGGAACCACGAGACCGCCCATCCCGTTGGCGGTGTCGGCGACCACCTTCAGCGGCCGGAAGGTCGACACGTCCACGAACGACAGGACATGATCGGCGAACTCGTCGAGCAGATTCTGCTCGGACATGGAGCCCTGACCGGTCGCCGGCAGGAGCGTCCGGCTGTCTTCCTTGATGCGGTCCAAGCCGGTTGTCGACCCGAGCGGGGCTGCTGCGGAGCGACACATCTTGATGCCGTTGTATTCGGCCGGGTTGTGCGACGCGGTGAACACGGCGCCGGGCATCGACCGCGAACCGGATGCGTAATACAACATGTCGGTCGAGACGAGTCCGAGGTGGACCACGTCGACGCCTTGGGAGAGTGCGCCCTCGGCGAATGCGGCAGCGTAGGTCGGCCCGGTCGGGCGCATGTCGTGGCCCAACACGATGCTGGTCGCGCCCTCGTCCTCGATGACGAACCTCGCAAAGGCCGCGCCGATGTTTCGGCTTAGCGATTCGTCGATCTGGTCTTCGGCGAGGCCTCGGACGTCGTAGGCCTTGAATATCGCGTCGAGGTCACCCATGGTTCTCCATCTCGCAAGCGTGTGCCCTAGTGCCGTCGGCACCAGCGACGGAAGACATGAGGGTAGTGATCAGCGTCATGCGGCCGATCGGAGCGCCGCCGGTGGGAGATCTTCCAGACCACCGTCGTCGAGGTACAACCCCCGCGCCGACGATCGACGGATTCGCACGAGATCAGAGAACAACCGAAGCGTGTCTCGAATGAGGTTCACCGTCGAGCTGTCTGTCTCCGCGACGGTCATCGGGATCTCCGTCAGGGTGAGACGCCACCGCTCGACGAGGTGGAAGACCTCGATGTCGAACGAGAACCCGTCGAGCTGCGTCTTGGAGAAGATCAGGCGAGCCACGTCTCGGCGGAACCCCTTGCATCCTGCCTGGGTGTCTCGGTATTGACCGAGCAAGAGGAGATGGGTGGCGAGGTTCACGAGCCGTCCGCCGACGTCACGGACGAGTCCGGCGCTCGACCGGGTGACCAGCCTCGACTCGCGCCGCGAGCCGACGACGACGTCCCAGCCGTTCTCGAGTTCCATCATGATCCGAATCACTTCGTCCGGGCCATACGCGAGGTCGGCGTCGAGGAAGACGACGCTTCGGCCGGTCGCCGCCAGCATTCCGTGTCGGACCGCCCCACCCTTTCCGAGGTTCTCCGGCAACTCGATCCCGGTTGCCTTTCGGGTCGCCGTGGCTGCGGCGGCGGTCCCGTCCCCGGATCCGTCGTCGATGACGAGAATCTCGAAATCGTCGACCTCGAGCAGCCCGATGAAGTGGTCGTGGAGTGTGTGGATCGTCGTGGCGATCCGATCGACCTCGCGGTACGCCGGAACGACAACCGACAGGCGTACGTCTCCGCTCGGCGCCGGTCGGCGGGCGGGTTGCTGCTGCTCGGCCCGAACGACGCGGAACAAGAACCAGCGATTGAAGATGGCGCGCACGGCGGCGGCACAACCGATGGCGAGGATCTTGGCGAGAACGCCGCGTTCGGTGGCGAGGCCCAACACCGACAGGTCGACGACACCCGCGACGACCGTCGAGGTGAGAAACGCTGCCGGACGATGAATCCAGCGAAGATTGGGGTCGTTGCGCAGCGTGAAGCGCCGGTGCGCAGAGATTCCCGAGATCGCGGCGATGACCAGCGCGGCCACATCGGCCGCCCACCATTCGAACCCGAGCGCCCGCAACGAGAGATACCCGAGCAGATCGATCAGCGTCGCCGCGATTGCGACCGCGACAAAGAACCGAAGCCGGCGTCTGCTCATGCGTCTTCGTCGGCAGCTTCCGGCACAGGTGGAGGGGTGAGACCCGAGTCGATCTTCGGCGACGCGACCGGGACCGGTGGCGGCTGCGGATCACCGGCCCCGACGACGACCATTTCTGGTGTGGGGGTCGTGATGGGTCCCGCTTCGATCGCCGTCGCACTCGGGTCGTCGACCGAGCTCGCCAGCTGAGACGGGCGACCGAGGGACGGGAGCCGTCCGAGCCCGATCAGGCCGAGGAGTCCAGCAACGGTCAGTAGGATCCCGGCCCAATCGACTCCGGTTCGGCCATAGCGAAGCTCGACGGTCTGCTCGGTCGGCACGACCACCATGGCGTTCGGGGCCACCCGGAAGGGCCCCTCGGCGCCGTCGACCTTCCATGCGGGGAAATACGACGTCCGGACGAGCACCGGGGTGCCAATACGGTCGACGTTGAAGCGAATCCGATCGGTCGTGACCTCGATGCCCGACACCGTCGGCGGATCGACGACCGGAGTCGTGGCCAGAAGATCTTCCATCGCGGCATCTTCGATGCCGATCGATCCCGCAAGCTGAGTGTCCGGAGCGTCGAATCGCGAGACGATGCCTTCGGCGTCGATGCGGCGCCACGAGTCGGGTCCGCTCGATGCGGGCCGGACGCGGTCGACGCCGACGTCGCCGGTGAACCACTCGATGCCGACGTCGAGCCACTGGTCCTGATGGTTGCGGACACCGTCGATGACCACCGGCTCCACCGAAAGGGCCTCCACGATCGGGGCCTCGGTCTCGAACACCACCCACGGGGGCGACGATGTCACTTCGTTCAGTTCGGGATGGTCGCGTGCGGCCGAGATCGATTGGGGGGAGAACGCGAGGTAGTAGCGGACCCCGAGCTCGTGCATCCGGTCCACGCCGACGTCGATGTCGAACGATCCGTACGGAAGGTCGCGCATCGCACGCGACGGGCCACCGACGTTCTGGGACTCCCCGACGCGCCTGGAGGGCGCCGACAGATCCGACTGCAACATGAAGTGATACGGCACGGTGGGTGTCGCCTCGAAGTACAGCCCCTCCATCGAGCCGATGCATCCGTCGGTCCACATCGGGAGCAACATCATCGCCATGGTCGTGCCGTATCGGTTGAGTTCGGGGGCGAACTCCCACATCGCTCGCCCGCAGCCGACCTGATCGCCGACACCGAGCATCGTGCGCTGGACGTGGCGATACTCGTCCCAGCCCCCTTGGCCGACGTCGCCGAGTCCGTTCTCCACTCGCGGCTTCGCCTGAAGCCCCGAGTAGTTCCATGACGCCCATCCGGGGATGAAGCTGTTGTCCGCGGAGGTGATGTGCAGCCCGGCGACGCTCCACTGCCGGGTGCCGTCGTCGGCGGTGCCGATGCCTCCGATCGAGTTGAGCGCCAGACCGAACACGACGAGTCCGACCGCCAGCGCACCGATGGGTGACGCGTGGAGCACGCTTGTGGCCACGTCGTCGGGGTCGGTGAGGATCCGCGGCGACGCCTCTTGCGGGCCCGGGTCCGGCGGGGCTGCCGTGCCCTGCAATCTCGACACCGTGCGCGCCGCCGTCATGCCCACGAAGACCAGTACGACGAGAGAACTGAAGAGTGCGGCAGCCCACAGGAAGAGGCTCGGCGACAGCGACATCGATCCGATGTCTCGTGCTGGGGTCACGATGATCACGGCGATCGCGGCCATCGCGACGACCGGCCAGCGCAGGCCGGTGAGAAGCGCAAGGATCCGAGGGAGCTCCGTCAGGATGCACATGACGAGCGCGGCGGTCGCCAACACCCGGATCGTGTACCAGCTGGCGGGGCCGAAATATCCCTCGCCGCCCGGCTCGGGCCACACCCATCCGTTGCGAACGTCCGGAACGACGAACGCCAGGATTGACGCAACGGCGATTCCGGCGCGGACGGCGAGTCGGGCCCGAGCCAGACTCTGGACCGCCAAGGCGACGCCGATCGCTGCGAGCAGGCCGACGCAGAGGTAATAGAACGGAAGGATGCGGGCGTTCCAGAGGCGTCCGTCGGGGAACCACACGAAGCCGGCCGCCATGATCGCGCCGGTGCCGGCAAGGATCACGCCGAGCTCCACTCGGCGCACGATCGACAGCACAAGACCGACGACGGCGAGGATCAACAGCACCGGGAATGGCGGGTAGTTGCTCAGGATCTCGGACGGGTTGAGGATGCTGCGGGTGACGAGGGGCGAATGGACGATCTCGATGCGCTCCCACCCCATGTCGTTCAGGTAGTCGGTGCGGAGATAGAAGGGCAGCACCCAGAACGCCGACAGCATTGCCGAGAGGCCGCCGGCCACGAGCAACCACGGCACGGCGTGCCAGCGTCGCTGCAGAACTCGCAGGATCAGCGTCACGCCGACGGCGGCGAGCACGAAGAACGCGGGAAGCAGGTGCGTGAGCCCGGTGAGCGCGATGAACACGGCGGCAGTACGGCGATGCTCCCCCGTTCGTGTTCCGTGGATGACCAGCCCGATGGCGACGAGGCTGAGCGTGAGCGACATCGATGCCGCAAACTCGCCGGCGAGCGTCGACGCGATGTTGCCGCCATAGATGTTGAACGACCGGTCGAACGCGAAGGCGAGGCTGCCGACGGCCACGAACGCCGGACCCGGAAATCGCAGTCCGCCGAAGTGCGCAAGGGCCCATGCGCCGAGTGGAAACGTGACGACCCCCGAGACCGACACGAGCTTGAAGGCAACGTTGTAGGGAATCCCGACGACGATCGGACCGATGATGCACAACGCAAGCAGCGTGAGCATCGCTCGTCGCCGCTCACCGGTGATCGCGAACGTTGCGGCAAGGGCACCCAAGCCGATGACGGTCGGGATCGAGATCAGCGGGTGGAGCCCGATATCCAAGAGGACGATCGCCAGCGCAGGCAGCACCATGTAGAAGTGGAATGCGGGGAACCCGCTGTACCAATCCGGCGTCCACCCGCTCAGCCGGAGACGCGGGAGCAATTCGTCTCGGAGAAAGGCCGGCCCCCACACATGCGCCCCCATGTCGCCGCCCGTCGGGGTCGAGTCGGTGAACAACAGATCGGGTTGTAGCTGTTGGAACACGAACGCGCAGCTGATGAAAACGACCGCTGCGGTCACGGCCCGTTCGATCCGAGCGTTCATTGGCTCAAGTCTCGCACCCCGCCGCCGGGTTTGGGCGGCCCCCGGCGTCAGATTCTCTTCGCGTTGACGCGGCGTGGGCGACGCTCAGTCCTTGGTGACCGTGAGTTCTTCGAGCACGCCGGCGAGCGAGGTGCGTTCGCCGTCGTGGTCTTCCCACATCCGTACGTCGCAGTAGGAGCACGACCGCAGAACACGGTCGGCGTCGTCGATCGTCAAGGTCAACGCCACCATCGACCGATTGCACTTCGGGCACTTCTTGATCGCTGGCATCGCTACTCCCGTCTCTCGCCGCAGGTGCCGTGTCGACCGAGAGAGTCCGTCGATGAGCGCGAGTGGCTGGAGAATCCGCCCAGCCGCCCGAAATTGGCCCGTCGGGCTCATGGCCGCCGGGTCGGACGGATCAGACCGATGCGGTGGTCGCCAGGGCCATGGTCAGGGCGGTGGCGTTGAACACCATGTGGGCGATGATCGCCGGGAGCAGCCGTCCAGTCCGCCAGGCGAGCACCCCGAGGACCGCGCCAACAACGCTGAGCGGCAAGAACTCGACCAGTGACGCGTGCACCGCGCCGAAGATCACCGACGCGATGCCGATGCCGAGGACCGGGCCGACCCGTTCGACGAGATTGCGTTGGACAAGACCCCGATAGAAGAGTTCTTCGACGACCGGCGCACCAACGGCGACGAACAGGTAGAGCACCACGTAGTCGACCGGCGAATCGAGCTGCTCGACGAAGCCCTGCGCCTGTCGCGTCGGTTCGAGCTCACCGAAGATCAGCTGCATCACGACGAAGACGATGGGGATGATCGGGACTTGCATCAGCAGCCCGGTGATCGCCCCAACAGACACGTCGGACCATTCGCCGTCGAGCGACCACCCGGGTCGCCGCCGGCCGAGCGCCTTGGCGAACAGCCACGGAACGGCCAGCAGGCCGATCCACAGCGGCGCAAGGGTCATCATCCGCCACACAAGCGGCAACGCATCGTCTCGAAGCGGGTCCCCAGCGCTGAGCTGGCCGACCGCTCGGCCGATGTTCCCACCAGGCCGGCGTGCAGTGTCGAATGACCAATCGCCGAGTCCGAGGATGCCAAGCGTGAACGCGACGGCCAGGAACTGCGCCGAGATCCAGCCGAGGACGGCCTCGGAGAGGCCCCACGCCCCGACGTCGACGCGGGGCCGTGTGGGCTCGCTCGTCGCGGACGTGCCCGAGGTTCCTGCCACGGGCTGGAGCCTACGGTGCTGGTTCAGGAGGCGTGCAGGGCGTAGATGCCGCGCGGCGACCGCTCGTCCCGGAGTTCCCAACCGCTCGGCGGGGTCGAACGATCGGCATGCTGCGCGCACAGGTCGTGCGTCATCGGGTGTGGCTCGGCGTGGAGCGGTTCGATCCACACGATGCGGGCGTCGTAGTCGTACGACATCGTCGCCGCCGCCGAGACGGCGCAGGTCGGGCGGGCACAGCAGCGGTTCATGAAGAAAACGCTAGCCGGTCGGGATGATTCGTCGGTGGACGCGTGTTGCAGACGGGTTACGAGGCCGTGTGTGGCATCCGACCACATCGTTTCCGGTCCTCAACACTCAACACCAACCGCCAGACCTCCGATGAGGAGGACGAGCAAGTAGGGTGATTTTTCTATGGCACAGTCAGCACCGAAGCCTCCGTCCGGACAGGGTTCCGATCGCCAGAACGCGGCGAAATGGGGGACCTGGGCGCTCTTCGCCGTGGCGATCTTCACGATGTGGGCGGTGCTGTCTTCTGACCGCAACGTCGGTGAGTCGGCGACGTACACCCAGTACCTCGTCTGGCTCGAAGAGGGCCTCGTCGACAAGGTCGAGCGCAACAACGCAACCGGCGAGATCCAATTCCGTCTCACCGACGGTGAGACCTACGCGACGACCGGACCGATCAACTCCTACGAACGAGAGCTTGCGCTGCTGGAGACGGTGGAGGCCGCAGCGGGCGACGGCTCCGATGGCGGCGTCGACTTCAACACCCCGCAGGACAACGCATTGCTGTCGCTGCTCTTCTTCTTGTTGCCTGTCGGCCTGCTGATCGGCTTCTTCTACTGGATGCAACGCCGAGCGCAGGGCCAGATGGGCGGCATCATGTCCGTCGGCCGCTCCAAGGCCAAGACGTACACCACCGAGCGCCCCGGCACGACCTTCGAAGACGTCGCTGGCTACAAGGGGGTCAAGCAGGAGATCACCGAAGTGGTCGATTTCCTGAAGAACCCCGAACGTTTCTCCGAGATCGGGGCACGGACTCCGAAGGGCCTGCTGCTCGTCGGCCCTCCGGGTACCGGCAAGACGCTGATCGCACGCGCCGTCGCCGGCGAAGCTGGCGTGCCGTTCATGTCGGTGACGGGCTCGGACTTCATGGAGATGTTCGTCGGTGTCGGCGCCAGTCGTGTCCGCGACCTCTTCGAGTCTGCCCGCAAGATGGGCCGGGCGATCATCTTCATCGACGAGATCGACTCGATCGGCCGCAAGCGTGGTGCCGGACTGGGCGGTGGCCACGACGAGCGGGAACAGACTCTCAACCAGATGCTCGCCGAGATGGACGGCTTCGAAGCGTCTGAAGGCATCATCATGATGGCGGCCACGAACCGCCCCGACATCCTCGACCCTGCGCTTCTGCGCCCTGGACGCTTCGATCGTCAGATCGTCGTTCCGCTTCCCGAGCTCGAGGACCGCAAGGAGATTCTCGCCGTCCACCTGAAGGGCAAGCGCACGGATCCCGACGTCGACGTCAACGTGATCGCACGAGGTGCGCCGGGCATGAGCGGCGCCGACCTCGCCAATCTCGTGAACGAAGCCGCCTTGTTCGCCGTGCGCGGTGGCGAGGAGAAGATTCGCATGCGGCACTTCGAGCAGGCCCGCGACCGGGTCCTGCTCGGCATCGAACGGTCATCGATGGTCCAGAGTCCCGAGGATCTCGAACGCACCGCGTATCACGAGGCCGGCCACGCGCTCTGTGCCGCCGTCCAGAAGGGCCACGACCCGGTCCACAAGGTGACCATCATCCCCACGGGCATGGCGCTCGGCGTCACGATGACCCTGCCCGCCGAGGATCGGCACTCGCTCGACAAGGAAGAAGCCGAAGCGATGATGGTGATGGCCATGGGCGGCCGCGTCGCCGAGAAGATCGTCTTCGACCAGGAGTCGTCCGGAGCCGCCAACGACCTCCAGCAGGCGACCAACATGGCGCGCCGCATGGTCACGGAATGGGGCATGTCCGATGCTGTCGGTCCGATGTCTTTGTCGGATTCGGGACCCGTCTTCTTGGGCGAAGACATGATGCAGTCCAAGTCGTACTCCCCCGACACCGCTCGGCTCGTCGACGAAGAGATTCGCAACACCCTCGTCCGTGCTGAGGACAACTGCCGTCAGCTGCTGACCGACTACCGCCACTCACTGGATCTGATCGCCCGGGCTTTGCTCGAGCACGAAACGATCTCCGGTGGCGAGGTCTACCGGTTGATCGAGATCGCCGACGGGCTGCCCGAAGGGACAGAGACCCCGAACGTGATCTCGTTCGACAGCAACGGGCACCAGCCGGCGCCGCCGAAGATTGGCGACACGCCGACCACGGTTGACGTGCCGGCCGACGCGCCGGCTGCGCACGACTGACGTTCGGCTGGGCCGACGCCACATCGAATCGTGGTCCCACCGATCCTGATCGTCGCGGTGGTCGCCGCAATCGCCCTCGCCGTCGGCTGGTGGGCGCAACGGCGCCAACCCGACCGACCGACCGAACCCGAATCACACACCGTTCCGTCACAGATCGACCGAGCAGACTTCGTCCGCCCGGAGGCCGAGTGGCTGGTCGTGGTCTTCACGTCGAAGTCCTGTGCGACGTGCGCCAAGGTCTGGACCTCGACCCAGCTCGTCGAGAGCGACGCCGTTGCCATCCAGAATGTCGAGGTGCATGACGACGCCGACCTGCACGAGCGCTACGCCATCACCGCCGTGCCCGCCGTGGTGATCGCCGACTCGGTCGGCGTCACGAGGGGTTCGTTTCTCGGACCGCCAACGTCTGCCGACCTCTGGGCCAAACTCGCGGAGCTCCGCGAACCGTAATCAGCCTTCGGCGACGAGCGGCGCCCACTGACGTGACGTGAGGCCGGTGATCTCGCGGGCGGCGACGATTGGCCCGCTCGCATCCAAGCGGACCGCGTAGCGGCCGATGCCGAGATCGACCAACGGCACCCGCCGCGTGCGCTGCGGGCCGACTTCGATCGCCACCGTCCGAGACACCCCGTCGAGGATGATCGTCGCCTCGATCGTCACGAACGTGTCGGGTGCCGGGTTGTAGACGTGCAGTGCGCTCCGCGTGTCGTCCTCGGTCACGTCAATCGTGGCGTAGGAGCGGAGCGACGCGGCTGGCGACCCCGCCGAGGCCGCGAAACCGGTCGTGGGCGCCTCGACCTCGTCGAGGAACTGATCGAGGACGTCGGGCTCCTCGACGGCCGGACGTTGTTCCAATCCAGCGACCAACCCGGGCCCGTCGAGCGACCGAACGACCAGAGAGAACGAGTCGAGGTCGGCGAGCCGCCCCTCGTCCACGAGGTCCACGGTGGCCTGCTGCCCGGGGCGCAGGGTGAGCTCCAGCGGCTCGACCTCGCGCTCGGCCCCAGACGGCAACACGTCGACGTCGGCGCGGATCCGCTCGGCGGTGGGGTTGATCACCACGAGGCGGGCCGGCCCGATCGCTGGTGACACTCCAGGGAAGGTCCAGGTCTCCGCAGTGGTGGGCGCTCCAGCCACGACGGACAGACCCGACGGATCCTCGAAGCCGTCGAATGACTGAATCCCTTCGACGACCACGCGCCCCGAACGCGCCCGGACAAAAGTCGAGATCGTCTCCGCAGCGGCCACGTGGTCGCCAGCCTCGATCACTCGACTGGACCGTGCCGGGACGTGCAGTGCGGCGAGCTCCTCGGGGGTCCGCTGCCCGATCTCGGACACGAACTCCACATCGATGACCGCTTCGTCCGGAAACGGATTGAAGACAACGAGCTGCAGTCGGGCGCCCGGGACCGTCGCCCCGGTCGTGATCACCCAGTCCGGCGACGCAGACGACGCACAGGTGTTGCGAGCCACGCCGGTCGGGCCCGAAGCGACCTTCTCGACGAGCACTCCCCCACCATCGACCTCGACGGCGACGGAGACGACGTCGGCATCCGGCAAAAGGTCGGCGAGCCGGAGGTCGACGAGCGCAGATGGCGGCAGCTCGACGACCTGCTCGATGACATCTGCGGCAGAGATCGGATTGGCCGATCCCGGGTGCGCCGTGACCACTGCCGTCGTCGCATCGAGCGTCGTGTTGGCCAGGATGATTTCGCTCGAAGCGAGGCCGTCGTCGGACGTTCCCGCTGCACAGAACCAGGTGCTTGCCCGCGCATCGGCGGGCTCGACGTTTGATGCCGGCGCAACGACGACGTCGACGTACGGGGTCGGCTCGGTTCGGCTCTGATCGAGGGTCAGACCCCCGACGAGAAGTCCGATGATCACGACCAGCCCGGGGATTCGGAAAGCCTTCATGCGGCACGCTCCGTGCGGGCCTCGAGAAGTCGCTGGCGACGCCGATCTCGTCCGACGATCCAACGACGGACGAAGGCCAGGATGATCCAGCCAGCCGCCTGGAGGACGATAACGCTGCGCTGCAGCGAGGATGTTGCGAAGCCCAGCGTTGCGTCCCCTGCGCCCGGTGCGCCAGCGGTCTCGAAGGCGACACCAACGGCAGGGTTCTCGACCCGTGGAGCGACGATGCCATCAACTCGCAGCTCCCAGCGGTCCGACGGCTGCCAGGCGAGGTACACGTCGCGCTCGACGCGTACCTGCCCGGACCAGTCCGCGTGACCGTCGCGCACGGCGACGGCGGGGGCCGCGTCGTCAAGCCTGCCGACCTCGAGGGCGGCGGGAGCGACTGCGCTGTGCATGGGAGCGGCTGCGGTGTTCTCGTACACGATGACCGCTGGGTTGACGACGCCGGTACGCACGAGATCGAGCTGCTTCGACAAGCCGACGGCCCGAGCATCGGACACGACGTCTCGTCGGGAGACTTCGGGAACCGGAGCCTGCTGATCGACGACCACGACAAAGCGAACGCCGAAATCAGCGAGTTCTCGCCCGAGACGTGACGTGCGCCCGTCGAGGCCAGCAGCGATGGTGTCCGACAACTCCTCGGTGGCGGTGTCAACCGGTCCGCCCCACAGGGCCGTGATGTCGGGGGCACCGTCGAGCGACGTGAAGAACGCGAGACCGTTGGCCGTCGGCACCGCAGATGCGCCGAGGACGTGTGCATCGCCGATCCACACCACGCGGTACGGACCGAGGTCGTCGAGCGGCTCGACCGCACCGAACGAGGTCGTCAGATCCGTGCGGGCGAGTCCCCAACGCCCGGACGCCGCACCCTCGATCATCGGCAGCATGGCGACGGCGAAACCGACCACGGCGATGACCGCCGGAATGGTCCGACGGGCTCGGGCACCCGACAGGTCGATGTCGATCACCTGAGCGCCGATGCCTCCCAGGATGGCGAAGCCCAGGCTGACCGGGACCAGCATCATCTCGAGCACGGGGAGCCCGACCGGCGACCAGCCACGTGCCGACGCCCACACGATCGCCCACGTCAGCAGCATCCAGCCCCAGACTCGCATCGCCCAGGTGAAACGTGCCCCGGTGCCCGAGAGCACCGGGAACAGGGCAACGGCGAGGAGCGACCATCCAAAGAGCGGCGACCCGATTGGACCAGTGTCGAGCGTGAGCAGGGAGGCGAGCGTCGTGTCGGTGACCTCGGAACGGCTTGCCGTTCCGAAGAGGTACCAGCGATCGAAACCGAGCAGGTGAGGGGCGTTGAGTGCTGCAGCGATCGCCGCTGCGATGGCGGCGGTCGGAATCAGGACGGCGACGCCACGCATGTCTCCGGCCAGGAACGAGCCGAGCACGTAGCCGACGACGAGGATCGCGAAGACCATGGCGACCCAGGGGGTGAACGCACCAACGACGGCCAGGATCGTCGCCAAGGCGGTGATGCTCACGTTGCGCGGCCTCGCCAGCCCAAAGCTCGGGCTCCGGACGACGCCGATGATGCTCGCCACCATCCACGGGGCCGATGCGTACAGCATCAACGCCTGCCACGAGCCCCCGACCACGGCGTTGTAGGGGAGCGGGGAGGCCGCGTAGAGGGCCGCCGCAGCGACGGGTGCCCGGTCGCTCGCCGAGCGGTTGAACAAGCGCCAGGCACCGATGACCCCGACGGGGATCGGCGCGAGCATCAGCAGCGCCCGAAGCAGCCCTGCCGAGCCGAACGTGACGATCCCGAGAACGTCGAGAAGCGGCAGCGCAAACGACGCATACCCCTCGGCCCCCATGCCCGCTGTTCGGAGCGCGCTCCACCAGCTTCCCGTCAGCGTGCCGAGATCGTCGGGAACCGCCCGAAACTCTCCCACCTGCGGGATGGGACGAGTGAGAAGGTGTCTGGCGCCAAAGAGCAGCAGGGCGCCGATCACGCCCGCACCAGCCACTCGGACCGGAGAGATGGTCTGTTCGCCGCGTTCGGTGGCGTCCTCGCGGTTCGTGATTCGTCGATCGACCGAGTCGGCGATACGAATACTGCCGCGACGTCGAACCAATCGGAGCTCGTCGCTCTGCATCGTCCGGGCATCGTTCATCGTCGACCGTCGCTCACGGAGCGAGCCGGCGTGGCGAAGATTCCAGAGCCAGGCGGCCGGGATCGAGAGCAGCTCGCCGAGGTCGAGTCGCACGAGCGCGACGACAGCTTCGATCAGGTGCAACACGGCGAACGACACGAGCAGCTGGACGGTTTCGACCCCGCGGGCCGCACCGAGAACCGATCGCATCTGGTGCCGTCTCAGCCGGAAGGTCTCCTGCACGCCCTCACGTTCGTCCCACGCCGCACGGTGTCGGACGACAGCGGCCGAGGCCAGGACCACGCGTGCCCCAGCCAGACGCATGCGAAGGCAGATGTCGTGGGCCTCGCCATGCCAATCGATCGCCGGATCGAATCCGCCGACCTGCAGCAACCCCTTGCGGTCGAGGAGCAGGGCCGGGGTGCCGGACCCGAAGATGTCTGCGACGCGATCCTGCTGGCCCTGGTCGAGATCTCCGGGCCGGCTCATCGCCGCGGTCGCTCCGAACCGATCGGCCTCGAACGCTCCCGGCATCAGTTGGGTCGGGTCGTTCCAGTCCACCAACTTCGGGGCAATGATTGCCCGGTCATCGGCGCGGCGAAGCCGTTCTTTCACGAGCGCCGACACCGCACCCGGCTCGAACCGCACGTCGTCGTGGCAGATCAACAGCAGCGGTTCAGTCGCCGATTCGATCGCCTGCATCACCTGACGCCCGAAGCCCGCTCCGTCGGCGGATTCGACCAGTTGCAGGTCGGGCAGGGTTCGGCGATGCATCTCGAGCAAGTCGGCCTCGCCGGGAGCGTGCACGACCGTGACGTTCAGCGATGGGTAGTCCTGCGCGGCGATGGAGGCCATCGTGGCGTCGAGCCACGATCCGGCGGCCTTCGTTGGCATCACGATCCGCACCGGCGGAGGAGCCGGCGACGCCGCTTGGGAGGGATCGGAAGCCGGTTGCACAGCGCCGCTACGCTACCGGGGAATGGCCACGGACGCCCAGCACGCAGACCGACCGTGACGCCCGTCTCGCTCCGATGACCCGGCTCGTGGTCCTTTGCGGCGGTGTCGGCGCAGCACGGTTTCTTCGCGCCTGTCTGGCGGGAACGCCGGACGCGTCGGTCACGGCGATCGTCAATGTCGCCGACGACATGGTGCTGCACGGACTCAACATCAGCCCGGACATCGACACGATCACCTACACCCTCGCCGATCGGATCGACCCCGAGCGAGGCTGGGGAGTTCGCGATGAGCACTGGTCGGCCATGGAGGTGCTGGGCGAACTCGAACCCGGTGCGGATTGGTTCAGCCTTGGCGACCGCGATCTCGGACTGCATCTCTATCGGACCGGCCGCCTCGCAGCCGGGGCGACGCTCACCGAAGTGACTCGGACGATCGCCGATCGGTTAGGGGTCACCATCGACATTCTTCCCGTCACCGACGATCCGATCCGGACGTTCGTAACCCTTGCGGAGGGCCCGCAGCCAGCGACGGAAATCTCGTTCCAGCGGTACTTCGTCGAGCGACGTCACGACGTGGCCATCTCCGCTGTTCGATTTGCCGGGGCGGACGAGGCCTCGTTGTCGCCGGCGGTCTCGACCGCACTCGAGGCGGCGGACCGCATTGTGATCGCCCCATCCAACCCCTTCGTGTCGATCGATCCGGTCCTGGCGGTACCCGGACTCCGCGAAGCGATTCAAGCGGCGCCGGTCCCGGTCATCGGAATCTCACCGTTGATCGGTGGCGAAGCCCTCAAAGGTCCCGCTGCCCGCATGATGCAGGAGCTCGGCGAGCGCCCCGACGCCGCCGGCGTCGCCCATCGATACCAGGATCTCCTCGACGGCTTCGTCATCGACGATCTGGACGCCGCGCTGGCCGGCGATGTGCGATCGACGGGCGCCGTCCCGATCGTGACCAATACGATCATGTCCGATGCCGGGGCGGCCGCCCGCCTCGCAGCCCTGACGGTGACCGCGCCGTTGCCGAGAGGATCACGATGACCGACGACGACTCGCTCGAACAGCCGCCTGCGGGTCTGACCATCGTGCCGATCGGCGGAATTCCCGAGATTCGTCCCGGCGACGATCTCGCCGCGATCATCGCCGATGCCGCCGACTACGTTGGCGGCGATGTCGTCGTCGTGACCCAGAAGGTCGTCTCGAAGGCCGAGAACCGCCTCGTCGAAATCGATACGACTGACCCGCGTGGCCACAAGGCAATCGTCGAGGACGAATCCGTCCGGATCCTTCGACGCCGAGGTGACCTGATCATCTCGCAGACGACCCACGGCTTTGTCTGTGCAAACGCGGGCGTCGATCTCAGCAATGTGGAGTCCGGCCAGGCCGCGTTGCTGCCCGTCGATTCGGATCGGTCGGCGCGCCGGATCCGCGACGTGATCCGCGCCAAGCGCGGGGTCGACGTCGGGGTGATCGTCTCCGACACCTTTGGTCGGCCGTGGCGCCGTGGCGTCACCGACGTGGCCATCGGTAGCGCCGGCATCGGGCCGATCCTCGACCTGCGGGGCACCAACGATGCGCTCGGCCGGGAGCTCCAGGTCACCGAGGTCGCCGTCGTCGACGAGATCGCCGCAGCAGCAGACCTCGTCATGGGCAAGGCCGCTGGTGTTGCCGCCGCCATCGTCCGGGGCATTCCATCTTCGTGGATGCGTCGTGGGTCGGTGGCCGACGAAATCGTCCGTGACCCACAAGACGATCTGTTCCGGTGACCGCCGTTCCGGTGACCGTCGTTCCATGAACACGGCGGCTCAGCAAACCTGAGCGATGAGCCGACAGGAACAGCCACGCCGAAAGGACTCAACGTGAGCGAACAGCAACCCACCGCCATCATCATCAGCGGCTATTTCAGCCCGCTCCACACCGGCCATCTCGACATGATCGAAGACGCTGCACGGCGGGGCGATGCGGTCATCGTGATCGTGAACAACAACGCCCAGCAGGTGATGAAGAAGGGCAAGGTCATCATCGACGAGTCGGATCGTCTCCGCATCGTGCAGGCCCTCGGCGTCGTCGACCACGCCTTCGTGGCCGTGGACGAGGACCGAACCGTTTCGGCATCGTTGGAGAAGGCTGCCGCGGACTTCGGTGAGCGTTATCAGCTGGTCTTCGGCAACGGCGGCGATCGCAAGCCCGAGTTCGTCCCCGAAGCCTCCGTGTGTGAGACACACGGCATCGAGATGGTCTTCGACATGGGCGGCACCGAGAAGAAGGACTCCTCGAGCCGAATCAACGTTGAGTTGGGTCTCGAAGACGAGATGAGCGCCCCGCCGTCAGAGACGACCTGACCCTCAACACGTCTGCGATCAGCCGTCTGATTCGGCGTCGCTGTCGTCTGATTCGGTGTCGTCGCCGGCGTCGTCGCCCGTCTCGGTCTGCTCGACGAGCAGATCGTTGATGTTGATGGGCTCACCGTCGTCGTTGAGGATGATGTTGCCGTCCTGGTCGAGCAGGTTGCCGTCATCGTCGAATCCGGCTCCGCCGCTCGAGTCGAGGTCGTTGAGCCCGTCCGTGCGCAAGATGTTCGGCGAGGCCGCTGCGGCTTGGTCGATGTTTGCCTGCGGCGGCGGAGGAATCTCGAAGCCGACTGGGGCCAACGCGATGACGACCATCTCCTGGTCTCGCTGGAATCGGAAGTCGACGAGATCCTCGGTGAGGATCTCGGACGGTTCGGTCTGGTTGGGGTCGAACCGAGCCACCTGCAGGACCGCTTCTTCGCCATCACAGTCGACGCCCTCAACCAGCGCCTCACGGTCGCGGAAGGTCATCTCGGCGTCGTCGCGGATCTCGGTGTTCGTGGCTTCGAGGAAGCGAATCAGCTGTGCGTCGTCGCCGGTTGCGCTCGAGCTGAACGGATGGATGTGCACAACGCCGTCGCCGTGGGTGTGAATACCGGCGTTGGCGGTACCCGGATCGGCGAGGTTGGGCAGAAAACCGCCGGTCTGGCAGTCATAGATGCCGTAGGCGACGTGCCAGTGGTTGTCGAAGGTGGGGGTGAGCGCCTCGGCGTCTCGGCTGTTCCACGACACGGCCACCAGAGCGACGCCGGCGATGATGATGCCGGCGAGTGCTGCGGGGAAGCCGAGCTGGCGATTTTCGCGCCCGCTCGCCGCTGCTGGCGTCTGACCCGCTCGGGCCGCCTTGGCGACCTTCTTCGAGGAGTCCGACGCAGCGTTCTTGTTGTTGGAATCGTCCTTAGCCACGGTCGATCATGCTATCCACGCCGCTCCGCCGTTCCTGATCACCCGCGGGACTCGATCAACCGAGCAAACAACGCCTCGTACCGTTCGGCGGCACGCTGGGGACCCACCCACTGCTCGACCCACGCACGACCGGCAACTCCCATGGCCTCCGCGGACTCCGGGTCACCCAGGAGGGTCCGGAGGCTTTCGACCAGCGGGGCCGCATTGTCGGGCGGAACGGCGTGTCCTGCGCCCGCCTCGACGACGACATTGCCGACCTCGGTTCCCTCATCGACACTCGCGATCACCGGGCGTTGCACCGCCAGAATCTTGTAGAGCTTGGACGGCACGCTCGACCACGCCAGCCCCTTCCGGAGCGGAATCACGTGAATGTCCGCAGCAGCGAGCACCTCCGGCACGCGCTCGACGGGCTGGTACGGAATGATTCGGAAGTTGTCGAGACCCTCGGAACGACGTTCGACCTCGGCGATTGCCGAACCCCCGCCGTTGACGACGAAGACGACGTCCTCGAGATCACGGAGGTCCCGTGCGGCATCGGCGAGCAACTCGATGGACTGGGAGAAGCCGACGTTGCCGCAGTACATCACGACGCGCTTGCCCTCGAGACCGAACTCGCGGCGGTAGGCGTTCTCGCGAGGTTGGGGAACGAACACGTCGGTATCGACGAAGTTCGGAATGATCTCGGTTTCGGTCTCGGTCTTGCCGTCGACGTTGCGTTGCATCTCTGCGCTGAGGACCGTGACGACGTCGGCGCGGTCGTAGACGAACTTTTCGAGTCGCTTGGTGGCGTCGATGACCCGAGGACTCGAGATCGTCCCGGTTTCGATCGCCACGTCCGGAAACACGTCCTGGATGTTGAAGACGAATGGGGTCCGGTGTCGAGCCGCGGCCGCCCAGCTGGCGACGCCGAGCGAGAGCGGGGGCGACATGGCGAACACGACGTCGGGATCGAACCGGTCGACCACCGACGCGATCAGCCCCATCGCGGTGAAGCCTGCGAAGGCGACCCCCCTCGCCGCGATGTTGGTTTTGTCTGTCGGGAACGGGTGCAAGCGCGTCACGCGACCCCACGACGTGCGTTCGGTCCGCACGAGGCGACCACCCCATCCCTCCTCGACGGCATGTTCGCGGTACCACGGCAGCGCCGTGATGACGTGCAGCTCGTGGCCCATGGCGCCGAGGTGTTCGACGATGGCGGTCATGAACTCGCCCGTCGGCGCGCTGTCTGGAGCGAAATGGGGGCAGAGGACCTGGATCTTCACCGGCCGGTCACCCTAATCGCCCGGCGGCCGGGCGACGATCCGCGCCCAGACCTCGTCCTGGCGTTGCGCCGTCCGCTCTGCGCCGTATCGGGCGGCGTTGGCGAACCCGGCTTCGATCAGTCGTCGGCGCTCCTCCCCCTTCGGCACGTCGATCATGGCTTTGGCCCAGCCGTGGACGTTTCCGGGGTCGAGGATGCGCGTGCGTGGGCCTGCGACCTCCGGAAGCGCCGTACTCGACGACACCACCACCGGGACGCCCGCCATCTGCGCTTCGAGAATGGGTAGGCCGAACCCCTCATATCGCGAGGGAAAGAGCACTTGCTCGGCTCCCGAGAGCAGCTCGTCGTAGCGGGACGGAGCGACCAGGCCGAGCATGTCGACGCCCTCGACGGCTGCGGCGCTCCGGCGAATCTCCTCGTCGTGGCGCCCGCGGGCGCCCGTGCACACGAGACGCAGGTCTTGTCGGGATTGTCGGGCGATGGCCAGGGCCCGGAAGAGCGTGTCGTGGTTCTTGTGCCGCATCGTCATGGCTGGGTAGAGCACGTAGGGCCCGGTCGGCATCGGTGCCGTCACGTCGACGACCCGGGGTGTCGCATACGCCGGCACATGGGCGACGTGGTCTCGTCCCCCGTGAGCCCCGACACGACCCGCCACCCATTCGCTCGGCGTGCAGATGGCCGACGCGTCACGCATGGCGACGGGCAGCTGACGGGCGAGCCACTGCTGCTTGACGCCACCGAAGTTCTGCGGGGATTCGAGCGGCTGGAGATCGTGGATTGTCACGGCGGTCGGCGTCTCGGAGACGAAGGGCAGAGTGCCGCCGAGGTGCTGGAGAATGTCGCAGCGATCCGAGTGCATTGCTCGCCGAAGGATGCTGCGTTCGGCGCCGACCCGAGCCGCAGGGACGGCCGGTATCGGAAGGGGTCGCCGGACGACCGCGGGTGGGCAGACCGCGGCGAGGGCCGGCTCGCTCCCGTAGGCGATGATCCGATGACCGGTGTGATGTGAGACGGCGTCGAGCCATCGCCGTGCGTAGGTCTCGGTTCCGCCGACCTGTCCCGGGCGCAGCCAGGCGAGGTTGACGCCGACGACGAGAGGTCGCTCGTTGGCGCTCACTCGGCCACCGATTCGTAGACGGCGATCGTGGACGCGGCGGTGCGGTCCCAGCCGAACCCGGACACTCGTGCCCGTGCGGCGCGCCGGAGTCGATTGCGCAACGACGCATCCTCGAGCACGGATTCGATTGCATCGGCGAGCTGGATCGGGTCTCGTGGGTCGACGGCGATGCCCGCTGCTCCGGCGATCTCCGCCGGAGCGGTGTGCTCGGCGACGACGACTGCGGTGCGATGCGCCATCGCTTCGAGGACGGGCAGCCCGAACCCTTCGAAGAGGCTCGGATACGCGAGCACCCCGGCACACGCATAGAGCGTGGACAGGTCGTCGTCGCTGACCTCTCCAAGCACGAGCGCGTCGGCGGGCGGGGTGACGTTTCCCCAGCCACTCGGCCCGACCACCACGAGCGTTCGGTGAGGGAGCCGTTGCATTGCGCGTGCGAGCGTCTCGAGGTTCTTGCGTGGCTCGAGTGTCCCGACGAAGAGCACGGGCGGCTCATCGAGCTGGAGACGATTCAGCATCGCCTCGATTCGGTCCGGTTCGACCGACACGGGATCGGCGCCCCACGCAATGACGTGGAGTCGTTCGGCAGCGATGCCCGCAGCTTCGCAGTCCGCCGCGGTGATCGCAGTCGGGACGATGCACGGACCGTTCGACGCCCGCACCTGATCGAGAAAGCGCGTCAGATAGCCGACCCCATTTGCACTGAACCACTCGGGGTGTCGCACGAACGCAAGATCGTGGAGGTGGCTGACGACCGGCGCGTCGGTCCGCGGCCACAAGTAGGCCGGCGCGTGGACGAGGTCCGGACGGACGATCGATTCGATTCTGGGTCCGACCCCGAGGCTCCAGGCCTGATTCAGGAGACGACCCGGAGTCGCGATCGGACGGATGCCGGCGAGTCCGTCCGGCAGGGGAAGCGACGGCGTTCGGCGGTGCCCGCCGTGGACCCCGACGAGATCCACGCCTCCGTGGCCGACGAGTGCCTCGGCCAACCGATTGACCGACCGGGCCGTCCCACCCGGAACCGAGTTCCAGTTCTGCTCGAAGAGCATGGCCACCTGCACGTCACGACGCTAGTGCAGGCTCGGGTGAGCCCGTGTCGAGCGGAGCCTATTGCTCCGCGTGCAGTGACGCGAAGTACTCGATCGTGCGTTGCAGGCCTTCGCGGAGCTGAATCTCGGGGGTCCAGCCAAGGAGCTCGGTTGCCTTGGAGATGTCGGGCTTGCGCTGCATCGGATCGTCGACCGGAAGGTCGTGGAAGGTGACCTCCGACGACGAGCCGGTGAGCTCGACGACGATCTCCGCCAGTTCCTTGATCGTGAACTCGCCCGGGTTTCCGATGTTGACCGGATGGTTGATGTCCGAATCGAGCAGTGCCAGAAAGCCCCGAACCTCGTCCTCGACGAAGCAGAACGACCGGGTTTGCGAGCCGTCGCCGTAAATCGTGATCGGATCGCCAGCGAGCGCCTGGACGATGAAATTGGACACCACCCGCCCGTCGTTTGGACGCATCCTCGGGCCATAGGTGTTGAAGATGCGAACGATTCGCGTGTCGAGCCCGTGATGGGTGTGATACGCCATCGTCATCGCCTCGGCAAAGCGCTTCGCTTCGTCGTAGACCCCGCGAGGGCCGACGGGGTTCACGTTGCCCCAGTACTCCTCCGGCTGCGGGTGGACGAGCGGATCTCCATACACCTCAGAGGTGGACGCCATGAAGAACTTGGCGCCCTTGGCCTTCGCCAGTCCGAGGCTGTTGTGGGTGCCGAGCGATCCGACCTTGAGCGTCTGGATCGGCATCTCGAGATAGTCGATCGGCGACGCCGGCGACGCGAAGTGCATCACTGCGTCGACATCTCCGGGTACCCACAGGTAGTTGGACACGTCCGCCTGGTGGAAGGTGAAGCCCGCGTTGCCGAAGTTGTGTTCGATGTTGCGGGTATCGCCGGTGACGAGATTGTCGACGGCGACAACTTCGTCGCCCCGGGCGAGGAGTGCGTCGCCGAGATGCGATCCGAGGAAACCGGCTCCGCCGGTGATGACCACCCGTGCCACGTCAGCTACGACCGATGCCCTGGTAGGTGAAGCCACGCCGGCGAACGGCACCGCGGTCGAGCAGGTTGCGGGCGTCGACGATGTGCTTGTTCGCCATGACCTCGGAAAGCTTGTCGAGGTCGACGAACTTGAACTCTTCCCACTCGGTGAGGATGACGAGCACCTCGGCACCCTCGGCCGCGGCGTATGCGTCGCCGCAGACCTCGACGTCGGCGATCGGCGAGGATTCGGCGACGGGGTCGTAGGCCTTGACGTTGGCGCCTTCGGCGACGAGACGTTGGATGATCTCGATGGCTGGCGAATCACGCGTGTCGTCCGTGCCGGCTTTGAACGTCAGGCCGAGCGCCGCGATCGTGACGCCTTCGAGGGTGTCCCCGGCGGCCAAGCGCACCTTGTCGACCACCCGGTCGAACTGCTGCTCGTTGACCTCGATGACGCCCTTCAGGAAGGCGAAGTCGTAGCCGACGTCCTCGGCGATGCCGATCATGGCCTTGGTGTCCTTCGGGAAGCACGAGCCGCCCCAACCCGGCCCGGGTCGCAGGAAGTGGTGACCGATGCGCGAGTCGTAACCGATGCCCATCAGCACGTCGGCGACGTCGGCGCCTGCGGCTTCGCAGACGGCGGCGACGGCGTTGGCGAAACTGATCTTGGTGGCGAGGAACGCGTTGGCCGCGTATTTGCACGTCTCCGCCGAGGCCGGGTCGGTGATCAGGATTGGCGCACGCACGCCGAGGTAGAGCGCCGCGACCCGCGAGGCGGCTCCGCGGTCGTCCGCGCCGATCACGACACGGTCGGGCTGGAGGAAGTCACCGACCGCCGAACCTTCCCGGAGGAACTCGGGGTTGGAGACGACGTGCACATCAGGGCGCTCCATCGCCCGCTCGACGAGCAGGGTCGAGCCGACCGGCACGGTGGACTTGTTGACCACGATGGCGCCACGGTCGAGATGTGGGGCGATCTGGCGGGCGGCAGCTTCGACGTAGGACAGATCTGCGCGGCCATCTGCGCCCTGTGGTGTTGGCACGCAGAGGTAGATGAACTCCCGTCCCTTGACGGCGTTCTCGGCGCCGAGCACGAAGTCGAGGCGCCCGGCCTTGATGTTCTCTTGCACGATCGACTCGAGGCCGTCCTCGTGGATCGGGATCGCTCCCTGCTTGAGCATGTCGACCTTTGCGGGGTCGATATCGGCGCAGAGGACGTCATGTCCGAGCTCTGCGAAGCACGCGCCGGTCGTCAGGCCGACGTACCCGGTGCCGACCACCGCGATCCGTGAGGTCGACTGAATATCGGTGACTGCCATGATTGTGGGTTCTCCCTAGTTTTCATCCGCCCAGTGGCACACAACGTGCGCCCTCGGGAGGGCGCCCACGCAGAATGGTAGTGGTGGGAACAGGGATCGTCGTTGGGCCAGTCTGCTCATCGGTCACAACCACGGTCGAGGTTGAGGAATCTTCACCCACGGTGGTCACCGCCCCGTCGCCGGTGGCCGCTTCGCTGGTTGTCGTGGTCGGCGCGGCGGTCGTCGTCGGGGGTGCGGCGGCCTCGGTCACGGCGGCGCGAACCACCGGATCCACTTCGATTTCGGGCCTTGGGATCGTTCGGACGCCGGCGAAGTCCGGGCCGACGGCGAGCTCGAATTCGGCGCCGTCGACGACCTCGAACACGGGGATCACTTCGAGGTAGCGACCGAAAAGCGTCGCCGCGGACACGTCTCGAGGATCGAACCGAAGGGTGGTCACCGGCGTGTCAACCGGGGTCCCCGGGCTCGACACGAAACCTCGCTCGGCGAGCTCGCCAGTGATGCGGTCGATCTGTTCGACCGAGGCCGCGAACGTGGTCACCGAGATGTCGTCGGGCCGAATGCCATCGGCCAGACCACGGAACCGGTCGAGCAGCGGAGCGGCGTCGAACTCGACGAGCGCCTCACCGAGGTAGGTGCCGTCGTCGTCGAACGCGGGCTCTCGCGGCATCGTTGCGATCTCGAGCGTTCCGGCGTCGAACTCCCGGAAGGCATTCGCGAGATCGATCAGGTCGCCGGGGGTCAGCGCCTGGTCGACCTGGACTGCCTGGGTACCGGCTTCGACGAGGTCCTGGACGCGACCAACGTCGGCCCGGCCGGTTTCGAGCAACTCCTCGAGCGTGAGGACGAGAAACTGCTGTTGGCGTTCGATCCGGGCGATGTCGGGGGCCACGGCCGCCAGCCGCTCCCATTCGCCGTCGATGCGTTCTTCGAGGCTTCGGGCCCGTACGTAGGCGAGCGACGTTGCGCCGTCGAGCCTCCAGCAACCGGCCTCGGGCACGTCGAGCCCCGAGCCGAGGTCGCGGGTCGGGAACGGAAACCACACCGGGACACCGCCCACGAGATCGATCAGCTCGGTGAAGCCGGCGAAATCGACGACGACGAAATGATTGACGGGCACATCCCAGTTGTCGTCGAGGGTGCCGATGAGCGCGTCGACTCCACCGACGGCCTGCACGGTGTTGATGCGCGTCTCCACTCCCGACGGTCCCACGACGAGCAGGTCGCGCGGGATCGACATCAGTGCCGCCTCCCCGGTTGCGGGGTCGAGGCGGACCAGGAGGATCGTGTCGGGGCGGATGAGCCCGCGAGCCTCGTCCTCGACGTCGCGCCCGCTTCGGACCGGGTCGTCTTCGTCGAGACCGATCGAACTGTCCACTCCGGCGACGAGCACGTTGATCGGGTCGCCGGGTCCTCCGGCGACGGCGAGCACGTCTGGGCTCACCGTGATCCGGGGAAGGCTCGCGAGGACGGTACGAGCGTTCCAAAACACGTTGGCGGCAGCGAAACATCCCGCGGCGACGACGAGCCCGAGGACCAGCAGCAGCCGCTGCGGCCACGTTCGTCTGGCACCTCGCGGGGTCGCCTCGGTGCGTCCGGTCATCGGAGGGGAACGCTACTCCCCCGGTCGGGGGTGCTCGTCTACCGCCCGTGATGGGCGAAGATGGACGACGTCGCCGACCTCGAAGCGTCGCAGGACGGACACATCGTCTCGCACGATGATCGCCCCGTCGACGTCGAGGTCGACCGCAGTTCCGGTCACGGTCTCGGACCCGGTCTCGATGGACACCCGCCGCCCGATCGTCGCGCTGCGTTCGCGTTGACGGGCCAGCAGCGACGCCTGGCCGAACTGCGCGGCACGATCGAGATTCGTGTCGAACGCCTCGATGAGACGGTCGGAGAGCGCACTTCGGTCGATCGACGAAGCGGCGATCGCGTCGAGACAGGAGGCGTTCGGGGGCGGCGATGCCGACGCATCGTCCGGCCAGGAGACGTTGAGTCCGAGCCCGGCGACGACCGCCCGGCCGTCCGTGGCACCGACGACTTCGCTCAACAGGCCCGCGTGCTTGCGGTCGTTCGAGTCGACGAGATCGTTGGGCCATTTGATGGCGAGCTCAGCGCCGAACGATGCCGCTGCTTCGCAGGCCGCCAGACTCAGCGCCATCGGCACCGCCCCGAGCGTGGTCGGGTCTGCCCAGGGCACGAGGAACGACACGAGCAGCGCTGTGGCCGGTGGCGCCTCCCATCGGCGGTCACGCCGACCCTTGCCAGCGGTCTGGTGTTCGGCGAAGCGAACCCTCGGTGCAATCGATGCGCCTGGCTCCAGAGCCTCTACGAGGGCTGCCAGGTCGCGGTTCGTGGACTCGGTTTCGGCGACCACTTCGACATGTTCGAACCTGCCGAAACCCCGGACCTGCAGCGGCGTCATGAGCCATGATCCTGTCGCTGTGGATCGGCGGAGGCAATCCAGCTCGCATCCGCCTTCCCCAGCGGCTAACACATGACCATGTTCACGAAAGTGTTGGTCGCAAATCGAGGCGAGATCGCGGTCCGAGTCATCCGAGCCTGCCGAGAGCTCGGGGTCCAGACGGTTGCGGTCTACAGCGAGCTCGACCGCAATGCGCTGCATGTCCGGCTCGCCGACGAGGCCTTCGCGCTGGGTGGGCAGACGGCCGCCGAGTCCTACCTCAACACCGAGCGCATGCTCGAGATCATCACGGAGTCGGGCGCCGACGGCGTTCATCCCGGCTACGGCTTCTTCTCGGAGAACGCGGACTTCGCCCGGGCGATCGGCGAGATCGGGGTGACCTTCATCGGTCCACCGCCCGAGGCGATCGAGGTCATGGGCGACAAGATCTCCGCACGAGAGGCTGCGGAACGTGTCGGGGTTTTCGGCGTGCCAGGCACCACCGAGTTGATCACGGATCCACAACAGGTTCTCGACTTCGGCGCCGAACACGGATGGCCGGTGGCCATCAAGGCGGCGTACGGCGGCGGCGGCCGTGGCATGAAGGTGGTCGAGTCCCCCGACGCCGTCGAGGCGGCGATCGAATCGGCGCAACGAGAGGCGCTCGCCTACTTCGGACGTGACGAGATCTACATGGAGCGCTACCTCTCGAATCCCCGTCACGTCGAGGTCCAGGTCCTCGCCGACACGCACGGCACCTGCCTCTCGCTCGGCACGCGGGACTGTTCGGCGCAACGACGCCATCAGAAGCTCATCGAGGAAGCTCCCGCGCCGGGCATCGCCCCGGAGATTCTCGACGCCATGGGCCAGGCGGCGATCGACGTCGCCGTCGGCTGCGGCTACACCAATGCGGGCACGGTCGAGTTCCTCTACGAGGACGGCAGCTTCTACTACCTCGAGATGAACACCCGACTCCAGGTCGAGCATCCCGTGACCGAGCTCGTCACGGGCATCGATCTCGTCGAACAGCAGTTGCGTGTCGCGTCCGGCGAGCCCCTCTCCTTCAGCGCCGACGACATCGAGATCCGCGGCCACGCAATCGAGATTCGCATCAACGCCGAAGACCCCGCCGAGGGGGCCTTCCTCCCCTCACCCGGACCGATCACCACCTTGGTGGCTCCGGACGGTTTCGGCACCCGCTTCGACACGGGATACGAGTCCGGCGACGAAATCAGCCAGTTCTACGACAACCTCGTCGGCAAGCTGTGCGTCTGGGGACGCGACCGGGACACGGCGATTCGCCGTGCGGTTCGGGCGCTCGACGAGTTGGTCATCGAAGGCGTCGCGACGACGATTCCGGCGGATCGGGCCATCCTCACCGCCGAGGCGTTCCGCAACAACGAACACTCGACCAATTGGGTCGAACGCACCCTGGATCTGTCGGGCGTACGGTCGGTGGCCTCACCGGCGGCACCCGACGGCGACGACTCCCTCGTCGAACGAACCGTTCCCGTCGAAGTGGACGGCCGACGGTTCGACGTTCGGATGTGGGTACCCGATCAGCCGGTCGCCGCCGCGGCAGCGGCCGCCCCGCAGCGACGGTCGGCCTCCTCCGCGTCCTCGGCGACGTCGGGAGGCGGAACCGGCGAAGTGACAGCACCGATGCAGGGCACGATCGTCGGGGTCAAGGTCGAGGTGGGTGACACCGTGTCGGCTGGCGACGCATTGGTCGTGCTCGAAGCGATGAAGATGGAGAACGCCATCAACGCCGACGTGGACGGAACGATCGCCTCGATCGCCGTCGCGGAGGGCGATTCGGTGGGTGCAGGGGATCTTCTCGTGTCGATCGAGCCCTGAGCTCAGCGCCCCCGCACCACCGACCGGGACCTACTCGGCCGCCTCGATCAGGGTCTCCGAGAGGGTCGGGTGCACGAAGAGCGTCTCGGCCAGGTCGCTCACGGTCAACTTGTTGGTGACGCAGAGCGCAATGATCGAGATCAGCTCTGCGGCGTGGCGTCCGACGATCGAGCCGCCAAGGACCACGCCGGTCGCCGGATCCGAGATCAACTTGATGAACCCGCGGGGGTCGTCGTTGATCAACGCCTTTGCGGACGCAGAGAACGGCACCTTGGTGACCCGAACCTTCCGGCCGTGGGCGAAGGCATCGGCTTCTGACACGCCCACATCGGCGATCTCGGGCTCGGTGAAGATCGCCGAGGCCGCCTTGCTGTAGCTGATGTGGCGATGCGGCCGGTCCTTGTGCATACCGAGCATGTGCTCGGCGATCTTGCGGCCCTGCATCGTGGCCACCGAAGACAGCGGCAGCTTTCCGGACAGATCTCCTGCGGCATAGATGTGGGGGACGTTGGACTGCGCGTTCTGGTTGATCGGAATGAAACCCCACTCGGACTCGATCCCGGCCGCCTCGAGACCGAGGCCGTCGGAGTTCGGGATCGAACCGATGGCCAACAGGGCGTGAGAACTCTCGACGACACGACCGTCGTCACATCGCACGACGACACCGTCGTTTGTTCGTTCGATCCCCGTCGACCGGGCGCCCTTGAGCAGGCGAACGCCACGTTCGATGAAGTTCTGCTCGAGCTCGTACGCGACCTCGGGGTCCTTGTCCGGGAGCACGTGCTGACGCGAGACGATCAAGCTGACCTTTGAACCGAGCGAGGTGAACATGTGCACGAACTCCACGCCCGTGACGCCGGACCCGATCACCGTGAGATGCTCGGGGATCACGGGCGGCGGATATGCGTCTCGCGTCGTGAGAATGCGGTCCCCGTCGGGCGACGCCCAGTCCGGGATCCGGGGACGGCTGCCGGTCGACAACAGGATCGTGTCCGCCTCGATCTGCTCGGTCGTCCCATCGACTCCCGTCACCTCGACGGTGTGCGGGCCGACCAACGTGCCGCTGCCTTGAACGATGCGAACGTCCTGGCTGCTCAACAGATCGCGGTTGGACGCTTCGAGGTGCGCCATGATCTTGGCCAGCCGTTCGGAGAGGTTGCCCGTGTCGATGTGCGGGTTGACCTCTTCGAGTCCCATGCCCTCGCTTCGTGCCAGGAAGGAGATGGCGCCGCCCGTGGCGATCATCGCCTTCGACGGAATGCAGTCCCAGAGGTGGGCCGCTCCGCCGATGACGTCGCGCTCGACGAGCGTGACCTCGGCACCGAGGCGTGCGGCGTGGGTTGCGGCGGCGACTCCGGCGGGTCCTCCACCGATGACGACGAAACGAAGTGTTGGCATTGTCTGAGGCTACGCGTCGTCCCCCGCCCGTGGCGACATCGTCGGGCATTGGGCCAGTAGGGTTCGACAACGTGGAAGACCTCGCAGGACTGCTGTGGGTCGTGGCCGGTGCGCTGATGGCTGCGGGAGCCGGAAAGATCGTCCGCCCGCAGTCGACCGCGCCTCTGCTCGCGTGGCTGCGGGTACCCGCTCCCCTGCTCGCCACCCGGGCGCTCGGCATCGCGGAGATCGTGATCGGGACGGCGGTCATCGTCTGGGGACAGGCGCTCGCGCATGCACTGCTTGCCGCCGCCTACCTCGTGTTCTCGGTGCTCACCGGTGTGCTGCTCGCCCGACCCGACACGGTCTCGTGTGGGTGCTTCGGCCACGACGACACGCCGCCGACCCGGCTGCATCTCGTCTTCAACGCCACGGCGGCAGCGCTCGGCGTTCTCGCGACGCTCGACCCGGTGCGTCCCGCAAGCCTCAACCTCACCAACACCGAGTGGGCGCTCCTCGCAACGTTGAGCGTGCTCGGTACCGTCATCAGTGTTCTCGCCCTCACCCGCCTCGCCCGACTCGTCGCACTCGTGAACGGAACCATCCGACCCGTTCAGACGTTTCGGATCGACCCTCATTTGGAGTCCGCCTCATGACCACCCTCATCGACCGAGCCGGGAGCGCCATCGCCACCCGCACGTCGCGCCGCGGTTTCTTGTCGCGTTCGGCTCTGGTCGGCTCCGCCGTGGTGGCCGCGCCGTCGGCATACGTGTTGCGCCCGGGTAGCGCGTACGCCGCCATCTGCCGCTGCAACAACCAGGACTGCGACTGCAACTCGACCTGCTGCGACGGCTACACCGAGTTCTGTTGCACGATGACCGGCGAGAACACCTGTCCCACCGACACGGTCCCCGCGGGCTGGTGGAAGGTCGACGCGTCGTCGTTCTGTACCGCGTCGGGCAGTGCCGGACCGCGGTACTACCTCGATTGCAATGCCATCCCCGCTGGTCCGTGCGGGCCCGCGGGCGTGACCCGGCTCACCAACGACTGCGACTGCACGTGCGCCGACGGTGACTGCAACAACCGCAAGGCGTGCTGCACGGCGTTCCGGTACGGGCAGTGCAATCAGCAGATCTCCTGCCTCGGCCCCATCGTGTGCCGCGTGGTCACCTGCACGCCGCCGTGGCGCTTCGATCCCACGTGCACCACGGCGACCGCCACCGACAACAACACCCGCTGGCACCATCGACCCTGCCTCGAACGGCCCACACCCGACCGCGGCACGCTGCCCGCATGGTTCGATGAGGGTCGCTGGACCCTGGGCTTTCAACGCGGCAGCGAAGCCGACGTCGACACGTACAGCTTCGACTACGGCCAACCGGGCGACATTCCCGTCATCGGCGATTGGAACGGCGACGGGACCCACACGATCGGCGTGGTTCGGGGCAACCGTTGGCTCCTGCGCAACACCAACGATGCGGGCAACCCCGACATCGACTTCACCTTCGGTGAGCCGGGCGACATCCCGGTCGTGGGCGACTGGAACGGTGACGGGGTCTGGGGCATCGGTGTCCGCCAGAACGATTCGCCGTGGTGGAGCCTTCGCCAAACGGCGACCGGCGGGCCGACCGAGCTGTCTTTCCGCTTCGGCAAGCGCCACGAGATCCCTGTCACGGGCGACTGGAACGGCAACGGCCGAACCGGCATCGGTGTGATCCGCAAGGACGTGAAGCCAGACGCCCCCACGTCGCGATGGTTCCTGCGCCACAGCGCCACCCAGGGACGCGTGCAGCTGCGGATCTGGTTCGGCTACGGCCGGTCCCAGTACGTGGTCGGAAACTGGGACGGGACCGGCGACCAGCCTGCGTACGTTCGTCTGAGCGGCCGCTGGAAGATGCGCAAGGCGCCGGGCGAAGACTTCGTGTTCGGCGACGGACGATCCGGAACGCCCCTCACCTGGCAGGCGGGCGACTGGACCCCAGGTCAGCTGCCGTCGTGACTGCGCTCGTCATCGTCTTGACCTTCGTGGTTCTCGGCCTGTGCGTGCTCGTGGCCGGTCTGCTCCGCAGCCATGCGGAGATGCTCCGGGCGTTCAACGAGCTCGGCGTGACCTTCGGCGAGGACGGCGTTGCTCACACCTCGACGACCCTGCCGGACCCGACGCGTCGATCGGTTCCGCACGCGGCCGATCGCGTGACCGAGGGGACGGGCGACGGCGACATCCACGCGATCACCGGCATGACACCCGACGGCGGAAGCATCTCGGTGGCCTTCGCCGGACGCGTCGAACGCACGATGCTCGCCTTTCTGACGTCGGGCTGCACGACCTGCAAGAACTTCTGGGATGCGTTCCGCGCCGGCGCAGCACTTCCACGCGGGGTCGACCGGCTCGTGATCGTCACCCGAAGCGGAGACGAAGAGAGCCCGGCAGCACTCACCAACCTTCGCCCGAGCCAGCACACGGTCATCATGGCGAGCGAGGCCTGGGACGACTACGGCGTACCCGTGTCTCCCTACTTCGTGCTCGTTGACGCAGCTGCGGGACGAGTCGTCGGCGAGGGCGCCGCGACCACCTGGACGCAGGTTGGCTCTCTGCTCGGTCGAGCCGATGCGGACTCGGAACTCGAGAACGAGCGTCGGATCGATGCCGAGTTGGAAGCCGCGGGCATCGCTCCGGACGACCCGTCGCTCTATCCGGGCGACAGCTGAGGGCGGACCACCGTGATACTCGACTCGGTGGCGACCGCAGGGGTCATCGCGGCGGTCCTTGGCGCGATCCGTTCGAGTTGGTCGCCTTGAGGCGAGTCGATGCTCTCGAGCATCCATCCGTTCGGGGAACGGTCACGCAATCAGCGATACGGGCTCACGGTCACGGCGCACATCGCCGCCTCGGCCGCGGGCGGCGCTGCGCTGGGGATGACCGTCGGCTCTCTGGGAGCGGTTCTGCGGGCCGCACTGAACCCGTCGGACGCCGCGCGGGCCGGGTTCGTGTTCGTGATCGCCGCGCTCGTGTTCGGGATCGAGGCGACCGGACGAACCCACCTGCTTCCGACGCGTCGCCGCCAGGTCGACGAGAACTGGCTGCAGCGATACCGGGGTTGGGTGTACGGCGGTGGGTTCGGCGCCGAGCTCGGGTTCGGGGTGAGCACGATCATCACGACCGGACTCGTGCATGTCCTTCTGGCCACGCTGCTCGCTGCGGAAACGCTTCTGACATCGGTGGCGATCGGCGCGGTCTTCGGGCTGGTTCGAGGCGCCACTGTTCTGGCCACCCGTCGCATCGACGACCCCGCCCGGCTCCGCGAGTTGCTGGGTGCGATCGACCAGCGGAGGGGCACGAGTCGGATGCTCGGACTGACCGGACTCGCACTGAGCGCGATCGTTGCGATCGGAGGCGTGTGACATGAACGAATCGACGAGAGAATGGACGTCATGACCGAGCTACGAGGAGGCGGCGTCGCCGTCCAACTACCGAGCGGATGGGAAGGCGAGATCTTCGACCGCACCCCGACGCTCGGTAACCGAAGTCTCGGCGGGCCCGCCGGCGACACCGAGGTCGCCCGCAACGTGATTCACCTCGCCAACTTCGCCCTACCGAATCAGCGCGGCGACTTCGGAAGCGGCGCCGTCGAGCTCATGAACTCGGGCGCGGTGATGGTCATCTTGTTCGAACATGGCCCCGAATCCGTCGACACGCCATTGTTTGCCCGCTCGGGCATCCCGGTGCTGACGGCGGACGAGTTTCATCCCCAGCAGATGCAGCGCACGCTGCAAGGACAGTCGGGACGCCAGATCTTCTTCAACCACAACGGACGAGCGTTCTGCCTGTACGTCGTGCTCGGGTCCCACCGGCAGCGTCAGGTCCTCGTCGATGTGGTCAACCAGGTCCTCGCAAACGTCGAGATCGAACCCGCCTGATCAGCCGAACGCGTCGTCGAGTTCGTTCGTCGGCCACGCTTCCGGACAGATGCAGTCGTCGCGCCGGTCTGGTGCGGCGTTGCGGGCCCAGTCAACGGTGAACCAATCGGATTTGAGGCCGAACGCACGACGGAACTCGTTGCCGGTCATCGTGAAGACTTCGTCGCCAAAACGAAGCTCGACGGTTTCGACGCGTCCGCCGTCCTCGCCGAGACCGTTGCGTTCGGTGACCGAGATCTGATCGAGCTGTCGGCCACCCCAGCGCTGTTCGACCGTGGCGATCGCGATGCTGACCGTCCAGTCATGGTTGGGGTTCCGGTCGATGCCGTCGCCGAGATCTTCGACCGCCGGGAACACTCCGCCTGCCGTCCAGCCGCCCGTGGACGACGAGAACTCCGTCCGGGCCACCTCGCCATCTCGGCTCCGCACGAGTCCGGCCGTTGCGAGGATCGCCGCGTCGGCGAGCGGGTGCTCGTTCGAGGTGATCGTGTCGCCGTTTCGGGTCGCTCGCCCGCCGTACACCTGACACGAGATGGTGTCGCAGGTGCGGGCGTAGCTGGTCCGGTTCTCGGCGAGCGCGTAGCTGCGGGCGCTCACCGCCTGCGCCTGCAGCGCCTCGGCACCCGTCCCGTCGCCGAGCAGGGCCCAACTCGCCGGCATCTCCAAGGGGACGACAGCCCGCAGATAGGACTCGACGGCCACGGCGTTGACCGTTCGCTGGGCTCCATCGTTGTGGACGGCTCGCAGCTCGCCTCGGTAGTACGAGGTGCGCGTGGACGACACACAGCGTTGGATCGAGTGCTCGAGCGGGATGTTCGGGTCGATCCGGGGCGAGGTGTCCCCCTCTTCGATGCCGTCGCCGACGTCGATGGCGCCGCCCACGATGGTCGCCGGCGTGTCCAGCCCGTCGCCGTCCCAGTCGCCAACCAGTGACTCCGCGGCCGTCCCGCCGTTGATGCGGGGGAGGTCCTCGGTTTCGTGGAAGTCGAGTGTCCGGTGCCATCTCCTGTCCCGGATGACACCGGGATCATCGGTTCCATCACCGTTCCAGTCGCCGACGATCGCCGCATCGCTGCTCCGGCCGAACTCGAAGTCGATCGTGATCCCTTCTTCGTCGCTGTTGGCGAGCAGCCACTGACGCCCGCGCCGGACGCCGAGATCGTCGTCGCCGTCGCCGTCCCAGTCGCCGACGAGGGGCTCGTCGCCCGCGGTGCCCGTCGTCCTCGAAACGACTCGCGATTCGGTGGTGAGCCCAGCCTTGACCCGCCAGGTTCCGTCATCGAAGATGCCCGGCCGGTCGACGCCGTCGCCGTTCCAGTCTCCGACAACCCAGGTGTCGCCGGACTCGCCAAACGACATGGTGTGGTCCGGTGCGTCCGCAGACCCGAACGGTCCGTCGTCCCACAAGCGCCAGGACCCGTTCGCGACGACGCCGATGTCGTCATCGCCGTCGCCGTCCCAGTCACCGACGACGACCTCGCCAGCGATCGCACCATCGCTGAGACGAATCGGCCCCGCTGACGCGCCCGCCGCCGTCGCCGCGCTGGCAAGACGAAGCTCCTCCCCGGCCACGGTCCCGGGCCGTGTGACGAATGGGCCCGCACACGTCGGACCGTCCGCCAGCTCGAACCCACCCCCGGCCAGGGCGGTGACTCGTAGGACCCGGTCCTCGGCGACATGGGTGGTGTTTCCGTCGTCGTCGAAGATGACGACCGCACCCTCGTCGACGGTCACGATCGTCGGCTCGTCTCGAGACGCGTCGATCCGGACCGTGAGGATCGAGTTGGGCACGGTGCCGGCGGTTGTGCCCCCGTAGTAGTGATCGAGGATCTCCTCGGAGCTCCATCCGAAGTCGACCGCGTATCCGAGCGCGCCGTACTGGCTCATTCCCCGGCCGTGGCCCCACCCGTGACCGGTGACGGTCAGATCGGTGTCGGCGGTCTCCCCGCCGTCTTGCGCGCTCGCAGTCGCCGGCAGGATGAGCGCGGCGACCAACGCCCCCGCTGCGGCTCGCCGCATTCGTTGTGCGCCCCGGAGGGTGATCATCGACGAATCTCCTTCGGCCCGCCCGAGCCGACGATCACGGTACCGCGTGGGTCCGGAATGGTCAGATCGCTGCGCGCAGGAGGAGTTCTTCGACGATCTCGCGGAGTGGTTCGCGGTAATCGCGCAGTGGCGGGCAGCCCAGCTCGGCGAGTCGGGTGTCTTCGAGGACGGAGTTGGCCGGACGCGGCGCCGGGCGGGGCGGAACGAGCTCGTCGGTGCGGCACGGCTCGACGCGGTCGGGGTCGAGATCCAGGGTGATCAGGACCTGACGGCAGAACTCGTACCAGGACACGACACCCTGGTTCGTGACGTGGCAGATCCCGGTCGCCTCGAGGATGGCGAGATCGAGGAGCGCTCGGGCGAGGTCGGTCGAGAAGGTCGGCTTGCCGATCTGGTCGTCCACGAAACGCAACGTGGGGTGTCGATCCACGATCCGGAGGATGGTCTTGACCATGTTGTCGCCGTGGAGTCCCGACACCCACGACGTCCGGACCACGAGATCGTCCTCACCGGCCAGTCGTTCGGCGGCGACCTTGGATCGCCCGTAGGCGGACACGGGATTGGTCTCGTCGGATTCGAGGTAGGGCTCGGGCTTCGATCCGTCGAACACGTAGTCGGTGGAGACGATGATCGTCCGAGCGCCCGCGCCTTGTGCACCCGCCAACACGTTCTCGGTTCCGCCCCCGTTGACGGCCATCGCCCGCTCGGGGTCACCTTCGCAGTCATCGACGTTGGTCCAGGCCGCGCCGTGGATGACGACGTCGGGTTCGGCGGCACCGAGCACGGCCGCGGTCTGGGCGGGGTCGCAGACGTCGAGGTGTCGACGGTCGAACGGAATGAGCTCGATGTCCGCACGGGCGGCAGCGGCGATCACCACGTCGGTGCCGAGTTGTCCTCCGGCGCCGGTCAGCGCCACGCGAAGGGGGTCACGCATGTACATCAGGTTCGCAGAGAATGATGCGGTTGCACGGACGGGTCGATGTCGGCGCGGCGCGGATTCGCCTGGTCCCGTCCGGACAGGATCGGGTCGGTGACCCCCCAGTCGGCGGCGATCTCGGGGTCGTCCCAGGCCACACCGAGCTCGTCGGCGGGGTTGTAGTAGCCGTCGACCAGATAGGTGATCACGCAGTCAGTGATCGAGGCGAAGCCATGCGCGACACCCGGAGGGATGAAGAGTCCGAGGTGGTTGTTCTCGGCGCCGTCGATCTCGCCCATGTCGAGCATCTGCGTCGCACCATCGGTCGGCGAGCCGCTTCGGAGATCGTGGAGGACGACTCGGGCGTGCCCGAACGGCACGTACCAGTAGTCGGCCTGGTGCAGGTGAAAGTGCAGGCCCACGACCGCGCCGGCCTGGCGGTTTCCGCGATTTCCCTGGATCATTTCCCGACCGTTCGGGAACCACTCACGTCGATACGACTCGATGAAGTAGCCGCGGTCGTCGGCATGCACCTGTGGTTCGACGATCCACACTCCGTCGATCACCTCGGACGGTGTCACGTTGGCCATCTGTCTCCTCCCGACCGGGCTCCCACCTCGAACCGGCGAACGCCGGCGACCAGGAGTGTAGTGAGCTGACCACACGCAGAATGGCAACGGGCGGATCGAAGTGTCGGCGAACGTTCGGCGTCGCTACAGCAGATATTCGCGGAATTCCATGTCGAGCGCGTCGAAGACGAGGAGCCGACCGATCAACGGGTCGCCGAGATCGAGCAGCAGCTTGATCGTCTCGATCGCCTGCAGCGAGCCCACGATGCCCGGGAGCGCGCCGAGCACGCCGGCCTCGGAGCAGTTCGGCGCGAGCTCTGCGGGCGGCGCAGAGGGGATCATGTCGCGGTAGGAGGGCCCCCGCCCCGGGGCGAAGACGGCCACCTGCCCCTCGAACCGGAAGATCGAGCCGTGCACGACCGGAACGCCGAGGGTCGTGCTGGCGTCGTCGAGGGCGTAGCGGGTCTCGAAGTTGTCGGCACCGTCGACGATGACGTCCCACCCCTCACACAACGAGGTCGCGTTGTCGGTGCCCATCCGGACGTCGAAGCGTTCGACGGCGACGTCGGGGTTGATGTTCGCGATCGTTCGTGCGGCGGAGTCGACTTTGGACATGCCGAGGCGATCGATTCCGTGGATCACCTGGCGTTGAAGGTTGGAGCGATCGACGGAGTCCGCGTCGACGATGCCAATCGTGCCGACTCCCGCAGCAGCGAGGTAGAGCGCGGCGGGTGAGCCGAGGCCGCCCGCACCGACGAGCAGCACTTTGGAGTCGAGCAGTCGTTGCTGGCCGTGTTCGCCGACCTCGGGCAGGTTGAGGTGCCGCTGGTACCGCGCCCGCTGCTCTGCCGAGAGGGCTCGAGGTTCGCCCCAGGCATGTCCGGCCGCTTTCCACGCGTCGAATCCGCCGGACATGGAGGTCACGTCGGTGTAGCCGAGTTGGGCGAGCGTGTCGGCGGCGAACGCGGAGCGAGTGCCTCCCGCGCACATCACGACGATGGGGTGGCCGAGATCGGGGATCGCCGTTGCGACGCTGGTCTCGAGGAGACCGCGCGGAATGTGCTGGGAGCCCGGCACGCTTCCCGACATCACCTCATCGGCCTCACGGACGTCGAGCAAGGATGCCCCCTGTTCGAGAAGGGCGGCGGCGTCGTCCGGATCGATCTCTCGAATTCGGGCTCGCACCTGCTCGAGGAGCTCTCGCAACGCCATGGCGTGAGGCTACCGGGCGCTCGATCCGATGATCTCGGGCAGAACGTGGCTGATCGACCCTCGCACGACGACGTCGGCGATGGAATCGAACGGGGTTGGTTCGCCGTTGACGATCACGAGCGCGGCGCCGTGACGGCGGGCCCGCGGCACGATCGTGGCGATCGGGTTCACGGTCAGGCTCGTCCCGATCGCCAGCAGACAGTCACATCGGTCGGCAGCGTCCTGGGCGCGCTGCAAATCTTCGGCGACGAGCGCTTGTCCAAAGGAGATTGTTGCGGATTTGAGCAGGCCGCCGCACTGGGGGCACGCCGGGTCGGGTTCGCCGCTGCGCACCCGATCGAGCACGGTGTCCATGTCCGTCCGATAGTCGCAGCTCAGACAACCGGCCTTGCGAGTCGTGCCGTGGATCTCGACGACGGTGTCGGGGTCGATACCGGCCCGCTGGTGCAACTCGTCGACGTTCTGGGTGACGAGGGTGTCGAGCACCCCACGCGTCTGGAGCGGCAGCAGCGCCCGGTGGCCGTCGTTCGGGGCGACGTTGGCCCACAATCGCCCCTCTGCGCGCAGCTTCCAGTTCGTGCGACGGACCTCGGGGTCCGACACGTAATACCGGATGTCCGACGCTTTTTCGGCCTCGGGGTTCTTGGTCCACAGTCCGTTCGGTCCCCGGAAGTCCGGCAGGCCGGAGTCGGTCGAGATGCCCGCGCCGGTGAGCACGACGATGCGCTCGGAGCGGTCGACGATTTCGGCGGCAGCGGTGATCGGCTCCACGGAAGCGATCGGATCGTCGGGCATCACCGCGAAAGCGTACCCACGGCCCTCACTCGTGGCGGGATCGCGTCCGGAGTCCTCGCAGACGGTCGGTGGCTCGCCGCCGAATGCGGCCCACTCGGACGGCCACACGGGGCACACGTTGACGGTTGCGCCGAGGCGTGGCCGCCGATCCTCCCTCGTTGGGCGAACGGCGCGGCGGGCGGTCGAGCCACTGGACGAGCGGCTCGAGAACGTCTTCCCAACGAAGGTTCGACGAAAGTCGACGGGCGCCAGCGACGAGCTCGCCGTGATGGACGTCGTCGTTGCACAGCCGAACAATGGCGTCGGCCATGGCCGACACGTCACCGACCGGAACGGTCTCGCCTGCGCCGTTCGCCGCCCAGCCGCGACTCAGAGGGTCTCGGTCTGTCCCGATCGTCGGAACACCTGCTTCGGCGTGGTCGAGCAACCGCGTTCGTTCGGCGAGCGTCGACTCGAAACGCCCGTGATCGGCGACGACGGCGACTCGCGCGTCCGCAATCCAGTCGAGACGCTCGCCGTGGTCCACCCATGACGTCACGAAGAGGACGTGGGTGCCGAACAGCTTCACCTCCCGCGCCCGCGTGATGACCTCGCCGCGGACTCCCATCGTGTCGATGCCGGTGTTGGGGTGCGGCCCCGACAAGAACACGAGTCGCGCGTCGGCGACGCGCTCGAGCACCAGCGGCAGTGCGTCCACCACCAGCGTCGGATCGAGCCAGTCGTGAATACCTCCGGCCCAGACGATGATCGGATCGTGGGGAGCGATGCTTCCGAAGGTCGACCGGATCGGTTGACGACCCGAACGAGCTTCGGGGGCGGTGCCCGACGGGACCACACGAATGAGTCGGTTGGCGTCTTCGGAGCTGAGGTTGCGCACGCCGGCGAGCAACCCGGCCCAATGCAGTCGCTGAGCCTCGTTGGCCGCAAGGAACAGGTCACCTCGGCGTGCGTCTGCGGCGAGAGATGCCGACGAGACGTGCGGTGACGCGGCGTCGAACCAATCGACCACGATCGGGGCCTCAATCGACGCCAGCTCAGGTTGGGTGGCGAGCACGTTGCGCTGCACGACGATCGCCGACGCCTTCGCCGCAAGGCTCGCGAGCCGATCAGGGCCAGCCACCGCACGCCCATCGATGGGGCTGACGGACTTGGCCTGACACGAGACCAGTTCGACATCGTGGCGCACGGACAACACGCGGGCCACGTGCGCGGCCCGGCTGGCGGCGCTGGCCATGCGCCGCCCGATCGGCTCGTTCGTGACCACCACCACCGGGCCCATGCGCCTGAGGTTACCTCGCGGCGAACATTCGGCCGTTTGACAACCAGGCGTCAGAATCGATCACTGCGCCGTTCGTACGGTGCTCACAACTTCCCCCGCACCGACGCCCGTCATCGGGCATCCGGTCGTCCGAGCACGACCACACTTGACCTGGGGAGAAGTTGACTCATGTCCATCACCATCGATCTGTCCGGACTGCGCGTCGCCCACGTGCTGCCCTTGGGCGACGGCGCACCCGCCGACGCTCACGTCGATCCGAGAAGCGAGTACGCCGAACGATTCTGGCTTCCGACCATCGGGCCGTCTGCGCTCTGGCTGTTGCGCCACTTCGCGGCGAGATTCGACGCCGAGCCAGAGGGCTTCACCTTCGACATCGAATCGACCAGCCATGCGCTTGGGATCCGATCCGGCACCGGCCGCAACGCCACCTTCGTCCGAACGATGCACCGAATCGTGTCGTTCGGGCTCGGCGCCGAGTTCGACGATCAGACGCTCATGATCCGGGTACGCCTCCCCCTACTCCACGGCGGCCACGTGGCTCGGCTGCCGAAGTCCCTGCAACGCCAACATGGCGAGCACCTCCGGCGACGTCGCGGCCAACTCCACGAAACGAATCGCCGCGCACGCGACGTTGCTCGGACGCTCCTCGAGCTCGGAGACTCTGCCGACGTCGTTCGACGTCAGCTGATCGCATGGGGCGTCGACGCCCAGGTGGCGGTCGATGCTCTGGCGAACGCCTCGGCAGCCTCGACGGCCCCGTCGGGCCAACTACCCCAGCGAAGCGAACACATCTGGCCCGACGCCCCGCCGATTCGTCTTTCGGCGAGGACGACCTGATCAGCTCCAGCCGCGGGCCAACTCGACGAGTGTGCGGACACCGAATCCGGTCCCGCCCTTGCGGCCCTCGATGTCGTCGGCGTCGGTGAACGCCGGCCCGGCGATGTCGAGGTGGGCCCACGGGATGCCGTCGGCGACGAACTCCGACAGGATGAGACCTGCGGTGATCGCCCCACCGTGAGCGCCACCGATGTTCTTCATGTCGGCGATCGGCGACTCGACCATCTTCTTGTAGTCGTCGGGCAGCGGAAGACGCCAGACCCGCTCACCGGCGCGTTCCGCGGCGGCGTCCACGGCCGCTGCCATGTCGTCGTCGTTGCTCATCAGCCCAGCGATCTTCGGGCCGAGCGCCACCATGCACGCTCCGGTGAGCGTGGCGAGGTCGACGATGGCGTCGGGCTTGGCCTCCGACGCCAGGCTGAGTGCGTCGGCGAGGATCAGGCGTCCTTCGGCGTCGGTGTTGAGCACCTCGATCGTCTTGCCGTTGCGGATGGTCAACACGTCTCCGGGCCGGGTTGCGTCGCCGCCGAGCATGTTGTCGGTCATCGGCAGGTAGGCCCGAACCGTCACCGGCGCCTGCACGGCACGAAGTGCCGACATCGCGCCGATCACCGCGGCCGCACCGCCCATGTCGCACTTCATCGTCATCATGCCCGAACCGGTCTTGATGCTCAGACCGCCGGCGTCGAAGGTGATGCCCTTGCCAACAAAGGCGAGCGTGGCCTTCGAGGTCGCCTTCGGCGTGTAGGTGAGTTCGACGAACCGGGGCTGCAGGGTCGACCCCCGGTTGACGCCCAGGAGGCCCCCGAGCTTGGCCCGCTTGATCGCGGCGAGGTCCATCACCTTGCAGCGAAGGCCCGCGGACTTGGCCATGTCCTGGACTCTTGACGCGAGTTCGGGAGGCGTGAGCGAACCTCCGGGATGATTGACGAGGTCCCGCGCCAACATCTGACCTCCGGCGACGGCAGAACCGACGTCGATCGCTTCCTTGACCGCGGCCGCCGTCGAGCCGACGATCGTGACTCGCCGGAGCGGGCGCTTCGTCTTGGACGACTTGTACTCGTCGAACGCGTACGCCCCCAGCTGCAGTCCCTCGGCGAGACTCTGCGCTGCAGCCGCCATGTCGAGGCCGTCGACGCCGCGCTTGGCGTCGACGAGCGCGGTTGTGGCGATCGACTTGTGACGTCGAGCGGCTCGGGCGATGCCCGCGCCGGCCCGCCGGAGCGACGCCTCACCGAACGAGTCGGTCGCACCGAGCCCGATCAGCATCGTCGGGGTCTTGCGGCCCGACACGATCATCGCCTTGCCGAGTGAGCCGTCGAAACCCCGGCTTTCGAGCACCGCCTCATCGATGCCGTCGGGGTGATCCCCGTCGCTGAACACGCCGATGGCGATCAGTTCGGCGGCGGCCGGTGCGGAGCGGGCGGTCGAGATCGTGAGAGCCATGGCGAAACACTAGCGTTCGGCTCATGGCGCCCAAGACCGACTGGAATCCGATTCTGCGCGAGGAGTTCGCCAAGCCGTACTGGGCGACGCTGCAGCAGTTCGTGGCCGAGGAGCGAGCCCGACATCTGGTACACCCCGAACCCGACGAAGTCTTCGCCGCGCTCCACCACACCCCCTACGCCGACACTCGAGTGCTGGTGCTCGGCCAGGACCCGTATCACGGACCCGGCCAGGCCCACGGCCTCTGTTTTTCGGTTCGGCACGGCACCGACGTGCCCCCGAGCCTGGTGAACATCCACAAGGAACTTCGCGACGACCTCGGTGTCGCGATCCCCGAGCACGGCAACCTCGAACGCTGGGCGAAGTCTGGCGTGCTTCTGCTCAACGCAACGCTGACGGTGCGCTCGCGCAGCGCCGGCTCCCATCAGAAGAAGGGGTGGGAGACCTTCACCGATCGGGTCATCCGAGCCGTGAACGACAAGCCCGAGCACGTCGTGTTCGTCCTCTGGGGCTCGTACGCCCGCCGCAAGGCGGAGTTCGTCGATCGAAGCCGGCACACCGTCCTCGAATCCCCCCACCCGTCGCCGCTGTCAGCGCACCGCGGCTTCTTCGGGTCGAAGCCCTTCTCCAAGGTCAACGAGGCCCTGGTGGCACACGGCCAGGAGCCCATCGACTGGAGCCTCTGAGCACGCCGGCTGCCGTCGTTTCGCCGATCAGCCGGGCGTGACAGGCCGACACTCCCGACTCCCCCAGTTGCGACACACCTCGGTCAGCTCGGCGACCGCGGCCTCGTACACGGCAAACTCGTCTGCGTAGCAGTGGTACTCGGTGCCAGGGTCGCGACGGTCGAGCGCGCGAGTACCCGCGGCGACGGCGGCGCACTCGGCCCAGGCCTCGGTCCCGATCCCACCACGACGGCCATCGGCGACTGTGCCCCAGACCGCGAAGTCGAGCAGGTGGCCGAGCTCGTGGTCGATCAGTTCGTCGAGCCCCGCCGCGGTCCACGGACGAAGATCGATGGTGATCACACCATCCGGTGGGTTGTTGGTCACGTACGCGCCGACGCGGGGTTCGGGGAGCGACTCGATTCGCACCTCGGTCGCGAGCCACCCCCAGGGCGACTCGGCGATCTCGTCGAGCGCAACAGCCCGGATCTCGGCTGGCTCACGGATGGTCGGGGTGCTGGCGACACCGCCGACCAGATCGCCGACATAGACCGCCAGCATGGTCGCCGCCACGAAGAGGCCGAGCAGCGAAACCAACCGCGGAAGCCGACGCCGGCCCGCGGGCGCCAGCGGCTCGACGTCGACGAAGAGCGCGTCGTACTCCTCGTCGGTGAAGGTTGCCTCGCCTCCCGGCGGGCCGAGCCCGCTCACGATCGTGGCGCCGGTAGCTGCTGTTCGAGCGTCACCGTGGGTTCGAACAGATCACCGAGGCGTTCGACACGGTCGAGGACGTCGTCGGACTCGAAGTAGAGCGGCTCTCCATCAGCGCCGTCGGCAACTTCGTCCCATGTCAGCGGTGTCGACACGGTCGGGCGCTCCTTGCCGCGCAAGGAGTACGGCGCGATCGTCGTCTTGTGCCGGGAGTTCTGGCTCCAGTCGATGAAGATCTTTCCCGGCCGTTCCTTCTTGGCCATGATCGAGGTCACCTCCTTCGGGTGTTGCTTCTCCATCAACTGCGCGACGGCCAGGGCAAATTCCGATGCGTGCTCGTGCGTGTGCGGCGTGTTGAGCGGCACATACAGCTGCATGCCCTTCGATCCGGACGTCTTGGGCCATGCATCGAGGCCGAGCAGGTCGAGGGTCTCCCGGATGCGAAGCGCCACCCGCGCGCACTCCACGATCGTTGCGGGCGCACCCGGGTCGAGATCGAAGACGAGCATCGTCGGCGACTCGATGTCGTCGCCGCGGGCCATCGGCGCATGAATCTCGAGCGCAGCAAGGTTCGCGGCCCACACGATCGAGGCGACGTCGGACAGCTGACAGTACTGAATGCCACCCCGACGATCCCCCGGGCCGAGACACGTCCCGACCCACTCGGGTCGATGATCCGGGCATCGCTTGTTGAAGAACGCGTCGCCGGTCACCCCGTCAGGCCAGCGTTTGAAGGTCACGCCACGGTCCGCGATGTGGTCGACCAGAACCGGCGCCACCCGGGCGTAGTACTCGACCACCTGAGCCTTCGTGAAGCCGACCAGCGGATACAGGACCTTGGACAGATTGGTCAGCCGGACCTTCCGTCCGGCGATCTCGGTCCAAACGACCTCGGGCTCGGGCATACCGACAGCTTTGCCGATCAGCGCCCCGAGGTCGCCTCGGTCAGCTGGCCTTCTTGGCGGCGCTCTTCTTCTTGGTTCCGCCCTTGGCACCCGCTTTCTTCGCGGCCGCCTTCTTCTTTGCCGGCTTCTTTTCGTCGGCCTCGGGAGCCGTCTTGGCCGTCGGATGACGGGTGCGGGCCTTCTTGGCCTCGGCCACGCTCGCCTCGAGGGCAGCCATCAGGTCGACGACCGAACCAGCCCCTTCGTCGCTCGGCGCCGCGATGACGGTCTCCTCGCCGGCCGCCTTGCGGTCGATCAGATCGAGCACGGCGAGGCGGTAGGTGTCCTCGTGTTTCTCGGGCTCGAAGTCTGCTTCGAGCGAGGAGATCAGTTGGCGAGCCATCTCGAGCTCACGATCGGAGACCTCGACGTCGGCGAGCCCATCGAAGAGCTCGACCTTCGAGGTGGGCACGATCTCGTCGGCGTAGACCATGGTCGACAGCATCAGGTGACCGTCGGCGGGCCGGATCGCCGCCAGATATTGCTTGGTGCGCATGACGAATCGGGCGATCCCGACTTTGCCCGACTCTTCCATGGCGGTGACGAGCAGCTTGTACGGCTTCTGGGTCTCGGGGCTCGGCGCGAGGTAGTAGGCCGAGTCGTAGAAGACTGGATCGATGTCGACCAGATCGACGAACTCCTGCAGGTCGATGGTCTTGACCGCATCGGGATCGAGCGACGCCAGCTCGTCCTCGGTCACCGTCACGTAGTCCCCCGACGCGAGTTCGTAACCCTTGACGATGTCGTCATAGGAGACTTCCTCGCCCGTGGCCGCGGACACGCGCTTCTGTTTGATGCGTGAGCCCGTCGTCGAATCGATCTGGTTGAACCGAACGGTCTTGCGACTGACCGCGCTGAAGAGCTTCACCGGGATGTTGACCAGACCGAAGCTGATTGAGCCGGACCAAATGGGGCGCGCCATGTCTTGATTATCGCCCATTTGGCCCGACCGATGAATTCTTGGGGTTTCCACCGTCTGAGAAGGCCGGTCGGTGGTCTGGCGCATAGCCTGCGTCGACGTGATCGAACTCGACGCCGCCACGGTGATGATCCAGTGGGCTGCCGGAGGCTTGTTGTTCCTGTGGGTCACGACTCGTCGGCGTGAAGTCGGACTTGGCTACGGCTGGCTCCAGCGGATCACGTTCATCGTGTTCGGCGTGATCGCCCTCACCATCGCCGCCTTCACCGAGTGGGTGATCGTTCGCGATCTGTTTGCCATGGCGATGGTGGTGTCGTCGGCCGCAGCGCTGCTGATCAGCTGGCAACGTCGCCGAGCCGGCGTCGAAGGTCAGCGCGAGGTGATCGAGCGACGCTCCGCACGCGTCGCCGAGATGACCGGGATCGATCGAGAGGTGCAGCGTTTCGACAAGGACGCCGACGAGTTCCCTCCCGTGATGGACCTGGTCCCGGCGATCCTCGGTCTCGCCGCATGCGTGGCCGCGGGACTTGACGCCGCCTCCGGGACCGACGTCTCGCCAGCGCTCGGGGTCGCTCGGATCGTGGTCGGCGCGTGCTTCCTCGGCGCCGTCAGCGACGCCATGCTGCTCGGGCACTGGTACCTCGTGCAGCCGGGGCTCGGGCGCGGCCCGCTCAACGAACTGGTTCGCTGGACGACGGCGTTGTGGCCCTTCGAGCTTCTTGTTCTGCTGATCCCGACGGGGATGATCTCGGTGCTCGACGGCACGATCGATGATGGCTTCGCCGGTCTACTCGGGTGGTACTGGGCGGCGTCGACGGTTGCGACGATCATTCTGTTGTTCGTGACGATGGCAGCACTGCGAGAGAAGCAGTACTCCGCAGTCATGGCGGCGACGGGACTGCTGTACCTGGCGATCCTGATGGCGTTCTCGATGGATCTCGTCGCGCGCGCCACGCTGCGCACCTGAGCCGGGCGTCAGATAACGGCGAGCGAGTGATCGACCCGATTGAGCGGGTCGGGGCCCGAATCATCTGCGACGACGATGTCTTCGATCCGGGCACCCCATTTGCCCGGGATGTAGATGCCGGGCTCGACCGAAAAGGCGTTGCCGGCCTCGAGCGGCTCATCGTTGCCGTCGACGATGTACGGCTCCTCGTGGGCTTCGACGCCGATGCCGTGTCCGGTCCGGTGGATGAAATACTCGCCGTAGCCGGCAGCCTCGATGATCGACCGTCCCGCCCGATCGACCAGTTCGGCTGGTGTGCCGACGGTGGCCGCAGCCACCGAGGCGGCTTGGGCTTCGAAGAGCACGTCGTAGAGCTCCACGAACTCTGCCGGGGGCTCGCCGGTGTACACGCAACGTGTCAGGTCCGAGCAGTAGCCGACGCCAGCCTCGTCGAGCATGGTTCCGCCGAAGTCACAGAGGACGACCTCACCTGCCTGGATGACTCGATCCCCCGCATGGTGGTGTGGGCTGGCGGCGTTCGCTCCCGCCGCGACGATGGCGAAGTTGACCTTCTGATGGCCTTCTTCGACGATTTGACGGCCGAGCTCGGCAGAGAGCTGGGCTTCGGTCTGCCCCACGATCGCGATCTCGCCCGACCGCAGACGCGCCGCAATGCGGTCGACTGCGGCGGCGGCGCTTCGGAGACAGGCGACCTCGTCGGCGGACTTCACGGCGCGCAGCGGCGTCATGACCTCTGAGGCATTCGCAAGCGTCAGGTCGGGCGCCCGGTCGAGGAGTCCGACGACGAAGCGCGACCACGTGGTGTCGCCGATTGCGGTACGCCCGCGTCCATCGATCATCGACACCACCAGGTCGAGCGGATCTTCGGTTTCGCCCCACGGCACGATCGAGAACTCGTCGCGTGCGGCGACCAACGGCGCCTCGAGGGCGGGCACCACCAATCGCGCCTCGCCGTCGCGGGGCAACACGAGCATCGTCAGCCGTTCGAGCGGCATCGCCGAGTAGCCGGTCAGGTAGGGCAGGTCTGCACCGACCGAGAGCAACAACGTGTCCACGTTGCGCTCGGTCATCTCGCGACGGGCCCGGACGATCCGGTCGGCAAACATCAGCGGTCCATTCCGGCGCGTGCTGCGCCGACCAGCTCGACCAGACGGGAGCGTTCGGGACCATCGAGGGCATCGGCAATGACCGACGCCACGATTTGGTTGGTGATCTCTTCGGCGCTCGATCGTGCCTCGGAGTCGGGCTCCGGCCACGGGGCACTCCAGCCAAACGTCGTCGCCCACGACGATCCTCCGCGAATCGGATCGTCGGTGGAGATGATTGCGCCCAGGGGACCCATCCCGGTCGCATGTACGGCAGCGAGGTAGGCGCCGCCACGGAGTTCGCGAACGACGTTCAGGGCAATGGTTGCGGCTCCCGCGGGATCCTCCGGCATCGCCAGCTCACGCCAGCCGGCGAAGAGCGCGCCGACCGAGGGAGTCGCCGCCCCAGAGACAGCCGTACACAGCTCGGCGAGTTCGACCAGGTCGGCCTCGTCCATGTCCACGAGCTGCGTCCGACCCCAGGAGGCGGCGGCGTTCGCGTACTCGTGTGCCGCATCCAGCGCCGTCATCGACTCCGGGCGTGACTCCCACAGTCGTTCGACCATGTCGGGAGCCATGAAGCCGATCGCATGCGCCGCGACGGCGGCCGGCACATCGCCGAGCGCCCCGGCGCGCCCGTTGACCCAGAAACCGAACGGGGTCTCGGCGGGCAGCCCGAGCTCGCCTGCACGGGCGATCGTGCCGGGCGCGATCATCCACCCCCGGCCGAACTCGAGGATCGGCGTTGCGATCCGTGCGGCGGTCTCGGTCGGGTCCGGATGGGTCATGGTCACCTCGATGACGTTCGGGCGGCGGTCTCGCCGTGCTTCGCGTGATAGCTGGAGCGAGTGAGTGGTGACGCTTCGACGTGGGCGACGCCGAGCTCGTCCTCCCCGAAGCGTTTCCATTCGGCGAACTCGTCGGGTTCGACCCAGCGGGCGACCGGCAGGTGATGCGACGTCGGGCGAAGGTATTGACCGATCGTGACGATGTCGACACCGATCGCCGCCAGGTCGGCCATGGTCGACCGGACCTCGCCGGGTTCCTCGCCCATCCCGACGATGATCGAGGACTTGGTCGTGAGACCGGCGTTCGCCGATCGCGCAAGCACGGCGAGGCTTCGCCCGTACGAAGCGGACGGTCGGGCGACACGCTGCAGGCGCGGCACGGTTTCGATGTTGTGATTCACCACGTCGGGGCGGGCGTCGAGGACGACGTCGAGCGCCTCCGCGTCGCCTTTGAGGTCGCTGATCAACACCTCGACTCGGGCGGCGGGCGTGCGATCCCGGATTGCGCGAATTGTCTCGGCGACGTGCGCGGCGCCGCCATCGTCGAGGTCGTCGCGGGCCACCATCGTGATGACGGCGTAGTCCAGACCCATCTTCTCGACCGCCTCGGCGACCGACGCCGGTTCGTTGTGGTCCGGGGCGAGCGGTTGACGAGTGTCGACGAGACAGAACCCGCACTTCCGGGTGCATCGCTCGCCAAGCACCATGAACGTCGCGGTGCCGTCATTCCAGCAGTCGAAGATGTTCGGACAGCCCGCTTCTTCACAGACGGTCACCAGGTCGAGGCTCCGCATGACGGACTTGATGCGCCGGTACTCCGGGCCCATGTCGGCCTTGACCCGCATCCACTCGGGCTTTCGAGACGAGATCTGCAACCCCGACGTGACTCCGGCCTCGTCGAGGCGTCCCGTGATTCGAACCGACGTGCCGTCGAGATGCGGTGCCGATGCGGTCCCGGCGGTCTCCCCGGGTCCGAGACCACGACTGAAGGGGGTGAGATCGTCGACTCGTTGCCGCCACACCACATCGGCGCGATCGGCCGGTCGATCGGGCGCCCAGAGCTGCTGAGCATGGTCGACGAGCGTGTCGACGACGTCGCGCATCGACGCGTCGATCCCCTCGCCGGCGAGCGACGTCACGGCCTTGTCCGTGATGCCACAGGGCACCATCCGGTCGAACCAGACCATGTCCGGGTCGACGTTGAGGGCGAAGCCGTGCATCGATCGCCCTCGGCTCAGCCGGACGCCGATCGCCGCGATCTTGCGAGGCGTGGCGGAGGCGGGTGCCACCCAGACGCCGGGGTAGTCGTCGAGACGGCCGACATCGGCCAGCCCAAGCGACTGCACCGTGTCGATCAGGAGCTGTTCGATCGAGTGGACGTAGGCCACGGTGTCGGCCATTCCGCCCCCACGTTTGCCCGCGACGGACAGCACGGGATACCCGACGAGCTGACCGGGTCCGTGCCAGGTGATGTCTCCGCCACGATCAGCCTCAACCAGTTCTGCGCCGACCGAAGCCGGGTCGACGAGGAGGTTGTCCAGCGAGGCGCGCGCCCCGAGCGTGAAGACCGGGTCGTGCTCGAGGAGCAGGAGGTGGTCGTGATCGCCGTGCCACAACCGCCGCTGGAGGGCGTGCGCGTCGCGATACGAGACCCGACCGAGCCAGCGCACACGAAGCGGTTTCACGATCAGCCGATCTCGGCTTCCCAGTCGGTCGTTTCGATGATCTCGCGCATGCGGGCGAGGAAGGCGGCCGCATAGGCGCCGTCGAAGGCCCGATGATCCCAGGCCAGTGCGAGCACGCCAACCGAGTGAATGGCGATGTTCTCGCTGCCGTACTCGTCGGTGACGACGACGGGCTTGCGGTGAACGCCATCGGTGGAGAGGATCGCGACCTGGGGCTGGTTGATGATCGGGAACTGCATCATCGTGCCGTACTGGCCAGGGTTCGTGATCGTGAAGGTGCCACCAGACAGATCGTCGGGCGTGACCTTTTTGGTGCGGGCGCGGGTCGCAACGTCAACGACGTCACGGCTGAGTTGACGAAGTCGCTTGCCCTCGACGTTCTTGACGACTGGCGCAAGGAGACCGTCGAAGTTCAGATCGACGGCGATGGCGACGTTGACGTCGTCGTGAATGACGATCTCCTCGCCCTCGAGCGAGGCGTTCATGAGCGGGAAGTCCCGAAGTGCATCGGCGACGGCTCGGAGCACGAACGGCAGGTAGGTGAGGCTGAAGCCTTCCTCGGCCTTCCAGGCCGCCTTGTGGCGACGACGGGCAACTTCGACGGCCTCGAAGTCGACCTCCATTGCGGTGAGGACGTGCGGCGAGGTGGCCTTGGACATCACCATGTGCTCGGCCGTGCGCCGGCGGATGTTGTTGAGCGGCCGACGCTCCGGCTCTCCCCCACGGCCGACCGGAGCGGGTGCAGGAGCTGGAGCTGCGGGAGCCGGAGCGGGTGTTGGGGCCGGTGCGGCGGGAGCCGGGGCCGGAGCTGCGGGAGCCGGAGCGGCAGCGGGCGCCGGGGCCGGTGCGGCGGGCGCAGGAGCGGGGGCGGTGGCTGGAGCGGCGGGTTCGCCCGAAGCCGTGCCGGCGGCCTTGGCCTGAACGACGGCTTCGACGTCCTTGCGGGTGATCCGTCCGCCCACGCCGGTGCCGGTGATCGACGCCGGATCGAGTCCGTTTTCGGTGATGAGACGGCGAACGACTGGGGAAAGCACCCATCCCGACAGATCGACCGTCGAGCCAGCGCCGGTGGGAGCCGGGGCAGCCTCGGCGCTGGGCGCGGCCTCGGGAGCAGGGGCGGGGGCGGGAATGGGAGCGGGAGCAGGAGCGGCCGCCTCAGGAGCAGAAGCAGGAGCAGGAGCAGGAGCAGGAGCAGGAGCCGGCTCGGCAGCCGCCGGGGCCGCAGCAGGCGCAGCCGCCACACCATCAGCGACCCGAGCCAACACCGCACCAACCTCGACCGTCTCCCCCTCCGGAACCAGAATCTCCGTCACCACACCCGCAACCGGCGACGGCACCTCCGAATCGACCTTGTCCGTCGACACCTCGAACAACGCCTCGTCCTCGGCGACCGTGTCACCCACCTGTTTGAACCACCGAGTGATCGTGCCCTCGGTCACCGACTCGCCAAGGAGTGGAAGCGTGATGTCCTGGGCGGCGGCCGATGCGCCCGGATCAGGAACAGGAGCGGCCGCCGGAGCCGCTGCCTCAGGAGCAGGGGCCGGGGCGGGAGCGGCCGCCTCAGGAGCAGGAGCAGGAGCAGGAGCCGGCTCGGCAGCCGCCGAGGCCGCAGCAGGCGCAGCCGCCACACCATCAGCGACCCGAGCCAACACCGCACCAACCTCGACCGTCTCCCCCTCCGGAACCAGAATCTCCGTCACCACACCCGCAACCGGCGACGGCACCTCCGAATCGACCTTGTCCGTCGACACCTCGAACAACGCCTCGTCCTCGGCGACCGTGTCACCCACCTGTTTGAACCACCGAGTGATCGTGCCCTCGGTCACCGACTCGCCAAGGAGTGGAAGCGTGATGTCGTTCATGATGTGTTGCTCCGGATCGTATTGCGGGGTGGGAGTTGGTGTCGTTGAGAACGGTTGTTGGGCGGATCAGCCGTGCAGGGCACGTCCGGTGAGGGCCATGACGGTCTCACCGAAGAGTTCGCTCATCGTCGGGTGTGGCTGGATGAAGGAGGCGACTTCGTCGACGGTCGCTTCCCAGTTGATCGCGAGATACCCCTGGCCGAGCTGCTCGGTGACCCAGGGACCGACCATGTGCACGCCCAGCAATCGGCCGGCACGACCATCGGGGCCCTTCTCGGCGATGACCTTCACGAGCCCGTCGGTCTCGCCGACGATCATGGCTCGGCCGTTGCCGGTGAACTTGTGGGTGGAGGCGACGACGTCGTAGCCCGCTTCGGTCGCCGACGCCTCGGTGTGACCGGCGAAGGCGACCTCCGGGTGGCAATAGATGCACCACGGCACGTTGAGGTAGTCGACGGGCTGAGGGTCTTCGCCGAGGATGTCGCGGATGGCGACCATGCCCTCCGCAAACCCGACATGTGCGAGCTGCGCGGTGGCGATCAGGTCGCCGACGGCCCAGACGCCCGGCACCGACGTGCGACAGGCCTCGTCGACCGGAACGAAGCCGCGCTCGTCGACACCCATCCCGACCTGTTCGAGGCCGAGCAGGTCGGCGAATGGCCGGCGCCCGATGGCGAGCACGACGAGATCGACGTCGACGCTCTGACCGTCGCCGAACGACACCCGAGTGTCGGCACCGATGCGCTCGTGCCCCGTGACCATCACCCCGGTGTGGATGGCGATCCCCCGCTTGGTGAGGCTGCGCTCGACGATGCGGGCGGCGTCGGGGTCGACGCCGGGAATGATCTTGGGCATCGCTTCGAGGACGGTGACCGACGTACCGAGGTCCGCCATCATCGAGGCGAACTCGATCCCGATGGCACCGCCGCCGATGACGGCCGCCCGCGCCGGGAGCGACGGAATCGACAGCAGCTCATCGGAGGTGACGATCGTCGTGCCGTCGACCTCGAATCCCGGGATGGTTCGGGGTACGGAGCCCGCGGCGAGGATCAGATGACGACCCCGCACCTCGAGGTCACCGCTCGCTCCGCCCGACACGCGCACGACCTTCTCTGCACCGACGTCGGTGACGACACCGACACCGTCGTGCACGGTCACCTTGCGATGCTTCAGCAGCCCGGCGAGCCCCTTGGTCAGGGCGTCGATGACCCCTTGCTTGCGGGTCTGGGTCACCGAGAAATCGATCGTCGGCGCAGACGTGTTGACGCCGAATGTCGAGGCGTGCGACACCGTGCGGTACACCGCGGCGGTCTCGAGCAGTTCCTTTGCGGGGATGCAGCCGACGTGCAGGCACGTTCCGCCGAGCTTCGACTTCTCGATGAGCGCCACATCGAGCCCGGCTGCGGCCCCGTAGAGGGCCGCGGCGTAGCCCGCTGGGCCACCTCCGACGATGACGACGTCGTGTTGCTCCGGCATGTTCGATTCTCCCTGAGGCGACGAAGGTCGACTCTACCCAACCGCCTGCCGCGCGAGCAGCAGTTGCACGGCGAATGCGACGAGAATCACGACACCGAGTGCGAGCGACGCCAGAATCAGCTTGCGGGTGCTCATGGACTGGATCGTACCGGCGCCCGATCCACACCATTGCCACGGCGGCGCGGGAGCGGCGACCTGATCGTCACGGGGAGCGATCGAATCGAGGGAAGGTGCAGACTGGGAGTGCGACCTCCACGCATGACACACTGCGTGGTCACGTTCTGTCCACGACCATGTCCGATCCAACGCGTCCCGTCCCCATCTCGCCCGCTCGCTTCGTGAGCTCGATGTCCGACTCGGCCATCGGCGCTGTCGCTGCGCTGATGCGAGTCGCCGAACTCTACGATCCCGCGGTCGCGCACCGGGCCGCGTTGCGCGCGATCGTGGCCGATCGGCTCTTGGACCGGGTGGACGTCGCCGAAGCCGACCATGACCGCGCAACGGTTTTGGCTGCGGCTGCGCTCCGCGACATCGATCTGGTCGTCACCCGGCCTGAAGAGAGCGAACAGGCCGACGACACCGCGCGGACGATCCTTGCCGCGAACGTCCTGACACGTCACGCGCAACTCGGTGCCGTTGCCGAACTCGTTGGCGCGGCTCCCGAGTCTTCGACGTCCACGCAGATCATCGCCCTCGCCGACGAACTCGTCGGTTGTCCGGCGCCCGGTTGGACCCCGAGCTGGTCGAGCCGCCTCGACCGGCTCCACCGAGCGGCACTCGAGATCGAGGCGAAGGTCCTCGACGCCGTCTCACTCGCCGGGCTCGGATCGATCGAATCTCCGCCGGATCCGACCGAGCGAGTGATCGGCCTGCTGCACGAGGCCCGCAATCGTGCCGGAACCCGCGCCCCGACGACGTCAGACGCCGTCGCCGCCGCAGTCGACGCCGCCGGCCACCCCGGAGACCTCGTTCGACTGTTTGCCGAAGACGCCCGCCGAACCACCCAATCCGACCGCGCACTTCTTCTGCGTCTCGACGAAGCCGGAACGAGCGAGGTCCCGCCTGCTGAGGGCGCCTCGACTCCGGCACGACCGGCCACCGACCTCATCGACGACTTCGGCGTGCTCGCCGAGCTGCGGGCGGGGGTGACGGTGCGGCGCGACACCAACGACCTGCCGGTCGGGGTTCGCTCCGAGATGTTGGTCCCCGTCGTCGTGAGCGGCTCGGTGTGGGGCGTGCTCGTGTGCCGCCGGACCGAATCGACCGAACCGTTCGATCACGCCGATCTCGGCGTTGCTCGCCACGTCGCCCGACTTGCCGGCGCGGCGCTCGGCCGGACCGAACATTGGGCAGCGATGGAACGTATGGCCTTGCGCGATCAGTTGACCGGACTGGCAAACCGCTTCGAGCTCTACCGGGTCCTCGACCGGATCTTCGAACGACACCCGACCGATCGTCTCGACGTCGCCGTCATCATGTGCGACGTCGACGGTCTGAAGGACGTGAACGACAACGAAGGCCACGAGGCCGGGGATCGGCTCCTGATCGACGCCGCGGCGTCGCTTCGCGGTGCGGTTCGAGCGCCCGAGCGCACGACGGTCTGTCGCATGGGCGGCGACGAGTTCTGTCTCGTGATCGACGGCGGCGCGCTCCTGACTGCGCATGCCATCTCCGATGACATCGAGGCGCTCTTTGCCCGATCCGCCGGATCGGGTCCGGCGCGGTCGATCTCGTGCGGACTGGCGTTCGTCACCGATGAGATCACCAGTCGCAGCGAGCTGCTTCGCGCCGCGGATCTCAATCAGTACGAGACGAAGCGGATCCGTCGAGCTGCACGCGGGCTTCCGATCGAGCCGGCGGTCCGACCCGCTGGCGACCGCCGCGCCGTCCGGGATCAGTCGACGAACGAGTGAGCGTCGCCCCGTCGGGGCCAACCCTGCGTTGCGCAGGACTCGAGCAGCGACAGGTGGCGATGGCCCGGACCGAAGTCGAGTTCGACGATGGGAACGCCTTGTGCGATGCGCTCGAGATCGCGCCACGCGGGAGCACCACGGGCGACGAAGTCGAACGACTGCTCGAGCAGCACCCGAATGGCTTCGATGCCGTCAAGGCGACGCAACGTCGGCGGTTTCGGGGAGTCGCCCCTCCGCAGCAGGACGAGGGCGTCGAGGCGGCCTCCCCCATCGCCGACACGTCCGTCGCCGATCGCTCGGGGATCGACGTCCCAGGTTGTATCGATCGGTGATCGTGGCCGATGCGGTGACAGCAACTCCTGGGACCCCGGATCGATGCACAACGACTTCGGGTACGAACGAACACGAAGGTCGCGGTCCACGACCGCCACCTCATCGGTGAGATAGCGGTGGCCGCGCTCGATCAATTGCGCGGCGAGGGTCGACTTGCCGGCATTCGACACACCCACAAACGCCACGGACGATCCGTCAATCTCCATGAGAGCGCCGTGAAAGGCCACACCAGACCGAATCGAATCGATGGCGACTCGATTGACTTCGGCCAGGACCATGCGCAATGCCCGACCTGCGGTCGACGCACGAGTCACGGGCGCCGAGACACGCCGCACGTCATAGCGGGTCGTCAGATCAAGAGAACCGTCGGCGGGTTGAGCTCGTTCGACCTCTTCGACGGAGATCACGACGTGATCCGGCTCGACGGGTATCGGGTCGGTGGCGAGCGGCGCAAGGATTCGGCAGAGCTCCGAGGCGATCGGTTCGGCCGCGCACTCGATCCAGACGATGCCGTCAAGCGCGCGGTACGGGCCGATGACGTGGGCAACCAGTCCGGACTCACGAAGCGTCTGAATCGCGCCACAGATCTCGTCCCGCGACGGCATCGAGTCGAGGGGATACTCGCCTTGCACCCGCGAGATGACGTCGTCGTCCGTCCCGATCGTCCGAGTGGCGCACCACACCGAGAACGCCGACTCGTTCACCACGTGGACCCGGCGATCGACCAGATCGAAGAGCACCCGGCCGTCGCTGGTCGACGTGTCGACCACGCTCGGGCGCGCCATCCAACCCCGACTCATCGCCGACTCCGCTCCGCTCCGATCACACGACTCCGCTCCGCTCCGATCACACGACTCCGCTCCGCTCCGATCACACGACTCC
>JAHDCX010000001.1:0-17546 GCA_020629635.1 Acidimicrobiales bacterium | reverse complement strand
GCTCCGCTCCGATTCCAATCGCCACGATGACAAGCACGAACGGAATCACCTGCGCCCGCTGGCGCGACAGGATCCCGAAGTTGCCGATCGCCGAGAACACGAACGTGAAGATCGCCACGAACGCCAACGCCTGCAGCGCCTGCCCCCGCTCCACGAACCGGCGACGATCACGAACCAACCCCGGCACCGCCGCCGCCAACAGCGCGGCAAGCACCGTCGCCTCGACCGCCGTCAACAAGGCGAGCACGTTGGGCGCCTCCCACACAAACGGCCGAAACAACACCGTGATCACCGCCCAGGGGTAGTCGACCGGCGACTCGACACGTGGCGCCACGAACACCGCCGCGTCCTGGGACGTTCGTTGCTGTGCAAACTCGAGCGCGGCACTCACATCGGAGAACCCGTCCAATCCCTCGAGACCGAACAGCGACGCCGACGCGGTCGAGAACCACATCGCCCCGGCCATCAGGCACGTGATCGCGAGCGCGTTGGCCAGCACACGGCTTCGTTGGTTGGTTCGTCTCGTGAACAGGCCAACGACAACCGCCGACAACAGCACGAGACCGACGTGGGGGCGGACCAGACCGACGACCAATACCCCGGCGACGAGGGCCGTCACGCCGACGAGACGTCGTTCGATGACGATGCTCGCTCCGGCGACGGTGACGCCGATCCCGAAGAGCACCATCGACTCCTTGCCGATCGACGATGGCCAGAACGCGAGTGTCGGACTGAACATGACGACGAGCGCCAACACCCGGAACTGCCGGTCGCCGAGCGCCGGGCGCATACCGACGAGAAACAGCACGGCACCAATCCAGGCGAGGGCGACGAAGACCGTGTAGGTGGCGATGTAGGTCGAGCCGGTGAAGACGTTGACCACGCCGGCGAAGTAGCGGACCGACCCCGTACCGGGAATCGAGCGCCCGGTGTCGACCAGGAGGTCGAATGCCCGCAGCGACTCGGCGACGCGTGCACCCTCACGGTGATAGACGGGAGCGTCGACGCCACCCATGAGCCGCGGCACCGCAGACAGCATCCGAGCGCCGAGCCCAGCGAACGCGATCGCCACCGCTTCGGCGCCGAGCACGCGCCCGGCCGTCGATCGGACGAGCTGATGGACGGCGACGGAGATCACCGGGACGACGACGAGCCCGGCGACGGTCGGCTCGATGCCGAGGATGCCGAGGACACCGAAGGCGATGGCCGCACCCATGACGCCCAGAAAGCCCACTGCGGTCATGCCGGAGCGGAGGCGCCCCGGCTCATCGACCTCGATCAGCTCGGGCGTGTCGTCGTGGACGATCACCAGCCCCTCCGAGCGTCGTTCGCTCGGCCGGGCGATGGCTCGTGCCTTGCCGGTCACCCGTCGCCTGTCGTGGCGTCACCGCGGCTACTACCGACCTCGTCGAACAGGACTTTCTCGAGCTCGATGGTCCGGACGTCACCGTCGATCGGTTCGCGCATCTCGATCGGCTCGGGCTCCTCGGGTTCGACCCGGACGCCTCGTTCGCGCCAGCGGGTCCACAGCCCGCGCCGGAGCTTCGACTTCTCGTCGTAGTAGCTGCCGTACCCGTAGTACTCGACCGTCCGAGTCAGATCGAGGTCGCTGATCGTGATCCCAAGGATGTGGGCATCACGCCGCTCGAGCGCTTCGACGGCACGATCTGCGGCGAGCACGCGTGTCCTGCCGGCACGACAGACGAGGACGATGTCGTCGACGAGGTCGAGCAGGTCGATCGCGTCGTTGGTCACGAGCACGGGGGCGCTGTCGAGCACGACAACGTCGTAGAGCGCGGCCGCCTGACGAATCACCTGCCGCTGCGCAGCGATCACCTCGGTGGGCGGTGCGTTCTCGTCTTCGATCACGTTGGAAATCAGCTCGACGTCGGGGATGCCCGTCTCGTGGAGATCCGTCGGCTGATAGCGGGCTCCGGTCATGAGGTGCAGCCGCGGACGCCGGAAGTCGCAGTTGACGAGCAGAACGGTCTTACCTGCCTCAGCGAGCATCGCGCCCAGGTTCGCAACGGTGGTGGTCTTGCCCTCCGCCGGGCCCGGCGAGGTCACGAGCACGACCTGTGTCCCGGTCGCTTCCCGCGAACGTTGGGCGTACAGCACGGTCGAGGCGAGCGCTCGGTACTGCTCGGCGAAACGACTCCGCGGATTGTCGACGCTGTGGATCCCCGTCGAGCGACGGGCCCGGTGAGGCAAGGAGGGGATCTCGGCGACGACCGGCAGGTCGAGGGCGTCTTCGAGCTGACGCTTCGAACGCACCTTGGTGTCGATCCGATCGAGCGCGGCCGCTGCGGCGAGGCCGAGCACGAGTCCGGCGAGCCCGCCCATGGCGAGGTTGGTACCCGCTCCACTCGGCAGCCGCGAGCTGACGGCCGCCAGCGCTCCGCCGCCGGCCTCGACCTCTTGTTCGTCACCAAACAGCAGGACGATGTTCTGTCCGACCACGGCGAGGTCGACCAGCGCGTCAAAACGGGATTCGGCGATGACCGTCGCTCGTCCGGCTGCGCTCTGGAGCGTGTCGAGCGGCACGAGCGGTACGCCGTCGGCGCGGGCGTCGAGCAACGCGGCGTTGGCGTGGATGCGGGCGCCGAGATACTGCTGCTCGTCCTGTTCGAGGAACGAGACGGCTCGTTCGTCGCCTTGACGTTCGGCCACGAGGATCTCGGCGCGGACATCGGCGAGGTTGCTCTCCGCCTCCGCGAGACGAGACTCCGCGCTCGAAATCGCTTCGGCGGCGAAGTCTTCGGCTTCTCCTCGAAGGTCGTCGAGAATGGCCTGGGCGTAGGCGTCGGCGATGATCTCGGCCTCGGCGGGTGTCTCGCCGGTGGCGACGAGGTCGACGGTCTCGCTGTCGGATCGAATCAGCACACGAATCTGGCTGGCGACGGCGGATGGCTCCATCGATGTTGCCTCGGCGACCGCCGCGGGAACCGCACCGATCGTGATCCGCTTGGCCAGCACGTTGAGGTTGCGGACGCTCAGCACGGCCTGGGTGTCCGGGATGTTGTTGTCGAGCACGAGGACGTGTGCGGCCTCGTAGTGGTCGACCTCGATCGGGATGGCGTCGGTGTCCTCGGACATCTCGGCCATGAGCCAGCCGGCTCCGGCGCCGAGCACGACGCACAGGAGAATGAGGCGCCAGCGAGCCACGATCCGCCGCACCGGCCCGAGCGGATCGGTCGCGACGACCCGCGGGCGCGCGGTCGTGGCGATGGGCGACGAGGGCGCGGCGTCTGGAGTTGTTCGCGGCGGGATACCAACCATCGACGGTTTCGTCGGCCGAACGGCCGATGATCTGAGGAGAATGGACCAAGTCAACCGACCCACCGGACGCCCGATCCGCGTCCTTCACCTCATCAAGGGCTTGGGCCCCGGCGGGGCCGAACAGCTCGTGCTCAACCAGTTGGCCGCGTCGGGGGGCGGATTCGACTACCGCGTGGCGACGATCGTCCCCGAAAAGGACCACGGCGACGCCGAGGTCCGACGGCTCGGCGCGACCGTCATCAAGCTCGGACCTCGTGGTTGGCCCGGGAGGCTGATCCCGCAGGTGCGTTGGGCCGACGTCGTCCACGCGCACTCGCCACTTCCCGCGTCGGTCGCGCGCCTGCTCGTGGCGGCGGCGCCCCGCACCGCCATCGCCGTGACCGAGCACAATCGTTGGCCGCGCCACCACGCGGCGACCCGATTCTTCAATCGGCTCACGGCTCCCCTCGACGACGATCGAATCGCCGTCAGCGAGGACGTGCGGTCGTCGATGTCGCCACGGATTGCCGCCTCCACCGACGTCCTGACCCACGGGGTCAATCTCGATCGGATCACGGCAAGCGAGGCGCTGCGGGCCGAGGTGCGTGACGAGCTCGGGCTCGCTCCGGATGACGTGGCGATCGGCATCGTGGCGAACTTCCGTCCGGAGAAGGCGCACGATGTGCTGCTCGACGCCTTCGAACGGGCGGCGTCGAACCGGGCCGAGCTGCGTCTGGTCGTGGTCGGGCAGGGCCCGGGCGAGTCAAACTTCCGTGCGGCGGTGCACGGTTCGCCCGTTACCGACCGGATCGACGTACTCGGTCATCGCCGAGACGTCTCCCGACTCCTGAACGGCCTGGACGCCTTCACGCTGAGCTCACGACACGAGGGGCTCCCGGTCGCGATCATGGAAGCGCTCGCGATCGGCCTTCCGGTGATCGCCACACGCGCGGGCGGGATACCCGAGGCGATCGAGCACGGGGTTTCGGGTTTGCTGTGTCCGATCGATGATCCGGCGGCGCTGGCGGACGGCTACGTCGCCATCGCGGATCCTGCGCTTCGGAGCCGGATGGCTCAGGCGGCGAAGTCGGCGTCGGCGCGCTTCGACGCGGCCGTGTCGACGAGATCGATCGAAGCGATGTACGAGCGGCTCGCGGCTGGCGCACGGCGAGGCGGCGGCGAGCCGCCGAGCACCCGTCGATAGGCGGCGAGGGTGCGAGCGATGACCCGTTCCTGATCGAAGTTGGCCCGGGCGTGGCGGCGCCCGGCCTCTCCCAAGCGCCGACGGTGATCGGGGTTCTCGACGAGCGCGGCGATGGCCGCGGCGAGTTGGTCGGGGTGCCGAGGCGCAACGAGCAGTCCGGTGCGTTCGTGCAGGACGACCTGCCGGCAGCCGCGGACGTCGGTGGCGACGACGGGAAGGCCCATCGCCGACGCTTCCATCGCTGAGCGGGGCATTCCCTCGCGCCACGACGGCAGCGCGAACACGTCGATCGCTGCGAGGACTCGTTCGGGATCGCTTCGCCGGCCGAGGAAGTGCACGACATCTCGATGGTCCGCAACGACCGACGCGGCGATTCCATCGGTCTTGATGCGGTCGACCTCGCCGACGGCGATGAACGCGACGGACGCGCCGAAGACTCGTCGACACGATCGGGCAGCCTCGAAGAATTCGAGCCAGCCCTTCTCGGCGACCATGCGGCCCGTCATGGCGACGACCACGGTGTCGTCAGCGATCCCGAGTTCGGCGCGGAGGGATCGTCGGGGTTCGGCGCCGACTCGGTCCGCGTCGAAGCGATCGAGGTCGATGCCGTTGCCCAGGTGCACGAGCTTGGAGGCGGGCACGCCGAGGGATCGCAGGGTGTCGAGGTCTTCGACGTTCTGCACGAGTTCGAGGTCGGAGCAGTGCGCCGCGAGCGCCTCGATGCCGAGGACGGGAACGCGTTTTCGCCAGGCGTCGCCGGGCTGTGTCCAGAGGCCGTGCACGGTGTTGACGACCGGCACGCGCCGCCATCGGCCGAGCATCCGACCGAGCACGCCGGGTTTCGGGTTGTGGGTGTGGATGAGGTCGGGACGGATCAGGTCGATCAGGGAGAGGAGTTCGGTCACAGCGGCGGCATCGGCACGTGGGTTGACGGCCCGGGTGAACGATCGAACCGGGACGTGCGCAACGCCGCGGGCGTCGAGCGAGGCGACGTGCGGTCCGGGGGCCGAGGCGGTGACCACCTCGTATCCCGCCGAGGAGAAGGCGCTCAGTTGAGGACCGAGCAGCCAATCGAGCGACATGTCGGTCGTCGCCAGGTGCAGGAGTCGCGGTGCATCGCTCATCTGGTCGCTCCTCGGTAGCGGATGCGATTGAGTTGTCGTCGGACGTCGTCTTCGATCGTCATGCCGCCCCACCGTTTCCGGACGAAGCCTTCCCACCGGTCGAGCCGTTGGATCGGCGACCGGTGGAGGCGGTGCGGATCACATCGACCCGGCACGTTGGGTCGCGTGCCCGCCACGGCGGCGCTGCGATACCGGTGCCGGACCAGGTGTTCTGCTGGCGGTGCGCCGAGCACGGCTTTGGGATAGGCGAAGTGACGGGGCCGAACGCCGATCTCCTCGGAGATCCGGTCGTCGCAGCGTTGCAGCTCGTCGGCCGCTGCCTGAACGTCGAGGCGGTCGAGGAGGACGTGGGTGTGCGTGTGGGCGCCGATGTGGACGAGGCCGGTCGAGGCGGCCTCGCGCAATCCCGACCAGGAGGCCGGGACCCCGTCGCCGGGAAAGTGGCGTTGGGAGTCGATGTGTTCGGTGGCGACGTAGACCGTGGCAGGGAGGTCGTGTTCGACCAGCCGAGGAAGGACGACGTCGACGAAGTCGGCGGTGCCGTCGTCGAACGTGAGCACGACCGGCGCTCCGGGCCGTGGCGGCGCCGACTCGCGGGCGAGCACCTCGGTCGCCGAGTCGAGATCGATGACGGCGCCGGCTTTGGCGAGCGAGTCGAGTTGGCGTTCGAACATCGGCGTCGGCAGATCGACCGAAGAGTCGGTCCGGGCACCGACGCGGTGATAGGCGAGCACGACCACACCGTCATCGCGCGGGGTGAGGTCGTCGGCGACATAGGCGACCTTCTTGGCCAACCGGTGAATCGGCGCACTCATGAGCTGCAATCGGCGGGTCGAGGCGGATCATGAGTCGTTCGGCCTACGCTCGCCATCGTGGGCGCTACCGATTCCGACCTCGGCGATCCCGGATCTGACGAGATCGTCCTTCGGCGCCTCGACCTCGACTCCCCCGGCGACGTGGCGGGTGCGATCGCCGTCTGTGCAGAGGCGCTCAACTGGCAGAATCCCGAGTTCGACCGAGCCCTCTTCGAGTGGAAGCACCTGGCGAACGCCAACGGCCGCAGCATCATCGTGGGTGCCGAGCAGGACGGGCGACTCGTGGCGGTCCGACCGTTCATGAGGTGGCGTTTCTGCGAAGGCGACGGCACGGTCGTCGAGGCCGTCCGGGCGGTCGACACGGCCACGCTCCCGGAAGCGCAGGGACGGGGGCTCTTCCGGCGGGCGACCGAGCGGGCGCTGCAGATCGCTCGTGACGAATCGGTTGGCTTCGTCTTCAACACCCCGAACGAACGGAGCGGCCCCGGCTATCGGTCGATGGGCTGGGTGTCGAGCGGCCCGGTGCCGATCGCCGTCCGGACCACGCTGCGCGGCGTGCCGGCGCTGCCTGGTGCCCGAACCGCCGCAGACAAAGCGTCGCTCCCGACCGACGCTGGTGTCGGGGCGGGCGACGCGCTCGATCTGCTCGCCGCGACACCGGAACGCTCGCCTCGAGGACAGCGGTGGAGAACACGTTGGACGACCGAGATGCATCGGTGGAGGTGGGTCGACGGACCGATCGACTATCGGGTCCAGCCGGTCGACGGCGGCGCGGTCGTGTTCCGGCTTCGCCGGCGTGGGCGGGCGCGTGAACTCGTCGTGGCGCACGTGTCTGGCGAGCCCGATGCGGTGTCGACACGGCGCGCCATCGGTCAGCTGTTGCGGGCGACGGGCGCCAGCCACGCGATCGGCGCACCCGGCACACCCGGTTTGCTCTCGACGAGCCGGATCGGCCCGACCTTGATGACCCGAACCGTGACACGGAGCCCCGTGCGGCTGGACCTCGAGGTCGGGGACATCGAACTGTTCTGACGCCAGCGCAGTGATCGCTGGGTCGAATGACTCATGCCCCGGTCTCGCCGTCCGACAGGGGCCCCATGGTGGAAGTCGTCCACGTCATCGATGCCGACCTCGCACGCGGCGCCCAGCGAGCTGGGCAGCTCCTCGTCAACGCGCTCGGCGACGCGGACACGGCGGCGCACCGACTCTGCACGATCTTCGAGTCGCCCCAGGTGGCCCTCGACCCGGACATCACGCTCGCTGCGTCTTCGCGCGGGCGACGCCACGGGCTCGCGCCCGATGCGGTGCTTCGTACTCGCCGCGCTGCCGAGATCTCCGGCGCCGATCTCGTGATCGCCCACGGCGGCGAGGCGCTCAAGTACGTCTCGCTCGCCCGCGTCGACGCGCCGGTCGTGTACCACAAGATCGGTTCGCTGGGCCGACGCTGGGCTCGGCCGACGAACGCCGCCCTCCACCGGTGGTGCGTCTCGCAGGCCACGGCGGTGGTGGCGATCAGCGATGCGCTCGCCGTTGAAGCGACGACCGAGCTGCGCGTCCACCCCGACAACGTCTTCGTGATCCCGAACACCCGAGACCCCGCCATCTTTCGTCCTGCGGTGACGGCTGTCGACGAAGCACAGATTCTCTGGGCCGGGAGCTTCTCGGAGACCAAACGGCCGGGGCGTTTCCTCGACGTTGTGGATCGGCTGCACCCGCCGTCTGCGTTTCGGGCGTCGATGCTCGGCGGCGGTCCAATGCTCGAATCGGTTCGGGCCCGGACGTCGACGGTGTCGGTCCGAGGCCCGGTCGACGACATGGCATCCGCGATGGCCGGGGCCTCGATCTTCGCGTTCACGTCGGTCCCCGAGGGCGAAGGCATGCCGGGGGTGCTGATCGAAGCGGCGATGTCGGGACTCCCGATCGTCACGACCGACGTGCCGGGCGCTCGAGACGTCGTCGAAGACGGGGTGACGGGCCACGTGGTCGATCCAGACGACGTGGACGCCTTCGTCACCGCGTTGCAGATCCTCCTCGACGACCCGGTGAGGGCACGGTCGATGGGCGCTGCCGGCCGGCGTCGCGCCGTGGACCGGTTCTCGCTCGAAACCGTGACGGCATCGTGGCTCGACGTCGTCACGTCGCTGCGACTTCCGGATCGACGGGAGGTGTCATGCGCATCCTCCACGTGATCGACTCGCTTGCCGCACACGGCGCAGAACGATCGCTCGCCGCCATGCTCCCCGAGCTGGCGAAGCACGGCGTGTCCTCGACGGTCGCTTTTCTGCGGACGCCGGACACGTTGCGCGGCGACATCGACTCTCACGACATCGACATCATCGATGTCGGATCGCCCGATCGACGACGGTCGCAGCAAGATGCCGTCGCATCGACGATTCGTTCGACGCAGCCCGACCTCGTTCACACGACGCTGTACCGATCCGATGTGGCCGCCAGGCCCGCGGCGGCGGCCCTCGACACGCCGGTCGTGTCCACGTGGGCGTCGACGGGGCCCACGCACGGCGGTGCACTGCTGCGGGCCAAGCGAGTGCGGACCACGGCGATCGATCGCCACACCGCCCGCCACGCCGTTCGATTCCATGCCGTCTCGGCCCCCGTTGCCACCACCGTCGGCCGACGTTTGGGAGTCGACCCCGATCGAATCGACGTCATCCCCCGCGGTCGCGACGTCTCGAGGTTCGGCGAACCAGCTCGTCGCCGCGGCCTCGAGCTGCGGGAGCACCATGGCCTCGGTGGTGGGCCGCTCATCGTCGCCTGCGCGCGTCACGAACCCGCCAAGGGCCTTGATGTCCTGCTCGACGCGTCGACGAGTCTGTTGGCGAGACGGGCCGACGTCACCCTCGTGATCGCCGGTGCGGCTGGGTCTGAAACGCCCCGCCTCGATCGGATTCGCCGCACCCATCCGCACCCCGAACGGGTGCGGGTCCTCGGCGAGATCGACGACGTCCCCGCCCTGCTGTCGACGGCGACGGTGAGTGTCGTGCCCTCGCGGGTCGAGGGGTTTCCGGGCACCGTGGTCGAGGCGATGCTCGCCGGAACTCCGATCGTGGCGAGTGACCTGCCCACGATTCGGGCGGCGACAGGCACGCCCGCCCCCGGCATGCTCGTTGCCCCCGACGATCCCGACGTACTGGCGCTCGCGATCGAGCGTGCGTTGGACGACCCGATCCCGATCAACGAGTGGGCGGCCGCCGCCCGGCGCCGCGCCGAAGAGCGCTTCTCGATCGCCGCCATCGCCACACGCATGGTCGAGTTCTACGAGCGCAGCCTGCGAGACGCCGGCCGCACACACACGCCACGGGGAGGTGTGCGGTGAGCAGCGTGCACGGAATCATCATCACGCATCAGCGACCAGAAGGGCTCCAGCGCGTCGTCGACGCGCTCCACCACCAGACGCTCGTGCCGGACACGCTCGTGCTCGTCGACAACGGTGGCTCTCCGACGATCGACCTCGTCGCAGAACGGCATCGCCAGCGCGGACACGAGGCCGTGGTGCTTCGACCCGAGGAGAACACCGGTCCGGCCGGTGGCACGGCGCTCGCCATGTCGTGGCTGCTCGACGCGGGCATCGACGACGACGACTGGGTGATCCGCCTCGACGACGACCAACAACCGCCCCGTGACGACATCATCGAGTCGATCACGACACTCGGCTCGAGCCAGCGCGACGAGGACGCCCACGTCGCTGCGGTGGGCATGGTCGGCGCCCGCTACGACTGGGACCGCGGTCAGAGCATCCGCATCGCCGACGATGAACTCGACGGGCCGGTCGACGTGGACTGGCTGGCGACCGGTTGTTACTCGGCGTTCTCCGCCGGTGCGATCCGCCGGTACGGCACCTTCGACCCCGAGCTGTTCTTCGGGTCCTCGGAGGTCGAGTACGGGCTCCGACTGCGTCGGCACGGTTGCCGCCTGATCGCCCACGGCCCGCTGTGGGCAGACGTCGGGCGCGCCACCGCCGATACCGCCGGCCCGAAACGACGGGTTGGCGACTGGAACTGGCGGCGCTACTACACGCTCCGCAACCAGATCCACGTCCTCCGGGCCAACGGCCGCACCGACACGGCGATCCGCGTGGCGCTCATCCGTGGCGTCGCCAAACCCCTGGCAAATCTGGTGATCAGCCCTCGTCAGGCGCTGCAGCATTTGCGGTGGAATGCCCGGGCGATCCGGGACGGCTGGCGCGGACAGCTCGGACGAACGATCGATCCTGCGCACTTCGGGGTTCGATCCCATGACGACGAAGGCGGAGAAGGATGCTGACCCCGATCAGCGTGATCATCCCGACGTGGAATCGTCGGCGGCAGGTGACGGACCTCGTGCGGCGTTTGCTGGCCCGCCAGCGGTCGTCGGACTTCGAGTGCATCGTGGTCGACGACGGCTCGACGGATGGCACCGACGTTTCGCTCGGCCGTCTCGCACAATCCGACGACCGACTCCTGGTGGTCCGCCAGGATCACGCGGGCGTGTCAATCGCCCGGAACCTGGGTGCCGCCCACGCCGTGGGTACGTGGCTCGTGTTTCTGGACAGCGACGACGAGCCTGACGACGACTGGATCGCGACGTACCGGTCGCTGCTGTGGACCGGGGTCGACCTTGCGTTCACCGGTCAGCGTCGTCGTTCGCCTGATGGCACGATCTCGTTTCGGGAGCCGACGGATCCCGGCCTCGCGTTCGGCAACATCGTCGGACTCTGGCAGGCGGGGAGTTTCGCCGTATCTGCCGAGTTGTTCGCAACGGTCGGCGGATATCAACCGGGTCTGTCGTTCTCGGAGAACACGGATCTGGCGCTTCGTGTCGCCCAACACCACGAGTTGTTTCCCGTGCTGTCGGTGTTCGACCCGAGCCCGCACATCACCGTCAACATTCGACCTGACCGATACGAGGCCGCACGGCGCTACGCCTCTGCCGTGCACATCCTCGACCGTCATCGGCGACGGCTGCAGAAACAGCCCGTCCTGCTCGCGACGTATGAGGCGATGGCCGGCGTGGCCGCCGAACGACTCGGCGAGCGCGCCGAAGCGTCGATGCACCTGCGGCGCGCTGTTCGGGCGAACCCCATCGACCTCCGCCACACCGCCCGCCTCGTCAGAGCCTCCACCCGCCCCGCCCGACGCTGATCGCCAGAGCAAGGAGTCAGTTGCGCGCTACCCATGCGCGAGCAACGGCATGGGACGATGTCGAAGTAGCGAACCGAGATCTTGAACCATCACCGAACGGGCGGAGCGACGGCCTCAACGTGGGCGTGAAGAACGTGAAATGGGCCGGGCACGGCTTCGCCCGTTTCGACCACTACCTACACCACCTCAGCCACACCCATCAGATCCCTTCACTCCTCACTCCGATGACTGGAGCTGGATAAGTAAGTATCAGGGGAGTCCATCGGTCTGCCTCAGCGCCTCGTATTGCACATAAAGGTTGCGTCGTCCGTCGAGTCGGCTCATCTCCTCGAGGAACTCGACGACAGACTCCAAGACGCGGAGACCTGCATCATTCTGTTCTCCGGCCGCGCTTACAGGAGTTGGGTCGGAAGGGCCGACGCCAAGAGCTAACTTTTGGCCGAGAGCGAACCAGTGAATGTTGTAGCCACCACCGAGCCTCACTACAAGCCATTCCTGGTAACCCCGCAGCATCGAGTAGCCCGAGGCCACATCGAAGCCCGCAAGAAATGCATTTGCCTGCTCGACAGACGGCTCGCCACCAAAGATCTGAAGCCGAGCACTGATCACCCCCCGGAGCTGATCAACGGGTTCCCCAATCTCCACAGCCTTCACCTCGACAGCCTCACAAGATCATCAACCGACCAACCCGGGAAACTGAACACGACCGCCCGCTCGGGCGGATCCAGATACAACCCAACGACATCGACAAGCTTGTCCTCGAAACACGGATCGTTCGAGATCTTGAACGTGTCGACCTTCCACGGCTTCAGCCCGTGATCGCGCCAGATCCGAGCGACCGAGTCTTTCCCGATCCCGTGACGGCGCGCCATCGACCGGGTCGTCCAATGCGTCGACCCATCATCAGGCTTGGCGTGCAACGTGTCATGAACGACCGCTTCGACCGTTCCCTCAGGCAACCACGACTTACGTCCCCGACCCGGAGCGATCTTGCCCACACCATCAACCCCGGCTTCCTCGAACCGTTTCCGCCACCGGCGCACCGTATCTGACGTGGTCGAACAACGCCGAGCGATCTCCTCGTTCGCGATCCCATCAGCTGCGAACAACAAGCCCTTCGCTTGGACCACCTGACGATGCGGCAACGACGACGACCGGGCCATCACCGCCAGCACCTCACGATCATCGGTCGTCATCGGCAAGGGCGGCGCAGCCATCGAAGTCATGCCACACCCTAACCCACCCAACTATTTCAACGACGCACCACTAGGAGACTGCTGAATAATTCGCTGGGAAGGCTCGCGATTTTGGCGCGGATCGAAAAGACTGGTGGGTATGCAGGGCCAGTCGTCGCCGGATCGGGAGTTGTTGGACGCGGATGCGATGGTGGGGCATCTGACCTGTGTCTGACTCTTTGTCGCATGTTGGCGATGTTTCAGTCAGCATGAGTGGGGCTCTTTGGGTGGGTTGTTTTGATGGTAGGTGATGCGTTGTTGGCGTGCTCGGGCCATGCCGTTTGGCCGGTGTAGTGCCGGTCGGTGGTCAGGTTGCCGTCGGTGCGGAGTTCACCCCATGGCGTGTAACGCTGCACCGAGTTCACACCGGCGTCAGTGCGGGTGAGTCCGGTGGAGTTGATCTGGTCCTGGAACATCCACGTCGTCGTCGAGCCCGTCTGCGTGTAGGCGACCGTGCGTCCCGCGATCTGGTGATACCAGGTGAACGTTCCGGTGTTGGTGGCGTCGTCGTATTCGTATTCGATGCCATCCGCGTAGAACGTGTAGGTGTCGCCGGTCTTGCGGCGCACCCGCTGCCCGTCCACGTCGTAGAGGAACTCGGTGGTGCCGGTCGTGTCGGTGACGGTGCGCAGACGCTGCGTCTTGTCCCACGTCAACGTCTGCGCCGGGGACCCTGCCGGGTTGCGGGTGGTCATGTTGCCGTTGTCGTCATACACGTAGCTCGACCCGTCACTCGTCGCAGTGACCGCATGGCGGTGGTCGGGGTCACCGTAGGTGTAGGCGCCATTCCCGGTCTTCGACACTATGTTCCCACCAACTGAATAGGCGTACGTGTCGTCATAGTTCCCGGCACCCGTCGGAACATGAGTCGGAGACTGCGGATCACCTTCGGGTCCTGCGATCACGACAGGCATCCCAGACGATAACCCCAGTTCACCATCGAAGCGCCGGAATAGGTTCGCCCGACAGGAAGGTTCTCAGCAGCAGCGACGGACACCTGAAATCCTCTGATACGCGAGACATTCGTCTACTCCTTATCAGTGCGTCCGTGCACCGCGACAGGTCAACTAAACCCGACCGAACTGAACGGCTCAGCTCAACAATAGGAGCCAGACAAACATCAGAAGCATGAATACGCTGCCAACTATACGAAGGCGGTAACGCTGACCAGGGTCGGCCACCAGCAGTCCAATTCCGTACCAGTTGACAAGAAGGCATATTAATATGATCGAAATATCCACGAGAAGGTCCACGGGTCAACCTAAATTCCCATAGAGCGGTTCGGGATAAAGGTGTTGAGCATCTGGTCGCATCCTGATCGTCAGAACGTCCGAAAGAAAGCCGGTGATTGCCGCGGCTGTGTTCTGTGCCGGTTCAGCTAGCTTGTTGGTGATTCGACCTATCAGACCAGTGTTGCCGGTGAACAGACGGCGAGTAGCCGAAGCAGTACCGAGCGGCGCTAGGGTGTTCACAGGGCCTTCCGCGCATGCGTAACTGTTGAGGTCTCCAGCGCATTCCACTCCAGCATTGACGGCGTTGCTCGCTATTCCGAAGGCTCTGCCAGTGGGTGAGAAGAGTTCCAATCGAACGACAAGAGTATCGCCAGCAAGTTCGCCATAGATTGCTGCGCCGGAAGACCAGTCCACGTCGTCTTCCTCGATGCCCAGGACTGGGATGTGATGTAGCGTGTCGTCTGCGAGCCCTCCGGACATACCTTGAAGGGTTCCACCACTACCATTGACAATGTTGCGCTTTAGCTCTCCAATCCAGCCAGCAGAACCATCACAATTGTCTGAGCCCACATGGCACACATCCTTGACGGCATTCACCAATCCAGACCACCACGACGAGTCATTTGAACCATCCCTAGTTTCGTCACTAGTCATATCAGAGTCGTTCTGTTCTTCGCCTGAAGTCTGTTGCTCTTCGTCGCATGAACCGATTACCCAGATGCAAACATGACCCGAAGGATCGTTAAAGCGGGTCGGATTGTTCCGAACATAGGCGTACCGCGACAAGTCTCCTCCGACCGTTGAGCTACCGACAAGTGCATCAGGCGATACGAATCTACCGATGGTGGGGTCGTAGTAGCGGGCGTTGTAATACGAGAGTCCGGTGGACTGGTCGGCGATTTGTCCGGTGTAGTGGCGGTCGGTGGTCAGGTTGCCGTCGGTGCGGAGTTCACCCCAAGGCGTGTACCGCTGCACAGATTGGTTGCCTGCGTCGTCGACGGTTAGTCCGGTCGAGTTGATCTGGTCCTGGAACATCCACGTCGTCGTCGAACCGGTCTTCGTGTAGGCGACCGTGCGTCCCGCGATCTGGTGATACCAGGTGAACGTTCCGGTGTTGGTGGCGTCGTCGTATTCGTATTCGATGCCATCCGCGTAGAACGTGTAGGTGTCGCCGGTCTTGCGGCGCACCCGCTGCCCGTCCACGTCGTAGAGGAACTCGGTGGTGCCGGTCGTGTCGGTGACGGTGCGCAGACGCTGCGTCTTGTCCCACGTCAACGTCTGCGCCGGGGACCCTGCCGGGTTGCGGGTGGTCATGTTGCCGTTGTCGTCATACACGTAGCTCGACCCGTCACTCGTCGCAGTGACCGCATGGCGGTGGTCGGGGTCACCGTAGGTGTAGGCGCCATTCCCTGTCTTCGACACAATGTTCCCACCAACTGAATAGGCGTACGTGTCGTTGTAGTTCCCGGCACCCGTCGCCGTAAACCCATTACATGTCGACGTGTTGTCCGTGAACGCCTCGATCAACCGATCGAGGTCGTCGTAGGCGAAGCACTGCCACTGGTTGGCGTTGACATCATCGAAGATCTTGGTGATGTTCCCGTTCCCGTCGTACGTGTAGGCGAGATCCTGCCAGGCACCAGCGTTGCCGGTGGTCCCGCCCAACGCTCCGGTCAACCGGAGCGTGTGCGGATCATACGTCCACGACGCCACCCCATCAGCCCCGTTCGGTCCGTAGGTCATGGCGGTGACCTGGCCTGCAGTGTTGCGGGTGATGGTGTCGACGATCGTTTCGCCGCCCGTGATCTCGTTGAGTCCCTCGGGCTGGCCGGTACGCGGGTTGTAGGTGTAGCCGACCTGATAGCCGCTCTGATACCAGGTTCCCGACGGATGGTTGATCTGCGACGGCTGCCCATCAGACCGCAACACATACCCCGTCAAGAACCGGAACTTGTTGCCACTGTTCGGCTCGGGAATCAGCGTCCGGGTTTGGGTGACCCGCATGTCAGCGTCGTAGAACGTCCGATCATGATGAATCCCCGCACCCGTGTCGTACTAGCGTTCCGGCGAAGCAGCGGCGGTATTGGTTGACGGTGCTTAAAGCGAGTAGGCAAAGCTGCAAGGTTCAGTATCAGACCACGCTAAAGAGCCGCAATAACGGCAAGACATCCTGCGATCGGCAACAGAAGGAATTTGACCAAGATCTTCGACTCAAGCTTGTGGCGACTTACGAGACAAAAAACGTCCACAACTAAGCAGCCGAAAAAGCTAAGGATGCCGACGAACAGTAGTGAGATTCGCAGACCGGCTACAAGTTGTGAGACGTCAGATATAGCACCGATCTTTGGAACACTTATAAGAAGCAGTACGGCCAGTATATATTGCACGAAGGCATTAAGAGCCCAGATGACAGCTCGACCAAGTCGTTTGGGTTGATTCAAATTCATCAACAGCTAGGCCCCGCACCCATCTCGCATGCACCTGACCCCCAGTTCGGGCCTGTCACATCGACGACTTGGACAACGGTCTCAGTTCCAAGCTTGTCACCTATCCTATCGGCGAAGTTCTGCCATATCTGAGGGTTCACCAAGTTGTGTGCTATATGGCGGGCAAGGGGAAGCCTCAGTACAGCTGAGTCGTAAGGGCCTGAAGCTTGCACGCTGAGCACCATCGTATGCGGATCGGTCTTTGCGAACGTAAAGGTAATCTGATTCCCGGCGCCTTCGCTGTGGCCATCAAGGGAAAGAAACGAAAAGTGATTCGCGCCCACGTCTATTACCTCAATAGGTTCGTCGCCGAACGACGGCCAACCCGAGAGATTGCACTGCGCGCCGACCTCAAGGCTCTCGCAGTCGGACCTAAACGGAAAGAGCTTCGAATCCTCAAAGTTGTTTGAAATCCTGCTTACCGTACCCTCTGGCGTAATGTACTCGGCAACAGCGATCTCATAGGTCAGGTTGTAGCTGTGGTATTCAACCGTTGGAGTGGCTTGAGAAATCGAGTCGCAGGCCGAACGCATTCCTCTCTGATAACAATTGGCGAAATTTCGATGAGCTCTACGAGCTTCTATCCAGTTGTTTTCGCACCCGACATCTGCCGGAGGGCAGTATCGATGACCAGATGGATCTATGTACCGCCCTGGATTGTTTTTTACGTACGTGAGCCGGTTCAGATCTTGGCCTTCAGTAGCTGACGGAACGATCGTGTCTGGTGATACGAATCGTCCGATTGTGGGGTCGTAGTAGCGGGCGTTGTAGTAGGCGAGTCCGGTGGAGGTGTCGGCGATTTGTCCGGTGTAGTGGTGGTCGGTGGTTAGGTTGCCGTTGGTGCGGAGTTCTCCCCAGGGGGTGTAGCGCTGCACGGATTGGTTGCCTGCGTCGTCGACGGTGAGTCCGGTCGAGTTGATCTGGTCCTGGAACATCCACGTCGTCGTCGAGCCGGTCTGCGTGTAGGCGACCGTCCGACCCGCAATCTGGTGATACCACGTGAACGTTCCCGTGTTGGTGGCGTCGTCGAACTCGTATTCGATGCCATCGGCGT
>JAHDCX010000026.1 GCA_020629635.1 Acidimicrobiales bacterium | reverse complement strand
CGGCTCCGCCGGTCGTTGCGGGCGTGGGCCTCCGGCAATCTGCGCATGAGCGCCCAACGGGCGCGAACTCGCAGGAGGCGCAACAGCGCCGGGAAAGCAGTGAGCTCCCGCTCACACGTTGAAGCGGAACTCCATGACGTCGCCGTCGGCCACGACGTAGTCCTTGCCTTCGGAGCGGACCTGGCCTTTGTCCCGAGCGGCCGACCACGAACCGGCCTCGACGAGGGCGTCCCACTCGATCGTCTCGGCACGGATGAAGCCGCGTTCGAAGTCGGTGTGGATGACGCCTGCGGCTTGCGGGGCGGTTGAGCCGGCCCGGAACGTCCAGGCTCGCGATTCCTTCTCGCCGGTGGTGAGGAAGGTCCGCAGCCCCATCAGTTCGTAGGCGGCCTGGATGAAGCGCGGGAGGGCGCCTTCGCCGAGCCCGAGCCCTTCGAGCATCTCGGCCCGCTCGTCGTCGTCGAGCAGCGCAGCTTCGGCCTCGAGCTGCACGCACGCAGCGATCACTTGGGCGCCGCCGAGCGCCTCGACGACGGGGGCGGCGATCTCGTCTTCTTGGCCAAGCTGGTCCTCGCCGATGTTCACGACAGCGAGGACGGGTTTGTTGGTGAGGAAGAAGAACGGCTTGAGCTCGGCCCGGTCGTCGTCGCTCAGGTCCGACTTGTAGAGCGGGGTGCCGTCGCTCAGCAGGTCGACGACCCGCCGTAGCATGGCCTCTTCGTGCGCCTTCGACTTGTCGGTTCGGGCGACTCGGGCGACCTTGTCCAGCTGCTTCTCGGCGGATTCGAGGTCGGCGAGAGAGAGTTCGGTTTCGACGACACCGAGGTGTTCGAGGGGGTCGGTGGGCCCGGGCACGTCGCCGTCGGGAAAGGCGCGAAGGACGAACACGATGGCGTCGACTTCACGAATGCCTGCGAGGAACTTGTTGCCGAGACCCTCGCCCTGGCTGGCCCCCTCGACGAGTCCGCCGATGTCGTTGAATTGCACACTGGCGTGCACGACGTTCTTCGAGTTCGACATCTCGGCGAGCGCGTCGAGACGGTGGTCGAAGACCTTGGCGACGCCGACGTTCGGGTCGGTGGTGGCGAAGGCGTAGGGGGCGGCGAGCGCGCCACCTCCGGCAAGGGCATTGAAAAGCGAGGACTTGCCTGCGTTGGGCAGCCCGACGAATCCGAATCGTTCCACGGGGCCGCAGGCTACCCTCGGCATCCATGGGCACCGAGCCGAACTCCGTTGCGGTCGCCGCCCTCGAGCGCGGAATCTACCTGCTCGACCGGTCGCTGGCGCCGAGCCCGAAGGTTCGAGCCTTTCAGAACGCGTTGCAGACGATCCGAGCGACGGACCCGGTGGAGCTCGAGAACCGTGTGCACGCGGGGACGATCACCGATCTCGATGGTGTCGGTTCGTCGACGGGGCGAGTGATCACTGAGGCGATGACGGGCGTCGACGACGGCTACCTCGCCGACCTCGACCGACGAACGGCGATCGAGCCCACTGAGGGGCGAGCGCTCCGCGAGTCCCTTCGCGGCGACTGTCATTCGCACTCGACCTGGTCGGACGGCGGAGCGCCGTTGCGCGCCATGGCCGATGCGGCCCGAGCGCTCGGACACGACTACCTGGTCGCCACCGACCATTCCGCTCGACTCACCGTGGCGCATGGCCTCAATGAAGATCGGCTTCGCTCGCAGCGCGACGAGCTCGCAGCCCTCAACGAAGAGATTGCGCCGTTTCGGGTGCTGTCGGGCATGGAGGTGGACATCTTCGAGGACGGTTCGCTCGACCTCTCCGACGACATGCTCGGCCAGCTCGATGTCGTGGTTGCCTCCGTGCATTCGAAGATGCGCATGCCGGCGCCCGACATGACCCGACGCATGGTGACCGCGATCGCCAACCCCCATGTCGACATCCTCGGACACATGACCAATCGCAAGATCTCCGGTACCGGGCGGGCCCCATCCGAATTCGATGCCGAGATCGTTTTCGCCGCGTGCGCCCAGTTCGGCACGGCGGTCGAGATCAACTGCCGGCCCGAACGTCAGGACCCGCCCGAGGATCTGCTCGAGCTCGCCGTCGAATGGGAGTGCTTCGTGGCGATCAACACCGACGCCCACGCGCCCGGCCAGCTCGAGTGGCAGACGTATGGCTGCGACAAAGCGGTCCGGTGCGGTGTCGATCCGGAGCGGATCATCAACACCTGGAGTGCCGACGAACTCCTCGAGTGGACTGCGACGAAGTCCCGCTAACCTGACAGCCCTATGTCGAAGCGCACCCAGAAGAAGAAGGCCAAGGCGCGCCGCTCCAAGGCGAACCACGGCCGCAAGCCCAACGTGGGCCGCAACAGCTGAATCTTGGGGGCTGTGGTCGGGTTCTTTGCCATCGGCCTGATGGTGATCGTGCTCCTCATTGCGATCGCGTCGTTGTTCGTCGCGGGCACGATCCCGGTCATCAAGTGGCTCGAGCGCCGCGACCGGAACGCCTGACCCATTTCACACGGTTTTGACATCGCCCGAAGGCGCGCGCCTGCGTTCGGGGGCTAGGTTTGCGCAAGCATTCAGGCGGTGACGAAACACGTCACCGGCGCAATCCAGCCGGAGGGGCCACCAATGCGCAAGAAATTGACCATGCTGCTCGCGTTGTTCGCAGCGTTCAGCCTCATCGCCGCAGCGTGCGGCAGTGACGACTCGGACGTGTCGACCGAACCCGACACCGAGGAGACCACCGACGACGCCATGGCCGAAGAAGACGACGCCATGGAAGAGGAGGAAGAGCACTCCGACGACGAAGACGCCATGGAAGAAGAAGACGATTCCATGGAAGAAGAAGATGCCATGGAGGAGGAGCCCGCAGAAGAAGGCGACGCCATGGCTGAGGGTTCCGACACGACCGTCGGCCTCGTCTATGACATCGGTGGACGCGGCGACCTCTCGTTCAACGACTCGGCAGCTGCCGGCCTCGACGTCGCCAAGAGCGACCTCGGCGTCGACTTCACCGAAGCGTCCCCGAACGACGACGGCTCCAATCGCGCCGAGCTTCTGACGCTGGCCGCCGAGGGCAACCCGCTCGTCATCGGTGTCGGTTTCCTCTTCGAGGCTGACGCCGTTTCCGTGGCTGCGGAGAACCCCGACACGAACTTCGCGGTCGTCGACTCGTCGATGCTCGACTTCAGCCAGGATCCCCCGGCTCCGTACGGCGACAATGTCGCTGGCCTTGTCTTCGCTGAAGAGCAGGGCTCGTATCTCGTGGGTGTCGCTGCGGCGCTCAAGACCCAGACCGACCAGGTCGGCTTCATCGGCGGCGTGTGCTGCTTCGGCCTGATCGAGAAGTTCGAGGCTGGCTTCCGTGCTGGTGTCGCCTCGGTCAACCCCGACATCGAGGTCGTTGCTGAATACATCACCGACGCCCCGGACTTCGACGGCTTCAACCAGCCCGACCGTGCCCAGGTGATCGCCACGACGATGTACGAAGACGGCGCGGACATCATCTACCACGCTGCTGGTGGTGCCGGGAACGGCATGTTCCAGGCCGCCAAGGACTTCTCCGAGGACACCGGCTCCAAGGTGTGGGGCATCGGCGTCGACTCCGATCAGTACAACACGATCGGCGCCGTCGATGAGTCGCTGCAGGAGTACGTGCTCACCTCGATGCTGAAGCGTGTCGACGTGGCCGTGTTCGAGATCATCAAGGCTCAGGACTCCGGCAGCTTCGCTGCTGGACCGAACGTCTACGACCTCTCGGTCGACGGCGTCGGCTACTCGACCACGGGTGGCTTCGTCGATGACATCGCCGACCAGCTCGAGGCTGCCAAGGCAGCCATCGTGGCCGGCGACGTGGTCGTCCCGACCGATCCCACCGAGGTCGGCGGCTGATCAACGGGCGTGAACGCCCAATGAACTGATTCGGAGCCGGGCTCTTCCCCGTTTCTCTCTATCGGAGGGATCGGGTTAGGGTCCGGCTTCGGCCGTTTTGTGGGGAAGGGGCACCCGACCATGGCGCCAGCCATCGAGCTGACGGGGATCACCAAACGATTTCCAGGCGTTGTTGCCAACGACAACATCAACCTGACTGTCGAGAAGGGCGAGATTCACGCGATCTGCGGCGAGAACGGTGCCGGCAAGTCGACGCTGATGAAGATCCTCTACGGCATGCAGCCGCCCGACGAGGGCACGATGAAGGTGCATGGCGACGTGGTGGAGTTCGGCTCCCCCACCGATGCCATCGACCGCGGCATCGGCATGGTCCATCAGCACTTCATGCTCGCCGACCAGCTCACCGTGCTCGAAAACGTGATTCTGGGCGCGGAGCCGACGGCTGCGGGGGGCGTGATCAAGTTCTCCGAGGCCGAGGCGCACCTGGCCCGGGTGGCCGAGGACTATGGCTTGACGATCGACCCCGACGACATGGTCGAGACCCTCGAGGTCGGAGAACGACAGCGGGTCGAGATCATCAAGGTCCTCTACCGGGGAGCGGAGATCCTCATCCTCGATGAGCCCACCGCCGTGCTCGTGCCCCAGGAAGTCGAGGCGCTCTTCGAGAACATGCGCGAGCTCAAAGAGGGCGGCGCAACCATCATCTTCATCGACCACAAGCTCGACGAGGTGCTCGAGATCTCCGACAGCATCACGGTCCTGCGTCACGGCAAGACGGTGGCGAGCATGCCCAACGACGGGGTGACAGCGCACGATCTTGCAGAGCTGATGGTCGGCTCCGAACTTCCGACTCCGGAGACGGCGGAGTCAACCGTGACCGAGCGTGTCGGGCTCGACATCTCTGCCGTGACCGTCGTGGACGACGACCGTCGACCAGTCATCGAGAACATCTCGTTGCGCATCCACGAGGGCGAGATTCTCGGCATCGCCGGCGTCGAAGGCAATGGCCAGTCCGAACTCGTCGACGCGATCATCGGGACCGCCGCGGTGACCGCTGGATCCATCAGCTTGCAGGGCCTCGACATCACGAACCTGTCGGTTCGCAAGCGGCGCGAGGCCGGCATCGGTTATGTGCCCGAAGATCGTCATCACGAGGGCCTCATGCTCGACGCGCCGTTGTGGGAGAACGCGGCGCTCGGCCACCAGACGCAGGCGCCGTACGGCTCGCGATGGTTGATGAACCGATCCGGGATGCGATCCCAGACCGAAACGATCAAGGACGAATTCGACGTCCGAACGCCCAACATCGACGTCTCGGCGCACGCCCTCTCCGGTGGAAATCAGCAGAAGTTGATCATCGGACGCGAGCTCACGGCAGATCCGTCGCTGCTGATCGCCGCACACCCGACCCGGGGCATCGACGTCGGGGCGCAGGCTGCCGTCTGGGAGCAGATCCGTGATGCGCGGGCCGCTGGCCTGGCCACGTTGTTGATCTCGGCTGACCTCGACGAGCTGATCGGCCTGTCCGACAGCATCGTCGTCATGCTTCGCGGGCGGCTCGTCGCTCGACTCCAACCCGACGAGGTCACGCCGCGAGACCTCGGGGCGTACATGACGGGCGCCGCCACCCAAGAGACGGCGGAGGTGCACTGATGCGCAAGTTCTTGTTCAGTCTGAGCGCGCCTGTGGGCGCGTTCGTGTTGACGCTGGTCATCTCGTCGATCGCCCTCTGGGCCTTCGGATCGAACCCCTTCGCGGCATACGGCGACATGCTCGGCCATGCGTCGAAGTTGGAGACCCAGGTCGACATCCTCAACCGCGCAACACCGCTGTACATCTCGGCCGTCGCTGCAGCGATCGGGTTCCGGATGAACCTGTTCAACATCGGCGTCGAGGGCCAGTACCTGTTCGCGTTCCTGATCGCCGCCCAGGTGGGCAGTCTCGTGTCGCTTCCGGCGGTGCTGCACATTCCGTTGATCATGATCGTGGCGATGGCGACCGGCGCCTTCTACGCCGGTATCGCCGGGGTCCTGAAGGTCACCCGCGGCGTGAACGAGGTGATCTCGACGATCATGCTCAACTCGATCGCCGTTGCGGGACTGATCGCCTGGTTGCAGCAACGGTGGCAAGCCGAACAAGAGGAGTTCACGTCGACGACGCTCGGCACGAACCCGATCGATGAGTCCGGCCTCATCCCACACATCAACGGGATCGTGGAGATCTTCACCCGCGAGATCGGGCAAGGCAAAGAGCTCACCGGTGTGCTCCTCGTCGCCATTTGCGTGGGTGTGGCGTACCACCTCTTGTTGACTCGAATGCGGTTTGGCTTCGACCTTCGTGCAAGTGGCCTGAACCCGTTTGCGGCTCGTGCAGGTGGCGTTCCTCCCAAGCGCATGATCGTGGCTGCGATGGTGCTCTCGGGTGCCGTCGCAGGCCTGATCGGACTCGTCGAACTCTCGGAAAAGGGCAAGTTCCCGCCCAACGCCATCCAGGGGCTCGGCTTCGCCGGTATCGCGGTCGCCCTGCTCGGCCGCAATCATCCGGGAGGCATGGTCTTCTCCGCGCTGCTCTTCGCCTTCCTGGACGTCTCCGCCGGGATCCTCCAGAACACCGAGGCGGCCACCAAGGAGATCGTCAACATCATGCAGGGCATCGTCCTGCTGGCAGCCGTCGTCGCCTACGGCATCTCCAAACGATTCCAGGAACGTGAGGAGGCTCGTGAGACCGCCGAAGCCCTCCGGGCCGAACAGGGGGTGATGGCATGAAAGCCCTCAACGATCTCCCCGCCTGGATCCGTTGGCCGCTCTATGCCCTCGCCGGCATCATGTTGTTGACGCTCGTGCAGACGTTCTTCAGCGACACCGAACGGCTCACGCAGGTGTCGACATCGCGAGAGATGTTGCGGTGGGCCGTGCCGATCTTCCTGGCTGGACTCGGCGGCCTGTTCTCCGAACGCGCCGGCGTGGTCAACATCGGCCTCGAGGGCATGTTGATTCTCGGCATGTGGTTCGGCGCGTGGGGCTCGATCAACTATGGCCCGTGGATCGGTCTGCTCATCGGGGTACTCGGCGGCGCGCTCGGCGGTCTGTTGCACGCCGTGGCCACCGTGACCTTCAACGTCGACCACATCATCTCCGGCGTCGCCATCAACATCTTGGCGCCCGCGATCACGCGCTACCTCTCCGACGAGCTCTGGGCGTCTCCCACGACCTCGCCGTCGACCGAAACCCCCGACAAGATCGACCTTCTCTTTCTGGGGGGCGGCAACATCGGTGAGTGGGAGTCGCCGGACCTGCTCCTGTCGATCGCCGAACGGGAGTGGTGGTTCATCAGCGATGTCTCGCAGCTGTTGCGAGGTCTGGTCACCAACGTGCACTGGGTGTCGATCATGGCGTTGGCGCTCGTTCCGGTCACGACGTGGCTGATCTGGCGCACGCGGTTCGGGCTTCGCCTGCGGATCGCGGGCGAGAACCCCGGCGCAGGTGCCACGCAGGGCATCGACATCATTCGCTACAAGTACCTCGGCGTCATCATCTCGGGCGGGCTCGCCGGCCTCGGTGGGGCCTTCATCTCCACCGAACTCTCCGGCCTGTTCCAGGGTGGAAACTCGGCAGGTCGTGGCTTCATCGGGCTGGCGGCGCTGATCTTCGGCAACTGGCGACCAGGTGGCGTGCTCGTGGGTGCGCTGCTGTTCGGCTACGTCTTCGGTCTCGACCTCAAGGACCTCGATGGCACCGCATCGCACGCACTGCTGTTGGTCAACACCGTGATCCTGGCGGGCGTGGGCGCCTGGGCCCTGACCAAGCGTCGGACGACCGATGCGATCCTCGCCGGGCTCCTCGGCGTGGGTGCCTTCGTCTGGTGGATCTCCGCCGAAACCGTCCCGGACTGGTGGAGCAACATTTTGCCGTACGTGCTCGTGCTCCTCGTGCTCGTGTTCTTCTCGCAGCGACTCCGAATGCCCGCGGCGCTCGGCCAGCCGTTCCGCAAGGGCGAGACGTGACCAACGTTGCGGCGACCTTCGCGGAGACGGGCTACGCGCAGTTCCCCGGCGCTGTCGACGGCAACGCCATCGACGCCATTCGCGGCGACATCCGCGCCCTCGTCGACCGGTTCGATCCATCGTCGGTGACGACGGTCTTTCGCACCGACGATCAAAGTCACGCCAGAGACGACTACTTCCTCACATCGGGCGACACCGTGCGCTACTTCTACGAGGACGGAGTCCTCGACGACGAGGGTCGGTTGCTCGTCGACAAGCACGAGGCGCTCAACAAGATCGGGCACGCAATGCACGATCTCGAGCCCGCATTCGACGCGTTCTGTCGATCAACGCCATTCGCGAACGCCGCGGCTGCAGTCGGCATGTCCGACCCACGGTTGTTGCAGTCGATGATCATCTTCAAGAACCCACGGGTCGGAGGCGAGGTCACCGCGCACACGGACCACACCTTCTTGTGGACCGAACCGCAGAGCGTCATCGGCTTCTGGCTCGCGCTCGACGACGCCACCGTCGAGAACGGGTGCTTGTGGGCGTTGCCGGGCGCACACCGTCTGCCCGTGCGGTCTCGATTCGCTCGCCGCGCCGACGGCAACGGCACCGAGATGATCGACTTCGGCGAACCCGACTATCCCGACGACGGCTGGGTTCCGCTCGAAGCCGAGGCGGGGACGCTGATCGCGTTGCACGGCACGCTGCCTCACCGCAGTTCGCCGAACACGTCGGAGAAGTCTCGCCTGGCCTTCACCTTGCACTGCATCGAAGCCGATGCGGAGTATCCCGCAGACAACTGGTTGGATCGCTCCGCGCTCCCCCTGAGGGGATTCTGAGCTCAGAACAAGCTGTCGATCCGAGCTTGGATGTCGTCGAAGCCGAGCGCGCCGGTCGTCTCTGACCCACCGCCGGCGGGCAAGAACACGAACGCTGGCTGGTAGCCGATGCCGTACTCGGCCCAGACCTCGCCGTCGGGGTCATAGATGTTCGGAAAGCTTCCGACTCCGGTGGCCCCGACGAACCCCTTCATGGCGTTGAGGCTGTCGAGCGCCCCGACACCGACGAAGTTCACGTCAGGGTTTGCTTCCTGCGCCCGTGCGACCGCACCGGCTTCACGTTGACAGGTCGGTCACCAGGGCGCCCAGAACCACAGCACCGTGTCGGTGCCTTCGATCGAGTTGAGGTCCAGCTGACCGCCGTCGACGAGCTCGACGAGGCGGCCCGGTGCGGCCGTGGTCGTCGTTTCGGGCGCCGCCGTCGTGGTCTCGGCGGCCGTCGTTGGCGCTGCGGTCGTTTCGGCCACCGTCGTCGACGGGGTGGTCGTTGTGGCCGCATCGTCAGTGCTGTCGGTCTCTGGGGCTGTCGTCGCCGGTTCTTCCGTCGACGCGACCTCTGCCGTTTCCGCAGCGTCCGTCGTCGCTGGCGGATCGTCGGTCGACGTGGTCGTTTCGGTGACCGTGGTCGTGTCGGATTGCGCCGTGTCGTCCGGCGCAACTCCGGTGGCCTCGGAGCCCTCACTGCCGCATGCGGCGGCAATGATCGCCATGGCGAGAAGGGCGACGAGCAGCCGCGGGTACCGGGACATCGACCTGCACCGTAGAGGCTCGAATCGGGCTGGAGCGGACACGTTCACATTTGTTTCGAACTTCGCAAGGTCAGGTGCCGAAGAGGGGCGGCTGTGCTTCTTCGGGAGGTTCGGCGAGAGGTTCGAGGGCCGGGAGCTCCGATCGCACCATCTCATGAAAGCGCCGACACAGCGCTGGCGCATCGGCGTTGTCGGGGGTGTGGAGAAAGACGATCGGGTTCCGACCCGCCTCCAGCCACCGAACGACCGTGCTGACCCACGGCTCGAGGAAGGACTCGTTGGCGTCGAGACGGCTCTGCCCGATGAATCGGACGATCGGTGTGTCCGCAGTCGCCACGGCCCGCACCGGAACGCGCGGCTTTCGCTCGAACGCTTCGATCTCTTCGGGAGTGCTCGCCGGGCCGGCAAACAGCGCCCGCGAATCGAGGATGATCCGGTTGGCGCCGTGACGGTAGAGCACATCGTTGAGGGAACGCTCCGCGGGGTCGACGAACCAGCCGGGATGTCGGACCTCCACGGCCGCCTTCAGCCAGCCTGGAAGGTTGGCCAGAAAGGCGTCGAGGACACCCAGCGATTCGGGAGCAAAGGACGCGGGGAGCTGCACGGCGATCGGCGAAAGGTTGGGCGCCAGCGGCGCCATTGCATCGACGAAGGCGTTGACGTCCTCTCCGACGTGGCGGAGCCGGCGCTCGTGGGTGATGTGGCGTGGGAACTTCGCCACGAACCGGAAGGTTTCATCGACCGAATCCGCCCACCGCCGCACCACCTCCATCGTCGGCGTGGCGTAGAAGGTCGTGTTGCCTTCGACGGCCCCAAACACCTCGGCGTACGACGCCAGGTCGTCGGCGCCGGGGCGCTTCTGAAGATGGCGTCCGCCCCAACGTGGATGCGACCACATTGCACAGCCGGTCCGAAGCGTTGCCACAGTGCGACGTTATCGACCAGGCGGTTGGGGGGTGACCAGCCACACAGTGGCTCAGTCGCCGCCCTGAGGCTCGGGGCTGGCAAGCTTGACCACATGACTCGACACGCCGACCTCCTCGTCATCGGAGCCGGACCCGCCGGAGCCGCAGCCGCCGTTCGTGCGGCTCGCGGAGGGGCGAAGGTCGTCGTGTTCGACAAGGCGCCCTACGGCCGGGACAAGGTCTGCGGAGACGGACTCACCCCACGCGCCGTCGGTGCGCTCAACGAGCTCGACATCGCGCTCGACGATGCGCATCACATCGCCGGACTTCGGATGATTGCCAACTCGACGGTTCGGGAGCTGCCCTGGCCTGACGGGACCCGATTCCCGAATCACGGTGCGGTCTGGCCGAGACGACGCCTCGACGCCGCCTTGATCGATGCCGCCGTCGACGCCGGCGCCGACGTGCGCTGGGAAACCGAGGCACTTCCGGTGCTGGACGGTCACCGGGTGAGCGGGGTCGACGCGGGCGGCGATCGATGGACCGCTCCGATGACGGTGGTCGCAGCCGGCGCTCCGGGGCGAGTCGCCAAGCTGCTCGGCACCGACCGCGTTGCGGACGAACCGTTCGGACTGGCGATCCGCGCCTACGCCGAGTCGCCCCGCCACGCAGACGCCCATCTCGAGGCTTGCCTCACGCTTCGGGACGATGCGGGCACCCCAGTTCCGGGCTATGGCTGGATGTTTCCGGCCGGCGATGGCACGGTCAACATCGGCGCTGGCGCGCTCAGCACGATGAAGGGCTTCAAGAAACTCAATCTCAACACGCTGCTCGACTCCTACCGCGACATGGTCCAGGAAAGCTGGGGGCTCGGCGACTACCTCGAACGACCGCGAGCCTGGCGGCTCCCGATGAGCGCCCAGCGACGGCACGGTGCTGGCTGGGTGGCGATCGGCGATGCGGCCGGCCTCATCAACCCGATGAACGGCGAGGGCATCGACTACGGGCTGGAGAGCGGCATGCTCGCCGCCGATCTGTTCCTCGCCGATCCAGCGACGGCGCCCGATCGTTATCACCTGGCGGTCGGCGAACGCTTCGATTCGTTCCTGAGCACGGGGCGACGCTTCTCCTTCTTGATCGGGCATCCGTGGATCCTCAAGAGCGGACTTCGGCTCGCGGTCGGGACGCAGGCGATCGCCAACATCACGTTGCAGGTGATGGGCAACCTCGTCGATGGCGAGACGCCGGGCGCCGCCGGCAGGATCTTCCGCCTCACCGACAAGACGCTCGAGACGGCGGATCCACTGCTTCGCCGCACTCGCGCGGCAGCCTGAGACGGTGCACTCCGGCGGCGAACCTCCCATCCAGCTCGTCATCTTTGATCTAATGGGCACCCTCGTGATCGACACCGGCATCGTGGACGAGGCGTACCGAGTGGCGCTGAAGAGCGTCGGCGACCGAGGAGGCGAGGCGGACATGGCCGCGGTCTCGACGTTGCGAGGACGCCCCACGCTCGACGTCCTCACCGCCGTGCTCGCCGATCCCGTGGCAGCCGAGGAAGCCACCTGGGCCTTCGACGACCACGTGCTCGACGGAGTCCCCACCATGGAACCCTCGCCAGGAGCATCCGAGACCCTTGCGGCACTCGACGATCGAGCAATTGCGTGCGCGGTGACCTCCAGTTTCTCGCCAGAGGTGCGCAAGGCCGTCATCGGTGCGCACGGCTGGGGTGAGCGATTTGCTGCCGAACTCTCTGCGCACGGACGCCGGCGCGGCCATCCTGCGCCGGACCTGCTCCTCGAAGCAATGCTCGAACTCCGTGTCGACAGCGTCGGTCAGGTGGCGATCGTCGGCGACCACGCAGCTGACCTTGTTGCGGGCAACCGCGCCGGCGCTGGGGTAGTCGTTGGCATCGGCCGACGAGCAGAGCTCCACGACGCGCCACACACCCACCTCATCGATCGCCTGGACGAGCTGATCGAGATCATCGACCGACCCCGAACGATCGGCCACCGCAGGTCGAGCGACATCGACGCGCCATGACCACTCCCCAGGACGGCCAACGTCGCCCGCCACCACCCCCATCATGGCCGCCGTACACCAGCCCCGGATCGCCGCCGGAACCGTCCAAACGTCGCTGGCCCTGGATCGTGCTCGGTGCCATCCTCCTCTGCGGACTCCCGCTGGGTGGCTGTCTTGCGCTCGTCGGCATCGGCGTCTCTGAGTTCAACGAGGTGACCGGGGCGATCGAATCCGACGCCTCGGTGTTTCTCGCGGCCACACAGTCCGGCGAAGCATCGGCGATCGAAGCCCAACTCGATGGTGGCACTGGCTGCCTCGCCAACGAGGATCTTCTCGCTCAAGCGTTCGTGCTCGGGGAGCAGCTCGACCCCGCGTCGACGTGGGAGTTCTCGGGCACCCGTTTCGTCACCCGATCCGGGGGAAGCACCTTTTCGGTGAACGCCGATCAGGACACCTTCGTCGTTCCGGGCCGTGAAGACACGTCAACGGCGCAGACCACAGCGACGATCACCGGCGCCGACGGAGCGACCATCGAGGTCGTCCTCGATCTCCTCCGGCCCGACTCCACGTGGTTCGTGTGTCAGATGACGGCCAGCTGAGAGGCCCACGCTCCGCTACCGTCTCTCCATGGAAGCGGTGACCCCAACTCGAGATCAGATCCACGCAGCTCCGAAGGTCCTCCTGCACGATCACCTTGACGGCGGCTTGCGGCCGCAGTCCGTGATCGACCTGGCCGATGAGTTCGGCTACACCGAACTGCCGACGACGGATCCTGATGAGCTCGCCCGCTGGATGAAACGGGGCGCGGACCGCAAGGATCTCGTGCTGTACCTCGAGACCTTCGCCCACACCGTTGGCGTGATGCAGACCCCCGAGGCTCTCCATCGGGTCGCCCGAGAATGCGCCGAGGACCTGGCCGCCGATGGTGTGGTGTACGCCGAGGTCCGATTCGCTCCCGAGCTCCACACCGAGCAAGGACTCGACATGGACGCCGTCGTCGAGGCGGTGACCGCCGGATTCGCTGCAGGGTCGGCGGGCACGCCGCTCACGATCCGAACCCTCATCTCGGCGATGCGCCACCTCGACCGCAGCCTGGAGGTCGCACAGCTCGCCGTGCGATGGCGCGATCGCGGGGTGGTCGGGTTCGACATCGCCGGTCCGGAGAAGGGCTTTCCGCCAGACGATCACATGCTGGCCTTCCAGTACTCGCAGCGCGAGAACTTCCACTTCACGATCCATGCCGGCGAGGCGTACGGTCCGCCGTCGATCTGGAAGGCCCTTCAATGGTGCTCTGCCGAGCGACTCGGCCACGGCGTGCGCATCATGGACGACATCACGGTGCATCCCGATGGACAAACCGAACTCGGCCGACTCGCCCACTACATCCGGGACCGTCGGATCCCGCTCGAGGTCTGCCCCTCGTCGAACCTCCACACCGGAGTCGTCGATGACCTCGCGGATCACCCCATCCGGCTCTTCAAGGACTTGAAGTTCCGAGTCACCCTCAATACGGACAATCGCCTCATGAGCGACATCTCGATGAGCGGCGAGATGCAGAACATGGTCGACGTCTTCGGCTGGGATCTTCTCGACCTCCAGTGGGTGACCGTCAACGCCATGAAGTCGGCGTTCTTGCCCTTCGACGAGCGTCTCGAGCTGATCAACGGCGTCATCAAGCCGACCTACGCCGAGATGCTGCGATCGTCGTGAACCCGATCCCGAGTCCGATCGTCGGCACGGTTGTTCGCCTCGCCGAGGTCGGCACTCGCCTTGCTCCCGGCGAACCAGCGGTCGTCCTCGAATCGATGAAGATGGAACACCCCGTGGCGCTCGACGGCGGAGAGGTGCTCGCGGTCCACGTGGCGCCAGGCGACGTGGTCGAACCCGGTACGCCGTTGGTCGAGCTCGCCCCGATCGATGCTGCCGACGCTCCTGTGGAGCCCGAAGTCGACAATGGTGGCGTGCGAGCCGATCTGGCGGAGGTGCGCCATCGCCACGAGATCGGACTCGACGACCATCGCGAATCGTCGGTTCAGAAGCGCCACGAGCGTGGCTTTCGCACGGCCCGCGAGAACATCGAGGCGCTCATCGACCCCGGGAGCCTGATCGAATAAGGCCCGCTCGCCATCGCGTCGCAACGGCGCCGCCGGGAAATCCAAGAACTCATCGAACGAACCCCTGCCGACGGTCTCGTCGCCGGCATCGCCACCGTTGACGCTGCGTCCTTCGGCGAGCGTGGCGCCCGGTGCGCCGTTGCCAGCTACGACTACACCGTGCTCGCCGGCACGCAGGGCATGACGAATCATGCCAAGAAGGACCGGCTGTTCGATCTGGCCGAACAGATGGGTCTGCCGGTCGTGTTCTTCACCGAGGGAGGCGGAGGCCGTCCCGGCGACGTCGACCAGAGCGGTGTCAGCTGGCTCGACTGCCTCGCGTTCGCGCTCTTCGGTCGTCTGGCGGGTCAGGTCCCGCTGATCGGGGTCAACGACGGGTACTGCTTTGCGGGCAACGCAGCTCTCCTGGGCACGTGCGATGTCGTGATCGCGACGTCACGGTCGAACATCGGCATGGGCGGACCCGCGATGATCGAGGGCGGTGGGCTGGGAACGTTTGCTCCGACCGAGGTCGGCCCGGCAGAGGTCCACCGCACGAACGGCGTGATCGACATCGTCGTCGCCGACGATGTCGAGGCGACGGCAATGGCTCGATCTGTTCTCGGTATGGCCCAAGGCGCCAAGGCCCCCGGACCGGCCCCTTCCGACGAGGATCCACGATCCGCCGTCCCGGAGAATCGCAAGCAGGTGTACGACATGCACCGGGCGATCGAGGCGATCGCCGACGTCGACTCGTTCATCGAGTTACGCGCCGAAGACGCGCCGGGGATGATCGCGGGTTTCGCTCGTGTCGAGGGACGCCCATTGATGTTCCTCGCCAACAACCCGATGCACCTCGCCGGAGCGATCGATCATCGAGGCGCACAGAAGGCGGCGGACATGCTCCGGTTGGCCGAGTCGTGGCAGCTCCCCGTGGTGTTCGTCTGCGACACGCCGGGCTTCATGGTGGGCCCCGAGTCCGACGCAGAGGGACTTCCCCGATCGGCGGGTGCGCTGTTTCGTCTCGGAGGCAACCTGACGGTGCCATTCGGCACGGTGATCACCCGGAAGTGCTACGGCCTCGGTGCCCAGGCAATGATGGGCGGTGGCTTGCGCCAGCCGCGGTTCTCGGTTTCGTGGCCGACTGGTGAGTTTGGCCCCATGGGGCTCGAGGGCGCCGTCGAACTGGGCTTCTCCCGTGAGCTTGCGGCAACGGCGGACGACACCGAGCGTGCGGAGTTGTTCGACTCCCTCGTCGACACGATGTACGAGCACGGGCGCGCGCTGAATGTGGCCACCCACTTCGAGATCGACGACGTCATCGACCCGGCCGACACCCGACGGTGGATCTGCGGGATGTTGTTCGACTGACGGTCAAGCGACCTCGGCGAAATCGCCTCGCTGCCCCTCGGACATCTCGTCGTGCATCGTGCGGATCGTGGCGCTCGCTGTCGTGCAGTGCATCCACGGAAAGACTGCATGGATCGCCGCGCACATCGAGGCTCTGAGGAGCCGGCCGCTATACCCCGCGGCCACCCGCATGTGCTCGGTGTAGGTCTCCCCGACCGAGGCCGGATGATCGGTGAATTTCCCCCGAATTCCCATGAGAACACCCTACGCCTCTCGACGAGGACGGATTGACCAAATCTTCGACAGTTCGAGTCTTCATGTAGAACGTTGTGCTCAACATGGAGAAGCTGAAAGTAGAATCATTCGCGTGGATGCCATCGACCGCGAAATCGTCAACCTGCTGCAGCACGACGCATCACGCTCGACACGAGAGATCGCCGAAATCGTCGGGCTCTCGGCAACCCCGTGTTGGCGACGCATCCAAAATCTCGAGAAACGCGGAATCCTCGTCGGCCAAGTCGCCTTGGTTGACCCGCGTTCGGTCAATCTCGCCCTGACGGCGCTCGTACAGATCCGCACCAGCGAGCACAACGCAGCGTGGACCAAACGGTTTCTGGAGACGATCGAGATGTTCGACGAGATCGTGGAGGCGTACCGAACCTCAGGCGAAACCGACTACATGCTCAAGGTGCTCGTGCCCGACATGGACGCCTACGACTCGTTCTACCTCCGGCTCATCGAGCGCATCGACCTCTACGACGTCCGGACGACGTTCGCCATGGAAGAAATGAAGCGAACGACGTCGGTCACCCTCGACTACGTGACGTGATCAATCGCGCGGCGAGATCGGTTGGCGGCACAACGCGGCGCCAACGATGCCCGCGCGGTTGAACCGTTCGGCCGGCTTGATCGGTGCTCGCACGCCTTCCAGGAACGGGGCGAAGTGCTCGAACTGCTTCGAGATCCCACCGCCCAGCATGAACAGTTCGGGCCAGAACAACTTGTCCATCTCGAGAAGAAAGTCCCGCAATGCGATGCCCCACTCCTCCCAGGAGAGGCCTTGATCTTCTTTGGCACGTGACGACGCTCGATCCTCGGCAATCACTCCGTCCATGAGCAGGTGACCGAACTCGGTGTTCGGCACCAGCTCGCCGTCGAAGAAGACGGCCGAGCCGATGCCGGTACCGAGCGTCAACATGATCACGACTCCGGACACACCCTCACCAACACCAAATCGCACCTCGGCGAGTCCGGCGGCGTCGGCATCGTTGATCATGTGCACATCACATTGCGACGCCTCGGTGAAGAGGGCGTCGCCATCGACGTCGATCCACGAGTCGTCGAGGTTCGCCGCGGTCCGCACGATCCCGCGCTGGATCACCCCGGGGAACCCCACGCCGACCTGCCCCTCCCATTCGAAGTGCTCGGTCAGCTGTCGGGCCACGTCGGCCAAGGCGTCTGGCGTCGCCGGGCGAGGCGTGTCGATGCGATGCTTCTGGGTCACGAAATCCCCGGTTGTCGTGTCGACAACCGCCGCTTTCATCCCGGATCCACCGATGTCGATACCAAGAACGTGCGTCACAGGGTCAGACTCCGGGTTCGGTTTGGGTGTCGGCCTCGAGCTCTTCGGCGGGGATCTGCGGGGGCGCGGACTCCGAACTCGCTGCGATCGCGGCGAGATCTGACTCCTCACCCGCGTCTCCGCCCATCCCGGTCATCTTGTCCCGGAGCGGACCCATGATGTCCACGCCCGTGGCCGTCTCGATCTGCTCGGCGATCGAGATCACCGACGCCGGAAGCTGCTTGACGACCCCAGGGAGTGCCTGGCCGTCGCCGCCCGAGTCGATCACGGTCATCTTGTCGATGTCGATGCCGTTGACCGTCGAGACGATCTGCTCGACTAGCTGGGGCAACATGTTGAGCACGAGGATGTCGTGCGCATCGTCGCCGGCGGCTCGGTACTGCGACGTGAGGCGCTTGAAGACTTCGACCTGGGCCGCACCTTCCTCGACGATGTGGGCTGCGTCCGCACGCGCTTCCATCTGGCGAGCTTCGAGCGCTGCTTGAGCGGGAAGCACGACGTCGGCTTGCAGACGGCGCTTCTCGAGTTCGATGCGCTCGGCCTCGAGTTCCTGGGCGGCGATGGCTCGGGCCTTTTCACCCGCGACCTTCGCTTCCTCTTCGGATGCTCGGGCGACACCGTCGAGCTCGGCCGACCGCACCCGCAACAGGTTCTGCTCTTCGACGATCTGTCGCTCGGCCTGGGCTTGGGCGATCTCGGCCTTCTGCCGAGATTCGGCTTCGGCCTGCTCGGCCTCGGCCTGACGCTGCGCCTCAGCGACACGAGCTTCCTTCAACACCTCAGCCGTGCGTCGACGACCGACCGAGTCGAGATAGCCGACTTCGTCGGTGACGTTCTGGATCTTGAGCACGTCGAGTTCGAGGCCGAGGGTCTTGATGTCGTCGTCGGCCTCTTCGATGAGCACCTGGCTGAACTTGAGCCGGTCCTCGTTGACCTCTTCGGGAGTGAGTGTGGCGAGCACACCGCGAAGGTTGGCTTCGAGGGTCTCTTTGGCGATCTGGGCGATCGACTGGTGCGGCACGTTGAGGAAACGCTCGACCGAGTTGGAGAGCAGCGATTCGTTGCTCGAGACCTTGACATTGGCGATGCCCTGCACGTTGAGCGGAATGGCGCCCTTCGAGTACGCATTGAGCACCGACACCTCGAGCGGGATGTTGTTGAGGTCCATCCACGCAACCTGCTCGACGATCGGGATGCGGATCGTACGGCCACCACGAATCGTGCGATAGCCGACGGTTCGCCCGTCGGAGAGCTGGCGGGTCTTGCCGGAGATCACGGCGACCCGGTTGGGTGGACAGATGATGATCAGGCTCTTGATGACGAAGATCGCCGTAATGACGGCGAGGGCAATCAGCAGGCCCGCGATCAACGCGAACGGCATGTCGTTTCTCCTTGTCTGGTGAGCGTGCTTAGCGCAGCTCGGGGTCGATTTGCATGACGTCGGCGATGCCGTTCTCCACCCGAACGATGACGACCTCGTCGCCTCGTTCGAGTTCCTCGGTTCCATCGACGACCCGGGCGGTCAGTTGAAGTCGTTCGTCGCCGGTGTCGAGCGACACACGTCCGCGGATCTGACCACCGAAGGGGACCGACACCGTGGCGACGCGTCCTTCGATCTGGCGATCGGTCATGTCCGACGTCGACGCAGTTCGGCGAAGGAAACTGAAGAAGGCCGTATTGATGGCCGCGGCGGCGAGGCCGATCACGACGGCGAACACGGCGATCACCACGGCGGAGGAGTCCGTCACCCATGTGGTGAGCGCACCCGCCGCGCCGAAGAACGACAAGAAGAAGGCGTAACTGCTCACCGGGATCCGCCGGAAGAGACCAGTGAAATCGCTGATCTCCCCAGCCGTTCCGGCAAGATCGAGGTCTGCGCCGGCATCGACGTCGACCCCCATGTCGAGGTCGCCGTCGAATCCTGCGTCACCAACATCGAGCCCCGCGTCGGCGTCTGCGTCGGACCCGCCGAAGGCGAAGAGGGCCAACAGCGGTATACCGAGCGCTGCACAGAACAGGTAAAGCGACATCATGATTCTTACTATACCTTAAATCCCTTAGATGTATAGTCTTTCTTGGAGAAAGTCTCTTGCCTCATCATTGCGCAAATCCGGAAGGCACTCGCCCTTGTCGACGAACGGTCATGGATAGGCTCGCGGCGACATGAAACCACTGATCGGTATCACCGGGCGGACCTTCCCCTACGGCGACGTGGCCGGAGCCCCCGACGTCCTCGCTGAAGCCATGCTCGACGCAGTGCTCGTCGACTACGTGAACGCCGTCATTGCCTCCGGCGGCATCCCGGTCCATCTTCCCCAGGCGGTCGATCCAGCGGACCTCGTTGGCCGACTCGACGGACTCGTCCTGAGCGGAGGTGCCGACATCGACCCCGCCCGATACGGCCAGCAGCCCACACCGGAGCTCACGCCGCTCGAGGCCGCACGCGACGAGTTCGAGCTCGAGATCGCGCAACTGGCCATCGGCGCCCAACTTCCGACCCTCGGGATCTGCCGCGGCAACCAGGTCCTCAATGTGGCCGCTGGCGGCACCCTCATCCAGGATCGCCCGGCTCACGCCCGATACGACTCACCGGCCACCGCCACCGTGCACCGGGTGGACATCGACGAAACGTCGATCGTCGGACGCGCGTACGGTGCCCAGGTCGAGGTCAACAGCTTCCACCACCAGGTCCTCGATCAGATCGGCGACGGCGTTCGCGTCGTCGGCCGAGCTGATGACGGCGATGTGGAAGCGATCGAGTTCGACGGACTCCCCGTCGTCGGCATTCAGTGGCACCCCGAGATGTTCCGCCGCCGAGATCCCATCTTCGACTGGCTCATCGACACCGCGACAAGCGCCTGATCGGTCACGTTGGTGTCTGACACCAACGTGACCAACGCGACCGTGGCGCGCTACAGGATCTGGGACAGGAAGAGCTTGGTGCGATCTTCGGTGGGGTTGGTGAAGAAGTGTTCGGGGGTGCCGACTTCGACGATGTCGCCGGACTCCATGAACACGATGCGGTCGGCGACCTCACGGGCGAAGCCCATCTCGTGCGTCACGCAGACCATGGTCATGCCCTCACGAGCGAGGTCCTTCATCACGTCGAGCACTTCGGAGATCATCTCCGGGTCGAGCGCCGAGGTCGGCTCGTCGAAGAGCATGATCTTCGGCTCCATCGCGAGCGACCGGGCAATCGCCACACGCTGCTGCTGACCGCCGGAGAGCTGTCCGGGGTACTTCTCGGCCTGCTCGGGGATGCCCACTCGCTCGAGCAGTTCCATCGCCCGCTTCTCGGCCTCGGAGCGGGCCTTCTTGCGGACCCAGATCGGGGCGAGCGTGATGTTGTCGAGCACGGTCAGGTGCGGGAACAGGTTGAACTGCTGGAACACCATGCCAACTTCGGAACGGATCTTGTCGATGTTGCGAAGGTCGTTGGTGAGCTCGATGCCGTCGACGATGATGCGCCCTTCCTGGTGCGCTTCGAGCCGGTTGATGCAGCGGATGAGGGTGGACTTGCCAGAGCCCGACGGGCCGAGCACCACCATCACTTCGCGGTCCTTGACGGTGACGTCGACCCCGCGCAGGGCCTGGAAGTCACCGAACCACTTCTTGACACCGTCACAGACGATGACGTCGTCGCGAGCAGCGAGCTCTGCGGACATGCCGGCGTCGGCGATGCTCATCGATGCGTCTTGGCTCATGAGGAAACTCCTGTCGAAAGCGAGGGAAGATGGGAATGGTGCGTCGTCATCGTGTTCCCACCCCGAGGCGGGTCTCGAGCGACCGTGAGCCGCGGCTCATGGCGTACGAGATGATCCAGTAGATGACCGAGATGAAGAGCAGCGCCGGCAGGTTCTGCCCGAGGAAGCCCGGCTGGCTCGGCACCGACTGGTTGGCCACACGGAGGAAGTCGAAGCCGCCGATGATGGCGATCAGCGACGTCTCCTTGAACGTGGCGATGGCCTGCCCAACCAGGTTCGGAATCGACACCCGCAGAGCCTGGGGCATCACGATGAACGCAGTGCGCTGGACCGTGGTCAGACCGAGCGCGTCGGACGCCTCGAACTGGCCCCGGCGGATCGACTGCAGGCCGCCACGGATGTTCTCCGCCATGTACGCACCGGAGAACAGGGTGTACCCGAGGAAGATCGCCCCGAGATCCGAGAGCTCCATTCCGTTGGGAAGGAACAGGTTCACGATGTTCGCGAAGAAGAACAACACCGTGATGAGCGGCACGCCACGGACGAACTCGATGTAGCCGGTCGCCAGCACCCGGAAGATCGGCATCTTGGAGGTGCGGGCGAGCGCCATCATCATGCCAACGGGGAACGAGGCCAGCATCACGTAGTAGGCGATCACGAGGGTCAGGGCGAAGCCGCCGAGGAATGGCGGCTGCACGACCTGCACGGTCGATGGCGTGTTGATGCCGGTGATCAACCAGTGCATCAACAACATGAACCCAGCCCACGCACCGACGAAGCGGAGCCGTGTACGAAGCTCGCCAGCGAAGTTCGGCGCAATCAGGGCGACCAGCGCGAGCAGGAGGAACGAGATCCTCGCCTTCTGGAGCATCGACGTGCCCTCGACCCCGGCGGGCGGCGACGCAAACGGATACCACTGCCAGTTGATGGTCCCGAGACCAGGCAGATTCAGGTCGCCAAACGCCGCGAGCCAGTTGAAGGCGGCATAGAGAAGCAGGACCGCACCGGCGATACGGGCCACCTCACCGCGGCCGGGGGCTGACAAGAAATACAGGAGCGCCCCGCCACCGATCGCGAAGCCGAGTGCCATCGGCAGATCGGTGCTCCAGATGTGCGCCCAATCGAACTCGGGGTCCCGGAGCACGAGGAACACGAGGAATGCCGGGCCGGCCACCCACCAGAGGCCGAGGAACAGTCGAAACGCCGTGCTCCCCGTTATGGCTCTCGCTGCCAGGCCGGCCAGGTACCCACCGACCAGGAGCGCCATCATGATCGTCCACGGGAACTTCGTCGTGAAGTTGACCGTGCCGGGCTCCGCGATGACGTCACCGCCGATGGCTTCATATCGACCGAACGGTACGAGCCAGAGGAACAGGACAAACGCCAGTGCTCCTCCAGCGACGACGGCGAAGAGGGGCACGGTCCGTTCGTCGTCCGAGCCAGCGCCGACGGCTTGGCGTCCCCCGAAGCCGATCGCTGCGAGGATCGCGCCGACCACGAGCATGACCACCACGGGACGTTCCGGTGAGTGGAACGTCAAGCCGAACAGGTCGACCATGTGCACGATCGCCAAAACGAGCAAGGCGAGACCGGCGGCGCCGATCCGGGTCAGCAGGCCGCCCAATGACAGCCGGACCTGCGAGGCGAAGGCGCCGAGGGTCAGGCCGACCATCAGCAACGTCAGACCGAGACTGACCCAGATGCGAATGTACTGATCCGCCGGATACGTGTACGAGAACAGCAGCCGCATGTTCGTCCACACGGCGGCCCAATTGCGTTCCTCGTCGAGCACGAGCCCGACCAACCAACGCAACGCGGCGTAGCCGATCAGCACAAACAGCACGGTGACGATCGAGTTGCCGACACTGCTGAAGAGGTTCTTTCGGATCCAGTCGCCAGGGCTCTCGGCGGGGACGGTCGGCGGCGCTGGGGGCGCTGCTGCTTGTACTGCGGCTCCTTGCTCCATGTCAGCGCTCCACGATCTCGAGTCGGCCATTGATGAAGTTCACGATCACGGAGATCGTGAGCGAACACGCCAGGAAGAAGGCCATCCAGATGGTGAAGACCGCCAAACTCTGCCCGTTCTTGTTGAACACCGACTGCCCCACCTGGACGACGTCGGAGAGGCCGACGGCGATGGCGAGCGATGTGTTCTTGGTGATGTTCAGATATTGGTTGCCGAGCGGCGGCATGATCACTCGGAACGCCTGCGGAAGGATGACCTTGCGCAGTGCCTGCGACCGGCTCAAGCCCAAGGCGGCGGCCGCTTCGGTCTGCCCCTTGGCGACGGCCAGAATGCCGCCTCGGACGATCTCGGCGATGAAGCTCGCCGTGTAGAGCACGAGACCGACGAGCAGCGCAGCTCGGAAGACCGTGAGCGTTGCGCCAGTCGGTCCGTAGTTGGCGAATCGACCGTCGGACACGGTCGGCAACATGCCGTCGAGCGGTCGGGTGCCTCGGTCGTCACCGAATTTGTCTCCGAGCCATCCCCAGAAATCGCTGCCGGAGTTGATGATCCACGAGGAGAGTCCCGGCCACAGCACCCAGAAGACCAGGGTCATGAACGCTGCGGCGACGACCGCGAAGATCATCCGGAAGTAGTCGTCGTCGGTGAGCTTGGCGAGACCCGCCGGGGTCCTCCGGCTGTTGAGGAACCGAATGATGAAGCCGATCGCGAGGCCAAAGACCGCAAGGGTGAGCAAGAGCTGCATGAGACTCTGGGGTATCGACTGCCACGCGCCGGCGATTCCGCCTTCGTTGACTCGATCGACCGCCGTCTCGTTTGAGCCGAAGATTCCGCCGAGGAAGCTCATGACCGAGTTGGCGAACCAACCAACGATCGCAAACACGGCGAGGATCGCGAGCGTTGCCGGACCCGCGAGGTTCTGCCCGCCTTGGGCCGCTTGTCGGGCATTGAAGTACCGGCGGGCGAGAACGATCGGGACGATGCCCAGCGCGATGAACGCCAGCCATTGGTAGAAGCCGTCGTCGTAGAAGATCCGGGGAATCGAGACGCCCTTCTGCGACAGGATGAAGAACCGGCGACCCTCCCCTGCCTCGAGATCCGGCAGCGTGTTCGACATCACGTAGAACCAGAGGAAGATCTGGACGAGCACCGGGATGTTCCGGAGCGTCTCGATGAAGAACGAGGCGGCACGATTGGCCAGCCAGTTGTTCGAGAGGCGAGCCAAGCCGACGAGCACTCCGAGAATCGTCGACAAGATGACGCCGACGATGGCGACCTGCAGGGTCGTGACCATGCCGACCCAGAGGAGGCGGCCGGCACTCGATGGGGCGGTGTCGATGCCCTCGCTCGGCTGGATGTTGGCCGGCCCGTCGATGAATTCATACGACGGCGTGAGGTTCTTGGCTGCCAGACCGTCGATTGCGGTGCTGCCGAGGAACCAGAAGGCGCCGAGGACCAGAAGAAGGACCACGATCTGGGCGACCCATTTGAGCACGCCGCTGTTGCGCCAGATCGGCGGACGTTGTTGTGACGACGCAAGTACGGATTGCGTCGTGTCGATGACCGCCACGATGCGGAAACCCCCGATTTCGCCGGCCGGAGCCGGATCCCCCCAATGAACTGTTTGCGAACCGGGCCGGTGTGCGGAGCCGAAGCCCCGCACACCGGCGGCGGTTCAGGTTGTGACTACCTGCTCAGCGAGCCGGCAGTCAACTTTGCCGAATGAATCAGCGTGCCGGCGGGGCGTACATGAGGCCGCCCTCGAGCCAGCTGGCGTTGGCCGAGCCGTCGCGGCTCAGACCGACCGGGTTGAGGTTCCGGTCGAAGATCTCCTGGTAGTTACCCACCTGGGAGATGACGTTGTAGAAGGCGTCGGCCGAGAGGCCCATCGCCGTCTGGATCTCGCCTTCGCCGCCGAGGATACGGATGACCTCGGGAGCGCCGTTGGCAAGTGCGTCGTCGACGTCAGCCGAACCCACGCCGTACTCGTCGGCGAGGATGACGGTGGCGTAGACGGTCCAGTTGACCACATCGGCCCACTGCGAGTCGTTCTGCGCGTACACCGGGCCGAGTGGCTCCTTGGAGATCGGCGTCGGCGGGAAGATGACCCACTCTTGGTCGTCAGGCTGCTGCTCAGCCTTGCGGCCAACGAGAGCCGAACCGTCCGTCGTGATGACGTCGCACGTGCCGGCGATGAAGCCGTCGGTCACGATGTTGAAGTCCTCGAAGGTGTTCAGCGTGATGCCGATGCCGAGGGTGTCGGCGAGCTCCGAGATGTTGGTCTCGGTCGTGGTACCGGCGTTGGTGCAGACCACTGCGCTGTCGATCTCGCTGACGTCGGAGGTGGCGCTGAAGCCGTCGGATGCACGAGCCATGAGCTGCTGACCGTCGAAGTAGGTCGTCGGACCGAAGTCCATGCCCACGGCGGTGTCACGGCTCTGGGTCCAGGTGCTGTTACGCATGAGCACGTCGACGTTGCCGGTGTTGATGGCGTCGAAACGCTCAGCAGCGGTCAGCGCGATGAACTCGACAGCGTCGGCGTCGCCGAGCACGGCAGCGGCCACGGCACGGCAGTAGTCGGCGTCGATACCGGTCACCGAGCCATCGGCCTGGGTGAACGAGAACGCCACGGCGGCGCCGGAGACACCACAGCGAAGGGTGCCACGGTCCTGAACCTGAGCGAGGATGCTGCCCTGGGCAACGTCAACGGTCTCGGTGTCGGAGTCGTCGGAGCCGGAATCGTCCGAGCCCGAGTCGTCGGAGCCGGAATCGTCCGAGCCCGAGTCGTCAGAGCCGGAATCGTCCGAACCGGAGTCGTCGGTGGCTGCGCCATCGTCGCCGGATGCCGAGTCATCGGCGGTTTCACTGCTACCGCACGCTGCGGCGAACAGCGTCACGGCGAAGAGAACCGCCAAAAGGCGGAACAGCTTCGTGTTCTTCATCGGGAATTGCCCTCCATGTTTGGTGTGACCGTGACGTCATTGTCACAGCCGTCATGACGGGGCAGAACCCTAATCGTCGTTCCGTGCTCTGCACCCGTCGGGGAACGGATTGTTCACAGAACTGCCCAACCCCTGTCACAGAACGATCCGCGTTTGACGCTTCCTTGGGTGGAATAGCCTGCCTCCATGTCGACGAACGTGGTCTCCCATCCGCTCGCCGAAGAACGGCTGACCCGACTTCGGATGAAACAAACCGAACGGGCCGAGTTCCGCCAGGCATTGGCCGAACTGAGCGAGTTCGTGATCTATGAAGCGCTCCGTGAGCTTCCGACGACTCGGATCGACATTGACACGCCGCTCGAGCCGACCACGGGCGTGACGGTCACCGACACCCCCATCGTCGTTCCGGTCATGCGGGCCGGTCTTGGCATGCTCGATGCGGCGGTGCACCTGCTCCCCGACGCCCGAATCGGCTTTCTGGGCCTGAAGCGCAACGAGGAGACGCTGCTCCCGGACGCCTACGTCAACACCGTGCCCGACGACCTCGATGGACGAGCGTGCCTCATCCTCGACCCGATGCTCGCGACCGGCGGGAGCCTCATCCACACCTGCGATCTGCTCCGCAACGCGAACGCCGGGCCGATGACGGTTGCCTGTCTGCTCGCCGCACCGGAAGGCCTGGCCGCGCTCGACGCGAGCCACCCCGATGTCGTCGTCTGGACCGCCTCGGTCGACGAGGCGCTCAACGAGGTCGGCTTCATCCGGCCGGGGCTCGGTGACGCTGGCGACCGCCAATTCGGTCTCGCCTGACGATGTTCGAACACGCCTTTCCGGACCTCATCGGCGCGGTCCGAACCAACCTCGAGCTCGCGCTTCTCGAGCGCACCGCGATCGAGGAGCGATTCGTGACCGACGCCGCGACCGGTGACGTGCGATGGGACACGACGTACAGCCTTCCCGGCGAAGGACCGGAAGGACGGGTGCAGGCCGACGTGACCCTTGTGTGGGGAGCGTGGGCGCAGAGTGCGTACCGCCGCTGGTTGCTCACCGGCGAGCTGAGCGACGTCCCCGTCGTCGACGCGGAGGTCGTCGTTCGGGCGGGAGATCTCGATCTTCCACCCGATGCGGTGGCCGTGAACGACGCGATGCCGAGGGCCTCGGCGCCGCTGGGCGCGGTCGTGCTCGAGAGGCTGGACGGTCCGACGGTCGAGACGACGTGGTCACTCGACGGCGAATCGGCGACCCACGGCATCGAGCTCGGCTACGCCGCGACGATTCCGCTCACGCTCGAGCTGCTCGAGGACGGCAATCGCATCGACGAAACGGTCGCCGACCTCGGCGCCTGGCTGACCAGCGCCCTCATCACCCTCTCCGACATGGGGTCAAGTCTTTCCAATTGACAACCTCGGGTTGTCAATTGGAAAGACTTGACCCCGATTTGGGAGACCCCCGATTCGATTGCGGCGAGAATCCGCAGAGCACGCCGAGGCGAAGCCGAACGGGCGATTGCGGGAGAGTTACAGACCGCGGCGGAGTTCGGGGAGGTCGTCGAAGTCGGGGTCGCGGCCTTCGAGTTTGG
>JAHDCX010000029.1 GCA_020629635.1 Acidimicrobiales bacterium | reverse complement strand
GGTGGCGAGCGTTCCGCTGATCGCACTGTTCCCGGCCTCGAACATGTGTTCGATTGTAGTGTTTCAGGGGGTCTTTCGCAACTGAAAAACCAACAAATCTTGACGATTGTCGGGAAGATCCCTGACCGTCGGGCAGTAGCGGCCGTGTGGACCGCCGCCTCACCCGCCTACGCCCCGTCGCACCGGCCCGGCGAGACGTCACCGCCGCGGCGAAAACGGCATCGCCAATTGTTCTCGCCAGGTGGTGGGGCCGGGTTGGCCGTGGATGCCGTAGCCGGCGGGCTGACGGTTCGACGGCCGATCGAAGCCGAGCAGGAGCTGTGGCGGTCGCCGACGCAAGGAGCGTCTTGAGACGGATCGAGGTCGTGGGTGTGGCCGTGGTGGGCATGGCCCGGTCTCCTTTGGTGAGTGGATGCGAACCAGCGTGTGCGCCGACGTTGTGACGTCTCTGTGAGGCGCCTCACGAAGCCGTGAGAACTCCGGTGTCACACGGGCGTGGTTGTCTACGGATCTGGGCCCAGGGCTCGGCCACCTATCGCTGCGGGGGCGCAGCCACCACGATCAACCTCTTGGAGGACACCATGGCCGCCCCCGATCCCGCCGCGCCCGCCCAAACGCTCGACGCCGCCGAACAACTCGGTTCGCTCACCCGATGGTGTCTCGACCACCTCGACGCCCCGACACTGATCGGCATCACGTCGGGACCCACCACGGTCACGCTCGACCCGATCGAACTCGATGCCGACGACCCGGTTGCCCACATCGCAGAGCTCGTGGCCCCGACCGAATGGGACTCGGCGATCCTGCTGCTCGAAATCGTCAGCACCTTCATTTCCGACCCGGCGCTGACGGCCCGCGCCGGCGTCGCCGCCGTCGCCGTGTCTCGCGATGGGTCCTCGCACGTGGAGCTTCGCAGCGACGGAATCAGTCATCGCCTTGCCGACGCAACCGGTCTCGTGATGACCACCGCGTCGGCTCTGTTCGACCCGCTGCACCCTGCACCATCGCAGGCCGCGCCCGGCCCGCGGCCGTCCGGCGGATAGCCTTTCGGCCGTGCCGGCTGAAGACGACATCGACGCGCCACGCGTCGCACCGGGACCCGACCCGGCGAGGGCCTACGAAGAGGCTGTGCTCGACCGGCGTCGGCTCCTCTTCGGGGCCGGTTTCGCCGTCGCCGCGGTCGCTGCGTCGAGACATCTCGACGTCGGCGGCACCAGCACCATCATGTCGAGCGATTCGGCCACCGACGCCGAAGACACGGCGACCGACGGAACCGACAACGTCTCGGTCTCCGAGGCCGCCGACGCTGGCCCGTTCGAGCCGCCGATCCTCGACCCCACGCAACGTCTCCAACCCGGCCAACGAGCCGATGTCGTCCTCACCGGAGGACGACTGATCGACCCCCAAACCGGCTTCGACCGGGTGGGCAACATTGCGTTGATCGGGTCGACGATCGTCGAGATCTCCGACCAACCCATCGAGGCCGACCGAACCGTCGCCGTCGACAACCTCGTCGTGTCCCCGGGGTTCATCGACATCTTGTCGTACCAGCCCAACGAGTATGGCGAATGGTGGAAGGTCGCCGACGGGGTGACCAGCAACATCGGCATGCACGGGCTGCGATTCGACGCCAACGACTTCTTCCAGAACTGGCAGGCAAAGGGCGTGCCCGTCCACTACGGCGGCGCGGTCCACAACAGCCACGTCCGGGTGCAGCTTGGCTTCAACAACTACGACAACGCCGAGGGTGCCGGCCTCACGAGCATTGGCGATGCCGTCGAGGCCCAAGTCCGAGCGGGGTATCTCGGCATTCACACCCAACCCGAATATGCCCCCGGCGTCAGCCCGACCGAAATGATCGACATGGGCCGCATCGCGGCGTCGCTCGGGGTCCCGTTCTGCGTGCACGCCCGATTCAGCGACAACCAGGCGCCGGGCGTCCAGGCCGATGCCACGACCGAGTTGGTCAACGTCGCCCGAGAGACCGGCTGCCATGTACACGTCGAGCACCTCAACTCGACCGGTGGGACCGGCCGCATGGCCGAAGCCCTTGCCGAGATCGACGCCGCCCGCGCCGAAGGACTCTCGATGTCGGCGTGCATGTACCCCTATGAGTTCTGGGCCACCTACCTCAAGTCGGCCCGCTATGTGGATTGGCAGGAGAAGTACGGGCTCTCCTTCGACGATCTCCAAGTCCTCAACACCGGTCAACGGCTCACCGCCGACACGTTCGCCGAGGCCTACGACGCCAACCTGTTGACCGCCGCCTTCGCCATCCCCGCAACCGACATCGAACTCGGCTTCCAGGCCGACTTCATGATGATCGGATCCGACGCGATCCTCGAACCACCGCACAACAATCACCCGCGGGCCACCGGCACGTTCGCCCGCACGCTCGGTGTGTATTCGAGAGACCGCGGGCTCGTGGATCTGGTCGATGCGCTCGCCATGATGACGATCCGCCCCGCCGAACTTCTCGGCATCGGATCGTCGATGATGCGCCGCAAGGGCCGGCTCCAGATCGGTGCCGACGCCGACCTCACCGTCTTCGATCCGGCCACGATCGGCGACCGGTCCACGATCGAGGATCCCGCGCAGGAATCGGTGGGGGTCCAGCACGTCTTCGTCAACGGGGTCGAGGTGCGTTCTCCGGCCGGTACCGACCGGACCCTGTTTCCGGGCACGGCGATCGTGCCCGACCTCGCCACATGACCCCCGGCCCGCAACGACCGCGGCCTCGACCCGCCGTCCGCGATGCCGCAACCGGCCAGGTCGGGTGGGTGTTGACTGCGGCGCTGACCGCCGTCATGGGACTGTCGCTGTGGAGCTCGTTCGGGAACGGCTCGGCGGCGTCGAGCCCCGTGGATGGCGACACCGAGACGTCGAGTGCCGACGGCACCGACGCTGTCGACGATGGTCTGGTCAACGACGTCGACGAGTCGTTCGTGATCTCGGTCTCCGGTGACATTCTGATCCACCGTCGGGTGGCCGAAGCTGCAGCCGACGGGGCAGGCGGGTACGACTTCGTTCCGCTGTTCGAACCGGTCCGCTCGCTCATCGAGACACGCGACTTCGCCATCTGCCATCTCGAGGTGCCGCTGTCGGGCACCAACGCCGACCTCGCCTTCGGCGAGAGCGCCGACGGCGGCGCCTTCCGCTCACCAAATCAGCTCGCCGACGCCCTTCGCACGGTGGGCTTTGACACCTGCTCGGTCGCCTCCAACCACGCGTACGACTCGGGCGAGTCGAGCGTGCTCAACACGGTCGAGCAGCTCAATCGGGTGGGGTTGCCTCACGTCGGGATCTCGGCGACCGACGACACTGCGAGCCGACTCTGGCAGTTCCGGGTGAAGAACCACACGATCGGTCATCTCAGCTACACCTACGGCCTGAATGGCCGCGACCCCGGCACTGTCCCGACCACCCGGGTCGCGCAGATCGACGAAGCGACGATCCTCGCCGACGCGACGCGGCATCGGGCGGCCGGGTCCGAGTTCGTCATCGTGAGCCTGCACTGGGGCGACGAGTTCGTCACCGGGCTCAACACCCAGCAGGCGACGCTCGGCCAGACCTTGATCGAGTCGCCCGACATCGACCTCATCGTCGGCCATCACGCCCACGTTCCCCAGCCCGTGCTGGCCTTCGGCGGCGAGTACGTGGCCTACGGGCTCGGCAACTTGTTGTCGAACCAGTCGTCGTCGGCGCCCGAGTGCCCCAACCTCTGTCCCCTCGAAAGTCAGGACGGTGTGCTGTTGGATTTCGTCGTGGATCGCAACGACGCCGGCCAGCTGACCGTCGTGGATGCGGTGGCCAACCCGACGTGGGTCGACGTCGGCGGCACGTGGAAGGTGATCGCCACCGACGCTCCGCCGCTGGTGGGCGCCGAGCTCGACACCCAGTTGCTCGCCGAGTCCGGGGCGCGCACCCGCGCAACCCTGGCGATCCCCGCACCGTCGTAACCGTGGTTCACTCCCTCCGAACGTTGATTTTTCAACCATTGCAGCGGGTGTGACCAACGTCGGAGAAATACGCGAAGCCGCCTTGGCGTTTGCGATGCTCGATGGCATCCTTGTCGAAGACGTCCCAACGCGCTGAGTCGGACGGCTCAGTCGCTGATACCCACGAAGGTCGGTTGCATGTTTGATGTCGGAGATCGCGTTGTTTACCCCCAGCACGGGGCTGCGGTCGTGACAGAAAAGAAGATGCTCGAGGCGTTCGGCAAGAAGTCCGAGTACCTCATCCTCGAGATGATGGAGCCGCCGATGACGATGTCGGTGCCCGTCGACAATGTCGAGGAGCTCGGTGTTCGGTGGCCGATCAGCGCCGAGGACGTCGAGGACCTGTTCGAGGTCTTGGAGAAGCGTGGGATTCGCGAGCCACCAAACTGGAGCCGTCGGTTCAAGAACCACCAGGAGAAGCTCAAGTCGGGCGACGTGTATCAGGTGGCCGAAGTCGTTCGGAACCTGGCGCTGCGCGAGGCCGACAAAGGTCTGTCTGCTGGCGAGAAGTCGCTCTACAACAAGGCGCGCAACGTGCTGGTCGGCGAACTGAGCCTCGCGCTCAACCTCGACGACGACGAAGCCGCCGCCAAGATTGACTCTGCGCTCGAGTAGAGCGCAGCGAAGACCAGCGCTCGAGCAGAGCGCAGCGAAGACCAGCGCTCGAG
>JAHDCX010000016.1 GCA_020629635.1 Acidimicrobiales bacterium | reverse complement strand
AACCCGATGTCGGTCAGCTGATCGAGGTCGGTTTGGAGGCGTGCGAGGGTGTCGGCGATTGCGGTGGTTTGGGTTTCGGGATCGAGCAGAACACTGCTGCTACTCCGACCGGTCATACGAACAAGTGTACGAAGGGGGTGTGACACTCTTCTTGGTCGGCAACAGCGCCCTCGGCAGGATTCGAACCTGCGACGCACGGTTTAGGAAACCGACGCTCTATCCCCTGAGCTACGAGGGCAAATCAACGAAGTCCTCGAAATCCGCGTGCTTGACCCCACGTTGCTTTCGAGTGACGAGCTGACGGTTCGAGTGTAGGCCGCTCCATCCAAGGGAACCTCGGTTGCGACTCATGGCGCGAGGCCAATCCGATTGACCGAGCGCGGGCTGTGGACACGACGATCTTCGGCGATGCTCCGCGCTCGGATCCTGTGCCCGTTTGCGGGAGCCTAGGTGGCGTCGTCGAATTCGAAGAACGAGCCGCCCATTTCGACCATCACGATGGCCTTGCCTTCGGCGACAGCGACGGCCTTGTCGAACTCGATGGTCGCGCCGGCGAGCCCTTCGGCCATGTGCGACCAGGGGTAGTCGTCCGGGCGCTCGCAGTCTGGGGACCCGATCCGTCTGCTGCTGGTCACGGTGCCGTCTTCGTGGATGAAGCTGATCGTTGATCCGATCGCCGATCCGCTGGTTGTGAGTTCTCCGTTGCGGGTGGCGACGATGTTGACCGTTACTGGTAAGACGAAGCACTCGATGAACGCTGCGTCGCGTGATGCAAGCGTGTACGGCTCTCCGAGTTGGATTTGCCATTGGCCGCCGTCGGCGGTGGTGAGCTCGAAGCGCTCTGATGCTGAGGCGGGGTTTGTGACGGAGCCCTTGTCGCCTTTCGCTGCTTCTTCGGCTTCTTCCTGAGCGTTCCTGATGGCCTGCTCCGTGTTGAACTGAGAAGTCCCGCAGGCCGCTTCGACGGCTTCCTCAGCGGTGAGCTCGCCAGACTCGAATGCGGCGAGTGCCCCTTTGGAGTCGAGGCATCGAGTCGATCCGTTCGCCTCGATCTCGGCTTCCACGGCTGCCGGGACGCAGGCTTGGCGGATTCCTTGCTGGATGGAGAGTTCGCCGTCTCGGATCGCCGCTGCCGCGGCCGCCGTTTTCAGGCATTCCACCTCGGCGGTCGTGGGCGTTTCGGCAGCTTCGGTGGTCGTTGTCGTTGCGGCCGGTTCGGTCGTGGTTGTCGGCGCTGGGTCAGCCGCCACTGTGCTGCTGCCGCTGCTACAGGCAGACGCCGCGAGTGTTAGGGCTGCGAAGGCGGCCGCCAGTTTGATGTTCACGCTGGATGTCCCTCAAGGTGTTCCCCGCCTTCAGAACGCGAGCACGGACTGTAGAGGGCCGCAGGCCTCCGCCTGAAGCCCGGAGCCTCGCATCGACCCGCACCGCGGCTGGAGGGCGGCGCCTTTCCGGTACCATCGCCCACATGGACATGTTGATGCACTTCGAACCCCGGGAAGGCGGAGCGGACGCTGAGGCGTTCGCATGCGAACTCTCAGCTGCTGTCCACCGTTGAAGCAAAGCGGTCCGCCGCGTCAACGAACGCTCTCTCGAGATCAGCGCTGCCGACGCTGCGCGTCTTGACGGTCTGGCGGGTTTGCATCGGGTTCAACGGGTACCGAAGTCAGAGAAGGCGGGCCGCCGGCATTCGTCGCTCATCTCGGTGACGATCACCGGATCCGCGTGTGATGGGCCGGTCGCCTGGTCTGAGTCGGAGCTCGTCGAAGAGTTCGTGGGGGCATCGTCGAACGGCGGGCAACACGCCAACCGGAACGCGACAACCGTCCGGCTCACACACAGTCCGACAGGGATCGTCGTGGTCGCGGCCGGACGTAGTCAGTGGCGTAACCGACAGGACGCCCGTACACAGCTCACTGAGCGCCTCGACTCTGCCGCTGTCGACCGGATGGCGGCGGACCGTGCAGCTGGCCGAGCCGAAGCGATCACACCGACCGACACGGCATTTCGGTGGGTTGCGTGGAGAGATCAGGTGACCGGTCCGGGCGGCCGTAGAGCCTCCATGACTGCTGCGCTCCGGGGGCGCCTCGACCCGCTCTTCGCCGACTGATCAGCTTTTCAGAGGTCTTGGCTCTGGGGTTCCCAACTGACGAACGCTGGAACAAACCGACGCTCTATCCCCTGAGCTACGAGGGCCAGATCACGAGGCTAGCGAGCGTCTTCGAGCCTCAGCGCCGTCTGGCTTTCGAGGGTGAGCGGTTGACCCGTGGCGGGATGGTCGAGCGTGAGGCGGCGGGCATGGAGCCACAGTCGGCTCGCAGAATCATCGCCGGGTCCATAACGATCGTCGCCGACGATCGGGGCGCCGAGCGCCGCAAGATGCACGCGGAGCTGATGGGTCCGTCCCGTGCTTGGGGTCGCTCGGACGAGTGCGAGACGGTCGCGCACCTCAACAACCTCGAAGGCGCTCTGGGCAGGCTTGCCGCCGCTCCGCACTTCTTCAGTTGTGCCGCGTCGGTGACGAAGATGGCTCCGCCGCTCGAGTGACGTTCCGACCACCCACGTGTCGTCGGCTCGATGCACGATCGCTTGGTACTGCTTGACCACCGAACGAGTCTGGAACTGTCGCATCAGGGCGGTCGTCGCCGCAGCGCTCCGGCCGAACACGACCACGCCGGACGTCGCCAGATCGAGCCGGTGTACGGCGTGGAACTCGGGGTCTTCGCCACGGGATTGCGCCCACCGGCTGAGCGCCCGGCCAACATGGTCCCGCTCGGGGTCACGGCTGGCGTCGCACAGCACGCCGGCCGCTTTGTCCACGGCGACCAGGTCGTCGTCGGCGTGGAGGATCGACGCATCGTCGAGCTCGATCAGGGGCCAGCGGGTCACGCCAGCAACGTAGGCGACGTCAGCGTTCGATTTCGACGCCTCGCCAGAAGCCGATGCGGTCGGTCACCAGCCGCCGGGCGAGGGGCCACGGTTGTTCGTAGGCGAAAGCGGCGTCGAGGGCGACGTCGTCGGCCCCGTCGACGTGCCAGTACCGGGCCTTGCCTTTCCAGAAGCAGCGGGTGGTCGTCGGGCTGTCGGTCAGGGCGTCGAGGTCGACATCGGCGCGACGAAAGTACGTGATGCCCTCGACGACCTTGACGTCGTCGCTCTCGGCGATCACCGATCCGGCGAAGACCGCGCGTGCCATGACGGCTCAAACTCTCGCCGCTCCTGGGCCATTCCGCAAGACTCGTGCCATGAACGGCTCAACGAGAACGGCGATCGTCACCGGCGCCAACCAGGGGATCGGCCAGGCGACCGCAATCGAGCTCGCCCGCCGGGGTGCCGATGTCCTCGTCGCCTCCCGCGCCGTGCGCGAACCGACCGGTCGGCCCTACGACGACGCACGAGCCGTCGATGGCACTGCGACCGTGGCCGCGATCGAGGCGCTCGGGAGGCGAGCCGTTGCCGTCGACGCCGACCTTGCCGACCCGCAGGCGTCCGCCCATCTGTTCGAGGTGGCCGAAGCCGAGCTCGGACCGGTGTCGATCCTCGTGCACAACGCCAGTGCCTGGCGGCAAGACACGTTCGCGCCGAACGAAACCGACGCGGTCGGCCGCATCGGCGAGTTCGTCTCCGCCGAGTCGATCGAGCCTCAGCTGATGGTCGACGCCCGCGCGGGCGCGCTACTCATGGCCGAGTTCATTGCGCGGCACCGCGCCCGTGGCGCAACCTGGGGACGGATCGTCACGCTGACGTCCGGCGAGGGCGGGGCCTTCCCCGGCGAGGTCTCCTATGGCGCGGCCAAGGCCGCCCTGATCAGCTGGACGAAGTCCGCCGCTGCGGAGATGGGCGCCGACGGGGTGACCGCCAACGTCCTGTACCCGCCGGTGACCGACACGGGCTGGGTGACCGATGAGGTCCGGGCGTTCGTCGCTGCCGACACCGATCACCACCACATCGCCGAGCCGGCGGAAGTGGCTGAAGTGATCGCTTGGCTCTGCTCCGACGAGGCTCGACTCGTGACCGGCAATGTGATCAGGTGTCGGTGATGGCCGTCGACCCGCCCCCAGACCGACCGCCGCCTAACCCCGCGATGACCGAGACCGAGTTCCGCCGCTGGTATTGGATGAAGGCCGAGCTCGCCGACTTCGCCCGCACGCTCGAGATCCCGACGTCGGGGTCCAAACCCGAACTCGCCGACCGCATCGCGGCTGCGCTCGGCGGACGGCCGCTACCGAAGCCGGCGAAGCGCTCCTCGAAGTCGGCGCCACCGCTCCCCGAGCCGCTCACGGACGCCACCGTCATTCCCGAGAACCAGAAGTCGACCCAACAGGTCCGGGGGTTCTTCGTCGAGCGAATCGGCCCGAGCTTCCACTTCGACCATCACATGCGGACGTTCCTCGCCGAGTCTCCCGGCAAGACGCTCGGCGACGCCGTCGACCACTGGTATGCGTCACGCGATCAGCCGACGCCCGAAACGCCCGAGCAACTCGAATACGTCCGGTTCACCAAGGCGTGGCACGGCAAGTACCCGGACGGCACCAACGATGAATGTCGGGCCGCATGGGCGTGGCACCGCAGCCTGCCGGTCGATCAGCGCCCGCCGATCTGAAGGTCGTCACCGATCTCGACCACACCCGAACCGATCACCCGGCACACCACGCCGGCACGCTTGTGGAGGGCGAGCTTGGCGTTTCGGCCCAGGTCGTCTTCGAGCAGCTTGCAGGGCGCGCAGTCACGGACGACCTCCAGCTCGACTGGGCCGAGCGACATACGGGTGCCTGGCGTCCGAACGAGCTCGCCGTGCGAGACGGTCACGTTCCGGCGGGTGAGCACCGGGTCGAGTTGATGGCCGAGCTCGTCCTCGGCACGGGCGATCTCCTCGAGCGACTGCAGGGTCAGATGGCGGTGTCGGGTGCCGTGGTAGCGGTCGCCGACGATGCCCAGGCCAGCCTCGACGTCGATCGACTCGACCGATCGCATCGGTAGCCGAGCCGCGAGCGCAATCTGTAGTCCGACGACCTTCGGGGGGTCGGTTGGCTGGGTATTCGCCATGGCTCTCCTGCGTCAGCTCGGCGCGCTCGACCGTACTTGTCGAGCGTGTCGGCTCGTCCCTCCTGCCCGCCGCGTTTGTACATCAGAACAGCGTGTGAAATATTGAAAGACATTCAAAAGCTTCCACGAGGTCCGGAATGCACATCATCTCGATCAATCCAGGGCCAGCGAGAGACCTCGTCGGCGAGATGCGACATGCCGCGTCGACCGTTGGCAAGGTCGAGCGAGATCTCGAACCGCTCCTCGTCGAAGCGGTCTCACTGATCGGCGGTCTCCCCGACGTGACGGGCCTTCTCGGCGTGCTGAGCGAGGACCTTTCCGACGATGCCAAGGATCTCGAGTGGCGGATCGACTACCTCGAAGCGTCCGACCGGGCGGTGCCTCTACCGGAGGGCCGGATCGGCGGCCGCATGCATGAACCGACGATGACCGCCAGCGAGTTGGCCGAGGCCTTCCGGAACGTCCTCGCCGCCGACGATCACTTGCGACGCGACGACCTCGACACGATCCTCGACGGCCTCAAGGCGTACACCCGCCACGACAGTGGCGACCCCGAGTGGGACGAAGTCGTCGACTTCTGGAACGACGACCTCGACGACAACGAGCTCCGAAGCGACCTCGCCGACGTGGCCGACCGGCTCAACCGCATCGACATCACCTTGGCCGACGTCGCCTTCCTGCTCGACGAGCTCGAAGCACACTCCGCGCAGCCGCGGTTCCTCGCGCAGGTGTTCAACGACCTCGGGCCTGAAGCAACGCTCGATCTCACCGAGACGATCTCGATCCTCGCCTACACGGACGCCCTGTCGAGCCGGAACCACGGACCCGATTTCGACATCGACCCGATCACCATGCGCACGACCCTCTCGAACGCGCTTGGCGACGCGAGCCACGGGACTAGACCCAACCCCCGCCAAGAAGGCCGACTCGACCTGCTGAGCGACTACTGGTTCGACCGGCTCTTCGAACACGGGATCGAAACGCACGATGTGCTCTTTGGCAGCGATCGGGTGATCGTCCACGACGGGTTGCCCGCGCTGTTCGCGGACGGAGACTTCCGCACCGACGTCGCCGCCAAGGCCGGGATCGTTGGCATGCAGATCCTGAATCACGAGGTCACCGTCGAGCGTGGCGCCGCGTCACCGCTGTACCCCGGCTTCGCCGAACTCGAAACCGCGTGGGAGAGCAGAGGCGGGATGCTTGTTCAACCGGCCACAGCGGATCCGCGGGCCGCCGCCACCGTGCTTGCCCACGAGTACGGCGATGGCCGCACCGGTGTGGAGGTCATCGCCGACGGCGACTTCGACAACATGCAGCATGACCGGGTGGGCGCGATCTACGGACCGCTCGTCTTCTCCGGAACCGTCGAGGCCGAACGACTCGCCGTGACCGATGGGATCGTCACCGACCCCGATCTGCTGCAGATCGTGTTCGGCAACAAGAAGAGCCTCTTCGACACGATCGAAGGCCACCGAGCCGACGTCGAATACGGCCCCGAGCTCACCATGGCCTTCGCCCACGTCGTCGCTGACACGCTGCCACACGTGATGGTGGTCGAGGCGAAGGTTGATCCTGGATTCGTCGCTATCAGCGGAGAACCGGTGCCGAGCGACTGGTCCGGGATCCACATCAGCTCTGAGGAGCTGAAGTGGGTGCTCGGGGCTCTCTTCCAGAACGACGACGCCCGCGAATACCTTGGAGTTGAGATCGCGTTCGTCCAACGAGCGGGACTTCTTGAGAACGCCTCGCCCCGGTCTTTCAACAAGGCCGGGGAACTGGCGGGAGCCTGGATCAACGGATACAACGTCGCCTCTATCGAGCGAGCACAAGATGCCGAAGCCGAGATAGCGGCCATCAATGCTTGGGTTGATCGGGGATGGTCGGCAGTGGAGATCACCGCAGATCTCGTCCCTGGCGGCGGGACGGCCTTGAAAGTGGTTGGCCACGTGAACGATGCACTGGATCTCGTGGGAGAGGGTCCTCTTCACACGTATTTACATCGTTCAGGCAGCGAAGTTGCTGGGGCGGAAGCGCAAGCGGAGAGCCGCGTGTTCGCATCTCACAACCATGCCCGCCGATTTGTTTTCGACCGGGCGTTCACTCTGATGCAGGCGGAGCTCAGCGTCAGCGACGGTGATACTGAGGCGCTGTCCCCAACGAGCGCAGCTATCTTCGAGCTGGTCATGGACTCCGACCACATGCCTGACATCACACTTGGTGAAACAACCATCCACGAACTCGAGAGTCTGCCGAACGGGGAGAACGCATTGAACTCACTTGCCGGGAGCGCAGCGGCCCGAGATGGTGTCCTCTTCGTAGAGTTCGGCTCCTTCCGAGAAGGGCTAAGCGAAGCGCACCCGGAGTTGAGTGTTCGGTGAAACGGCTGCTGGTCTGCCTTTCAGCGGTGTTGGCTTGCGGGTGTGCGAGTACCGCTCAGGAGTCGTCGTTGGCTGAGGTCAACAGGTGTCTGAGGCAAGAAGACTCTGCTATTGCGTTCCTTGAGGTGCAGCCATTATTTGACGAGATGCAACTCAAGCTTCGCGAGCGGCCGTCGGAGCCATTGGCCGAGCCGTTTGCAACGATGAAGAAGATGCTCGACGACACCGTTCGTTTCGACTCCGTTGGCAGCTCCTTCGATCCGGTGCAGTGGGAGGGCGCCTTCGAAGAAGGCGAGAGCACGATTCGGGATCTTGTCTACGCTCGCGGCTTCCAAGCTGCTGAGGACTACGTGACAACGCTCTATGTCGGGGCGCTTCTGGGTACGGAAGTCGAACCGCCGATTCGGATCAGCAACATCGACCTTAATCTGGAGTTCGAATGTCAGGCGCAACATCTCGATGCCATTCAAGAGCTCTGCTCTAGCTCGCCAGATTCAGCCGCCCAGGGGTACGCATGCTTCAGTCTGGCCGAGCTGCCGGACCGCGATGTGGAGGTGATCGCACAGGTCTGCAAGGAGCTTCCGTACTTCCTCGTGTGCCAGCCCGATGACCCGCCGCCGATGACGTACGAACAGGCCACCGGTGAGGCACTTCCCGGACGGTCGTCATGAACGCCTTTGGACTCGCAAGGCTGACTGCCGTTGTTCTGCTCGCTTCGGCATTGAGTTCGTGCGCGTCGTCGCCTGAGCAGATCGTCCTCGACGCGCAGGAAACAGAGGACCGTCTCTACGGATCGTCAGACTTTGGCAACGCTGTCGTCTTCATGTTCGCGCTAGAGGACATGCTTGAAGAGCTCGATCAAGCTGACGGAGACCACAGCCTCCTCGATGAACCCAGTTCGACGATCTTCCGAGAGATCTCGACGCACCCGGATATTGAATTCATCGTCGGTGAGACCACGGTCGATGACATCGTTGGTGCGAGTGAACGGTCCGCCGATGCCTACCTCGACATTGCGGAGACGCAGTTGGCGCTGAACCCCATCCTTAGAGAACGAAAGCGGGCCTTCACAACCGGAGTCGACTACTCGATCTGTCGAATCATGGAGCTTCCCTACGAGCGGTGTGATGCCCTTCGCCATCCGATGGAGCGCTGATCTCATGGGGCGACACCGCAGTCTCCTCGGCGCAATGCTCCTTTCCCTCATGTCCCTCGCTTCGTGTAGCAGCGGCGAGCCGGAACAGATCCGAATCGAAAGAGGAGACGTCGGGGCCGAGGTCGTCGAAGAGCAATCCGCAGCTTCGGCCGATCAGTTGGGTGGAGACTCGCCCGAAGGACAGCAAGCCATCGAAGAAGCGGTCGCCCTCATCGAGGCCGAAACGTCTTTCAACTTCACCCAAGGAGCTCGCCTCAGCGGGGTCGTCCCCCAACTCAACGCCGAGGTCGCCCCCGACGGCCCGATCGTGACCGGCCAAGTCAACGGCGACAACATCTACTTCCGGTCCGATTGGGAAAAGTTCTACATCGCGATCTTCGAGAGCCTCGGACGAAACCTCGACGACCCCGCGATCGCCCCACTCGTTGAATCCGTTGGCGGTGCCGCGCTCGAGGTGTGGATCACCCCCGACCGGATCGTCGTCGATGCAACCGCAGCCGTCCCGCTCATCGAAGCGTTTGAGTTGACCACCAGCGCCGAAGCGATCGACGTGTACGCAGCCGGGCCGATCGGTTTCGACGCCGACGCCGGGGTCATCAACCCTGGCGCAATGACGAACTCCATCAGCGACGGAGTCCCATTACAAGACCCGACCGAGATGCTGCGACTCCTCACGGTGGCCGAAGCCGTTCGCCACGACAACCGCTACATCGACGACCCATTCAACACATGGTGGATCGGCGAAGTCCCAATCGGCGAGTACTACGAGATCTTGGGCGCCGACTTCGAAAGCGAACTCGGCGACCTCGCCGGCGCTCCAAGCCAAGACTTCGCCGAACAGTTCCAGGACCTGATGCGAGACTTCTCCGTCGACGTGTCCTTTGGAGTCCACGACGAGACATCCAAGCTGCGCTATCTGGAAACGAGCTTCGACATGTCCGACGTACTCACCCAACTCACGGGCGGATTCCCGATGAACCTGCGATCCGTGGTCTGGCAAGAGTTCACCATTGACACCCCGGTCGCGCCGATGCCACCGGTCCCAGAGGCAGTCGATGTCACCGACCGGATCGACGAGTTCCTTCTGGAGAACTAGCCAACTCAGGTCTGTTCGTGATCCGAGTCGAACGCCATCCCTGCGGAGCTTCAACCCGCTCCCCTAAACGCTGCCGGCCTGCGTGTGGTGTTATGGAGCCATGTCGGCTGGGGCGTTTTTCGATCTCGACCGGACCTTGCTGTTGCATGCGTCCGGCACCACGTTTGCCAAGTACCTCGAGGAGGAGGGGCTCGGGTCACCGGCCAAGGTGCCCGGCGCCGAGTTCCTCGTCTCGTTGTACGACCTGTTCGGCGAGACGCGCATCAACATGCAGCTCGCCCAACAGCTGGTCAAGACCGCCAACGGGTGGCCGGTCAAGAAGGTCGAACGTGCGGCGAAGAAGGCGGCCAACCAGCTCGCCGACGAGATACCGAAGTACGCCAAACAACTCATCGCGGAGCACCGGGCGAACGGCGTGAAGCTCGTCATCGCCACGACCAGCCCGACCGTGCTCGTCGGTCCGTTGGCCGAAGCGCTCGACTTCGACGACGTCATCGGCACCGAGTGGTCCCACGACGGCAAGACCTTCGACGGCACCAGCACGGGCGAGTTCGTGTGGGGCACGAAGAAGCGCGACGCCGTGGCTGCCTGGGCGGCAGAGCACGGCGTGTCGATGGCGGCGAGCTACGCCTACTCCGACAGCTACTACGACTGCCCGATGCTCGACGCCGTGGGCAACCCGGTCGTGGTCAACCCCGACGCCCGCCTCGCCGCAGTCGCCGCGTTGCAGGGGTGGCCGATCCGCAACTTCGATGCGCCCCCCGGGGTGCTGAAGTTCATCGGCATGGAGCTGCAGGACTGGCTTCGCCCCTTCACCCGACCCGAGTTCGTTCCGCTCGCTGACTGGCACTTCGAGGGATACGAGAACATCCCAGCCGAAGGGCCGGTGCTGCTCGCCTTCAACCATCGCTCGTACTTCGACGTCACCGCGATGCAGCTGATGATCGCCAAGACCGGCCGACCGTGTCGTTTCCTCGGCAAGGCCGAGATGTTCGACGATCCGATCCTCGGTCCGATCGCCCGCGTCGTCGGTGGCATTCGGGTCGACCGCGGGACCGGTTCGTCTGAGCCGCTCGACAACGCCATCAAGGCGCTCGAAGCGGGGGAGATGGTGGCGATCGCGCCCGAAGGCACGATCCCGCGGGGCGAGGCGTTCTTCGAACCCGAGCTCAAGGGTCGTCATGGCGTGGCCACGCTCGCCAAGGAAGCGAACGCGCCAGTGATCCCGATCGGTCTATGGGGCACCGAGAAGGTCTGGCCCCGCAATCAGAAGCGGCCGAGCTTCGACCTCACCGAACGGCCCGACGTGTCGGTGCTCGTCGGCACGCCGGTCGACCTGAAGTACCGCTCGGCTGATGCCGACACGAAACGGATCATGAAGGCGATCTCCGCGTTGTTGCCGCCAGAGGCCCGCAAGAAGAAGACGCCGACGGCCAGCGAGCTGTTGACGACCTATCCGAAGAACAAGGCGCCCAAAGAGGTCGTCGAGGCCGCCAAGGCCGAGCGCGCTGCGGCAGAGGCTGCGGCCGGGCTCGAGGAGGCGGGATCGTGACCGACCGCGAGATTCGCCAAGACGCCCACATGACCGACATCGAAGCGTTGATGTGGCGCGCCGAACGTGACCCCTGGCTGTCGTCGGGGATGGGGTCGCTGTTCGTGCTCGATGTCGAGCCCGACCACGAGCGCCTCGTCGAGACGATGCGCCACGCGTCCAAGACGTTGCTTCGGCTGCGGGAGAAGGTCGTCGAAGGGGTGGGCCTGGCTCCGCCTCGATGGGTGATCGACGACGACTTCGACATCCACGACCACGTCCGCCACGTCCGGCTTCCGTCCCCCGCGGGCATGCGTGAGCTGCTCGACCTCACCGCACAGGTCTTCGAGGACCCGTTCGACGTGCACCGGCCGCTGTGGCAGTTCGTCGCAGTCGAAGGTGCGGCGAAGAAGGGCTCCGTGCCGGGCGCCATCATCATGAAGCTCCACCACTCGGTCACCGACGGCATCGGTGCCGTGCGTCTGGCCGAGATGTACATGGACATCGAGCGCAACCCGGCACCCAAGCCCGAGGACGACGACCCGGTCGCGCCACCGCAGCCCGACACGCCCCGCGGCGCGGTCGAAGGGGTCGTCGCCGACGCGACCCATCTCGCCAAGCGCAACCTCGGCATCCTTCGCCAAGCTGCCGCTGAGGTGTCGCTGTGGGGTGCAGACACGAGCCGGGCCCGCGACGCGGTCGACGCGCTGCAGTCGGCGGGTAAGGCCGTGGGCGATTCGTTCGAAGGTGGCTTCGTCGAAGGTGGTGGGTCGCCGTTGTGGGCCAACCGGTCACGGCACCGCCACCTCGAGGTGTTCGACATCAGCCTGGACGAGGTGAAGGCAGCGTCGAAGCGGCTGGGCGTCTCCATCAACGACGTGTTCGTCGGCGGCTCGACGATCGCCGCGGCTCGCTACCACGCCGAACACGACTCGGACGTGACGGCGTTCAACCTCAGTTTCATCGTGAGCACCCGCGATGACGACGCCGCAGGCGGCAACTCGTTCGCCCCGATCCCGTTCAGCGTGGACGCGTCCGTGCGCACGGTCGATGAGCACCTGCACGAAGTGCAGGCTGCGATGGCCGGCGGCAAGGACGCGGCGTCGGTTGGTTCAACCGATCTCATGGACGTGGTCAGCGGATTCGCCAACCTGTTGCCCTCGTCGGTCGTGACCCGAGCGGGTCGGGCACGCTCGGCCAAGCAGGACTGGGCCACCTCCAACCTGCGTGGCGCCCCGTTCACCCTCTTCGTCGCGGGCGGCGAGATCACCCACATGTACCCCGTCGGCCCGGTGGCCGGTACGGCCTTCAACCTGACGACGATGTCGTACAACGGTCAGTTCCATTTCGGCGTCTTCATCGACCCCAAAGCTGTCACCGACCCCGCCAACCTCCGCAGCCATCTCGAACAGGCCTACGCCGACATTCTCAGCAGCTGAAGCGGCACTTTGAGGCTGACCCCCAAAGTGCGCAGAGCAACGGGTTGGGGGAGAGCGACGCGTGGGTCAGCGTGACCCAGAAGCGGAGGGAAGCGCAGCTCTAGCGGGAGAGCGCGGGAAGAGAGCCAGCCGATCGCCTGCGGCGAACGGCGGAAAGGGGCCTCCGGCCTTCCGCAGAGCCGGCGAGCCGGCGATTGCGGCAAGTCAGTGTGACGGATGTTGCAAAGTAAAGTACGCAAAACCCCTTGCCAACTATGAGTTGCGTAGTAAAGTACGCAGTAACGAACTCACGACACCGCAGTCGAAACACTGCGACCGCAAGGAGAAACCAATGCCAGTCATCGATCAGGTCGAGAAGGCCACCGACACCATCTTCGACTTCGCCGAGAGCACCAACGAGCGTGCTCACAAGGCCACCAAGGACCTCGTTGTCCGGATCCAGAAGGCCGAACTCCCCGAGCTCCCCGAAATGCCGGAGATCCCGTTCGCCGATCGCCTCAGCTCTGTCGAAGTCCCGGCTGTGCCCTTCGCCGACCGCCTCCCCAAGGTCGAAATGCCCGACCTCTCCAAGGTCGAGCTCCCCGAGCTTCCCCTCATCGATCGTCTTCCCGAGCCGATGGAGGCTGTTGACGCCTACTTCGGCTTCGTCGCCAGCGGCATCGAGACCAACCGGACCTTCGCCGAGAAGCTCGTGAACCGATTCAGCGACACCGCCGAAGAGGCCACCGAAGTTGCGAAGAAGGCTCCGGCCAAGAAGGCTTCGACCAAGAAGACCACCGCCAAGGCGAAGAGCACCGCCCGCAAGACCACCAGCAAGGCCAAGACGACCGCCAAGAAGGCGTCGACCACGGCCAAGAAGACGGCCAAGAAGGCCTGAACCCCCCCGACCGAGGACACGATGAGCGACTCCGAGACTGACGACAGCAATCTCGTCGGGCTCGGGTCGTTCATCCGTTCTCAGCGCCGCCTGGCCGAGCTCAGCCAACGCGAGCTCGCCAAGCTCACCAAACTTTCCGACCCGTATGTGAGTCAGCTCGAGCGTGGATTGCACGAGCCCTCCATACGGGTCTTGCGCGCGCTGGCCAATGCACTGAATGTGCCGGCCGAGACGCTGTTGTCGTACGTCGGTTTGGACGACGGCGACGACTCCTCGAAGATCGACACGGCGGCGGCGATCCGACAGGACCCCGACCTCACCGACGCCCAGAAGGCCGCCATGCTCGAGATCTACCGAGGCTTCACCGAAGGGTCCGATTCGTGACCAAGATCGGACTTGTCCTCGGTGGAGGCGGAATCACGGGATTCGCCTACCTCACCACCACGTTGACGGTGCTCAGCCAGATCACCGGCTGGGATCCTCGGTGTGCCGACGTCATCATCGGTACGTCAGCCGGCTCGAACGTCGGCGGTCTGCTCCGCGGCGGCACGCCGATCGAGGAGAGCCTCGACGACATCATGACGTTGCCCGCCAACCCGCGTTCGATGGAACGCCTCCGCGAGCTTTCGGGCCGCGAACAGGATCGTCAGATTCGGGTGCTGCCGACGTCGATCAAGATGGCTGTCCGCGAGTCGTTGCGCGGCCCACTGCTCCGACCTGGGCGGGTGGTCTCCGGTCTGTTGCCGCCCGGCAACATCCGGACCGACACCCTCGGCGACCGCATGATCGAGCTCCACGGGACCGACTGGCCCGACGACGAGCTGTTGGTCACGACGGTCCGTCTCGAAGACTCGGAGCGGGTCGTCTTCGGCAAGGACCGGACCGACATCGACGTCGGTACCGCCGTCGAAGCGAGCTCGGCCATTCCCGGCTTCTTCCGACCGGTCCGCATCAACGGCTTCCGCTACGTCGACGGCGGAGTGCATTCGCCCACCAACGCCGACCTCCTCCTCGATCGCGACCTTGACCTGGTCGTCCTCGTGGCACCCATGTCGGTGAACAGCTACACCAAGGGCTGGATGACCTTCAACGGATCGTTGCGGCTCTATTGGCGCAATCAGGTCCAACGCGAGATCGACAAGCTCCGCGAGGCTGGCCACAAGGTCCTCGTGCTCGAGCCGAGCCTCGAAGAGGCGCGTGCGATGGGCCCGACCCTCATGGATCCGACTCGGATCGTGAACGTCGTCCTCCAGACGTCCAGCGCGTCTCGTGCGGCGATGACCGAATCGCAACTCGGCGAAGAGCTCGACATCCTGCGCCGCGCCGCCGCCGAAGGACAGACCGCATCGCCCGCTGATGGTGACGCGCAACCTCGCGGCAAGGCGTCGTGACGATGGAACGGATGACGCCGAAGGACGCGGCCATCCTCGCCCTCGAAGACGACGTCACGGCGGCGCACGGCCTCACCATTGCGGTGTTCGAAGGCAAGGAGCCGAGCTTCGACGATGTCGTCGAACGGGTGGCCGAGCGGATCAAGTTGATCCCGCGATATCGCCAACGACTGCTCGAGGTGCCGCTCGACATCGAACGTCCGGTGTGGGTCGACGACCCGAACTTCTCGATCGAATTCCACGTGCGTCACACGGCCCTGCCGGGCCGCAAGACCCGTGACCCCCTCAACGCGTTCGTCAGTCGGATGCTTTCCCAACGCCTCGACCGCGGCAAGCCGCTGTGGGAACTCTGGATGGTGTCGAATCTCCCGAAGAAGCGGTGGGCGATCGTCTCGAAGGTCCACTACGCAATCATCGATGGGGTGTCTGGAGCGGACCTGATCGGTGTGCTCGCCGACGACATCGACGCGCACGTCAACGTGGGGGATCGCATGCCCCAACCGCTTCCCGGTCAGCGTGCCCTTCTGACCGACGCGGTGACCGACCTCGCCTTCGATCCGGTCGAGAGCTTCTTGGCGGTACGTGGTCTCGTCAACAAGCCGTTCCGGTTCCTGCGACGTCTCGGCCTCGATCTTGCCGACGCCCGCGACCCGAACGGGCTCGGTCAGGCCGTCGGACCGCATCGCAAGTGGCAGTCCGCTGCGGTTCCGCTCGACGATCTGCGAGCGGTGCGGAAAGCCCATGGCTGCTCGACCACGGACGTCATCCTCGCTGCCGTCGCCGGCGGCATTCGTGCGTACCTCGCCGAGAACGGCAAGCCGCTGCCCGAGACGATCAGCGCCATTGTGCCGCTGTCGGTGGGTGCCGCCAGCGGCGGTCTCTCCGGCCAGGTCACCACACTCACCGGCGAACTCCCGATCGCCGAACCCGATCCCGTCGCCCGACTCACCTCGATTTACGAACAGACGAGCTCGGGGGCACTGAAGACCGGAGCGATCGCCGGAAGGATGCTCCGCCGCCAAGAGGACTTCGTTGCGCCGAGCATCCTTGCGCAGGGCGTGCGATCGACGATGCTCGAAACGCGTTCACGTCGTGCCGTCGACACGGTGGCGATCAATGTGCCCGGTCCAGAGAAGACTGTCGAAGTCCTTGGCTACCCGATGGTCGAGGCGTACCCGGTCGTGCCGCTGGCCGGCCGAGTGCAGATCGCCATGGCGGCGATGTCGCTCGAAGACACTGTCTACTTCGGCATCACCAGCGACTACGACTCGACGAAGGGTCTCCGGCACGCCTCGGCCGGCGTCCTCAACGCCGTCGCCGAACTCCGCTGAATGGGGTCAAGTCTGACATAGCAAGAGGTTCTGGCCAGGTGCCCCGAACCTCGGCAACCTCTTGCTATGTCAGACTTGACCCCATGGTTAGTGGCGGGTGAGTTCGCCTTGTTGGGGGCGGCGAAGGAGGCCGCGGTACGCCTCTTCGGCTGATCGGCCTTCCTGGACGACGGCGCAGACCTCTTCGCAGATGGGTAGTTCGACGCCGTGTGTCCGGCCGAGCTCGGCGACGACGGGTGCGCTCTTCACTCCCTCGGCCACCTGGTTCATTTCGGCGATGATCTCGTCGAGCGTGCGACCCTTGCCGAGCTCCTCACCGACGGTCCGATTGCGAGACTGCGGAGAGATACAGGTCGCCACGAGGTCGCCCATACCGGCCAGTCCCATGAACGTCGGCAGCTCACCGCCCATCGCCATGCCGAGCCGAGTCAGCTCGGCGAGGCCGCGGGTGATCACCGCGGCCCGGGTGTTGTCGCCGGTACCCAGCCCATCGGCCATACCCGCCGCGACCGCGATCACGTTCTTCAGCGCGCCGCCGAGCTCACACCCGATGAGATCGGGGTTGGTGTACACCCGAAAGAGATCGTTCACGAACAGCGGCTGCAGCTCCTGAGCCACGGAGACGTCCTCGAACGCGACGACCGACGCCGCCGCATGACCCGCCAGGATCTCCTTCGCGAGATTTGGGCCCGTCAGCACACCGACCGGGCGGTCGGGGAGGGCGTCAGCGATCAGCTCGGTCATGCGACGCCCCGACTCGCGATCGAGACCCTTGGCCAGCGACACGATCGGCACGCCGTCGCCGATGATCGGCGTGAGCTGGGACAAGGTCGAATCGAAGCCTGCCGAAGCCACGCCCATCACGATCACCTCGGCATCGGCGGCGACCGCTTCCATGTCGGTCGAGGCCGAAAGCGACTCGTGAAGGTCATAGGTCGGCAGGTACCGAGCGTTGCGGTGATCGGCGTTGATCGAGTCGACGACGTCGTCTCGGCGGGCCCACAGCGAGGTGTCCGCATTGTGCGCGCAGAGGTGAGCCACGGTTGTGCCCCAGCTCCCGCCGCCGATCACCCCAACCTTCATGAGCGAGGGACTCCCAGCGCTTCGTGGATCTTGTCGACATCGTCGCTTCGCATGCCGAGGCCATCCGCGAGGTCTTGCAGGTATTGCATCTCGGCGGCGGTGTCGACCTCGATCGGCAGGAGGGACGCCGTGTACACGTCGGCCTCCATGCCGGACGGAACGGAGTCGATGAATGCATCGAGATCGAGCGGCGAGGCAAGTTCGTGGCGGAGCAGCGCCTTCTCGTCCTCGTCGAGGTCACCGGCGCGTTCGATGATGGCGTCGACTTCGGCCTGATCGACTTCGCCGTCGGCCTTCGCGGCGTTCGTCATCGCTTGGAGGAGGATCATGGCTTCGGCGTCGTCCATTTGCGGAGCGGCCGGCTCGGCATCGCCGCCGCCACCGAGTCCGCCGAGCAAGCCACCGAGGCCACCGCCCATCGAACCCAGGCCGCCGCCCATCCCGCGGCCCCCGAGCATCGAGCCCAAAAGGCTGCCCACCATTCGGCCGGTCGACCCTCCGAGCATTCCGCCGATGGCCCGACCTCCGAAGGCCCCGACCATCGAACCGATCATTCGTCCTGCACCCATGTGCGCTCCCTTGGGACTCGTCGAACGTGTCACGTTCGACCCGCCGTGGAGGCCCGATAGTAGCCTCGACCGGTCATGGGATCGCCCGTCGCGTCGTCGGACATACCGCCGAAGACCGCGACGCTCATCTGGATGGTCTCGGGGCTGAAGGCCTTTGGCTGGCTGGTCGGCGTCGCGACGGTGACCCTCGGTTCGCTCTTCGTCGACGGCGACGCAGGCGCGGGTGGTGATCGGGGAGGCGTCGGTTTGGCCCTCCTGGCGGTCGTCTTCGTCGCCGGACTCCTGCTGATCGCGGGTCAGGTGATCTGGGCGATGCAGGAGCGGCTCGACCGCCTCATGATCATCGCCGCTGCCCACGCGCTGGTCGATGCGTCAATGGCGGTGCTGTCGATCCTGACCGGCGCAGCCGCCTTGGTCGTGCTGTACGGCCCGCTCGCCGCGGCGCAGGCCTACATTGCGCATTCCGTTCGCCAGGCTGGCGCCCGATGAGCCTCTCGTGGGAGGACCTCGTCATCGATGCCGTCGATCCTGTCGCACTCGGACGCTGGTGGGCAGAAGCTCTGGGGTGGACGGTGGTCGACGATCGGCCGGCCGAATTCCGGATCTGCCCGAAGATCGCCACGGGTCCAGGCATCATCTTCGAGATGGTCGACCACCTCAGCTCGCATCAACGGTTGCAGCTGATGCTCAGCGGCGCCGCCGACGATGTTGCGAGGCTGGTCGACCGCGGTGCGATCCGGCCCGACGAGACCGACGCTGGCCCATTGGTTCGATTGATCGACCCGGATGGCAACGAGTTCGGGGTTCGGGTGATCCCGGAGCGATCAGGCGGGTAAGTCGGCCAATAAGGCCGGGACGGCATCGGCGAGGACTGCCGAGGCAGTCGCCAGGTTCGCCCGGAACTCCTCCGCCGTTGCGATCTCGCCGTCGACGATGTCGGTGATGACCTTGCACGCGGTGAACCGAACACCCAAGCGGTCGGCGACCCCGGCGACCGCTGCGGCCTCCATGTCCTTTGCCAGCGTGCCATGGGCGGCCATCGCCTCGATGTCGGCCGGTGGCGCATCCAAGCTGTCGCCCGTCGAACACGGACCGCTGACGAAGCCGAGGCGGGTCGCGACGTCCCGAAGATCTGCCGACGGGTGTCCGCCGCGTGCGAGCTGGTCGAAGCCCGGGAGCGGGATGCGCCGATCGTGATGGATGACGGGCCCGTCGGCCACGATGACTTGTCCCACGTGTCCGCCACGTGCATTGAAGCCACCTGCCGTCCCCGCACTCACGATCCAGCGCGGCTGCCAGCGTTGGACCGAGAGAAGCGTGGTGATCGTGGCCGGTCCGGTTCCGATGGCATCGACGCCGTGACCGGGGTCGCGCCCGTTGCGGGCGAGCACGATCGACTCGTCGTCAGAGGCGAACCACTCGATGCTCGGCCACAGCTCGGGCGAACCGGCTGGCTGCAGGTCGAGACGGGAGCGAATCGGGTCGGATTCGGCGTGCATCGCCATCACCAAGAGGATCGGCGAAGCACTCAACTGGTGAGACGCCCCCAGGTCCGAGTGAGCTCCGCAGCGACCGCGAGCAGGTCGGCGTCGAGTTCGCCGAGGTCCTCCGCGAAGGGCCCGGCAGCCTCACGGATCTGCTCGGCTGTGGGCTGCGCGGTGGTGTAGAGGATGTCGAGCAGTGTGGATTGATAGCGGTCGAGGGACTCGTTCTTCATCCCTGCACCACATCGGCGACACGTCTCACGTCGCCACGATAGGCGTCGTGCGTCGTGACGTCGCTCAAGCTCGTCCCGAGTCGCTCGTGGATCACGACCTCGAGGTCGGGGCAGCGGCGGATCACCGCTTGGAGGAGTTCGAGGACTTCGTCGGGCACGAGGTTGTCGTGGGTGTCGCGTCGCAGCCGCCGGCCACCCGGATGCCAGGACCCACCGCTCACGTGGATCTCCCGGACCCGATCCAGCGGGTACGAGTCGACGAGCGCCATCGCATCGAGATCGAGATTGAGGGATTGACACCACAGGTTGTGGAGATCGAGCACCACGAATCCGTCCACTGGCTGTAGGAGAGCCTCGAGGAATGCACCCTGGTTGCGTCCGTCGTCGACGCCGAACGACGTCGCCAGGTTCTCCAGCCCGATCGGGCGACCAGCCGCCTCGGCGAGTCGCCCCAGTCGCTCTCGTCCCAGTTCGACGACGTCGCGGTGAAAGGGCACGGGGAGTGGTGCGGCGAAGCTGAACCGACCAGCGCCGATGAACCCGAAGTGCTCGGAGATGTGGCGATACGAACGTTCCTCGACCTCGCGGCGGAGGCGCTCGAGCCACCATTCGTGGTGTGGGGTCCAGGCGCCGCTGAGCGCGGAGAACGACACGCCGTGACCAACGAGATCCCCCGTCGATTCGTAGTCCGCAAGCAATGCGTCCACGAAGGTGGGCACTCCCGCAGCGCCCCAACCAAGGTCGAAGCTCCACTCGATCACCTCGATCAGGCCTTCCTCGAAGAGCGCAAGGGAGGCTGCCGCAAAAGCAGGTTCGGGCATGACGGACACGCCGAACTGGACCATGTCAGCCCATGCCGCACGCCGGGCAGTCTTCGCCCATGTCTTCGTGCAGGATCGGTAGGTCGAATGGCGCACCGTCGACGGCGAGCTCCACGACCTCGAGCACGATCTCGTTGACGGGGCGCTCGGATGACTCCTCGACGATCGGGCTGTTGGGCTTGGGTTCGCCTTCGGAAGCGGCCGCAAGACTCATCGCTCCCACCGTCGTGGCGGCGAGAGCGGTTGCGGCGAGCACCCCGAGTGTGCGGCGGTTGGGTCGGCGGTGGTTTCGGGCGGTGGTCTCATTGGCGTGCATAGAGTTTGGTACGACGCGTCGGGTGTCGTGGTTCCCGAGCTGTCACCAATGATGCCGGAGACCCAGGTTGGGATGTTGGTCCCGAGCGCTCATGACGGTGCACACGTCCGCCGATCTGGGTTTCATGGACGTTCGACGGCTGCGGCGCAATCGAGTGGCTGCACTCGCTGCCGTGCCGGTCTTCGCAGCGACGGTCATCGTCGCGACGAGTCCGTTGCCCGGAGCCTCGGAGACACCGCAGGCGGGGGCGACCGCCTCGACCACGAGCACCGTGTTGGCTGTCGCACGCACGAGCGAGCCGTCGTCGACGACGACAACGACGTGGCCCGACGGTCTCGTTGAGCATCGGGTTGCCGTCATGGGCCTTGGGTTCGTCGACGTTGTCTCGGACGGCCCGGAGCTGGCCGTCGTCGCCATAGACCTTCACGAGGGATGGAGCGGGGAGGCGACGGTCGTCGACGACGTGCTGCTCCTCGAGGTAACGGACGGATCGACCGTCGTTCGCTCGAGAGTGGTCCGAGACGACGCCGGCGACGTGATCGTCCAGGTGGACGAGATCGTCGAGCCCTGACGCGACTCAGACTGGAGGCGCGATCGCCTGCGCCTTCGGAATCACGACCACCCCACCGGCACTGACGGTGTACTTCGACGCGTCGGCGTCGAGATCGACACCGATCTGCGCGCCATCCTCGATCTTCACGTTCTTGTCGACCACACAGTTCCGAAGCACGGCGTTCGGCCCCACCTCCACATCGTCGAGGATGACGACGTTCTCCAGGTCCGCCCCGTGATGGATGTGGGCGCCGACCGAGAGCACCGAGTTGCTGACTCGAGCTCCGGAGACGATCACCCCTGCGGACACGACCGAGTTCTTCACGCCCGGGTCGCCGGATCGCCAGTCGGCGACGAACTTCGCCGGGGGCAGGTTCCGGCTGTAGGAGAAGATCGGCCACAGCGGGTTGTAGAGATCGAAGATCGGTTCGGGCTGCACCAGGTCGAGATTCGCCTCGAAGTAGCTGTCGAGCGTTCCGACATCTCGCCAGTAGTGCCGATTGCCGTCGGTCTCGCCCGGCACGACGTTGGTCGTGAAGTCGTAGACGTTTGCGTCACCCCGCTCGACGAGGCGCGGGATCAGGTCGCCACCGATGTCGTGTTTCGACTGCTCGTTGCCGGCGTCCTCGCTGGCCATGTCCATGAGGAGTTCGGTCGAGAAGATGTAGTTGCCCATGGACGCAAGCACCTCGTCGGGGGAGTCCGGCAAGCCGACCGCATCGACGGGCTTCTCCTGGAAGTCGAGAATTCGAGGCGAGTCGGCGCCGACGGTGATCACCCCGAACTGTGACGACTCGGACCGGGGCACACGTATGCCGGCAACGGTCGCGCCTCCACCGCTTTCCAGATGCGCATCGAGCATCTGGCGGGCATCGATCCGGTAGATGTGATCGGCGCCGAAGACGACGATGTGCTCGGGCCGTTCGTCGTCGATGAGGTTGAAGTTCTGGTAGATCGCGTCGAGCGACCCCATGAACCACTGTGGTCCTCTCCGCATCTGTGCCGGGACCGTCGTGACGTAGCTGCCGAGCTCGCTCGACAGCTTCCACGTTCGGGAGATGTGCACATCGAGACTGTGCGACTTGTACTGGGTGAGCACGACGATCTTGCGGTACCCCGAGTTGACGAGGTTCGAGATCGCGAAGTCGATGAGGCGATAGCGGCCTCCGAAGGGCACGGCGGGTTTGGCGCGTTGGGCGGTGAGCGGCATGAGTCGCTTGCCTTCGCCACCAGCGAGCACCATCGACAGCACCCGCGGACGGTGCCCTTCGTTCAACATCGTGACCCCCCCATCGTCGGAACGCCCCCGACTTTAGGTCACCTCACCGGACCTCGACCGTGCCGATCCCGGGTGTTCCGGCCGCAACGGTGAACACGGCCGCCTCTCGCAGCTCGCTCTGCTCATCGGTGACGTCGACGAGGGTGTGAAGCGTCGTCGTCCACGACTCGGGCGTGACCACACAGGTCATGAACCCGTTGGCCGGATCGAAGTGACGGACCTGCGGATTGAAGCCCAGGACGAGCGGGGCGAGGTCGACGAGTTGTGCCGGGAACCGGGAGCTGATGGCCGGTGCCATGAACTCGGTGGCGACGACGGGCAGCGACCGGTCGAACGGGTCGGTGCGCAGGTCGGCAGCGGTCGACGAATGGAAGTCCCCGGTCAGCACGATCAGGTTGCCCGGGTCGGCGGCGACGAGCGATTCGAGCAGGCGAACACGATTGGCGTGATAGCCGTCCCACGTGTCGGTGTTGGTTGCGGGAGCGTCGCCCGGAAACGCGTCGAGGCCGTGCATGTAGACCTGATTGCCGAGCACGTTCCACGTCGCGGAGCTCGCGGTCACCCCGTCGAGCAGCCACGCTTCCTGTTCGGCTCCGAGCATCGAGTGCGACGCGTCGAGGGCGGTTGGCCCGAGTCGCCGCAGTCCGAGATCACCAACGCCAGGCAGTTCGACGGGCTCGCCATCGGTTGGCTGGTCCGCCCGATATTGACGACCGTCGAGCATGTGGATCGATGCGAGATCGGCCCAGTCGATCCGTCGGTGGATCTCGAACACGTCGCCCGTCGGCGCGGGGAGTCGGACGGGCATGTGTTCCCACCACGCCTGGTGGGCCGCACGGCGGCGAGCGAGAAACGTCGCTTCGGATTGATCGTCCTCGGGGACACGCCCCGCGTGATCGTTGTCGATCTCGTGGTCGTCCCAGATGACGAGCCAGGGCCGAGCCGCATGACTCGCCTGAAGGTGCGGGTCGCTTCGATAGAGGGCGTACCGGTCCCGATAGGCCTCGAGATCGGTGATCTCGGGACTGTTGTGCTCGCGAAGGCCGGCGGAGGCGACGACTCCCTGGTTGCCGGGCCCGTATTCGTAGATGTAGTCGCCGAGCCAGATCATCAGGTCCAGGTCTGCTTCGGCGAGATGCCGATGCGCGCCGTAGGCGCCGCTCTCCCAGTTCTGACAGCTCGAGAAGCCGAACCGGAGCGGCGTCCCGGTGGCCGCGGGCGTCGTCCGAGCTCGACCGACCGGTGACTCGTGGGTTCCGACCCGGAATCGATAGTGGACCCATGTGTCGGGTGCGAGTCCCGACGCGAGATGGTGGACACTGTGGCCCTCTTCCGCCCGTGCGGTGATGGTCTCGGACGACAGCAGGTCCTGGAATGCCGGGTCGAGCGCGACGTCCACGGCGAGGTCGACCTCGCCGAACTCGATGCGGTCCGAGCTGAGCGGGTCAACGATCAGCCGTGTCCACAGCACCACGGAGGACTGGTCGGGGTCGCCAGACGCCACGCCGAGGCCGAACGGGGTCGGACCCTCCCACGGGGGAGACGCAACGAGTGTCCGCTCGGCGGCGGTTGTCGTCGTCGTGGTGGTGGGATCGGGTGCGCCGGTGGTCGTCGTCGGGTCTGACCCCGCCGACTCGCCATCTCCGCTGCATGCCGCAGCCGCGAGACCGAGTCCCGCTCCAAGAAACCGTCGTCGTGTCCATGGCGCCCGCTCGTCCACCGGGCCGTTCTACCAGTTCTCCGGTTGCTCCGACCGTTCAGGTCATGCAGAAAATGGCGTCAGGCGGCGCGGGACTCGTCGTCGCCGGGAAGCGTGATGTCGCGTCCCTCCCAGGTCAGGCCGCTCTTCGGCCCGCTCGTGCCGGGTTTGATCCAACTCTGGGGGTCGAGGGCGTTCTTGCCATACGGCGAGACCATCATGCGGGCGATCCCCGGCTTCATCGCGAGGTAGAGGAAGAGGCCAGTTCCGAAGATCGGCAAGAACCAGATCACGAGCCAGGCGTAGCTCTTGTCGATGTCTGTCAGTCGTCGCATCACGGTGATCACGTTGAGCCCGAGCACGGCGAAGGCAATCAGCATGAAGCCGGCCACCTGCCACTCGTCGTAGACGAGTTCTCCCGATCCGATGGCGTCGCCGAATCCCGATGCGAGGATGCGACGTGGTGTCACGCCGTTGTCGATGAGCAGGCTGAGGTCCAGCACGAGTGAATAGCTGACAAAGAGGACCGCCACGAAGGCGATCTGAAGAAACACGAATTCGAGTCGCCCAGCGGGCACTTTCGGCGAGAGAAACCGCATGACACCTCCTCGGTCCCCTCACCATCGGCATCATGGCGCGGGTCATGAGCCACAGAGCGTCCATTTCGGGGGACGGCTCAGAAGGTCGAACGGCGGGCGAGCTCGGAGGAGAGGTCGTCGAAGACGGTGATGGCCATGGTCGCACTCACGAGAACCAGGACGACCATCCCTGCGGCCACCACCCGGCGATCCCGCAGTGCCGGGACCAGCGACGGCGGCGCGGTGGCGGCCAGGGCCGTGACGATCGCGAACGGGATGGTCAGGCCGACCATGAAGGCGATGGTGCCCGGTAGCTGGCTCCACGGGTCAACCCGGGCGGTGTTGAGCAGCTCGCCCAGATGAGGCCCGACGCACGGAATCCAGGTCGAGACGGCGACCGCGCCGACGAAGGCGGAGAGCGCCACGTCCCCGGCGAGACGATCGACGCGCCAGGCTCCCCACGCGGCCATGCCGAGGGCGAGGCCGACGATCACTTGGGTTGCGCCTTGGGGCGTCTCGACCCACCAGCCTCCGAATCGGAGAAACGCGACGAGTCCCGCCGTCGTGACGAAGGCGACCGTCGTTGCCACCGGACGACGCCGGCCGAGGAGTGCGAGTCCTGTTCCGATCAACAGCACCGGCCAGCTGCACGGGAGGCGAAGACTCTCGATGCCCTCGCCGAAGAGCTTGAACATCAGGTGGTCGGCGGATTCTCGATGAGCCACTCGACCGTGTCAGCAAGCTCCTGGTAGCGCCCTTCGCCGATGTGGTCGTAGCGGACGTCGCCGTCCTGGTCGATCACGAAGGTTCGGGGCCAGAATCGCCGACCGCCGTCCTGCCACGCTCTGAAGTTCGTCTTCTCCGTGTCGATGGCGACCGGCCAGGTCACGCCGAGGCGCTCGACGGCCTCCTCGATGTTTGGGATCTCTGCTTCGTAGGAGAACTCCGGCGCGTGCACGCCGATCATCTCGAAGTCGTCTCGTGAGTGCGCTGCGTAGAGATCCTGGTTGTGGGGAATTCGGGCCTTGCAGTTGCTACAGCCGAACGTCCACATCTCGACCACGAGCACCTTCCCGTCGAAGTCGTCGATGCTCGTGGCGTCGGTGTTGAGCCAGCCGTCAAGATTGACGAGATCGAGCCGTGGACCGAGGTTCTCGGGTTCGGGGAACGGCTCGGTGGTGGTCGTCGTGGACGGTTCGTCGGTCTGCACGGTCTCGGACGTGTCGTCGTTGCTGAGTACCGCCCACGCGCCGACGGCCACGAGGGCGACGAGCACGGCGAATCCGATCGATCGAGAAGCCATGCCGGCCACGGTAGAGACCTTCGGTGCGGCGAGGGCCGCGCCCGGTGAGACCTTTCGCGTTTGTTCACCACCGGCCGGTCGATAGCGTCGCCTCGTGATCCTCTCCGACCGGACGATCCGCGAGCATCTCGCGGCGGGCACCATCACGATCGATCCGCTCGACGAGCGGGCCGTGCAACCCTCGTCGGTCGACGTTCGTCTCGATCACCGGTTTCTCGTGTTCCGCAACCACACGCGTGGTCTGATCGACGTGAAGGAAGACCTCACCGACCTCACCGAACCGGTTGAGGCGAGCGACGACGATCCCTTCATCCTGCATCCGGGTGAGTTCGTCCTCGGATCGACACTCGAGCGACTTGCGCTGCCCGACGACCTCGTCGCTCGACTCGAGGGCAAGTCGAGCCTGGGTCGCCTCGGCCTCCTCATTCACTCGACCGCAGGATTCGTCGATGCCGGGTGGGACGGTCAGATCACCCTCGAATTGTCCAACGTCGCCAGTCTTCCGATCACGCTCTACCCGGGTATGAAGGTCGGCCAGGTGTCGTTCATGGCGATGACCACCCCCGCCGACAACCCGTACGGTTCGGGCGTGATCGGCTCGAAGTACCAAGGACAGGTCGGCCCGAGGCCCAGTCAGTACTGGAAGAACTTCGAGTGACCCCGGCGACATATGACCCCGCACGAGTCTTCGTTCGGGGAGGCGCCCTGGCGGAGGGTGTCGAGTGGAGCGTCTGGCTCGCACTCATCGTCTGGTGGATCGACGACCTTCAACTCGGCGAACTCCAGCTCGCCCTCCTCGGCACGGTGCTGCTCGTTGCGGTGCTGATTGCCGAGACGCCAACAGGCGTCGTCGCCGACCTTCACGGACGGAAGCGCTCGCTGATCATCGCTCAAGTCGTCATGGGACTCAGCTTCTTCTGGTCGGGGATGAGCGAGAACTACTGGATCATCCTTCCCGCTCAGGCAATGGCCGGGATCGGCTGGACCTTTCGGAGCGGCGCGGATGTCGCCTGGCTCACCGACGAGCTCAAGGGACACCGCCAGATCGATGAGGATTCGTTCGACGAAGATGCGTTCGACGAGGAGGTCGAGCAGCTCCTCCTTCTGAAGCACCGGGTTGGCATCGGGATCGGGCTGTTCTTCCTCGTGCTCACGATCGTCCTCGCCGAGCTTTCCTCGGTCCGGATCGCCCTGCTCGTCGCGGCGGCCATGCACACCTCGATCGCGCTTTACTACGTGTTCGTGATGCGCGAAGACCACTTCGTCGCCGGCCGAGACGCTGACGAGGAGGCCGACTTCCTCTCGACGCTCCGGTCCGGACTCGCCGCGATATCGGGCCGACCCCGCCTGCGGGTCATCCTGGCCGTGGCGGTCGCGATCGACGTTGGCGCCGAGGCGTACGACCGGCTCGGCTACAAGTACTTCCTCGACAGCACGCCAGCGGACGATTCGTCGATGGTTTCGCTCGGCGTGCTGTTTGTCGTGATCGCAATTGGCGGCATCCTGCTCAACCTCCAGGTCAGCCGCCGATTGCAGGATGGCGTCGGAGTCGCCCGTCTGGCCACGACGCTGATCGTGATTGCGGTCGTGGGTGGCATGGTCATGGCGGCCACCACTGCGGCTCTGGCGATCGGGTTCGGCTACCTGCTTCAGGACTCGTCCCGTGAGGCGTTCTTTCCCGTGCTCGAGAGTTGGACCAATCGAGATGCGCCGAGCGAGGTACGGGCCACCGTGCATTCGCTCGTGGGCCAGGCAGCCGTGTTTGGCGAACTCGTCGGGGGTCTGACCCTTGGCGTGATCGCCGAGCTCACCTCGATCCGAGTGACCCTCGTCCTGGGCGCCGCATGCTTCGCCGTGGCCGCGGCCCTCGCCACGCGGGGAATCGAGCGTTCCCCCCAGGGCGCAACCCCCTGACGTGCTGCAGGTTCGGGGTCTGACCCCCGACGCTTCCTACTGCGCGGTGGCGTTGTCGGGGGTCTCGTCGGGGATCGGCGGGAGCGACGACGTCTTGGCAGGCCGCGTACGAGCGAGCTCGACGGCCTGTCCCACCCAGTTGTCACGTTCGATCCGACCGCTGAACGACAAGAACTCGTTGAGCCCCAGGATGTACTCCGTGGGGAATGCGGCGATCTGTTCGTAGGTTCGAACGCCGATCTCGTGGAGTAGTGCCTCGAGCTTTGGCCCGATGCCCTTGATCACCTTGAGGTCGTCGGGCTCGACGGTCCGCCACTCGGCGGTGTCACCCGTGTCGATCGCACCCGTACCGGCGAACGCGTTCGCGATGGATGTGTCGACCTCGACGATCTCCCGCTCGGGAATGTCGGGCAATGCGTCGCCCTTGCTTGGTCGCTGGGTGGCGAGCGTTCGGGCCTGGCCCGACCAGTCATCGCGGCTGATACGCCCGTCGAAATCGAGATAGGCGTCGAGGCGACCCCGGTAGTCGTCGTCCATTGCGGCGACCTGGTCGAAGTTGACGATGCCGAGGTCGTTCAGCATCGAGTCCATCGCCGTGCCGATCCCGTTGATCTCGGTGAGGTCATCGGTGCCGAGCTCGGGAGTCGCCGGGACCGCGGTCGCGGCATCAACATCAGCATCAACATCAACATCCGCGGCGACGGCGGTCTCGCTGTCCGCGTCCGCAGAAGCCTCCGCCTCGGCGGAGTCTGGGCTCGCCGTCTCTTCGACCGCGGCCTCATCCGCGGCGAGAGCCGGCTCGTCGGTGGTCAGTCCGACCTCCGCCTCGGCCTCGGTGGTCGGCGCAACCTCGACGTCGGGTTCGATGTCGGTGGTGGCCTCGACCTCCGCCGGATCCTCGATCTCCGTCTCCACCGCCGGATCGTCCTCGATGACCTCGATCTCCGGGGTCGTTTCGAGTGCTTTCGTGACGTCGGTGTCGATGGCCTCGGTGTCGATGGTCCCGGTGTCGGTGGGCTCGAGTACTGCGGTCGCCGACGCGCTGGTGGCTGCGGCTCCGGAGCGATCGACATCGTGGTTTCGGCCGGTCGGCGTGCGCTCGCCGAAGCTCACCATCGTCTCGCCGATCGTCGGCGTCAACAGATCCTGCGTGGCGAGCTGGTCACCGCGTTCGAGCGCTTCGAGCATGTGAATCGCGATGTCGGCGACCTGGACCTCGTCCTCGTCGACGCCCTGACCCTTTACCCCGTCGTCGATCATCACGTAACAGAACGGGCAAGCCGTCGCGATCCGGCTCGCACCGGTGGCCAACAGCTGTTGCGAGCGGTCGACGTTGACGTCCTTGCCGGTCGTCTCCTCCATCCAGAAGCGACCGCCGCCGGCACCACAACACATGCTCTTGTTGCCGCTCCGCTCGGCCTCGAGCACCTGGACGCCGCCCAGCGCTCCGATGACCTTGCGGGGCGCCATGTAGACGTCGTTGTGCCGGCCCAGGTAGCAGGCGTCGTGGTAGACGATCCGCTCCGCGAGGTTGGCGTTGGTCATGTCGAGGCGGCCGTCATCGACGAGTTCGGCGAGGAACTCACTGTGGTGGATGACCTCGTAGTGCCCGCCGAGCTGCGGGTACTCGTTGGCAAGCGTGTTGAAGCAGTGCGGGCACTGGGTGATGATCTTCTTCACGCCCATGCCGTTGAGCACTTCGATGTTCTGCATCGCGAGCATCTGGAAGATGTATTCGTTGCCGGTCCGCCGGGCGGAGTCGCCAGTGCAGTTCTCTGCGGGACCGAGGATTGCGTAGCTGACGTCGGCGCGATTCAGGAGGGTCGCAAGCGCTTGACTGACCTTCTTGTTCTTGTCGTCGAAGGAGCCGGCGCAACCAACCCAGTACAGGTACTCGGCTTCGAGCGGGTCGGAGCCGTCGATCACCGTGACCGAGTCGTCGACGACCCAGTCGGCGCGCTCGCCCTGGGACATCGCCCAGGGGTTCATCTGGTTCTCCATGCCTCGGTAGGCGTTGCCGAGCTCGGTCGGGAAGTCCGACTCCATCAGCGACAGGTACCGGCGCATGTCGAGGATCTTGTCGAGGATCTCGATGTTGACGGGACAGATCTCATCGCACGCGCGACACGAGGTGCACGCCCAGAGCTCTTCGGAGGTGACCCGGTCGAACATCCAGTTGGCCGGAACCGTGATCTCGCCGTCGACGCCGATCGGAGGCGACACCTGGGGGTCGCCGGTGCGGGCCATGACCTCGCCGGTCTTGAGCACGATCTCTCGGGGGTCGAGCGGCTTGCCGGTGTGGTGCGCCGGGCACACGCTCGTGCAGCGGCCGCACATCGTGCACGAGTCGGTGTCGAGGAGCTGCTTCCAGGTGAAGTCTTCGATGGTCGAGGCGCCGAAGGTCTCGAGCTCGGTCTCCATGAGGTTGGGCATGGCCTTCATGGCGCCCTTCGGGCGGTCCTTGTGCCCGAGGTACATGTTGAGCGGCGAGGTGAAGATGTGGCGAAGCATCGTGATCGGCAACATGATCAAGAACGCGATGAACGACAGAACGTGGAAGACCCACCAGAACTGGTGCCACCCGGAGAGGTTGTCGCTGCCTTCGACGAGGGTCGCGAGCGGGTAGCCGACAAAGCTCCACCGCTCGTACTCGGGGAGTTCGCCGAGCGCCTCGCCCTCGAGAGCGATTCGGAACATCTCGGCACCGAAGCCGGTCACGCCGATCGCCAGGAACGTGGCGAGGATCATGGCGTGCTCGGGCTTGGACTTGATGCGGATGCGGTACGGCCGCATCGCACGAGGGCCGTAGCGGCGCAGGATCGCCCACACGATCGAGATCGTGAAGATCAGACCGGCAAGATCGCCGACGAACGCATAGCCCTTGTAGGTGCCACCGTGAAGGAATTTGAGTGACTCCGGGAGCTGATGATCGATCTCGAGCGTGGTGGTGACGCCGAGCAGCACGATGAAGCTGAAGTACATCATCGAGTGCATGAGGCCGGCGCCCGGCTCGCGCAGCAGGGTCTGCATGTACAGGCCTGATCGGAGGTCCTTGAGCCGCTCGCCTGCGTTCTTGGAGGTCGTGGCCCGATTGTCTGGGCCACCACGTCGCCAGTTCTTGATGCGGAGCGAGAACATCCAGGCGCCGTACACGATCAGGACCGGAAGCACCGTGTAGAAGATCAGCCGGAAGATGTCGGGAATGTTCGCGAACACCACCCGGTGCTGGTCGTTGTCGTTCTTGAACGCGAAGACTTCGGCGGCGATCCCCGAGAGGACCGTGACCGTGGCGATGGCGATGCCCAGACCGAGGACGATCTGCTGTGGAGTCAGACGCTTGAGCATGACTTCACAAGGTAGTGCCCGGTCAGTCGAGTCGCCTGATTCGGAACAGTGCGTCTTCCCACGCATCGGCCGGCTCTGCGTTGCCGGCTTCGATCCGTTCGAGTGCTGTTGTCAGAATCTCGACGATTGCACGGTCGTGCGGGCCTGGAATGGCGCGGACGGACTCGACCGAAGCGGCGAGCGGCCCGGCCGCCACGTCGCCACGAAGGCCTGCTTCTGCGGGGAGGTCGCCGGCTTGGCGCCAGGCGAGCGCTTGCTGGGTGGGCGACGTCAGCCAGCTCAGGAGGTCCTCGGCCAGGTCGGCCCGGTTGCCGGCCGCGGGTATCGCCCACGATGTGCCGCCGCGGTCGCCTCCACTCCCGGGTACGTGATGGTGGGTCCAGATCGATTGCGTGGATCCGGTTCCGGTCTCGAGCCGTTCGAGTGCCCACGCAGGCACGAGCGTCGCGGCGAACGACCCCTCGGCGAGGGCTTCGGTCCACGGTGCGCTGAAGCGGGGGAGATTGCCGGCGATGCGTCCGCCCTCCCACCCTTCGCACGGATCACCGAACATCGGTGGGTGCCCGAGGGCGAGGAGTGACAGATCCCAGGCGAGCTCGACAGCAGGATTGTCGACAATGGCGGCGTTGCCGTCGGGTCCGGTGAGCGCGTGGTCGGCGTCGACGGGTCGCTGGTCGATGACCGCTCGGAACATCGGCTCGACCGATGGCAGGAAGCGGAGTTCATTGGCGGACACCCAGGTGTCACCCGTGCGAATGAGGTCGCACCAGGTGTCCACGTCCGATCCGGCCAAGGCGGCGACATCAACGAGATCGGATCGGGTCGCCAACACCAGGCCGCCCACCGAGGCAGGACGGGCCCAGACGTGCTCGTCGACGACGACTTGGGCAGCGATGTGGTCGGGCGCGTCGGTGGGGGTGATCGGTCCGAGCGAGTCGGCCGTATCGACGAACAGCTCGTGATCCTGGCGGATTCCGGCGAGCCAGTGCGCATCGATCGCGACGAGGTCGGCCTCGAGGGTGCCCTCGACGATGGCGGCGTGGTGGGTGGCGATGTCGGACTCGAGGACTTCCACGCGAACGGTCGGGTGGTCTCGCTCCCACGCGGTGAGTGCGTGGTCGAGCGGAGCGTTGTCGTAGGTGGCGACCCGCAGGACCGATCGTGCGGTCGGCGTGGTCTCGACCGCCGCAAGACTCTCGGGTGGGTCGACGGAGCAGGCAGAGAGCAGTGATGCGGCGACGGCCACGATTGCCGTGAGGCGGCGCGTTCGGCTCACGATTCGGCCTCGACGGCGGGCGCCAGCCGGATCGCCGTCGGCGGGCGATCGATCCGCACCTCGACGAGATCGGCGAGCGGCGCGGGCCGGCCGGTCAGCCAGCCCTGGATGCGGTCGCACCGGAGACGCACGAGTCGGCGCAGTTCGGCTTCGGTCTCGACGCCCTCGCCGATCACGCTCATCCCGAGCTTGTGGGCCATCTCGATGGTCTTCTCGACGATGGCCGACGCTCCCGGATCGTCGACGATCGGGGTGACAAGGCTTCGGTCCAGCTTGAGGATCGATGCGGGCAGCGCATTGAGCTGAGCGAGATTCGAGTGTCCGGTTCCGAAGTCGTCGATGGCGATACGGACCCCGAGTTCGGCGATGCGTTCGAGAAGGGCGATGTCGTCGGCGCTGGTGGCGGCACCTTCGGTGACTTCGAACACGATGCGACGCCGGTCGACGGCAGAAGTCGCCAACACCTGGTCGATCCGTTCGACCAGGCCTGGTGAGCTCAACTCGACCGGTGAGAGGTTGATGGCCACGTAGGGGTCGTCGCCCGGCAGGAAGGGCAGCGCCTGGCAGGCCTCTCCGAGGGTGAACTCGCCGATGGCGAGAATGAGGTCGGTCTCTTCGGCGATGGGAATGAACTCTCCCGGAGACACCGCAACGCCGTCTCGGTCTCCCCGAACGAGACACTCGTAGCCCTCGGTCCGACGGGTTCGGGCGTTGACGACCGGTTGGAACTCGACTCGAAGGTCACCGTTGGTGATTGCGGCCTCAAGCCACTGGGCGATCTCGGTGCGCCGACGCACTTCGGAGCGATGCGATTCGTCGAAGGTGACGATCTCGCTGCTCCGACCGTGAGAAAAGCGTGCCGCCGCCGAAACGTCGGTGAGCGCGTCGGTCACGTTCTTCTCGACCCGAGCGACTCCGACGGTCACGTCGACGTGCATCTGTCCGGCTTCGAGCGCGATCGGGCGAGCAAGAAGTTCGAGGACGTCATGGGCGGCGTCTTCTGCCCGCTCGACAGGAACGACCAACACGAACTCGGGGTCGTCGGTGCGAACGACCAGCTCGGCGTGGTCGATGCCTCGCAGACGGCCGGCGATGATCGACAGGACGATGTCGCGGCTGCGTCGACCGAATGAACTGTCGAGGTCGTCGAGGCGGAGCGGATGCACCCCGACCAACGACCAGTTGCCGACGTTGCCGTGCTCCGAGAACCAGCTGCGAAGACCGGTCACATTGCGCAGCCCGGTCAGCGGGTCGTGTTCGAGGTTGTAGCTGGCCGAGAACTCCGCAGCCTGTCGCCGATGCGCCTGAGCGAGCAGCCGGCAGGCCGTTTCGACCAGACCGAGCAACGGTTCGGTCTGCTGCGGGTGTTCGTCGCCAAAGGCGAGCACGAGGACCGCTGGCGGACCATCACCGAAGTCGACGAGGCCGGCGATTCCGGTGGTCGTCCCGAGGTCGACCGCGAGCGCCTGCGCCCGGGTCGGAAGGTCGAGCGCAGAGATGCTCGGTTCGAGGGGGACGCCCAGATCGAAACGCGGCGGACCGCTTGGATGCGCGTGGAGGTGCACGTGTGAGCCGCGCACGGCACGGGGCAATGTCCTCAGCAGGACCGAGGTGATCGTCTGGCTTGTCTCCCCACGGATCGCCGCCTCGCTGAGTTCGCCGAGAATGGTCCGGCGACGGAGCTCGGCCTGGACCGAGCTGGTGTGCTGCTCGCCGGTGTCGAGCGTTGCGTTCATGGTGTCGGCCAGCCGGAGCCAGTCGCCTTCGAGGTCGATGGTCTCGATGCGCTCGTCGAACTGGCCGTGTTCGAGCGATCGCTGGATCTCGTCGACGTCGGCCCAGAGACGATGCATCGTCTCGGAGAGCTCGGCCAGGGCACGGCCGACGGCGCCGATCTCGTCGCGACCCCGATCGTCGATCTCGGTGGCCTCTCCTCTCGAAAGTCTCGTCGCCGCGACGGTGAGGGTCTGCAGCGGCCGCACGATCGATCGGCGAAGCAGAACGAGCGAGGCGAGCAGGACAGCAGCGAAGACCGCAGCGACCGCAGCCAGGCCGAGTAGCCGAGTCTGGCGGTCTGCGATCGAGTCCGTCAGTTGGGTCAGCCCGTCGACCGCAACCTCGAACCGGATGGTGCGAAGCGTCGCCGATGCATGTCGGGCATCGAGAGCCCACACGGACCCGTCGATCGTCGTCCCACGGGTGACGGAACCTTGTCGGGCGGCCGACAAGCGCCGCCACGAGTCCGACAACGTCAGGGCCTCCAGGCGATCGATCACCGTCCGGCTCGCGACGTCGGTGAAACGGTCGAGCGCATCGGCGGAGGTCGTGTGATGCCGAACGGTCTCGGTCGAACTGGCACCCGTCCGAATCGCGAGGTCTTCGAGCAGCTGTCCCTCGAGCGCGGTGCTGATCGACAACATGGACTCGGACCATTGTCGGGTGGCGGTGTCCGGGGCGTTGGCGAGCGTGCGCCGAGCGTCGGCGTGGAGGAGATCGACGACGGTCGAGTAGGCCGCGATGGCGTTCTGAACCGAGCCGTTGGCGGCGTGCCCACGAGCGGTGTCGAGCCGTTCGACGAGACGACGCTCCTGGTCGGATCGGCGGTCGGGATCGGGGTGGATGTCGAGCGCCACCTCGGGGGACCGGGTCAGCTCGATCCCGTCGACGAGTTCGTGGCGTTCGTGCTGAATCGCGTCGATTCCCTGAATCGTCCGGGTTGCGGTGTCGGCCGCGCGGCGGAACTCCCGGAGTTCCTCGATCGAAGAGACGTCTCTGGCGGCGAGCAGGGTGGCCACGACGGCCAGCGCGACGACCGGGAGTAGCACGAGCGCGACGAGGCGCGTCCCGATGCCGATACGTCGAAGCAGACCGAGGCGCGGCCGAGCCGGTGAATTCACCGGTTCCCATCGGCATCGAGCGCGGGGCGTTGATGCCCTACGTTCCCCAAATCCTGCGTCGCCGGGCAGGGCATTCGTGTCGGGATTGCGGTGAACTGGAGTGGTGAGCCGCGACGCCGAGACTCTCTGGCGTGCCGTCGTCGCGATCTCCCATGTCGTCGCTTTCGCCGGTCTTCTCGTCATCATCGTCGGGCTGTGTCGCCGGCGTTCCGTGATGTCGGGCACCGGCGGTCATCTCGTAGGTGCTGCCGCTGGCGTGCTTGGGGCGGTTCTGGTTGAGCGACTCATTCGGGGCGTCGACGATGACGTCGTTCTGCAGTCGGCGGCGATGGCGGCCCTCGCCGCGACCGTGGTTTCGGCGGGAGCCGCCGAACGACTCCGAACGACCGCACATCTGGCGATCGGTGCCTCCTGCGGAGCGTTGTTGATACCCGGGCTGCTTCACGCGCTCGAACGCGGCGTCCTCGCCTCGATCGATGCCGCGGGCCGCGGCTTTGTCGACCCCGGGGGAACGGGCGCGCTCTTGACGGCTTCGGGATGGGGAGCCCTGGTGGTCTCGGCGATGACCGGACCGCGACTGGGTCGCTTCGGCGGCCGTGGACAGGCCCGAGTCGTCCCGGGGTCGTCTGTCCCGCTCGCCGTTGCGGCTGCAGGACTTGTCGGGCCGGCAATCGCCGTTGCGGCGTCGGGAGGGTTGCTGGTCGCCTCGATACCGCCTGACGCCGAGTCGCTCGTGGGTGTGGTCGAGGCTGGCCTGGTCGCCGGTGCTGCCGGAGCCGTGACCGGCGCGCTGGTCGGTGCCCTGGGATCAGGGCGAGTCGGGTCGACCTCAGCGGTACGGGGGCTCCTGGGTGGGGTCGTTGCCTCTGTGCCAATGGCGGGACTCGACGGAGTCTGGTGGACGCCCTTCGCCGTGGGCGTGGCGGGCGGCGCCGGAGCGCTTGTCGGGTTCTGGGTGCTGGGCCGTATTCGAATCGACGATCCGGTCGGGGTCGCAGGCTCGTTCGGAGTCGCAGGAGCGATCGGGTTGCTGGCTCCCGGCGCACTTGCTCCTGACGTTGGCCTGGTCGACGGTGCAGGCATCGACCAGCTCTTCGCGCAGCTGGCCGGCCTGCTCATCGTCATCGCCGTGGCGGTGGTCGGCGCCGGCGTGCTTTCGGGTGCCCTGCGGTTCCTCGGGTGGCTTCGGATCCCGTATCGCGAAGAGATCGTCAGCGTCGACGACCTGCGGATCCGAAGAGCCTCGTCGTGAGCCGGTGCTCCATCTGCAAGAACGGGTGTCCGCGATGGTCTTCCAGGGAGCCGGTTGCCCGCCAGGTGGCGATCTCACCGAGCATTCTCCATGCGTGAAGATCGCCGAACCACGCCATCTGTTCCGGGTCGATCCGACCGCAACGGGACTCGTATTCGTTCATGAACCGCTGAGCGACTCGACGGCCGGCGCCAGTGAGCAACCACTGCAACGGCCCGGGGGCATCGAGCGGCGGATTCGCCACCAACATCGACGTGTACGCAAGGTCATACGCCGGGTGGGCGAGACGACCAGTCGACCAGTCGAGCAGCGTCGTGTCGGCCCCGTCGATCAAGACGTTGAGCGGATGGATGTCCCCGTGGCACAGCGCGGCACGTTCTGTCGGGGGCCGGGCGGCCCGAAGGGTGCGACCCCGCTCGACGAGTTGACTGGCCCCGACGGCTTCGGCGCGGGCACGGATCCGAAACATGAGCTCATCGATGTCGTCGACGACCTGGAGTCTGGCCGAGACGCCTGTCGTGTCGACATCATGGAGCTGAGCGGTGGTCTCGGCGAGCCGAGTCGGGAGGTCGCGGATGAGGGCGGGCAGTGTGCCGGCGAGGCGACGCGGATCGAGATCGCCGACGAGTGGCGATCCGTCGACGAAGTCCATCAGCATCCAGCGTTGCGCGATCCAGCGATCCTCGCCCCCGCTCAGTCGAACGGCGGGCGTGGCGACGCCCGCGTCGGCCGCAGCCTGCTGCACGATGATCTCTCGGATGGCGACCTCGGGATCGGGCATCACGCGGGCGACGAGGTCTCGGTCGGCCAGATCAGCCGAACCTTCGAGACGGACCTTCCACATCTCCGCCCAGAATCCGCCGGTCAGCGGTTGAGGCGGACGAGCCCACGCGAGGGGCGATCCTGCGGCGGCCGAGATCGACGCAAGAAGTCCGTCGATGCTCATGGCGTCGACTGTGCCCGAATCCGAATGGGTCCCTTGGCGGTCGACGGATCCACGACCCGGCCCTTCTGGGTGATGACCACGAGGTCCCGTGCCACCAACCGTCGAGCCGCTCGACGTGCCGGCTCCATCAGCTCGCGCCAGTCTTCGACGAGCGCATCGTCCGACACGATCCGAGCAGCTTCGGACGGGCAGATCGTGGCATCGCGGGCGCGGCGACTCAGCAGTTCGAGAATCGCCGCTTCCAGGGCGTCGTCGACACGGGTGACCTTCCGACGACGACACGCCTCGCTGCACCAGCGGACGTCGTCCCAGTTCGAGGCCCACTTGGCACGCCACTCGATGCGGCGGCCGCAGGAGCCGCATGCTTTGGGTTCGTGCTCCATCGATGAGATCGTATGGCGATGAGCGTCGCCGTTCCGTTCCCCACCAGCCAACCTGCGGGTTATGCGTGGCTCGATGGCGAGCCCGAGTTCTCGCCGGACCTCCACCTTCAACTGGAGGCGCCGTCCACGATCGTCCAGCTCGCGGATCTCGGCTACTCGGCCGAAGAGATCGCATCGAAAGCGACACCGGTGGCCGCGTCGTCGCCGTTTCGGGTCCTGAGCGACGAGGGCGCCGCGATCATGTTGGAAACCGCTCGGCGGTTGCAGGCGTTCGTCAAGCCGGCTGGCGACCGCATCGAGAACATGGTGAGAGGAGGCTGCTATCGAAGCCGCTGGCTCCGGGACCTCTGCACCAGTTCGCACGTCACCGAACACCTTTCGGCGATCTACGGGATCCCGGTGGCGTCCCATCCGATGCCCCTGCACCTCGGGCATCTCAACTATTCGCCGTCGAGGATCGAGGTCGGGATCGACAAATGGCATCACGACACGTTGCCGCTCGATTTCGTGATGTCCGTGACCGATCCGGCCACCGTTGCGGGCGGACGGTTCGAGTACTTCGTCGGGACCAAGCATGAGGCCGCCGAGCTCGCGGCCGCAGGTCTCACGCCACCTCCGGAGCGGACGGTGGCGCCCGATTTCGGTGGACCGGGTTGGGCGATTGCGCTGCACGGCGACATGGTCGTGCACCGAGCTGGTCCGCTCGACGAGTTGTGCGAGCGGATCTCGATGGTCAACGGTTACGTTGCGCTCGACACGAGTCGGGACGAACAAAGCCGTTCCGTCGACCTGATGGCCATCGACGACCACGACGTGTTGTTCACCGAGTGGGCGAAGATGGCGGCGTGGCGAAGCGCCGGTCGTTTGAACGATCTGGTCGAGACGTTGCCGTTTGCCGACCGAGCGCTCGTGATCGAGCGCCTCGAGCATGCGATCGCCGACGCGCAGAACGCCATCGATCAGATGCGAACCGGGAAGGACTCGATCGACCACTACGGCGGCTGACGGCGCGCTCGGGGTCAGGAGTCGGGCAGGCGGGATTTGAACCCACGACCTCCTCGTCCCGAACGAGGCGCGCTACCAACCTGCGCCACTGCCCGTGTAGCAAGCTCTCGCAGTATAGAAGCGGTTCGCCCGCCGCGGTCAGGCGTCGAGGAGATTCTGCGCCTGTCGGCGAAGCGCCAGAGCGTTGAGTGGCTTGGTGATCCAACCGTCGGCGTCGGAGGTGCTCGCAAGGAACTCGTCGGCCTCACGATCGAGCAGCAACATGACCGGCGTGTCCGGAAGTCGCCCGGCTCGCGCTTCCTGCTTCAGGAGCAGCGATGTGGCGACGCCCCCCATGTTGCCGATCTGGAGATCGAGGATGACGAGCTCTGGTTCGACACGGGTGACCGCACGACTCACCTGGCTGCCTTCGCGGACCCGGTGAACATCGTGGGTTCCGCCGAGCGCGGCGGCGACTTCGTCGAAGATCCAGTCCGCATCGGTGGCGAGCAGGACCGCAGGGGCGGTGTCCGAGGCAGGCGACATGAGGTGGAGGCTAGCCGGGGTGGGCTAACCTGTAGCACCCATGCTCGAGATCAACATCGAACAGGCCGCCGACCAGTCGCATCACGTGTGCCGCCTCGTCGGTGAGGTCGATGCCTACACCGTGGGCGAGTTCCGTGACGCGCTGTCCGGCCTCGACAACGTCTCGCGCCTGCTGATCGACCTGTCCGAGGTGCCGTTCATGGATTCGGCGGGTCTCGGTGCGCTGATCGGCGGTATTCGTCGTGTGCGTGAAGGTGATGGCGACGTTGCGGTGATCTCGACGACCGCAGGGCTCAACCGCCTGCTCCACACCACCGGCTTCGATCGCATCGTCCCCGTCTGCGAATCGGCGCAAGAGGCAATCGCTGCCCTCGACGAGGGCTGATTGCCGGGGCCCGAGCGGCCCGCGTGCGCAGCACGCGAGAGCGGGTGTGGTTGAGGCAATCGCTGCCCTCGACGAGGGCTGATTCAGCGAAGCTGGGCGGCGAGTTCGAGCACGCCGTCGAGGCTGGCGACGGGTTCGGCGAGTTCGTCGATCGTGCGCAGCCCAATGCCGGTGTCTCGGGTCCAGGTCGACATTCGGCGCCGTTCCATCCATCGGGCGATCCGAAAGTGGTCGATCAGTTCGTGTCCGGTGCCCTCGACCGGCTCGAATTCCGGAGTGCAGCGGTTGACGATCGTGAGACCCGGTTCGACGTCGGCGTCTCGGAGATCGCCGACGAATCGCGCCGCCTGCTCGAGCGACGTCCCCGACGCCGACGCAATCACCACGAATGAGGCTCGGTCGGATCGCAGCAGCGCATGGATCGTGTCGCTGCGCTCCCGAAAGCCGTTCTCGAGGCCGTCGAAGCTCTTGAAGAACTCGACGGCGTCGCGCACCACGGATCCGCCGACGGTGGAGATGAGTTGTTCGACGACCGGACCGAGCGTGCGACCGAGGATCGATTTCTGTCTGCCGTGCACGAGGAATCGATAGACGCGGTTGTCGAGCAGTCGACCGAGAAGGTTGGGGGCGTCCAGGAACGCCAACGCATCGGCCGACGGTGGCGTATCCACCACCACGAGATCGATGTCGTCGTTGGTATGCAGCTCGGAGAGCCGTTCGACGGCCATGTATTCGGTCATGCCGGAGAGTTCGTTCATCATCGCGACAGCGAACTTCGACTCGAGGATCGCTTCGGCCTGTTGGGGGGTGCCGTCGCGGCGGATCACCCGTTCGAACGTCGCCGCGGCGTCGAGCATCGTGGCGTGGAGAGAGCCTTTGGCACCGGGCACCTCGACAGCCGTCAGGTCGTTCGAAAGGGCGTCGAGCCCGAGCGCATCGGCAAGTCGCCGTGCGGGATCGACCGTGATGAGGGCGACGCGTCGGCCGTCGATCGCATGTCGCACGGCGAGGGCCGCGCCGACCGAGGTCTTGCCGACGCCGCCGGTGCCGACGGTGACGATCACGTCCGTGTCGTCGACGGACGGCGCAGGAGCGGTCTTGAGGCCGACCTCCTTGAGTGCCTTCGGCGGCTCCTGCGGATCGCCCGTCATGAGGGACTCGACCGCCTTCGGACCGACCACCCCACCGGCGAGCTCGGGCAGGTGCATCTGCGACACCGGTAGCTCGGTTGTGAGGCGGTCGATGGCCTGGCGTTCGCCGTCGTGGCGAGTGACGAGGCGGGTGTGGCCGGGGTGGCCGTCGAGGGCCTTCGGCGGAGCATCGGGAGGAAAGACCCGGTTCACGATCACGCCAGCGAGGCGAATTCCGGGATCGTCCTCGACGTCGAAGGCGGTCTCGATCGTTTCGTTGACCGGTGTCTCCTCGGCCGTGGTGACGAGCACGATCGCCGATCGCTCGTGATCGGTCAACAACGCATGAGCCCGGGTCCCCTGATCGTGGATGGGCCCTTCGAGCGCCGTCTCGGCAACCTGCTTCGATGCACGAAGCATCTCTCGGGCCCGCCCCGACGCCGGCCCGTCGATGATGACGCGATCCCACACGCCCGAATCGAGGGCGCCGCGAACATGACCGAGCAACAACACGTCTTTGATGCCGGGTACGGACGTGGCGATCACCGCAAGCGCGCCCGACTTCTCGAGGCGACTCGCGATCATTCCCATGTTCTTTCCCGCGAGCCAGCCCGCCAGGAGGCGGTCGGCGCTGATCGACTCCCACCCGACGTTCTTGCGGATCATCGTGGGCTGGTCGTCGTGGAACGTGACACCGGAGAGATCGTGACGAAGCAGCGGCGGGAGTTGGCGTTGACCACCGATTTCGATGAGCAGTGTCCGATGACCCTCCGCTGCGGCAGCGCGGCCGAGGGTCGCAGTCAGTACCGTCTTTCCGACGCCGCCTTTTCCGGCGACGATCAGGAGTGGGAATGGGACATCGAATCGATCGGTCACGTGGAGGATCCTCGGCGTGGGCACGCCTTCTTGGCGCGTTCGCCTTGTTGACGGGGACTCTCATCATGGCGGTTTCTCCCGCGGGTGCGCAGGACGATGGGCGACTCGACCTCGGACCGGCTGGTTTCGTCGACGTGATCGAAGTGACCGGCCTGATCGATCCGGTCATGGCGGACTTCATCGATCGGAGTTTGGACGAATCCGCTGCCTCGGGCGCTCGTGCCGTGGTGCTCCAGATGGAGAGCGACGGTCATGCGATCGCCGACGACGAGCTCGCGGCCCTGGCTCTCCGAATCCGCGAGTTCGAGGTGCCGGTGTCGGTGTGGCTCGGCCAGGCCAACAACGGCGCAGCCCGTGGTGGGGCCGGTCAGCTGGCTCTCGCGGCAAGCCGGATCGGCATCTCCCCGGGCTCGGAGATCGGCGACTTCGGACCGCAGATCATCGACGATGCGGCCATCGGTCCCCTCGGTACGGTTCTGGCCGGCGGATTCGACGGTGCGATCGTTGGCTACGAGGATCTCCTGCAGATCGGTGCCAACGACGGAGACCTGCCGATTCAGGACGCGCCGGCCCTGCTCAACCACCTCCTCGACCTCCCCGAGTTTGATTTCACGGTCGTCGGGCCCGGAGAAGAACTCCCGAACGGTTCGTTCCTGGCCGATGACGCCGACCCGACGCGGGTGCCGAGCACGGCGACTCGTTTCATCACGCTCCCGTTGCTCGATCAGCAGTTCCACACGTTCGCCTCGCCGGCGGTGGCGTATCTGCTGTTCGTGATCGGCCTCGGCCTGCTCGTGTTCGAGCTCTACACCGCGGGCGTTGGCGTCGCCGGGGTGATCGGTGCGGGCAGCTTCCTCGCCGGGAGCTACGGCTTGGCCATTCTCGACGCTCGTTGGTGGGCGGTTGCGCTGCTCGTGATCGCCTTTGTCGGGTTTGCGATCGACGTGCAGTCGGGCATTCAGGCGTTCTGGAGCGGGGTCGGCGTCCTGTTCTTGATCATCGGGTCGCTTGCCCTGTACCCGGACCACTCCATTGGATGGCTGCCCCTCGTCGTCGGGATCATCGGCGTCTTGATGGCGATGCTGTCGGGCATGCCGGCCATGGTCCGCACCCGGTTCTCCACGCCGACGATCGGTCGCGAGTGGATGATCGGCGAGATCGGCGACGTGGTCGAAGACGTCGACCCCGAAGGTGTCGTGACGATGCGCGGTGCGCCGTGGCGTGCCCGAACCAATCGAGCGACACCGATCATGGCGGGTGATCGGGCGCGGGTCGTCGAAGTCGATGGCCTGCTCCTCGAGGTCGAACCCGAAACGGGCGGAGCGATCGACTATCGGGAGCGGCGTCGTGGCTCAGAGACCGACGCGGAGCCCGCAGAATCCGTCTGATCGTCGGCGGATGGGCGTTGGATGAACGCCCGGCAAACATCGGGGGCTTTCCGGAGCACCCCTTGTCGCCTGTCACACCACGCGCCTAGGTTCGCTTCGGAGGGGTCGAATCGCCCTTCGAGGAGGAAATTTGGCGGTTCAACACGACATCGGTGGCATTGGGTGGCAGGACCAGGCTGCGTGCCGGGGCCCGCTCGGCGCGGTCTTCTTCCCACCGACCACGACCGAACGCAAGCGAGAGAAGATGGCGCGAGAGGCCCGCGCCAAAGAGATCTGCCGGGAATGCCCGGTGCTCAACGAGTGCCGCGAGTACGCCCTGGAGATCCGCGAACCCCACGGCGTGTGGGGAGGCATGAGCGAGAACGAGCGCCGCGCCCTGCTCTGAGGGCGGCCGTTCCCAGCATCAGATCAGCTCGGCTCCGGAAGCCGCGGCCCGGCGATTCGAACATCGCCGCGCCGTCGAGTCATTCCGGTCTCGTCGAGGCGGGCGAGCAACGGCATCGCGTGCTTGCGCGTGTTGCCCATTGCCTGACGCACCTCCGAGACCGTCACTCCATCGGGGGCATCGGCGAGCATCTGCGCCAGTAGCCGAGCTGCGGCGTCGATCGTCTCGGGTGCGTAGTGCACGCCATCGATGGCGACGACACTCCCTCGCCGGACAAGCTCTCGCACTTCGCCGGCGTCGACGCCCTCGGGGTCTGGCGGCACGAAGCCGCCGCGACGGAGGGCGTCGACCCAGGGGTGGTCCGCGAGCACGTCGGACGCGTCGGCCGTCTTGATCCGTCCGGCGTCGGTCGTGACGTCGCCGAGCAGCTCGATGGTGGCTCGTTCCTGTTCGTCCAGAACGGCCAGATCCAGACCGAGGGGGCCGGCCTCGTCGATTCTCGCTCGGAGGTCGGTCACGGCCTGGGTGAGGACACCAGGATCGACAGCCCACCGACCGACATCAGGTTCGCGCTGCTCACCGGTCAGCAATGCGAGCTCGTCGACGTCCACCCAGCCCCGTTCGGAGATCACGCGGTCGACCGAGCGATCCGGCGTCGCCTCGCTTGCTCGGACCTGCGGATCGACATCGAGCACCTCACCGCCGCCGATCGTCTCGGCTCGTCCTGCCTCACGCAGGATGAAGCGATCGCCCGGAAGGAGCGGCAGCGCGTGCGGGAGATGGACTCGGATGTTTCCGGTGGTGCCAGGAGCGATGGTCGACGGGCCGAGAATCCGGACGCGGACGGCGTGTTCGCCGGCGCCGAGATAGAGCAGGTGTGCTCCACGCCGAGAGACCTCGTGATCCAGCGAATCGAGAACGGTCAGCGAGCCGTCGAATGTGGCTGTCTCGAACCACTCCCCCGAGCGGACGAGCACATCGCCGCGAGCGAGCTCGTCGTGGGAGACCCCGGCGAGGTTGATGGCGGTCCGGTTGCCGGGCCCGACCTTCGTGCGTTCGGCGTGCAGGCTCTGCAGGGCGCGGACACGAACGCTTCGCCGCTGGGGCAACAACACGAGCTCATCGTCGACTCGCACCCGCCCACCGGTGAGGGTGCCGGTCACCACCGTGCCGGATCCCTTTGCCGAGAACGCCCGGTCGATCCACAGTCGCGGGGTCCCGCGATCGGCGGCATCGGGGGTTCGATCGAGCAGGCCGTCGAGTTCGGTTCGGAGTTCGTCGAGACCGGTTCCGTCGATCGAATCGACACCGATCACCGGCGCATCCTCGAGGAAGGTGCCCTCGGTTCTTTCGGCGATGTCGAGGCGGGCGAGTTCGAGCAGATCTGCGTCGGCGAGTCCGATCTTGGTGAGGGCGACGACGCCATGACGGACACCGAGGAGCTGCAGGATCCGGAGGTGCTCCTCGGTTTGCGGCTTCCAGCCCTCGTTCGCGTCGACGACGAACAGGCACGCGTCGACTGCACCGACGCCGGCGAGCATGTTCTTCAAAAACCGGATGTGTCCCGGCACATCGACGAGCGACAGGACGCGGCCAGAGGGAAGCTTGGCCGATGCGAAGCCCAGATCGATCGTGAGGCCCCGGGCCTTCTCCTCAGCGAAACGGTCCGGGTCGGTACCCGTGAGCGCCCGGACGAGGGTCGACTTGCCATGATCGACGTGGCCGGCCGTGGAGACGACGTGACTCACGAGGCGAGCGTGCCCATCGCGTCGGCGATCAACCCATCATCAGAGGGGTCGATCGTGCGCAGGTCGCAGACGGTCGTGTCTTCCGCGATCCGCGCCATGACGGGAGTCGCCGCGGCTCGAAGCTCGGCACGCCGGTCGCCGTGGAGCGAGAGGCCGATCGACGGGATCTCGACGGTGGGGAGCGTGCCTCCGCCCGGGACCGCCATCGTCTCCACGACGGCCAGATCGACGTTCGGGCACGCGGCGACCACCGCATCGGCTCGGCGACGGAGCTCATCGACCGAGACCGTCGCCATCCGCCAGAACGGAATCGCCTGGCCGTCGCGATGCAGATAGGTCATGGCGAGATCCTGAAGGGCGCCGAGCACCAACCCGCCTGGACGAAGTGCCCGAGCCAGTGGATGGCGAGCGCACGCAGAAACGAGTTCGGCATCGCCGGCGATGATGCCCGCCTGCGGTCCGCCCAGAAGCTTGTCTCCGGAGAATGCCACCAGCTGAGCGCCGGCCGCCAGGGTCTGTCGGGCGGCCGGTTCGTCGGCCAGCCACGACGGAGGCCCACCGTCGAGCCATGGGCATGCAGCGTCGAGCAGTCCCGATCCGATGTCAGAAACGAGCGGCACGCCAAGGTCGGCGAGCGCCGCGGTCGACGGCATCTCGGTGAATCCCGTGATCCGATAGTTCGACTGATGGATTTGCATCGCCAACGCGACGTCGTTTGCCGGGTTCTCGATCGCCCGAGCGAAGTCGGAGCGGCGAGTGCGGTTGGTCGTGCCGACCTCGACGAGTCGTGCGCCGGATTGTTCCATCACCTCGGGCACCCGGAATCCGCCGCCGATCTCGACGAGTTCGCCTCGGGAGACGACCACGCCACGATCACGGGCGAGCGCGGCGAGGATCAACATCACGGCCGACGCGCAGTTGTTGACGACGATCGCCGCCTCGGCCCCGCAGAGCTTCGCGAGCAGCCGGGGCGCATGGGATTGCCTCGAGCCGCGTTCGCCAGTCTCGAGGTCGAGCTCGAGGTTTCGGAACCCTGGTTCCTGGTGCACGCCGTGTGGCGCTCTCCCGAGGTTTGTGTGGAGAAGGGTCCCGGTGCCGTTCACCACCCGCTGGAGCGTCGTCCGTCGGAACGTCTCGACGAGGTCGGAGGCGACGGTGTGATCGCCGCTGGCGATGGCCTCCCGGGCAATGTCGACGAGCACAGGATGCGGCAGTCCTGACTCGGCCAGGGACCGAGCAAGGGCGTCGACCGATGGCGGGCGCTCCGTCACGCGTCCAAGGGTAGGCCCGCCTACCGGAGCTTGCGGTCGGCTTCGACGATCCGACGGGCCTCGTCGCTCAGCTCGTTGGTGGCCAGCGCGCGACGCGTCCGCCGGAGCCACCAGAAGTAGCCGACGATCACGACAACCGCGAAGACCAGCACGAGCCAGCCCGGCACACCGAGATTTGCCAGCCCCCGCCCGCCGCCGCGGATCAGGATGCCCGCCGCGATGGCGCCAATGAAGCCGACTTCTCGACCCCGCCCCGATGCGAGTTTCCTGAAGAAGACCGCGACTGGTGTCCGAGGTGGGTTCGGCGCGGGCAGCGGCGACGAAGGCGTCGCCGGCCCCTTCGTCTTTCCGAGCAACTGGAGGGCGAGGCCCCGAACCTGATGGCCGACCGAGTTGTTGGGTTCGAGCTGGAGTGCCCGTTCGGCTTCGCCGAGCGCCCGTTGTGGCGTGCCTTCGGCGAGGGAGACCTTGGCGGCCGCAACATGGCTGATCGCCTGATCGGGCCCGAGTTGAAGCGCCGCATCGGCGACCCTGCGCGCCTGGGCGAGACGACCCGGCTTCCCCAACGTCGGTACGGCGGCGGGATCGCTCAGTATCGCCTCCACGACGATCGAGAGCACGTGGAGCAGCCCGGCGTTCTCGGGGTCGGTCGAGAGTCCTCGGTCGATCTCGGTGCGGGCCTCGGCACTGCGTCCGGCGCTGACGAGCGCCCATGCCCGTTCGAGTGCGGCGCCGGACTCGGTCACCGCTTCGTCTTGAGCCAGACCAGAAGGTCGTCGTACATGCCCGAATCGTTGCTGAAGAGCGCGACGTTGCGCGCCGCTTCCGTCCACGGGCCGTGGCTCGGCTTGACGGTCTTGGCGGCGGCGAGGAGATCCTTCATCGAGATCGGTCGGATGGTTCCCGAGTCGATCGAATCGACCATGGCGACTTCGGTCGCCTGATCGATCACGAGCATGAGATCGGCGCCCGTGAGGCCGTCGGTCGCCTTGGCGAGCTTGGGGAGATCGAGGCGGTCGACGGGCTTGCCCCGGAGTGCATGGGCGAGGATGGCTTCGCGCGCTGGCGCGTCAGGCGGGAGAACGAGGAGCATGCGGTCGAGTCGACCCGGTCGGAGCAGCGCCGAGTCGACGTCCCAGGGGTGGTTCGTGGCGGCGAGGATGAACAGGCCTTCGTTGTCGCTCGAGGCGCCGTCCATCTCCTGGAGGAGCTGGTTGACGACGTTGCGCATCGCGCCGCCGCCTCCGCGGAGGTGGGTGCGCTTCTGGCCGATCGCGTCGACCTCGTCGAAGAACAGCACGCACGGCGAGTTGCGGCGTGCGACTTCGAACATCGCGGTGATGTTCTTCTCCGAGCTGCCAATCCACATGTCGAGCACGTCCGACAACCCGACGTGATAGAAGTTCGCTTCCAGCTCGCCGGCCACCGCCTTGGCGATGTGGGTTTTGCCGCAGCCCGGGGGCCCCCAGAGCAGGAGCCCGCCGCGCATCGACTTGCCGAATGCGACCTGCATCTCGGGGTTGCGCATCGGGGCCAGGAAGCTCATCTCGAGTCGCTGCTTGACGTTCTCCATGCCGCCGACGTCGCTCAGCCGGATGCGTTCGCGCGAGATCTCCCCGATCTCGGGTTCGGGGGCGGCGTCGGTGCCATCCCACATGTCGAACAGCTCGTCCGGACTGTCGGGCGTCGGCGAGTAGCCGCCCGCGACCGGCACGGGTGCGGGCGGGGGTGTCGCGTGAGACGGAGGGGTCGGGGGCGCCGGCGGCGCAGGTGGTGGTGGCGTCGTCGAGTGAGAAGCCGTGCCGTCCCCGGGTCGAAGCGCGGCGAGGACGGTTCGATACCCGTCGGTCTCCGGGGCGCCGATCGTCGATCCCGCGCGGACGGCGACGTCGAGCAAGTCGACATCGGCTGGCGCCGTCCGGAGTCCCTCCGTCGCCAACTCCCACGCACGCTCGGCGTTGCCGGCCTGCTCGTGGAGATCGGCGAGGTGGGCGCGCAACGCCATGTCGCCCGGCTGGGTGGCGAGCGCGGTCTCGAGTGAATTGATCAGTGCGTCACTCACGATGTTCCGATCGGTCGATCACGGCCCGGATCTGAGCACCGGGCCGTCAACGTCTGTCGCTCTACTGTTGCAGGGTGGCTGAGCCAGCGTTGACCCCTCCGACCCTCGAGACCGAGCGCCTGATCCTTCGAGGCTTTCTCCCGAGTGACTTCGAACCGATGGCGGCGTTCTACGCCGACGACGTCTCGTCGTTCTACGGGGGTCCGTGCAACCGCGAAGAGGCGTGGCGCAAGTTCGCCGCCTATCCAGGCCATTGGGCGCTGCGGGGCTTCGGGCCGTGGGCGCTCGAGGAGAAGGCGTCCGGGGAGTATGTCGGACTTGCGGGTTGCTGGTATCCCGAGGCGTGGCCCGAGCCCGAGCTCACGTGGGCTCTGCTGCCTGCCCACCACGGCAAGGGATACGCGACCGAAGCGGGTCTGCGAAGTCTCGAGGCCGCCTACGACCTGTTCGGCTGGGAGACCGCAGTCAGCGTCATCGCGCTCGACAACACCCCGTCTGCTCGAGTCGCCGAGCGGATGGGCGCGACGAACGAAGGCGAGATCGCCTACCGCTACGGCACGGCGCACCTGTGGCGCCACCGCCCGCCAGCCGCCGTCTCGTAGGCGTACGCTCGACGTCGTGTTCGCCTATCTGTTCATCGCCTTCATCGTGGTGCCGGTGCTCGAGATCTTTCTCATCACCCAGGTCGCCGGCGGGATCGGGTGGTTGCCGACCATCGTGCTCGTGATCGGTGTCAGCCTGGCGGGGGCCTGGCTCGTCCGGCGCGAAGGACTCGGCGTCATCGACCGGGTCCGGACGGCGCTTCGGTCGGCGCGGGTGCCGACGAACGACCTTGCCGACGGCGCGATGATCTTCTTTGCCTCTGCGCTGATGTTGACGCCCGGCTTCCTGACCGACGCGGTCGGTCTGGCCTTGTTGATCCCGCCGATCCGGGCGGTGTTCCGTCCGCCGGTGATTGCGTTCTTTCAACGGCGGCTCGAAGTCCGCGCCACGGGCTTCGGCCAACGGTTCGGCACCGCCCCGGGGTCGAGGTTCGGCGCCCAGGACGTGAGTGGGCGACGAGCGCCGGCGGATGCCGACATCGAGGACGTGTCGAAGGACCCACCCGAACTCGCCTGACGCGGGCAATTGTTCCGATCGTGTTTCGTGGACTCAAGACGGCGGAGGGGCGCGCCGTTCTCTCGGACACCTCGGCGGACGGCCCGTCGACGGAACCAAGGGAACCGGCCATGGGCCTCTTCGATCACACCTACGAACAACGGACCGGACAGGTCCGCCGCGATGCCACCACCCGGACGAGCAACGCCACGGTTGGCATGGTGGGAATGCACGAGATGCCGTTGAACGCGGACCCGATCAAGGATCGGCTCGCGGCGTATCAGGCAGCAACCGCCAAGACGAAGCGTCGCCGCTGACCCACGTCGTTGCGTTGGGGCCTGACCCCACGCCAACGGTCCCCACGCCAACGGTCAGGCGGATTCTGCCGCGTCCATCTCGGCGAGGTTCGCCATCGCCTGATCGATGATGCGCGTCGAGCAGCCCGACATGTCGACGGGCGGAATCAACTCGGTTCGGATCTGCTCCGCGATCGACCGAAGTTCGTCCGCGCCGGGACCCGGGCCGAGCACGGCGGGAGTCCCGGAGTCTGCGCCGTCGACGACCGACCGGTCGAGCGGGACCTGGCCGATGAGGGGCGCGTCGATCTGATCGGCGAGCGCCTGACCTCCACCTTCGCCGAAGACGTCGTGACGGCGCCCGGAGTCGTCCACGAAGCCGCTCATGTTCTCGATCACGCCCACCACCCGCAGGTAGTTGTTGCGTCCCATGTTGGCGACGCGGACCGCGACCGTTTGGGCCAACGTCGACGGTGTCGTGACGACGAGCATCTCGGCATGGGGAAGCATCTTCGCCAGGCCCATCTGGACGTCGCCCGTGCCCGGAGGCATGTCGATCAACAGGTAGTCGAGGTCGCCCCACTGCACGTCCTGCAGAAAGTGCTGAACCGCCCGGTTCAGCATGAGGCCACGCCACATGAGGGCCGTGTCGTCGGAGTCGACCAGGAATCCCATCGAGACGATCTCGAGTTCGCCCGCACCCATCGACACGACGTGCGGTTCGATCTGACCGCTCTCTTTCGACCCTTGCAACCGGCCATCGACGCCCAGGAGGCGAGGGATCGAGTATCCCCAGATGTCTGCATCGAGCACGCCGACCCGATGGCCACGAATCGCCAGCGCAGCAGCCAGATTTGCCGTGACCGACGACTTGCCGACCCCGCCCTTCCCGCTCGCGATCAGCACGCAACGGGTGGTCGATGGCACCGCAGTGTCGGGTGCGTTCTGGCTGACATTGAACCGGGCGACCTTCATCACCTCGGCCTTCTCGTCCTGGCTGAGTTCGGTCCAGTTGATCTTCACCCGCTCCACGCCCGGAAGGCTCAACACCCGTGCTCGGACGTCCTTTTGGATCTGGGCCCGCAGCGGGCACCCCGACGTCGTCAAGGCGATCGTGATTCGTGCGATGCCCTCGTCGTCGACGGACGCCGACTTGGCCATGCCGAGTTCGACGATGTTGGACCCGAGCTCGGGGTCGATCACCCCGCGGAGCACACCCATCAGGTCTTCGGGTGTCGGACGTGCATCGCTCATGCGCGAAGTGTACCGAGCCGACCCCTGGGCATAATCGGCTCGACTTGACGGTTGTGCCGACCGATACAATCGACATCTGAGAGCTGGCTGTATCGATGCTGCTCCCACCGTCCACCCGAGAAGAGGATCCGATGATCACGTTGACCGATGCTGCAACGACCAAGGTCGCCGAACTGATCCAGGCCGAAGACGAAGCTGGCCTGGCGCTTCGCGTCGCCGTCCGACCAGGTGGATGCTCCGGATTCAGCTACGAAATGTTCTTCGACTCCGAGGTCGCCTCCGACGACCTCACCGAAGCCTACGGCGACGTCAAGTTGATCTGCGATCCGTCGAGCGCCCAGATGCTCGTCGGTGCCACCCTGGATTACACGGACACGATCCAGGAGACCGGGTTCAAGATCAACAACCCCAACGCGCAGCGCACCTGCGGCTGCGGCTCCAGCTTCAGCTGACTCGCCAGAGGCGAGTCAGCGATGCTGTTCTTCGCCGCAGGCTCGCAAAAGGCTCGCGCTGCGGATTGCCGGAGGCCCTTGCCCGCATCGCCCGGCGTAGCCGGATCGATGCTGTTTTGCGCCGCAGGCTCGCAAAAGGCTCGCGCTGCGGATTGCCGGAGGCCCCCTCGGTTAGATCTTGGCGAGAGCTTCGCTGAATTCTCGGCGGTCGATGGCGTAGTGGCGGGCGTCGACGATCGTTCCTGACGCATCGGTGACGAAGAGCGAGGGCTCGAAGGTCATCGCCATCTCGGTGAGCAATGGTGCGAGTTCGGGCAGCCCCCCACCCTCGATCGTGTTGGGATCCTCGGCGAACACCTCCGCGTGGATCACGTTGATGTCGTCGCGGTCGGCTGCGGTCTCGATCAAGAACTCGACCGACGGCCCGCACACGTCGGTCTGGCAGAACGCCGGAGTGGCGATCAACAGGGCGGTCGGCTTGCCGTTGCTGAGCGCTTCGGTGAGTGTGACTTCGTGGAACGGGCACGGGTCCGTTCGGGTGCAGAGCAGTTCGACGCCTCGGAGGTCGTCGAACGTCGGCGTGTCGAAGACGGGGAGCTTGTCGCCGACCTGGAGGAGTGGCACGTCGACGCGTGCTTCGACCCGGAACTCGACGTCCAGATCACTGAACTCCGCCCGTGCGACGTAGCTGCCCACCTGCCCGGGGGTGAAGACGAGCGGGTAGTACGGGGTGAATTGACCCGCACCGTGCCGTTCGACGGTCTCGACCGCGATCGATTCGCCGTCAAAGAGGAGCTCGATGTCGATGGTCTCGGGAGCGTCGGTGACGAGCGGAAAGCCGTCGTCGGCAAAGATGATGAACGGGAAGCGCTGCGGACCGCTGTCGACCGCCGCCATGCTGGGCGTCCGGAATCCGTCGGGGAAACGGACGGCGAGCCGGCTCGGGGTGGTCGAGGCTTCGCCTCCGAGGACGAGCGTGTCGCCGGATGGCTCGGAGCCGCCGCACGCCACCAGGGCGGCAGTCGTGAGTCCGCCCATGAGGACCGACCGGCGCGAGAGACGTGGCGAGTGACGTGGGACGATGGGGGGCATCGGGCTGCACGGTATCGTCGCAAGCCGTCGCGAGGAGGTCGGCATGGCGATCGAGATCAGAGTCGATGGGCAGACGGTCGTCGTCGACGACGCGTCAGCGACGCTGCTCGACGTGCTTCGATGGCAGGTCGGTTCGACGGCGGCGAAGGACGGCTGCGCCCCCCAGGGCCAATGCGGATGTTGCACCGTGCTGGTCGACGGCCAGCCCCGGGTGTCGTGTGTGACCCCGGTTCGGCGCATCGACGGGCGCGAGGTTGTCACGGCGGATGGCCTGCCGGACGAGGAGAAGGTCGCCTGGGCAGACGCACTTCTTGCGACCGGTGGGAGTCAGTGCGGCTTCTGCACGCCGGGGATCGTCTGTCGTTTGGCCGCCGCCGAGCACAAGGGCATCGCCGCAGATGATCCGAAGATCCACAATGCGCTCGCCGCACATCTGTGCCGGTGCACCGGTTGGCAGACGATCGTCGAGGCGTACGCCCAGAAGGTTTCTGGCGTTTCGGTGACCGTGTCGCCATCGTCGGCTGCGGCGCAACGTGCATCGCTCGAGGGCGGAGTTGATCAACGTGTGGGCGCCGCGGTCGTGTTCGGGGCTGGTGGCTTCTCGGCCGACACGATCCCGAGTGGCGCGTTGTTCGCCGTTCCGGACGGATCGAACGGGTGGGTCGTGGCCGAGACCCTGACGGAAGCGCGGTCGGCCAGCGGAAAGGTCCAGGGGCGCCGGACGACGGCGTCGCCCGAACCGCCACTCGAGCTTCCCGACGGCGAGTGGGTGCGAACACTGCGCACCCACTGGGTGGAGCCAGCGTTTCTCGAGACCGAGACGGTGTGGTGCGAACCGGGGGGAGTTCCCTCGAGCCCGGTGGCCAACGGTGGCGCGTTCGGGGCAAAGACCGACCCGTCGCTGGGCGAGGCAGCACGCGCGCTCGCGGATCGTCACACGCGGCCGGTGGTGGTCGTCTTGTCGCGTGAGGACAGCGTCCGGATGGGAGCGAAGCGTCCGCCAGTCGCCGGAGGCGTTCGTGCCGATGGCACCGGCGTCCTGCGGGTCGCTCAGACCGATGGACTCGCTGAGCTGATTCACCGAGTTGCCCCGTCGCTGGAGGTCGAGGAGGTCGAGGTCGTCGGCCCACCGACCTCGGCATCGATTCGGGGGGCCGGTTGGACCGAAGCACTCGCGCTCGTGGCGTCGGTGAGCGAGCCGAACGGCGACGGCGCCGACGAGGTCGTTCTGCCGGACGGCGGACGCGCCCGCGTGCGCGTTGCCGACGAGCAGGTGCATGTGGTCGTCGACGCCGGGTCGCCGCTCGACGAGACGACGCTGCGGAGCTATGTGATCGGTGCGGTACACATGGGGCTCGGCCTCGTCCGAAGCGAGCGGCTGACCGTCGACGCAGACGGCACCGTGCACGACCTGACCATCCGCAGCTTCGGTGTGCTTCGATCCTCGGACATGCCGCACGTCGAGGTCGAGATCGAACCGTCCGACGGAGCTCCCGTGCCGGTTGGCGATGCGGTGTTCGCGGCGACGGTCCTCAGCGCATGGCGTTCGGCCGGTTGGCCGCCGGTCTGGGGCACGGATTGACAAGACCGGGCGTAGTCGTGAACAGATGATGATCAGCTGCCGAGCTCTGAGGTGTGCGGTGCTGGCGACCGTGGTCTGCATGACGGGCTGCGCAACAGTCCCGACGGTCTCAATCGATGACGAATGCCGCAATGGTTCGACGCTTCGCGATGGCATCAAGCGCTGGGGCTTGACTCCTGGCGAGAGCAATAATCTTCCTGATGAGTGGCTCGAGCTTGGGGAAGTCACCGGCAGGGTGAGTGAGATCGAGCCTGGCCGAGTGCTCTTTTCTGCTGATGGAGTCGAGATCGAGTTCGTCGACGGTCCAACGGACGCGTCCTGTGTTCCATGGGCCGAACCCTTCGATGCCGGTCCGGATGGATAGTCCTGGCCGAGGCGATGAATGCCGCAGGGGTGACAGGATGAACTTGCGGAAAGGGGTCAAACCTCCGGGGAAATGCGCCAGGCTCGCACGATCAAACGATTCCAGAACTGTTGGAAAATCAACTTCAAAACATTGAAGAGCGAACTAGTGTTCGATATAATGGACCTCATGGAAATCGGCGCAGATATCGAGGCACTCGAGGAAGTCCTCGACGCCTGCGCCGAAACGGTTCTGGGGTGTTTGTCCGTATCAGAACGCTCCGACCGAGTCGCCGCATTGACACGGTTGACCGCCAAATTGGGCGCGGTGCGAGTTGCGGCGGTGATGGCTGCTGACGCGGTCGACGTTGGAGCGTTGAATGATCAGCGCAATACCGCGAACCATGTCGCGTCACGCACCCACGCCGACCCGGCCGACACCCGTTTCGATGTGCGGATCGGCAGATGGCTGAACGATTTCCCGATCATTGCGGATGCCTATGCGTCCGGCGCATTGACAACGGCGCATGTCGACAAGATCCGGCTCGCTCACAACCCACGCGTTCACGCGCAGATGATCGAACACCAACATCTGTTCGTGGAATGGTGCACGTCCTGCCACTTCCGGGACCTCGACGCCGTCATCGCCGAATGGTTGCTGGGCGCCGACCCCGACGGTGCCGAACCACGACACCAACAAGCCGCCACCGGACTCACCGTCACACCACTGCCTGATGGCCGCACCAGAATCTCGGGCCTCCTCGACCCGCTGCAGGCCGCAGCGCTCATGGGCCCAGTCAATGACGAGATCGCGCGCATCAAGACCACCGAAGACAACGCCGGCGTCTCCAACTCGTTGCGTCGACGCACCCTGCACGCCGTGATGAACCTCATCGGTCGCGGCGCCGCACGACCCAATGGGACCTTCGCCCGGCCACGGGTCAACATCGTGATGAGCCAACGCGTCTACGAAGACACGCTCCAATGGCTCGCCGATCCCGTCGCCAACGACTTCCCGCATTTGGACCGGAACCACATCGACTCGAAATGCGAGATGATCGACGGCACCCCGATCCACCCGATCTACGCGCTGGCCGCGACAGCCACGGCGCAGTTCCGAAGACTCGTCTACGACGCGAAAGGCCGGGCGATCGACGTGTCGATCGATTCGCGGCGAGTCCCCGACTGGATGCGAGATGCCACCCTGGTCGCCACGAACGGCAGATGTGCAAACCCGGTGTGTGATGCACCGTTCGAATGGCTCCACGCCGATCACATCGACCCCTACTCCCACACACAACACACACGCCTTGATTCGGTACGACCCGCCTGCGGCGCCGACAACGGGTGGCGCGGCAATGACACCAGTCGAGGCCAATGGGAAACACCGGTCGATTGGGAACCCGACGACGACTTCGACCCCACCCTCGTCGACGACCTCGAACACGATCATCCCATTCGAGTCGCCTACGAGCTTCACCTCGCCCGCCAACGAGCCAGCAGCCTCACCGCCGCCTGAACGGACGCGACGCGCCGGCGAGTCGGGCCTTCACCATCGACGGCGGAGGGTTCGTGTGCGCTACCCCGTCGATCACCACGGTCGGCACGGTTTCGTCGCCTTCGTTGACCGACCGGACGTACACTGCGGCCGCCTCGTCCTCCCAGATGTCCACCCACGTCGCCCCATGAGCCCGGCCGCCGAGCGACGCCTTGAGCCGAATGCAGTACGTGCACCCCGGCCGGTGGTAGACGACGACGTCTGCGTCGGATTCGAGTGCGGCGGCGTGGCTCACCGACCGTCGTTTCAGCACTGGGCTGGAGGCAACGGCGACGCCGAGCAGCAGAATAGGGAAGAGCACCGACTCGGCGAAGCTCTCGGCGCGGCTGAAGAGCAGAAGCAGGATCCCGGCCGCGGCGAAGAGCGCGGCGTTGATCCACTGCGATCGACGGGATCGCGACATCAGCCCACGTAGGCGACCGCTTCGATCTCGACCATGCCGCCGAGCGGGAGTGCGTCGACGGCAAATGCCGCACGTGCCGGGCGGTGATCACCGAAGGATTCGGTGTAGGCCGTGTTCATGGCGGCGTAGTCGTCGATCGAATCGAGCAGGACCGTCGTCTTGACGACGTTCGAGAGCGTTGCGCCCTCTGCGTCCAGGAGCGCCGCAATGTTGGCGACCGCTTGTCGCACCTGGGCGTCGATGCCCTCGACCAGTGCGCCGTCCAAGAGGCCGAGCTGGCCGGACACGTACAAGGTGTCGCCGGCGCGGACGAGAGGTGTGTAAGGACCGACAGGCTTGCTCATGGCGTGAGCGTAACCGCTACGCTCGCACCCATGGTCGGAGGCATCATCATCGTCGTGCTCTTGCTGGTCGTCTTCCCGGTGGCGATCATCATGAGCGGTGCCGTGCTTGCAGCCGTGCTGGGGAGCGCAGCCAAGAACTCGGTCGACAACGACCACGCCGACTCGGAGCTCCTGGAGATCTCCGAGGCCAATCCCTGGGCGTGAGTCACGACGTGATCGCTGCCTCGGCTGTTTCGGTCGCCCAGCGATAGTCGGCTTTCCCGTTCGGGCTCCGAAAGACCCGGTCGACACGCACGAACCGTTTCGGCACCTTGTAACCCGCAAGCGATCGGCGCAGTTGATCGAGCAGGTCCGCGTCGCTCACCGAAGGGTCGGCGAGCGAGATCACCGCCGTGACTGCGGCGCCCCACTGCGGGTCGGGGACGCCGACCACCGTTGCGTCCGTGACGGCGTCGAGCAGCTTGAGCGCCTCTTCGACCTCTTCGGGGTAGACCTTCTCGCCACCGGTGTTGATCGACACCGAACCCCGCCCGAGCAGCGTGATCTCCCCATCTGCATCGACGGTGGCCCAATCGCCCGGTATCGACCAGCGCCGACCGCCGATCTCGCGAAACGTTTCTGCGCTCTTGGCGGGGTCACCGTAGTACCCGACCGGAATGGGGCCGCCGACGGCGAGCAATCCCCGCTCGCCGGACCCCGGTTCGACTCGCACTCCGTCGTCGGTGAATACGGCAGCGTTGGGGCCCAGGGTGAAGCGCGCCGTGGTCGTGTCGTCGCCGGGCTTCGACGTCTTGCCCCCAAAGCCGACGCCCTCACTCGATCCGAGAGAGTCGAAGAGGCTCAGACGTCCACCCTGTCGCAGCGAATGCGCGAGGAGGCGGTCCTTGATCGGTTGGCTCCACATGACCCCCGACGAGGTGATGTTGCGGAGCGCAGAAAGGTCGACCGGCTCGCCGCGTCCCTCGCGGGCGTCGAGCTCGTCCACCATTGGACGGCCGAACACGTCGCCGACGATCGACATCGTCGTGCACGACGTCGACTCGGCGAGCCTCCACAGCTCGGCGGCGTCGAAGCTGCGGCCGGTCAAGGTGACCACGGCGCCGCCAGCCGTGTGGGTCATGAGCGAGCCGATGTTGGCGGTGCCATGCATCAATGGCGATGCGGCGAGTTGGCGCGGCGTCTTTCGCATCGCGGCGATGGCCGACACTGCGGGCGCAACGTCATCGAGTCGCTCGGGCACCGTGACCTTCAGCGCGTCGAACGTTCGCCCGCAGAGTGCGACGAGGTGTTCGTGCGGCCACATCACCCCCTTGGGATGACCGGTGGTTCCGCCGGTGTAGAGGATCCACAGGTCATCGCCCGACCGGTCGATCCGGGCCGCGGGGTCCACGCCGGCCAGCAGCGTCTCCCACTCCGTCGCCCAGGAAGGCACGGGGCCGCGACCGACCTGCACCCACAGGCGAACGTCGGGGAGCGAGCCTACGATCTGGTCGAAGCGGTCGGCGAGCGCCGCGTCGAACACCACGGCGGCTGAGTCGCTGTTGTCGACCAGGTACCGCAGCTCGCTCGGCGTGTACCGGTAGTTGACGTTGCACGGTGCCGCCCGCACCTTGAATGCCCCGAACTGTGCCTCGAGGTATTCGTTGCCGTTGTAGAGCGCGAGGGCGACGTTGTTCCCGACCCCGACGCCGTGGTGAGCGAGCGCAGCGCCGAAGCGCGCGGCACGATCGTCGTACTCGGACCACGTCCGATCGACACCGCCGTGGTGCAGCGCGAGTGCGTCGCCTTGGAGGTCGGCGACCCGTTCCCACACCGACGCCAGATTCATCTCGCGGATCATGGCCGAAACGTAGTGTCAATCGCGATCAGTTGTTGAACCACTCGAATGGCGCAAACTCGACGACCTCGCCACTCTGCCCCTCGATCAACAAGCCGTCGGCCCAGACCCGCAAGTCAAAGGTGCCCGCCAGCAGTTCGTCGATCCACTGTGGGTCGTCGTATTCGCAGCGCACCTCGATGTCCGACAGCTCCGAATCGAAGCGGGCTTGCTGTTCTGCATCGGCGAGCTCGTCGGAGACCGACCAACCCGACTCGGTCTCCTCGAGAACGCCCCGGGCTGTTGTCAGGCAGATCGATTCGACGTCGAATCGATCTCGCGGTGCATGTACGGCCAGTACGACCGGGCCGACATCAGAAAGAATATTGACGATGGACATCACGACCACGGGTCGTTGCTCGTCGCCTGAGTTGCGCACGCCCTCGCCTCGGAAGACCGGCTCGAAGAAGAGCTCGCCTCCTCGCCGTTCGAGAAGACTCTCGATGGACCAACCGCCCGCAGGTGGATCGGACTCGGACACGACCTTTTCGAGCACGACGCGCACACCGTCGAGTGCGAGGTACACGGCACCGCGTTCGCCGACGGACACGCCCCACGGACCTTCGCGCACGACTCCGCCGACCTCGTGACACGGTTCGCCATCGCCGAACAACTCGATTGATCGCTCACTTCGGAACAAGTCGTATTCGGCCTCGCAGCCATCGAATGCGACCGTGACGGTGTCCTCGCGGAAGATCATGCTCGGTCGTGGAGTCGTCTGGACCACGCCGTCGATCCGAGTCACCCACCACATGCTCCCGTCCGGAAGCAGCAAGTCGGTGGTCTCGGGCGTCGGCGTGGACGCGCTGTCGTCCTCAGAGCCGAAGTTCTCGCTGACGGTTTCGTCAGCAGCGGGAAACGTCGGCTGATCCTCGATGACGAGAACCTCGTCGGGTTCGGACCCACATGCTGCAAGCAGCGCAGCCAACCCGAATCCGAGCACCATCCGCCAGACAATCGTCATGTACCCAGTATCGGGCACCCCAGCACTTCGATGAAGTCAGCCCCAGCGGGCGGTGATGTTCAGCCCCAACGGGCTGTGCCGAGGCGGTAGCCGACCGAGCGGACCGTCGAGATCAGGCTGGCGTGCTCCTCGCCCAGCTTCGAGCGGAGGCGACGGATGTGCACGTCGACCGTCCGGGCGCCGCCGTAATAGTCGTAGCCCCACACCTCGGACAGCAGGATCTCTCGACTGAAGACCTTGCCCGGTTGGGCGGCCAGATAGCGGAGCAGCTCGTACTCCATGTACGTCAGGTCGAGCGCCCGTCCGTCGACCATCGCCTGGTACGTCTCGACATTCAGCCGCAGGGGGCCGTACGAGATGACGGCCGACTCGCCGCCAGGATCCGAACGCCGCAGAAGGTGCTCGAGTCGTGCCTCGAGCTCGGCGGGATGAAACGGCGTCAGGCAGAAGTCGTCGAACAAGTCGGTGTTGTCGGCGAGCTCCGGGAGCAGATCAGCGCCCACAAGAAAGAGGATACGGGTGTCGGCTTCGTCCACGGCACGGAGAGACCGAGCCAGGTCGAACGCAACCTGGGGGTCGCCGTCGACGGTGACGACCGCGCCGTTCCAGCCACCGGTGGGAGCAGCGTCGAGCGCGCCCTGGGCGTTGGGGATCGCCTTCCAGGCGAGGCCCAACATGTCGAGCACACGGGTCAGGCCGTTGCCGATGGGTTCGGGGTGAATCAGTACCGATGCCATCAGATCACCAACGAGTGAAGTAGCGCTGGAGCTCGAACGGGGTCACCTGGCGAGAATGCTCGTCCCACTCGGCCTGGCGGTTTCGGAGGAACCACTCGAAGATGTGATCGCCGAGCGCATCTCGGACCAGTTCGCTCTTCTCCATCTCGGCAAGTGCTTCGTCGAGCGAACGGGGGAGCGTTTCGACGCCAGCGGTGGCAGCGCTCTTGCGGTCGAAGAGGTTCACCGTCGTTTCTGGCTGGAGCTCGTAGCCCTCTTTGATGCCCTTCATGCCTGCAGCCAACACCACGGAGAAGAAGAGGTACGGATTGCACGCGGGGTCAGCGGCCCGGTATTCGATCCTCGTCGCTCGCGGTTTGTTCGGCTTGGTCACTGGGACCCGCACGAGGGTCGACTGGTTGTTGCGGGCCCACGAGACGTACCGAGGGGCTTCGAGCCCGTCGTTGAGGCGCTTGTAGGAGTTGATCAACTGATTGGTGACGGCCGTGATCTCGCGGGCGTGGCGGAGCGTGCCGGCGATGAACGCCTGCGCCGTGTCCGAGAGGCCGTACTCGTGATCGGCCGAGAAGAACGCGTTTTCGCCGTCCTTCCACAGCGACATGTGCGTGTGCATGCCCGACCCCTGGACGCCGTCGAGGGGCTTGGGCATGAAGGTGGCGTGGATGCCGCGCTCCTGGGCGACCTTCTTGACGACGAGCCGGAACGTCATGATCGAGTCGGCCATCGCGAGCGCCTCGGTGTACTGCAGGTCGATCTCGTGCTGGCTGGGGCTGTCCTCGTGAAAGCTGTATTCGATGGGGATCGACAGCGCTTCGAGCATGTGAAGCGTCGTCTTGCGGAGATCCGAGGCGACGTCGGCGGTGGTCAGATCGAAGTAGCTCGCCTGATCGATGGGCTGAGGCGGCGTCGTGGGATCGTCAGAACCGAAGTAGAAGAACTCGATCTCGGGAGCGACGAAGAACGTGAACCCGGCGTCGTGCGCCCGTTTGAGGTTGCGTCGCAGCACCTGCCGTGGATCCCCGTCGAAGGGCGAACCGTCGAGTCGTTCGATGTCGCAGAACATGAGTCCTGACGGCTCGTGCGACCGCGCCCACGGAAGCAGCTCGAAGGTCCGGGCGTCGGGTTTGGCCAACACGTCCGACTCCTGGACCCGGCTGAAGCCGTCGATCGAGGACCCGTCGAATTGGAGTCCCTCCTCGAACACCTTCTCCAACTCGGCTGGCGAGATCGCGACCGACTTGTGCTGGCCGAGAACGTCGGTGAACCAGAGCCGAATGAGGCGTACGCCGCGCTCCTCGACGGTGCGCAGCACGTAGTTCTCCTGGGGTTCCATCGACACAAGCGTGGCAGCCGTACGTCGAGGCGGCCATTTGACGGTCGATCGGGTTCACGCGGCGTTAACAGTGTGGGTTCACGCGCGTCCGGCACCCGCAGCTACGGTCGCCAGCGTCCGTCGTGGCCGCCACAGCCGTCGGTCCGTGGATACCCCAAAAACGGAATCGGCATCGCCCTTGCCGATTCCGATCACCACAGCAAGGAGAAACTCGGACATGACTTACCGAGCCGAATACATCTGGATCGACGGCACGGAGCCGACGGCAGAGCTGCGTTCGAAGACGAAGATTCTCGCCGACGGCGAGGAGCCCGGCATCTGGGGCTTCGACGGATCGAGCACCAACCAGGCCACAGGCGACAACTCCGACGTCGTTCTGCAGCCGGTCTTCCAGTGCCCGGACCCGATTCGTGGCGGCGACAACATCCTCGTCATGTGCGAGACGTTGCTGACCTCCGATCTTTCGCCGCACCCGACGAACTCGCGTGCCGCCACCCGTGCGGCCGTCGAGAAGTACGGCGACCAGGACGCCTGGTACGGCCTCGAGCAGGAGTACACGCTCCTCGATCCCGAGACGAAGTGGCCGTTCGGCTTCCCGCCCAACGGGTATCCTGGCCCGCAGGGTCCGTACTACTGCGGCGTCGGCGCACTCCGCATCGCCGGCCGTGAGCTCGTCGAGCAGCACACCGACTGGTGCATCGCCGCGGGCCTCAAGATCTCGGGCACCAACGCCGAGGTCATGCCCGGCCAGTGGGAGTTCCAGATCGGCCCGGCCGGCCCTCTCGAGGTCGGCGACCACCTCTGGCTCGCTCGTTACCTGCTGTATCGCGCCGGCGAGATGTTCGACATCGAGGTGTCGATCGACGCCAAGCCGATGAAGGGCGACTGGAACGGTGCAGGCATGCACACCAACTTCTCAACCGCGGCGATGCGCGAGAGCTATGAGCCCATCGAGAAGGCATGCGAGGCACTGGGCGCCGAGGGTGTCCCTGCCAAGCACCTCGCGGGCTACGGCGTGGGCATCGAAGACCGCCTCACCGGCGAGCACGAGACGCAGCGTTTCGACCAGTTCAGCTACGGCGTGTCCGATCGCGGTGCGTCGATCCGTATTCCGTGGCAGGTCAAGCAGGACGGCAAGGGCTACATCGAAGATCGTCGCCCCAACGCCAACGCCGACCCGTACACGGTCGCTGCGCTGATGCTCGACACGGTCGGCGCCGCACTCGCCTGATCCAACGACAGGTACAACTGCGGCCGCGAGGCCGTAACATGACGAATTAGCACGCCGCTTCGGCTGCGTGCGGACGGGGAGCGGAGCGCGCGGGAAGCACCGCTCCCCGTTTCGCGCTCGTAACCTTGTCATGTGTCCGTGTTACGTGTCGCCATCTGTCAGATCAACACCACGGTCGGCGACCTGCAGGGCAACGCAGATCTGGTTCGGACGTGGATGGCCGACGCCGAACGTGAAGGGGCCGATCTCGCCCTCTTTCCGGAGCTGACGATCAGTGGCTATCCGCCCGAGGACCTGTTGCTGAAGCCAGGGTTCGTCGCGGAGAACCGGCGAGTCCTCGTCGAGCTCGCGGCGGACCTGACGGGCGATTGCGCTGCGGTGATCGGGTTCGCCGACGGGGGCGATGGCGTGGCGTTCAACGCGCTCGCCGTCGTCCACGGTGGCGAGGTTCGCTCGACGTATCACAAGCGGGCGTTGCCCAACTACGGCGTGTTCGACGAACAACGCGTGTTCGTGGCGGGCAGCGAGCCAATGCATCTGCACGAGATCGCCGGCGTTCGGGTGGGCATGTCGATCTGTGAGGACGGATGGATCGCCGGTGGGCCGATCCCGCAGCTCGCCGACGGCGGGGCGCAGGTGATCGTCAACATGAACGCCTCCCCGTACTACCGACGCAAGGTCGAGGTCCGCCAGGCCGAGATGGCTGCCCGGGTTGCCGAGTCTCGAGGTGTTCCGCTCGTGTATGGCAACCAGGTCGGTGGCCAGGACGAGCTGGTCTTCGACGGCTCGTCGTTCGTGCTCGATGCCGATGGTGCCGTGCTTGCGAGGGCCGCGCATTGCGCGGAGGAGCTCCTCGTCGTCGATGTTCCGGTCGCCGAACGAGACGTGCCGGTCGAGGCTCGGTTTCCGCTCATCGAGGTCTCGGGTCCGTCGGGTCGCACGGCCGCCGGTTCGTCGCCGAGGGTGGCTCCGCTCGTGAACGAACTCGACGAGCTCCACGATGCGCTCGTGCTGGCGACCCGTGACTATGTCCGCAAGAACGGGTTCAGCGACGTGTGTCTCGGCCTGTCGGGCGGGATCGACTCCACGCTCACGGCGGCGATCGCCGCAGATGCGCTCGGGCCAGAGAACGTGCACTGCGTCCTCATGCCGTCGCGCTATTCGAGCGACCACTCGGTGAGCGACGCGGTCGACTTCGCCGAACGACTCGGCGTCTCGCACCGGACGATCCCGATCGAACCCGCACACGCCGCGTTTCTCGACATGTTCGCCGAGTCTTTCGCCGGCCGAGAAGAAGGACTCACCGAGGAGAACCTGCAGTCACGCATCCGGGGGGTCATCCTCATGGGGCTGACCAACAAGTTCGGCTGGCTCGTCGTCACGACCGGAAACAAGAGCGAAGCGGCCGTCGGGTACTCGACGTTGTACGGCGACACGGCCGGGGCGTATGCCGTGATCAAGGACGTGTACAAACTCGACGTCTATGCGTTGTGTCGGCGCTACAACGAGCGGGCCGGACGTGAGGTGATTCCGGAGTCCGTGATCACCAAGCCCCCATCAGCCGAGCTCCGTCCCGATCAGCGAGACGACCAGAGCCTCCCGCCCTACGAGGAACTCGACCCACTGCTCGAGGCCTACATCGAGGGCGACCGGACGCTCGCCGAGCTCGTCGAGATGGGCTTCGACGAGGCGGTCGCCACCCGCATCACCCGACTGGTCGACATTGCGGAATTCAAACGACGTCAGACGCCTCTTGGCGCCCGCGTGACCCGCAAGGGCTTTGGCCGTGATCGGCGTTTGCCGATCACGAACGGCTTCCGCTGATTGCCGAGGTCCGAACGTCCGCCACCGCAGCTGCGGCCTCCGAACTCGTGGCCGTGGCCGACGCAGGGAGCGGCGGGGTGCACTTGGCGAGACCGGCCACCGTGCCCACGATCATCACGCTCGGTGCCGGGAGTGGGCTCCCGACGAGCGAAACCTCGGCGAGCGACAGCACCTCGACCTGTTCGTCAACGAATCCGGCACGGTGGATGATGGCGACAGGTGTCGCCGCGCGCCGTCCCGCGCCGATGAGGCGCTCGGCGACCCCTCGTGCGGTCGTCGCCGCCATCAGTACGACCAGCGTCGTGTCGTCGCGGGCGAAGGACTCCCAGTCGTAGTCGCCATCGCCCGCTCGATGACCCGAGACCACCGTGAAACTCGCGGCGTGTCGCCGATCGGTCAGCGGGATTCGGCTCAGCGTCGCGGCGGCGATCGACGACGAAAGACCCGGAACGATCTCGACGTCGAGCCCGGCGTGGGTTGCCGCCTCGATCTCCTCGTAGCCCCGGCCGAACACGAACGGATCTCCGCCCTTCAGACGGACCACGTGACTGACTGCGGGAACGGTGACATCGCAGAGCTCGGGGTCGTCGACGGCGTTCACGATCGCACCGAAACGTCGCGCCCAGCGGGCGATCCAGCCGTTGGTTTCGTGGTCGCCGGTCGCGGCGACGACGAGGGCGGCGTGACGGAGATCGCGCCGTCGGGCGAGTCGACGGTGCAGTGTGAGGGTGTTCGCCTCGGCGAGCTCGCAGATTCGCGCCGACGGTGTGGGGTCGATGACGACGATGTTCGCCCCGCTGCGGAGCAGGGTCTCGACCGTGCCCTCGCCGATCGCTCCGCCGCCGACCACCACCACCTTCTTGCCCCAAAGGCGCCACGCCATCAGGCGGTGAGGTCGTCGAAGCGCCGGTGCTGCCCGCGTCGACGTGCCGTGGCTGGCGAATCGCGGTCTTCGTCACGACACGCTCTTCATGCCCTATCACTGGCCTGAGTGCAACGCGCTCACCTCGTCCAAGCTCGATCCACTGAGCAAGATCCCGGGCTTCAAGTACACCCCCGTTCGGATCGAGGCGGTCACCCACGAGATCGACCTCCGTGACCTCGAGGCGCCGGAGATCGAATCTCGACTTTCGTGAATCCGCTCGGGGTATGCGCGACGTAGAACACGTGTGTCCTCCTCGCTCCATGACCTGCTCGCCGACGGTCCGATGTCGTGGCGGCGTACCGCGGCGACGCTCGCCGGTGTTGCCGGAGCGCTCGCGCACGCACACGAGGCGGGCTCGGCGGGATTGTCGTTGTCGCCTCGCTCGGTGCTGATCGACGACGACGGCGGAGTCTCCCTCGTCGGGCCCGACGATTCGGGATTCGGGCCAGAAGTCGCGGCGTACGACGCCCCCGAGGTCGTCCGTGATGGGACGTCGATCGCCTCGGACCGCTATGCGCTGGGCATGCTCGGCGCCGCAATGCTCGTCGGTGAGGAACAGCTCGTGCGGGCAGGTCCGGCAGCGATCGACCGGGTTGATCTCCCGGATCCACTTCGTGACATCCTCGGCATCTGCGTCGAGACCGACCCGGCACTGCGCACCCTCGACGCAGCCGAGGTCGCACGAGCGTGCGACGCACTCGCACGTGGCAAGACGGTCTCTGTCGTCGTATCCGACGACCGGGCCGCGGGCACCTCGAGCGTCGAACAGGGTGGGCAGGATCGGCCTCGCCGCCGCTTCCTGGCCGCCGTTTTGGGTTCTCTGGTGATCGCCGGGCTGGCGTTGGCCGGGGGCCTCTGGCTGACCTCGCCATCCTCCGCGGAGGCCGACGTTTCGGTGGTGGCTGCGGCCGGCGATTCCACGGTGGTTGCGAGCTCGACGGAAGTGCCCACCACGACGGCCCCGACAACGACGGCGCCGACCACGACGGCCCTGCCCCCGATGTCGACGGAAGCGCCCACCTCGTCGATCGTGGCCGTCACCTCCGCACCAGCGACGACCGAGCCAGAGACGCCCACCGACGAGCCGACGCCAATCATCTCGCTGATCAAGGCGGTCCCCGATGAGGCACAGGGCCAGGTGGGCCGCGCGCTGCGCGTCGATGTCACGGCGAATGACTCCGTGAGCGTCGACACCGTGGTCGAGTTCGACCCGGCCACGCTTCCAGTGGGCCTGGTCGGCGCCGGAGATGGCGTACTCGTCGGAACCCCGACGGAGTGTGGCGTGATCTCGATCGCCTATGCGCTCGTGAGTCCCACTCAGCGCAGCGGTTCGACGCTCGCCCTCGACATCGCTTGCTGAACTCTCGTCAGGTCGAGAATCGCGGCGAATGCTTCTGGAGATAGTCCCGACGGTTCTGTCGACGTCGGCCCCGGATTTCGCTCGCCCGATCGTTGAGGGAGGGAGGACCCGATGCTGGCGGTTCGGGGTCCGTTTCTGGCTCCTCCGCTGGTGGGGTCGGCTCGGGTGCCGGCGCAGTGGTGTCGTCGCGGATGAGGCCGGGAAGCGCCGCGTACGAGCCGGACAGCACCGACCCAGAGTCACTGCCGAGCCAGTCCTCGATCACCGAGGCGTAGACCCGCCGATGATCCAATTGGACCGCCACGTCTCCGCGTCGATCGAGTGAGGTGAGGTCGACCGCCTCTCCGTACATGCCGCCGTTCACTCGCCGCCCGACCAGCAGCAGATGCCCGGCCGTGCCGTGGTCGGTCCCCATCGATCCGTTGGCTCGGACGCGCCGCCCGAACTCGGAGAAGACCATGACGACCACGTTGGCCGCTCGGCTCGGGTCGAGTGCAAGGAAGAACGAATCGAGGCCACGGTCGAGCTCGTCGAGAAGATCGGCGTGACGACCCACCGACGCCGTCGCACCGACCTGTTGGCTATGGGTGTCGAACCCGTTGTGGAACACGCCGAGCACCCGTGTGCCGACTCCGAGATTGATGATCCGTGCCGCGAGCTCGAGGTTCTGTCGAAGCACACCCTCCGGGGGGTCTGCGTCGAACGCGTCGGCGAGCGTGCGAGCCGAGTCGATCGAGGTCACGGTCGTCTCGGCGACTGCGTCCACCCAGCCGCCGAAGTCCGTACCGGACTGTTGGAGACGGCGAACTTCGTCGATGAGTGCCAGATCGGAGACTCGGGTGACGTTGGCGCCGAACGCGCTCGTCGCCCGTCTCGGAAGATCGAGGGCGGGAGTCGCCGAGCCGCGCAAGTGCAACGGCACGCCGTTGGTACCGACGCCGATGCCGCCGTACGCGCCCGCGTTGGCCTGGTTGAGCCAGCGCCCCAACCAGCCCGTCGACGAGATGGCACCGTCGGGCAGGCCAGTCATCCAGCGTTGCATGTTGGAGAAGTGGCTTCGGTCGATGCGCGGTTCGCCGACACCACGAATGACCGCCACTTCACCGCGTCGATACCGCGTGGCGAGACGGCTGAGGCTCGGGTGGAAGTAGTGGCCGTCGTCGGCTGCTGCGTCGGTGGGGTTGATTGCCAAGCGGCCACGTGCGTCGCGGTACGTCGGGTCCTCGAACGGGCCAATCGTGTTGAGCCAGTCGTTTCCGCCGCCGAGCGTGATGGTGAGCAGGATGGTGTCGTCGGCGGTTTGTGCGCCGATGCGATCGAGGACCATCGGTGGAAGTGCGACGGCCGTGCCGCCGATCAAGGCGGCTTGGAGCAGGCGGCGACGCTCGATGAGTGAGTTCATGCGCACTGCACCTCCGGGATCGACAAGCCGATCATGATCGGCTCTCGGTTGAGCCAGTTCGGGTAGTCGCGCAGGAGGCGATCGACGAGGGTTCGGACATGGGCCCGCGACTGGGGGGAGACCTCGACGAGGCCGAGGAAGATCAGGATCTCGTCGACGACCTGCTCGGCGGACAGGCCGTCGAGGCCCTGGAGATAGCCAAACGTCGGGGCGCGACCCCGGAGCCAGGTCCCGAGATTCGCTTTCGTCCATGCGGCGCGGTTGTGGAGCCAGTAGCCGTTCGCTCCCCACCCGGCGACGTTCGGCGGCTCGAACAGCGTCATGCCCATGTCGCGCATTCGAGCGTGCGCGTTGTGGTCTGCGGTCGTCAGCTCGCATCGCCGGAAGAGGTCGACGACGTACTCCGCGGGGGTCTTGACGAGCCGGTAACGGGTGGTCGGATCCCAGAACTCGTCGAGCAGGAGGATCTCTCGGACCAGCGAGGTGATGTCGAGACCACTCGCCCGAAACGACGTGGCGAGCGATGCGATGACCTCCTCGGAGGGCGACCGATGGACGAAGAAGCCGAACAGTTTGCGACTCAGGTAATCGGCCGTTGCCGTCGCCTTCGACCCGAAACAGAGCTCGTCGAGGGTGGCTTCGGCGTCCCAGTTGCGGGTGATGCCGAAGAGGGTCTTGTCGCCGTCGTCGTGACGATCCGGGCGGAACAAGTACTGGGCTGCGTCGTAGTCGGAACGTCCGTCGGCCCGCCCGGCCACGTTGTGGCCGGTCCAGGCACGGGCCATGGCGACGACGTCGGTTTCGTCGAAGCGGCCGTTCCCGACGGTGAACAACTCCATCAGTTCGCGAGCGAAGTTCTCCTGTTCGCGGCCGGCGATGTTGGTGCGGTTGTCGAGCCATCGCAGCATTGCCGCGTCATAAGAGGCGGCCCCGAGCAGGTCTCGGAACGACCCGAGACCATGCGTGCGGAAGATGACGTTCTGGTCCCACATGAGCTGCGGAAGCTGAACGCCCGAGTACCCGGTGGCGAAGTGGTCGTGCCAGAAGAGCACCATCTTCTCGGCCAGCGAGGGCGGACTGGCGATCATTCGATCGATCCAGTGATTCCGGACGTTGGCCAGCTCGACGCCTCGTCGCTCGTCGGCGAACGTCGACCACTCCGGGAGCGCGTCGGTGGCGGAGGGTTCGAGGAGTCGATCGACTGCGGCCTCCCGAGTCAGGCCGGTGAACGCCGCGATCTCCGCGGCGCGACCACCGAATCCCGCTCTTCGTAAGAGGTGAGAGGCGTCAGCAGCGCTCAGCATGGCCGTTTCGATCGTCGAGGAATGTCGAGTTCTTGAAATTCGACATCATCCTGTCACATTTGCCACGGGGCGTGGCATTGGACGCCTCTGATCGAAATCGGTCATTGACGCGGTGCCGGACGGCCGCGCGATCGGTAGGGTTTGACTTCAGTACAGCGATCGGTCGGTCGAAACATCTGCTCACGAGGAGTGGTCCATATGCCGATCACTTCCACAACGAACGTGGGCTGGAATCCAGTCGAGAATGGGGTGTCCTCTTGGCGAAAGAGCGTGTCGAGCGGGATGAAGAAGATCTTGTCCGGCTTTATCTGACCGACATTGGGCAGTATCCGCTGCTCACGAAGGACGATGAGGTCCGGCTGGCGCAGGCGATCGAGAAGGGCGTCGAGGCCCGCACGGCCCTCGACGACCCGGGAACGGATCTCACCGCCGCAAAGCGTCGTGAATTGAACCGGGACCTCCGTCGAGGCGAAGAAGCCGAGCGCACCTTCGTGCAGTCGAACCTTCGTCTCGTCGTGTCGATCGCGAAGAAGTACCAAGCGTCGGGTCTGCCACTCCTCGATCTGATCCAGGAAGGCAACCTCGGCCTCATGCACGCCGTCGAGAAGTTCGACTGGCGGAAGGGCTTCAAGTTCTCGACGTATGCCACGTGGTGGATCCGCCAGGCGATCACCCGCGGTATCGCGAACACGGGTCGAACGATTCGTCTGCCGGTTCACGCCGGCGACACCCTCACCCGACTCCAGAAGGCCCGCTCCCGCTTGGAGCTGAAGCTGGGCCGCCCGGCGACGCTTTCGGAGCTGTCGAAAGAAGTCGAACTCCCCGAGGACAAGGTCACCGAGGCGCTGCGCTTCGCGGCCGAGCCACTTTCGCTATCGGAGCCGCTCCGTGAGGACGGCGACGCCGAACTCGGCGATGTCGTCGAGGATCGCTCGGCCGACTCTCCCTTCGAGGTGGCCGCGACCGCGTTGCTTCCCGAGGAGATCAGCCGACTGCTGTCACCGCTCGACGAGCGTGAGCGCGAGATCCTGAAGCTCCGCTTCGGTCTCGACCGGGGCGAGCCTCGCACCCTCGAAGAGGTGGGCGAGCACTTCAACCTGACCCGTGAGCGCATTCGCCAGATCGAAGCGCGGGCCATGTCGAAGCTGCGTCACCCCAGCTCCGACACCGGAGCCCGCGACCTCCTCGCCGTCTGAGGTCACTTCGGGGTCAGACACCAACGTGACCGGACGCGGTCAGTTTCGGTTGGGTCGCCGTCGACGATCAGCACTGCGCACGGCGAACAACATCCCGCCGGTCACTACAGCGATGAAGAACGCGGCGATGATGCCGCCAGCGAGCCGCTGACCGGGGTCGTTGATCGTGAACTCGAGCGTGCCTTCGTTGCGTTCGCCATCCGCCGTCAGGATCGACCATTCGAGGGTGTGACCTCCGGATAGCAACATCTCGGTGACGGGCGCCTGCACCGTCTCGGGGGCTGGGAAGGTGAAGTTCGTCAGCTCGATGCGTCGGTCGTCCTGCACAACGGTGATTCGGTTGGTGTCGTCGTCGACGATGATTCGATCGAAATCGAGGAACACCTCCTCGAGCTCGGACAGCTGCGCGCCGTCGACGGGTGAGCTGGAGAGCAGCCGAGCAGCCGACGCGGGCGAAACGAGCACTGTCGCGAACACGATGGCGATCGGGATCACGAGCCGAGCGGGGTGGCGAACCATGCCCTCAGTATCGTGCGGCGCATGCCTGACGCAACGACCCCCGAGGCGATCACCGTCGACGACATTCGAGCGGCGCAGGCTCGTATCTCTGGCGAGGCAGTCCGAACGCCGTTGATCGAACATCGGCTCCTGAACGAACGTGTCGGACGGCGGGTGCTGGTCAAGGCGGAGTCGTTGCAGCGGACCGGCTCGTTCAAGTTCCGTGGGGCATGGTCGGCCGTGACGGCGCTTCAGGCCGTCGATCCGGGCCGAGGTGTTCTGGCGTACTCGTCTGGCAATCATGCGCAGGGAATCGCCGCGGCGGCTGCCCTCGCCGGTGTCGAGGCCGTGATCGTGATGCCCAGCGACGCTCCGACACTCAAGCTCGACAACACGCGCGCCTACGGTGCGGAGGTCGTGCTCTACGACCGTCCCGGCGGCGAAAGCCGAGAGGCGATCGGTGAGACGTTGGCTGTCGAACGTGGGCTCCACCTGATCCGGCCCTACGACGACCCGCACGTGATGGCCGGGCAGGGAACGTGTGGTCTGGAGATCGCCGAGCAGGCAACGGCGGCTGGGGTGGAGGCCGCCGACGTGATCGTCTGCTGCGGCGGAGGTGGGCTCACGTCCGGTATCGCTCTCGCCCTTGCCGCCGATGCGCCCGGCCTTCGGGGGCGCCCTGTCGAGCCGATGGGGTGGGACGATGTTCGCCGCTCCATCGAGTCGGGCCGCCGCGAGCCGGTGCCTGCGGGGACCCCGCAGTCGATCTGTGATGCCATCGTCACCCCGTCACCGGGAGAGCTGACCTTCCCGATCATTCGCCGCCTGTGCGGGCCGGGCATCGCCGTCTCCGATGACGAAGCACTGGCCGCGATGGCCGTCGCCATCACGGAGTTGAAGATCGCCGCCGAACCTGGGGGAGCGGTGGCGCTGGCCGCGGCGCTCTTCCACGCCGACGAGATCGAGGGCGACACGGTGATCTGTGTCATCAGCGGCGGCAACGCCGACCCGGCGATGGTTCAGCGAGCGTTGGCGCGGCCGGTCTCATAAGCCCACATCGCCATCTCGACACGATTTCGGGCACCGAGCTTCTGCATGAGGCTGGCGAGGTGGGTCTTGACCGTGCTCAGGCTGATGTAGAGCTCGTCGGCGATCTCCGCGTTTGTCCGGCCTGCCGCGACAACGGCGAGCACCTCCTCTTCTCGTTCGGTCAGTGCGTCGACCGGCTGGGTGGGAGCGGCGAGGGGCGTGTCGGCGAAGGCATCCAGCAACCGGACGGTGATGCTTGGCGCAATGAGGGCGTCGCCGCGAGCGGCCGCTTCGATCGCCTGGACGAGGAGCTCGGCCCCGGCCTCCTTCAGCAGGAACCCTCGTGCGCCGGCCTTGAGCGCGCCGTGGACGTACTCGTCGAGATCGAACGTGGTGATCACGACGACCGCCATCGGATCGTCGACGTCGGGTCCGGCGAGGCGGCGGGTGGCTTCGACGCCATCCATCTCGGGCATCCGGATGTCGAACAAACACACGTCGGGCCGAAGTTGTTGGGCGAGCTCGACCGCTTCGACTCCATTGCGGGCCTCACCGACGACCTCGATGCCTGCTTGGGCGTCGAGGATCATCACGAGACCAGTCCGGATGAGGTCCTGGTCGTCGGCGACCAGCACCCGGATCGTCATGCGTCCACCGCCGAGGAGGCGTCGGCCGCTCGGCTGACTCGCCGTGCATCGCGTGGCAGGCGAACCTCCACCATCCAGCCACCGCCTCGTCGTGGTCCACTGGTGAAGGTTCCACCGAGGAGCTCGACACGTTCTTCCATGCCCACCAGTCCGTGGCCGGTGACGATGTCGGGGCGGAAGGCGACCGGCGCGCCGTCGTTCGAGATCGTCAGGTGAATGTGGTCGGACCCGCCGTCGAGCTCGACGACGACTTCGGTTGCGTAGTCGCTGTGTTTGTGCGCGTTGGTCACCGACTCTTGAGCGATCCGATAGATCGCCGCCTCCACCTGAGGTTGTAGGCCATCGAGGTCGCCTCGACGCTCGATGCGGAGCGGCGGAGACATCCCCACGCCGAGCCGGTCGAGATCGTCGACGCCGCGGCTGGGGTCCCACGGTGCGTCGCTCCGGAGCACGTCGACGACGACCCGCATTTCCGCCAACGCGCGGGCGGCAGACTCTTCGATCGCGTCGAACGTGGAGGTGGCGCGCTCGGGGTCGGTGGCCAACACGGCGCGTCCCGCCTGGGCTTGGACGGCGATCGCCGAGATGTGATGCGCGACGGTGTCGTGGAGCTCTCGGGCGAGCTGTTCGCGCTCGCGTGATCGGGCATCGGCGCGGGTGGCTTCGACCACACCTCGTTGACGTCTGACGACGATGCCCGCTTCGGCCGTGGCGGCGAGGATGACGAACCCGCCGATCATGTCGCCGATCGAGGCGAAGCCCGCGGCGGCATCGACGAGCACCGCGGTGGTGAGGATGGCCGCCGCCCACTTCATTTCGGTGCCCGAACCCCAGCGGAACACCGAGTACACGAGGATCAGGGCAAACGCTGAGGAGTAGACGTCAGGGAGTGGCTGATCGAGGCGGGCAAGAAGGATGTCGAAGATCGTCAGCGGCACCATGAGCATCGTGAGTGCGAGCAATGGCCGCGTGCGGCGGAGCAGCAGCGTGAACGCAAACGGCGACCACACCGCGATGAGCAGCGGTTTCCACGGGGTGGCTTCTCGCAGCGCCAACTCGATGGCCACGGCAACGCAGAAGCCGAATGCCAACAGCCAGTCCCACCGATGCCGACCGGGGACGTCGCCCGGTCGCGGCTCGTTGAAGAGTCGACGGATCGCGGCGGCCATGCATCAACGATACGGAAACCACGTCGCCTGATCGATCGGCCGAAAGGCTGATCGACAAGTAGTCGATCGGGCGAGAACGTCTGGCCGGATCGCCGATGTGCGCCGAGCCGTGCCTCTTCACGATGACCTTCGTCAACCCTTTGGACGGAGGAACCATGTCATCACTGCTCTACCGATTGGGCCACGGGTCGGCGACCCGACCGTGGCTCGTCATCGGCGCCTGGTTTGTCGCGGCGGCCCTCGTGGTCGGCTTGGCGGCGACCCAGGGCGCCGAGCTCGAAGACTCATTCGAGGTACCGGGCCTCGACTCTCAGGAGGCGACCGATCTGCTCGCCGAGGCAGGCAATACGTCGGGCGGGCTCACCGCGCAGGTGGTGCTGACGCCACTCGATCCGGCTGCGGACTTCGTGAACGACGCCAGCTCCGCCGAGGCGCTCGGCGAGGTCCAAGCATCGATCGAAGCGCTCGACAACGTCATCGGCGTCAGCGATGCCGCGGGCGAAGCGGCCGCGGGCGCCACAGGGGGCACCGTTTCTGCCGACGGTCGAATCGCGCTGTTGCGCATTCAGTACCCGCAGATCGAAGAGCTGAGCATCGCCGACCTCGACGCCCTGAAGGAGGCCGTCGCCGAGGCTCGGGCGACAACACCGTTGCAGGTCGAGATGGGCGGCGAGTTGAGCTTCTCCTTCGAAGAACCCGAGACGGGTACTGGCGAGATGATCGGGCTGATCGCCGCAGTGATCGTGTTGTTGATCGCCTTCGGCTCGATCATCGCCATGGGTTTGCCGATCGGCGTCGCGATCTTCGGACTCGTGGTCGGCGTGTCGTCGTTGTCGCTCGTTGCGCACGTCATCGAGATCCCGTCGTGGGCTCCGCAGATCGCCAGCATGGTCGGCCTCGGTGTCGGCATCGACTACGCGCTCTTCTTGATCACCCGCCATCGCGAGCTGCTCCAATCGGGATTGGCTGTGCCCGACGCGGTCGGCCGGGCCGTGTCGACGGCCGGACGTGCGGTGATCTTCGCCGGCGGCACCGTCGTGATCGCCATCCTCGGTCTGGCCGTGTCTGGCGTGCCCTTCGTGACCGCCGCTGGGGTGGCGACCTCGGTCATCGTGTTGATCATGGTCGTTGCGGCCATCACCCTGGTCCCCGCCTTCCTCGGGGTGGTCGGACATCGCATCGACAAGTGGTCGATCGGACGCAAGAAGGCCGACGGCGCTGCCAGCGACCGCTGGCACCGGTGGGGCCAGCACGTCGCCAACCACGCATGGGCGTACACGATCGGGGTCACCGGGCTGCTGCTCGCGCTCACCGCCCCCGTGCTCGCGCTGCAGCTCGGCTTTCCGGACGAAGGCACCCTGCCCGACTCGCGGACCGAACGGCGGGCCTACGACCTCGTTGCCGAGGGCTTCGGCCCGGGCACGAACGGTCCGTTGGTCATCGCCGTCGACCTCGCAGACGATCCTTCGGTTGCCGGCGACCTGGCGATGGCGATCACCGACGACCCGGGTATCGCGTTCGCCGCGCCGCCCGAGGTCGACGCGGCCACTGGCGTGGCGAGCATCATCGCCATCCCCACGACCGCACCGCAGGATGATGCGACGTCGGAGACGATTGCCCGACTTCGCAGCGACGTCTTCCCCGACGTGCTCGCCGACAGTGCGGCGACTGCGCACGTCGGCGGACTCAACGCCGGATTCGGCGACATCGCGGATCGCATCACCGACCGGCTTCCCTATCTCGTCGGGGCCGTCATCGTCGTCTCGTTCCTTTTGCTGACGGCGGTCTTCCGCTCACCGCTCGTCGCGCTCAAGGCGGCAGTGCTCAATCTGCTGTCGATCGGCGCGAGCTACGGACTGCTCGTCATGGTGTTCCAATGGGGATGGGCGAAGGAACTGATCGGCCTCGAGACGACCGTGCCGATCGTGTCGTTCATCCCGATGTTCATGTTCGCCATCCTCTTTGGCCTGTCGATGGACTACGAGGTGTTCCTGCTCAGCCGGGTGCGCGAGGAGTACGACAAGACTCGCAACAACGATCGCTCGGTCATCGAGGGGCTCGCTGGCACCGCCCGGGTCATCACGTCGGCTGCGCTGATCATGATCTCGGTCTTCCTCGGCTTCGTGACCAGCACCGACCCCACCACGAAGATGTTCGGCCTCGGCCTGGCAACGGCGATCTTCGTCGACGCGTCGATCGTTCGGATGGTGCTCGTGCCCGCCACGATGAAGCTCCTCGGCGACCGCAACTGGTGGCTGCCGGGATGGCTCGACCGTCTGCTTCCGACGATCGATCTCGAAGGCGAGGGCTCGACCACGCCCAGCGAGCACGCGTTGACCGCCTAGCGTTCCCCCATGGAGCAGCGGTCCGGCGAAGTGTTGGTGGACGAGGTGCATGCCTCCGAAGCCGAACTGCTTCGCCGGACCGCCAACCATCTCGATGGGGCACAGGTGATCGAGCTGTTCGAGGAGCCCGGCCTGCCCCCGAGCTGTTCTTGCCGCCGACCCACGTGGGATCTGTGGACGCTGGGCCCCGAATCCGGGGGCTGACGGTCCACAGATCCGCATCGAGGAGGTTGATGCGGTGACGAGCCTGTCGCCGCCGCTTCGCTGATCGTCGTTGAAGACATCGGCTGGTTCGGCGGGGCGGGCACTCTGCCGTCAGCTCGCGGCCGGGGCGCCCAATCGGCGTTGCTGGCGCACCGGATCGCCGTTGCAGATCGGCTCGGGTGTCGCTGGGTGGCTGCCACCGCCGAACCAGAGTCCGTGTCGCAGCGGAACATGGAGCGCGCTGGCCTCGCAGTCGTCGACACGCAGGTGGTGATGCGCCGACCGGCGGCAGATACCCTGCCGAGCGGAGGTGTCTGAGTACCTGGTGGGCTCCCCCGCCTTCAAAGCGGGCGGTACGGGCGATCCCCGTACGGCGGGTTCGATTCCCGTCCACCTCCGCCAAACAGCGCCTCGATCACGATCGATCGGGGCGCTTTGGCGCAGTGGCGGTGGCTAGGGTCGGCCCATGACGGTGTCTCGACGAATTGCTGCAGCGGACGGGGTCGAACTGTCGGTGCATGTCGATGGGCCCGACGACGGCGACCCCATTGTCCTCGTGCACGGTTGGCCCGACACGCACGCGGTCTGGAGTCCGCAGGTCACAGCGCTCATCGACGCCGGTTATCGGGCGGTCACCTACGACCAGCGCGGATTCGGCGAGTCGGATCGCCCGGGCGAGCTCGGCGGCTACCACGTGTTCAATGCGATGGCAGACATCGGGTCGGTCCTCGACGCCCTCGAGATCGAATCGGCCCATCTTGTCGGCCACGACTGGGGTGCCCCGCCATGTTGGCTCGCCGCGATGCTCTCCCCTGACCGGGTTCGTTCACTCGCGGCTCTGGCGGTCGGGCATCCGCTCGCCTTCCGCAAGGCCGGGCTCGAACAACGTCAGCGCAGCTTCTACATGCTGCTCTTCCAGTTCGTCGACGTCGCCGAGGAGTGGTTGCGGGCCGACGATTGGGAGAACCTCCGTATGGTCATCGGCGATCCGGTGGGGTTCGATGCTCGCACCGCCGAGCTGTCGAAGCCGGGCGCACTCACGAGCTCGCTCAACTGGTACCGGGCCAATGTCGGGCCAGAGACGCTGATTGCCCCGCCGACCGAGCTACCGCCGGTGAGCGTCCCCACCCTCGGGATCATGGGTGCAGAGGACTGGGCGTTGCTTCCAAAGCAGATGACCGACTCGGCGCAGTACGTGGAGTCGACCTGGCGCTACGAGGTCATCGACGGATCCGGCCATTGGCCGCAGGAAGATCAGCCCGACGCGCTCAACGCACTGCTGCTCGACTGGTTGTCGATGGGCTGATCAGTCTCGGGCGGCGCGGGCTTCTTTGAAGCTCTGGATGGCCAGGAAGAGGAATCCGCCGCACAGGACGACGGTCACGAGCTGGCTGAAGAGCGCCCAGCCGCCGGAGCCTCGCCCGATCAGCGAGCCGAGGCTGCCGAGAATTGCGAGCAGCGCGACGGCGGCGGCGATGTGCATCATGTCCCGATTCCGTTCGGGCATCTGCGACGCGACGAGGCCGATACCGACGAAGATCGCGCCGATGAAGGTCGGGATCAGCGACGTGACGCTGCCCGACGACGACAGCACCGTGACGATGATGCCGAGCAGGACGAGAGCGATACCGAGACCGATGGTGCGTTGTGCCATGCGGGAATGTTGGGGTCAAGTCTCAACAAGTAACAAGTCCGGCTGTGGTCTCGTCGCGGAGACGGCTTGTTACTTGTTGAGACTTGACCCCGAGTTACGCGTCCCTACCGATGAGGGACTTGCCTTCGGCTTCGTCGAAAAGCTTGGGATAGGGGTAGGTGAGGCTCATCAGCTGATGCAGAAGGGGCGTGCCGCGGTCGATGACCTCCTGGCGCACTCCCGACTTCTGATCCTCGAGCGGGGTCACGAACTTGGCGAGGTATTCGATGAGGATGGCCGAGCGGTCGTGGTCGGACTCGTTGGGCATCGCACAGTGCCAGCACATGCCATTGAAGATGATTGCGTCACCCGGATCGCCCGACATCCGGTCACAGTCGGCGTAGAAACGCTCGCGGTCCGAGGTCTCAGGATACAGCAGCTCGCCCTGCGATCCGGCGAGGAAGGCCGATGCGCCCGACGTCGCGTTGAACGGGTCGAGCGGGATCGTCACCTGCATGTTGAGCGGGTAGCTCGAATTGATCCGCGCCGGGAAGCCCTCTCGTTCGTACATGTCCCAGTACGGATAGTCGATGTGGGGTTCCTGGCCTGGTCCGCCCGGCAACAGGCGGTTGGCGGCGATCGAGCCGAGGATGAACTTGTCGCCGAGGATGGCGGACGCGATCTTCACGACGTCGGGGTGCTGGATCATTGCCTCGAAGATTTCGCCCTTGTTGAGCAGGTTCCAGACACGTCGCTGCAGATGGAGTGTGTCGGCGTTGGCGCCCTGAAAGTGGGTTTCTTTGTCCTCGTCGGCCGAGTACTCCATGATCAGCGCTCGGGCGGCGGCGACCTCATCGGCCGAGAACGCACCCCGGATCACCACGGCGCCGGCGCCGGAGATGAACTCCTCGATGATGTCCGGCATTTGCTCGTCGAGACGAGTGACGTCGACCTCAAACATGAGCGGTCTCCTCTCAATCCATCGTGGGGAAGCCGAGGTTGACGCCTCGGTCGTGCGGGTCGGGCCAACGTTCGGTGACGGCCTTGTTGCGGGTGTAGAACTTGATGCCTTCGGAGCCGTGGACGTGTGTGTCGCCGAAGAGCGAGTCCTTCCAGCCGCCGAAGGAGTGGTACGCCATGGGCACCGGGATCGGCACGTTGATGCCGACCATGCCTGCCTTGACGTGGTGGCGGAAGTGGCGGGCGGCGCCGCCGTCGTTGGTGAAGATCGCCGTGCCGTTGCCGAACGGCGAGTCGTTGATCATCTGCAGGGCGTCGTCGTAGCTGTCGCAGCGAACGACGCACAGCACCGGTCCGAAGATCTCGTCTTCGTAGATCTTCATGTCGGTGGTGACGTTGTCGAACAGCGTGGCGCCCAGCCAGTAGCCGTCGGGGTGCCCGTCGACCGAGAGGCCACGGCCGTCAGCGACCAACGTTGCGCCTTCGCTGACGCCCATGTCGATGTAGTTGGCGACCCGGTCGCGGTGATCGCCGGTGACCAGCGCTCCCATGTCCATCGGATCTTCGGACAGGCCCGGGCCGATCTTCAGGTCGTCGATCCGGCTCGTGATTTCGGGGATGAGCCGGTCGGCGACGTCGCCGACGGCCACGACGACCGAGATCGCCATGCAGCGTTCGCCCGCAGATCCGTAGCCTGCCGAGACTGCCGCGTCGGCCGCTTGGCCCATGTCGGCGTCGGGGAGCACGATCATGTGGTTCTTCGCGCCACCGAGCGCCTGGACTCGCTTGCCGTGCTCGGTGGCAGTGCGGTGGATGTGCTTGGCGATCGGGGTCGAGCCGACGAAGCTGACGGCGTCGACACCGGGGTGTTCGAGCAGGCCGTTCACCGAAACGGCATCGCCCTGCAGCACGTTGAACACGCCGTCGGGCAACCCGGCGTCGGTCAACAACTCGGCCATGGCGAGACTGACGGTCGGGTCCTTCTCGCTCGGCTTGAGGATGAACGTGTTGCCGCAGGCCAGGGCGACGGGGAACATCCACATGGGGACCATCGCCGGGAAGTTGAACGGTGTGATCCCGGCGACCACGCCAACGGGCTGACGGATCGTGTAGGCATCGACGTTGGTGGACACCGACTCGGTGAACGGGCTCTGGAGAATGTGGCCCACCCCGCAGGCAAACTCGACGACCTCGAGACCACGGCCCACCTCTCCGGCCGCGTCGGCGAGCACCTTGCCGTGCTCGGCCGAGATCATCGCCGCGAGCTCCATCCGGTTGGCGTCGAGCAGCTCGCGGTAGCGGAACAGCACCTGGGTTCGCTTGGCGATGGAGGTCTCGCCCCACGTCTCGAACGCGGCGCGAGCCGACGCCACCGCCGCGTCGACGTCGGCGAGTTCGGCGAGGGCGACCCAACCGGTCGCCTGGCCGGTCGCCGGGTTGTACACGTCGGCCCGGCGGGTCGACGACAGTGACGTGCGTTCGCCGTCGATCCAGTGGTCGATCCGTGCGAGGTCAGCCATCAACGGACCCTTTCGATGGTTCGATTGATCAGGTTCTCGATCATCTCCTGGCGTCCGGACACCGGCGCAGGGTCGACATTGTCGGCAAGCACCCGGGCGTGGAGGTCGGCGAGTCCGACCTCTCCGGCGAGGATGCGTTGCCCTTCGTCGCTGCTCCACCCGGCGTAGCGCTCTTCGACGAGCGCATCGAGCTCGCCGTCTTCGATGAGCGCCGCGGCGACGAGCAGGCTCCGCGCGAGGGTGTCCATGGCGCCGATGTGACCGTGGAAGAGGTCGTCGCGGGCGAGGCTCTGGCGGCGAAGTTTCGTGTCGAACATGAAGCCGCCGGTGTCGAAGCCTCCACCCTTGAGGATCTGGTAGACGCCGAGGCTCATCGACTCGACCGAGTTGGGGAACTGGTCGGTGTCCCAGCCCAGCCGATCGTCGCCGCGGTTGGCATCGACCGAGCCGAAGATGCCGTTGGTGACGGCCTGGGCGACTTCATGGTCGAAGTCGTGGCCGGCGAGGGTGGCGTGGTTGACCTCGATGTTGACCTTGATGTCGTTCTCGAGCCCGTAGCGCTGGAGGAAGCCATAGACGGTGGCCGAGTCGTAGTCGTACTGGTGCTTGGTGGGCTCGAGCGCCTTGGGCTCGATCAGGATCGTGCCGTCGAAACCGATGTCGTGCTTGTACTGCACGACCATGTTGAGAAAGCGTCCGAGCTGGTCGAGCTCGCGTCCCATGTCGGTGTTGACCAGGGTCTCGTAGCCCTCGCGCCCGCCCCACAGCACGTAGTTGGCCCCACCGAGTCGGTGGGTGGCGTCGAGGCAGTGCTTCACCTGCGCGGCGGCGTGGGCGAAGACGTCGGGGTTCGGGTTGGTGGCGGCGCCGGCGGCGTAGCGCGGCTGGAAGAAGGCCTGGGCGGTGCCCCACAGGAGCTTCATACCGGTCTCGGCCATTTTCGCTTCGGCGATGTCGACCATGTCGTCGAGGTTGGCGCACGACTCGGCGAACGTCGCTCCTTCGGGGGCGATGTCGCGGTCGTGGAACGAGTAGAACGGCGCACCGAGTTTGGCGAAGAACTCGAACGCCGCATCCATCTTCATCCGGGCGGCGTCCATCGGGTCCATCGCCGCGTCGGTCCACGGTCGATCGAAGGTGCCCGCGCCGAAGATGTCGGCGCCATTCCACGCGAACGAGTGCCAATAGCAGACGGCGAAGCGGAGCTGCTCTTCCATCGAGCGACCCATGACGATGCGGTCCTTGTCGTACCAGCGGAACGCCATCGGATTGTCCGAGTCCGGACCTTCGTAGGCGATGGGTGAGGAGACGGTCGTGAAGAACTCGCTCATGGGATCACTTTCGTTTGGTGGTCGTGGACGTCGCCGCCCGCCCGGTGGAGGAGCGGGTGACGAGCCGGGGTTGGATGAGTTCGTGGCGGACGTCGGTGCGCCCGTCGATGCGCTCGGCGAGAAGCTCGATGGCGTGCTGTCCGAATCGCTGGCGGGGCTGATGCACCGTGGTCAGCGAGACGGTTCCGATGCCGGCCAGGATCGTGTCGTCGTAGCCAATGACGGAGATGTCATTGGGGACGCGCACGCCTTCGGCCTGGAGATGGGAGAGCACGCCGATGGCGGCGAGGTCGTTGGCGGCGAAGATGGCGGTCGGAGGTTCGTGGAGACCGACGAGCTGCTGCGCGGCCTCCCGGCCGGCGTGTTCGTTGAAGTCTCCGTCGACGACGATCGGAGCCAGCCCGCGTGCGGTCATGGCGTTGACAAACGCCCGTTTGCGCTCGGGTCCACCGGCGGCGATCGATGCGTCGATGTGTGCGATGCGCGTGTGTCCAAGGTCGACGAGGTGGTCGACGATCAGGTTGGCGCCGTGTTCTTCGTCGTTGTTGACCGTGTCGAAGACGGCCGTCTCGGAGTAGGTGCTCACGGCGACGGTCGGGGCCTGGGCGCCGAAGCCCTCGAGGACCTCAACGCTCAGCCGCGCGGCGCCGAGCAGCAAGCCGTCGGTGCGCATCGCGAGCAGCGATTCGATCGCGGCGACTTCGCCGGCGGCCCGCTGCCAGCCGGAGGTCATCATGATCTGGAGGCCGCGGTCGTCGGCCGCCATCGCAGCGCCTTCGGCCATCTCAGTGAAGTACGGGTTGTGGAGGTCGTTGAGCATCACGCCGACGGTGTGGGTTTGACCGCTGGCGAGATTTCGGGCCCACACATTTGGGCGGTACCCGAGTTCCTGGGCGGCGGCGAGCACCTTTTCTCTGCTTTGATCGGAGACCCGCGGTGAGTCGCGCATGACGAGCGACACGAGTGCTCGGCTCACGCCAGCCTTCGCGGCGACGTCGTCCATCGTTGGTTGCCCCACGGTGGCGACCATAGAGGTGGAGCGCTCTACTTGGCAAGGAGGTTTCGCTCGAAGTGGCGAGATTTCTTGAGAGTCTAGGTTGACATTGCTGCCGAACTGTCTCTAGGTTGTGTCCTGCGTCACCGAGTAGAGCGCTCTACTCACCAGCGAAGAGAGCGCTGATCATCACGGAACGTGACTGAGGGGCACATGGGATTCACTGCACGTATGGCAACCGCACCGATCTCGTGGGGGATCTGTGAAGTGCCGGGCTGGGGCATCCAGCTCCCGGTCGACCGCGTGCTCGCCGAAATGGCTTCGCTGGGCTTTCCGGCCACCGAGCTCGGCTCCGACGGGTATCTCCCCTCCGACCCCAAGGAGCTGCGCTCGGTGCTCGAACCACACGGGCTTGGCATGCTCGCCGCCTTCGTTCCCGCCGTGGTGCACGATCCAGCCCAGGCCGATGAGACCCTCCGGCGCATGGTCGACATGGCCGAGCTTCTCCAAACCGTCGGCGCCACCTACTTCAACACGGCGGCGGTCACCTCGTGGGACTGGAAACCGCGCCGCGAACTGACCAACGAGGAGTGGGCCCACACCTACGAGATGTTCGCCCGCATCGAAGAGATCACCGAGGCGCACGGGCTCATTCAGGTGCTCCACGAACACGTCGGGTGCATCGTCGAGACCAAAGACGAGATCCAGCGGGTCGTCGACAACTCGTCGATCCGGTTCGTGCTCGACACTGCCCATTTCGCCGTTGGCGGGTACGACCCGGTCGACTTCGCCCGAGACCACGGCGACCGAGTTGGCCTCGTGCACATCAAGGACTGTGATCTTGCGGTCGCCCAGCGTCTCAACGCCGGCGAGCTCACGCTGATGGAAGCGGTACAGGGCGGAATCTTCCCCTCCGTGGGGCGAGGTGACCTGGACATCGCTGCTGTAATAACGTCGCTCGAATCGTCCGGCTATGACGGCTGGTACGTGCTCGAACAGGACGTCGCCATCACCGGCGAGGAGCCGGTTGAGGGGGAAGGTCCGATCGAAGGGGTTCGCGAGAGCCTCGAATATCTCCGTGACCTGGAGGCGCGATTGGCCGCGTGAGCGGCCACTGGGTCTTGAGGCTCGTAGAAACCAAAGAAACCCACAGGAGGGGAAACCACATGAAGAAGATGCGTTGGCTGGCCATGCTGCTGGCCCTCGTCATGGTTGCCGCAGCATGCGGCAGCGATGGAGATTCGGGAGACACCGCAGATGGCGGCGACACCGGCTCCGAGAGCACCGACTCCGGAGATTCCGGCGACTCGGGTGATTCCGGTGATTCCGGCGACACCGAAGAGGTCGACGTCGCACAGTCCGGCGACCTCACGTTCCACATGATCACGCACTCCGAAGACGGCCCGTTCTGGTCTGTCGTGAAGCGCGGCATGGAAGCAGCATGCTCCGATCTCGGGGTCGAGTGTGTCTGGATGCCTGGCTTCAATGACGCGAACCAAATGGTGCAGGACATCGAAGGTGCGCTCGCAGAGGGCTCGAGCGGTATCGCCGCATCCCTCCCTGATCCGACCGCCCTCGTGCCGGTTCTTCAGGGCGCAGTTGGCCAGGGCGTGCCCGTGGTGACGCTCAACTCGGGCGCCAACGACTACCAGGAGATCGGCGCGCTGACCCACGTCGGCCAGACCGAATTCATCGCCGGTCAGGCTGCTGGTGAACGCTTCAACGCCGCTGGCGCCACGCACGTACTTTGCGGTCAGCAGGAGCAGAACAACGTCGGTCTCACCGAACGTTGCGCTGGTCTCGAGGACACGTTCTCGGGCACGGTGACCACGGACTTCATGGACCTCGACGCCGACACCACGGCGCAGCAGGCAGCGATCAACGCGGCGATGGCCGCTGATGAGTCGATCGACGGGTTCCTCGGCGTTGGTCCGGTCATCACGATGTCGGGCGTTCGCGCGGCGGGCGACCTCGGTCGTGACGTGATCGTCGGCGGCTTCGATCTCACGCCGGAGCTCCTTGGTGCGATCGAAGGTGGCGACGTGCTGTTCACGGTGGACCAGCAGCAGTACCTGCAGGGCTACCTGCCGATCCTGCAGCTGTTCTTGTTCCAGACGAACTCGAACACCATTGGCGGTGGCCAGCCGATCCTCACCGGACCCGGCTTCGTGACCGCAGACAACGCAGCAAGTGTGCTCGCCCTCTCGGAGGCCGGCACCCGCTGATCTCGGCGAGTCGATGGTGACATCGGCTCGATCCGAATGAATGCTTTCGGTCGGGCCGTCCGGGACCTCTCCCGGGCGGCTCGACCGCTTTCAAAGAGAACACAAACAGGGGGAGTAGGGGGATGACCGACGTGAGTGCCGTGGACGCGAACTCTGCGACGGCAAACGACGCCGGCGAGGCGGACGAGCGGCTCGCATATCGAAGCATCTTTCAACGGCTGTTCATCAGGCCGGAGATCGGGGCAATTATCGGTGCGATCGGCGTATGGACGTTCTTTTGGGCCGTTTCGCTGAACTTCGGAACAACCGGAGGCACGCAGAACTGGCTTGATTCGGCCTCGACGCTCGGCATCATGGCGGTTGCGGTCTCGATGCTTATGATTGGTGGCGAGTTCGACCTGTCCTCGGGTGCCAACACCGGTGCGATGGGTATTCTCTTCATCCTTCTCATCCGCGAGACGGGTGAGCTCGGCGGCCTTGGCGCATCGATCTGGATCGCGGTTCCGCTTTCCTTCGCGTTCGCCATGGCCGTGGGATTCTTCAACGGCTGGATGGTCGAGAAAACGGCGCTACCGAGCTTCATCGTGACCTTGGCCACGTTCTTCATATTGAAAGGCGCGAAGCTGGGCCTTGCGAAGCTGATCGTCGGCCAGATCTCGGTGACCTTCACGAACGATGCCCACGGATACGCGTTCTGGCAGCGGATCTTCGCAGCCGAATGGGAGCGGAACTCCCATGTCTGGAACGGACGTGATCTGTTCTACATCGGGATGTTTCTGGTGGGGACGATTCTCATCACGCTGTCTGTCTGTGAGATGCACTTCGTGCGTCGCTCCGAGCCGAAGCCCGCCGGACTGGGGCTATTTGGCCTCGGGATGGCCGGTTTCGTCGCCTCAATCGTGTTGTTCCACACCACCGACGGCGTCGGGGCGAACTTCGTGGCCGCAGCGGTGCTCGCCGTATCGGTCGTCGTCGCAATGGTCGGATTTGGCCAGTGGCGGTACGAGCCCGTTGCCGCCGCTGGCGGTCTCCGGCTCAACGCTGGCATCACGAACTACCTCGTGGCCGGGCTCGTCTCGATCGGCATCGCCGTCGCCTGTGCCTTCGCGATTGATTCCGCCAACAGCGAGACGCTCTTCTTCCCCTTCACGGTCCAGGGCCTACGCGCGGTGCTCATCATGGTCTTCGTCGGCGTTGGATTCATGTTGGCGATGGTCGCCGCAAATCGAGCCTTGAGCGTCAATCCAATCACCAAGGGCGCCGTGTCGACCGTGATTGCAGCGGCGCTCGCCGGCTTCGCCTTCGTCGTCCGTGCGTCGTCAGAAGCCGCGAAATTCCGAACGGAGCTGTTCTCCGTGTTGTTGCTGTGCGCCCTTGCGCTGTTTGCGTGGGCAGTGCTCGGGACCCGATTCGAAGAGCGACGCAGAACTGACGCATCCGCCGATCGGCTCGGGACCCGTGGCCTGCTTCTCGGCGTTGCGCTGCTGGTGTTCGCCGTGATCATTCGCCATTTGTTCGTCACCGACGCCGAACTCGAGGCTGGCGTCAACCCCGCGAAGTTCTCGGTCCGGATGCTGTGGTTCTTCGGCTTCACTGCGGTGATGGTGTGGATCCTCGGAAACACCCGGTTCGGGTCGTGGACCTTTGCGGTCGGCGGCAACAAAGAGGCGTCTCGCCAGGTCGGTGTTCCGGCGGCCCGCACGAAGACCCAGCTCTTCATGATCGTGTCCGGAGCCGCATGGCTGGTCGGCATGTTGCTCGCATTCCGACTCAACAGTCTGCAGGCATCGGCCGGTGACGGAGAGGAATTCGAGTTCATCATCGCGGCCGTCGTCGGAGGAACGCTGCTGACTGGCGGCTACGGCACAGCCCTCGGAGGGGCAATCGGCGCAGCAATCATGGCGATGTCGGCTGTCGGCATCGCCTCGGCGCGGTGGAACTCCGACTGGCGGTTCGTGTTCCTTGGGGTGATCCTGCTGTTGGCGGTCATCTCGAATCGTGCCATTCGCGACCGGGCCGACTCGGCCCGACGCTGATCGAGAGGAGAACGCAATGGCTGATCAACATCTGCTCGAGCTCGACAACATCTCGAAGTTCTACGGCAACATCATCGCCCTCAAGGGAGTCAGCACCGTCGTCAACGCCGGTGAGGTCACCTGCGTGTTGGGCGACAACGGGGCCGGCAAGTCGACCTTCATCAAGATTCTCGCGGGCGTGCATCAACAATCCGAGGGAACGATCCGGCTCAACGGCGAGGAGGTCATGTTCAACTCTCCTCGTGATGCGCTCAGTGCCGGTATCGCAACGGTGTACCAGGACCTTGCAATGGTCCCGCTCATGTCGGTGTGGCGGAACTTCTTCCTCGGGGCAGAGCCAACGAAGCGTCTCGGCCCGTTCAAGTGGATCGACCAATCCACGGCCAAGCAGATCGCGAAGGAAGAGATGGCCAAGATGGGCATCGACATCCGCGACACCGAACAAGCCGTCGGCACCCTCTCTGGTGGCGAGCGTCAGTCGGTCGCGATCGCCCGCGCGGGCTACTTCGGCGCCAAGGTCCTGATCCTCGACGAGCCGACCTCTGCGCTCGGCGTGAAGCAGTCAGGCGTCGTGCTGAAGCGCATCGTGGAAGCTCGCAACCAAGGGCTCGCCGTGATCTTCATCACGCACAATCCGCGCCACGCCTATCCGGTGGGCAACCGCTTCTTGATCCTGAATCGGGGCCAGTCGATGGGCTCGTTCGCCAAGGAAGACATCACGATCGACGAGCTCACACAGCTGATGGCGGGCGGTGCCGAACTCGAAGCGCTCGAACACGAACTCGCTGCGGCGACCGGAAACGGCAACGGCGACTGACGACATGGCTGAGCTCGAACTGCTGACGGTCGGACGCGTCAGCGTCGATCTCTACGCCGAACAACTCGGAGAGCCGATGCGGAACGTGACGTCGTTCCGCAAGTCGATCGGTGGGACGGCCACCAACGTGGCCGTTGCGGCAGCGCGACTCGGGCGATCGGCGGCGTTGGCGACCAAGGTCGGCGACGACCAGTTCGGCGACTACGTCCGACATGCACTCGAGCACACCTTCGGCGTCGACAACCGATTCATCGGCACGGACCCTGATCTCAAGACGCCGCTCGCCTTCGCCGAGCTCGATCCGCCCGAAGAGCCGTCCATCATCTTCTACCGCGAGCCTCGGGCGCCGGATCTGAACATCAACCCCGCCGACATCGATCCGTACGTGGTCGCCAACGTGCCGATCTTCTGGTTTCCCGCGTCACGCTTCTCCGATGAGCGCGCCGCGGACACGATGCGGTCGCTGCTCAACGTTCGCAAGCGAGCAACCCACACGGTCATCGATCTCGACTGGCGACCAATGTTCTGGGAATCGCCCGAACAGGCCACGGAGGCGATCTCCCCGATTCTCGATCACGTCACGATCGCCATCGGCAACAAGGACGAGTGCGAGATCGCCGTCGGGACCCGCGACATGAACGAGGCGGCCGACCGCCTCCTCGAACGCGGCCTCGAGATGGCGGTCATGAAGCTGGGCGCCGACGGCGTCATGATCGCCACGGCCGACGGCACGCGCGTCTCGGTTCCTCCCTACTGGGTTGACGTCGTGTGCGGTCTCGGGTCGGGCGACGCCTTCGGCGGCGCGTTCTGTCACGGCCTGCTCGAGGGCTGGGATCCCGAGACGATCATCAAGTGGGGCAACGCAGCCGGCGCGATCGTTGCGGGCCGGTTGATGTGCGCGGACGACATGCCGACGATCGCCGACATCGAGAATCTCCTGGCAGAACGGGACGCCTCATGAGTCTCCATCACCCGCACGGCACGCTCGCCGACGGTGCCGACTCCCTTGCGCTCACACCGGAGCAGGCGGGGTGGACTTACAGCGGTCTCCGGGTGCTTCGACTCCTTCCCGGCGAGTCACGCACGATTGCGACCGGTGCCGAGGAGTTCGCCGTGCTGCCACTGTCGGGCGGCGGTTGCACCGTCGACGCCGAAGGTTCGCGGCTTGCCCTCGTGGGCCGAGACACCGTGTTCGCCCGCGTGACCGATTGGGCGTACATGCCGATCGAGACGGCCATGACGATCACGTCGACGTCGGATCTTCCGATCGAGGTCGCCCTCTGTTCGGCCCGGGCCACGCGACGCACCGACCTTCACCACGGTCCCGCCGAGGACGTGTCGGTCGAGCTGCGAGGCGGTGGACAGGCGAGCCGACAGATCAACAATTTCTGCTCTCCCGAGCAGTTCGCAGGCGCCGACAAGCTGATGTGCGTCGAGGTGTACACGCCGGACGGCAACTGGTCGTCCTACCCGCCGCACAAGCACGACGACTCGCCTGAGTGCGAGGTCAACAACGAAGAGATCTACTACTTCCGCATCGGCGAGGCCGGGCGCACGGCCTATACCGATGTCGGCTTTGGCATGCATCGCACCTACACCGGCATCGGCCACGAGGGCATGCCCGTGATCGACGAGAATGTCGTCGTTCACGACGGAGACGTGTTCCTCGTCCCACGCGGGTACCACGGCCCATGCATCGCCGCGCCGGGGTACACGATGTACTACCTGAACGTGCTCGCGGGTCCGGGTGGCGAACGCTCGATGGCGTTCTGCGACGACCCCACGCACCATTGGGTGCGCGATGAATTGTCGAGCCAGCCGATGGATGACCGGCTGCCGCTGATGACCGCAGCGGGACCGGCATGACCACGGTCTGGTTCTCGCGAGGCTGCCCTGACCATCTCATCGAATTCGTTCGAGACGCCGGTTGGGAGGTGGTCGGCCCGTCGGCGGATGGTCGACGCCGCGCGCACGTGGCGATCGCCGGGAGTGAGCCCTACACCGCGCACGAACTCGCCGACCTCCCGGAGCTCGGGCTGATCGCTCGGACGGGTATCGGAATCGACGCCATCGACCTGGCCGCCTGTACTGAGGCTGGGGTGATGGTCACCAACACGCCCGACGGGCCGACGACCTCGACTGCCGAACACACGATGGCGCTGATGCTCGCCGTCTCGCACGAACTCGCCGCGTCCGCCGCGCGTCTTCGGGCGGGCTCGGGCAACTACATCGCCCAGCAACGGTCGATGGAGCTCGCTGGGCGAACCCTCGGACTCGTTGGCGCAGGACGTATCGGTGGGGCGGTTGCTCGAATGGCGGCCGGGTTTGATCTCGGCGTGCTCGTCCACGATCCGGCTCGTCAGGATTCGGTACCACTCGACCAGCTGCTCGCGCGGGCGGACATCGTGTCGCTGCATCTCCCAGTGACATCGGAGACGGCGGGCCTGTTCGACACCACGATGCTCGCCAAGATGAAGCCCGGTTCGGTCCTGATCAACTGCGCCCGTGGCCCCATCGTCGTGACCGATGACCTCGTCGCTGCGCTGCAGTCGGGCCACCTCATGGGTGCGGGGCTCGACGTCACCGATCCAGAGCCGTTGCCAGCTGACCATCCGCTGCTGCACATGGACAACGTGATCGTCACGCCGCACATCGCCAGCTCGACCATCGCTGGTCGTGCCCGGATGGAGCGCATGGCCGCCGAACAGGTCGTCATGGCGCTTCGGGGTCAGACCCCAACCGAACTTCGCAATCCCGCCGTACTCGATCATCCCGCACGGAGAATCTCGTGACCGACCGCCAACCACTTCGTATCGCCGTCATCGGCCTCGGCTGGATGGGCCAGGCCCACAGCCGAAGCTACGCGCGCATCCCGATGCTCTGGGAGGACCGGGCCTACGACCCGGTGCTCGCCGTGTGCGCCGACAACCTCGAGGACCGCCGCGACATGGCCGTCAACAGCTTTGGGTTCGAGACCGCAGTCGCAGACTGGCGCGAGATCATGGACCGCGACGACATCGACGTGGTCACCTGCACCGCACCCAACATGTTGCACGAGGAGATCTGCGTTGCGGCTGCCGAGACCGGCAAGCACGTCTTCTGTGAGAAACCGGTCGGGGGCAAGCCCGACCAGACCGTCCGGGTCGAAAAGGCGTGTCGAGACGCCGGTGTCGTGACCGGGGTTGGCTACAACTACCGCTTCGCCCCGCTCGTGCAGTACCTCAAGGGTCTGATCGAGGCGGGTGAGCTCGGCGAGATCACGAACTATCGGGGCCGCTTCTTCTCGATGTACGGCGCCGACCCGATGGGGCTGCTCAGCTGGCGGTTCGAGGTCGATCAGGCCGGGTACGGCGTCTCGACCGACATCCTCAGTCACTCGATGGATCTCGCCCACATGCTCGTCGGCCCGATCGAGCGGGTGATGGGCTATCAGAAGACGTTCATCACCGAACGTCCGATGCCCAAGCCGGGCGGTACCCACTACGACCGGGGCGAGCCTGGTGATCCGACCGGGCCGGTCACCAACGAGGACTACTTCGGCGCAATGGTCGAGTTCGCCAATGGCGCGATCGGCACGTTCGAGACGAGTCGGTCGATCATCGGCCCCGAGTCGCAGAACGCGTTCGACGTGTACGGCACCAAGGGCGCCGCCCACTGGAACCTCGAGACGATGAACGAGATGGGCTTGTTCTTGTTGAAGGACGAGGCCCGCGGCTACACGACCGTGCGGGGCGGCGACCGCTACCCGTACCACGGCGCGTTCGTGCCCGGTGACGCCAACTCGATCGCGTTCGAAGACCTCGTGACGATCGAGGACTACGAGTACCTGAACGCCGTCGCCGCGGGCACCAAGCACTCGGCGAGCTTCGCCGAGGCAGTCGACTACGTGTCCGTGCAGGCGGCGTTGCTGAAGTCGACCGAAACCGGAACCTGGCAAGACGTGGAGGACCTCCGTGAGCAGTGACACCATCCGACTGACGACGTCGCAGGCGATCGTCAAGTACCTCATTGCGCAGAAATCGGTGCAGGTCGATGGCTCGGTCGAGCCGTTGTTCGGCGGCGTGTATGCGATCTTCGGGCACGGGAACGTGACCGCGCTCGGGCACGCGCTCGAGCGGGCGAAGGACGAGCTGCCGACCTTCCGCGGGCAGAACGAACAGGGCATGGCGCTCGCCGGTGTGGCCTATGCCAAGGCCAAGCGGCGCCGCCAGATCATGGTGGCCACGAGCTCGGTCGGGCCCGGCGCCACCAACATGGTGACCGCCGCCGGGGTGGCGCACTCCAATCGGTTGCCGTTGCTGTTGATCTCGGGCGACACGTTCACCTCTCGTTTGCCGGATCCCGTGTTGCAACAGGTCGAGCATTTCGGCGACCCGACCCAGACGGTCAACGATTCGTTCCGAGCGGTGACTCGCTACTGGGATCGCATCACCAAGCCCGAGCAGCTCACCACGTCCCTGCCGCACGCCATCCAGACCATCCTCGATCCGGCGGACTGCGGCCCGGCGTTCATCGGACTGCCACAGGACGTGGGTTCCGAGGCGTACGACTTTCCGCTCGCGTTCTTCGAGGAGCGGGTGCACGACATCTCTCGCCCTCGCCCGGATTCGGCACAACTCGCCGAGGCCGTGCGCCTGCTGCGTGGCGCGGAGAAGCCGTTGATCGTGGCCGGTGGGGGCGTTCACTATTCGCTCGCCGAGGAGGCGCTGGCCGACTTCGCCGTCACGCACAACGTGCCGGTGGTCGAGACCGTTGCGGGCAAGAGCTGCATGACGTGGGATCACCCGATGTACGGCGGTCCGATCGGCGTCACCGGCGGAACGTCGGCGAACGCGCTGGCGGCCGAAGCCGACGTCGTCGTGGCAGTCGGGTCTCGGCTCCTCGATTTCACGACCGGGTCGTGGACGGTGTTCAAGAACGACAACGTGAAGATCATCGGCGTCAACACCGCCCGCTTCGACGCGACCAAGCACCATTCGACACCGGTCGTTGGTGACGCCCGCGAAGCCCTCACGGAGATGTCGGCGATGCTCGGCGACTATCGGGCTGGCGACGAGTGGAGCACGACCGTCGCCACCGAGATCGCCCAGCACAACGCCTACATCGACAAGATCGCGTCGAAGGAAGCGTCGAGCGATTCGGGTCTGCCCACGTACGCCCAGGTCGTCGGCGCGATCGACCGCAAGGCCGACGACAAGACCTTCGCCCTCGCCGCTGCCGGTGGCTTCCCCGGGGAGGTCAACAACGGCTGGCGGGCCAAGCAGCTCAACAGCTTCGACTGCGAGTACGGCTACAGCTGTATGGGGTACGAGACGTCCGGCGGCTGGGGCGCAGCGATGGCGATGCCCGACAAGGACGTCGTCGTGTTCTGCGGCGACGGCTCGTGGATGATGCTCAACTCCGACATCTACAGCTCGGTGCTGCACGGTCACAAGATGATCGTGATCGTGTGCGACAACGGCGGCTTCGCCGTGATCAACCGGTTGCAGACGAACATGGGCGGCGAGCCATACAACAACTTGATCAAGGACAACCCGACCGTCACCAACCCGGTCGCCGTCGACTTCGCCAAGCACGCCGAGGCAATGGGGGCGATCGCCGAGACCGTGTCGACGATCGACGAGCTCGAAGCGGCCTATGACCGAGCGTTGGCCAACGATCGCACAACGGTGATCGCGCTGGTGACCGACGCGTACAGCTGGACCGAGGGTGGGTCGTACTGGGAGGTCGGCGTTCCGGAAGTGTCCGAGCTCGACTCGGTCCTGCAGGCCCGCGCCGACGTGGTGGCCGGCAAGGCCGACCAGCGCATCGGCTGATCTCGTGCCCGACCGGTCGGCGCCCAAAACCGTTGCCGTCATCGGCGCGGGTGGGATGGGTCGATTCCACGCCGAGACGCTGGCCGCCCTGCCGGGGGTGGAGGTCGCGGCGATCGCCGACCCGCACGAGCCGACGGCTCGCGCCGTGGCCGAAGCGGTTCGTGCGCCCTGGAACACCGATCCGGCTGCGGTTGCGTCCGGCGGATACGACGGGGTGGTCATCGCCTCACCCGACCACACGCATGCCGAGTTGACGCTCGCCGCCCTGGCGGCGGGAAGCCGGGTCTTGTGCGAGAAACCGCTCGCGCATGATCTCGACACCGCCCGCACGGTGCTCGACGCGGAGCTGGCCCTCGGGGTTCGCCGGGTGCAACTCGGCTTCATGCGTGAGGTCGATCCGGCGCATGTCGCCATGGCCGACCAGCTCGCTGGCCTTGGCGAGCTCCATCTGCTGCGGTGTACGCATCGCAACACGAACGCCGAGATTCGTTCGGCGGAGACGGTGATCGTGCAGTCGCTGATCCACGACCTGCACACGGTCCGGTGGCTCGGCGGGGACATCACGGAGGTCGACGCTCGAGTCGTGCCCCGCGGCGACGAGGGCCTGCTCCATGTGCTGCTCGTGTGCCGCCTGGCGTCTGGAGCGACCGCGGTGATCGAATTCTCGGACGACACGTACGCGTACGAAGTCGAGGTCGAGGCGACCGCCGCCGGCGGAATGGTGATGACGGCGCCGCCGGCGCGACCGAGGGTGCGGATCGACGGCGACCATCGCATGCCGATCGGCGACGACTGGTTTGGGTGGTTCGCCGACGCGTATCGCATCCAGGATCGCCGGTGGGTCGAGTCCTTGTCTGCCGAGGCAGCGTCGGGTCCGTCGGTGTTCGACGGGTACGCCGCGCAAGTCGTGGCCGACGCGGCGCTCGAGTCGATCGGTTCGGGGACGGCGGTGAGCGTCGACGTGCCGGCTACCCCAGGGCTCTACCTGCGATGACGGCTGCGGTCCGCGACTACTCCATCGTCGGTCCCGAGCGGGATCAGGCGGTCGAAGCCGGGCGGGCCGACGGCGAGTGGTTCCAGGCGGACATCGACCCCGCACGCATGCGCGAGCTGACGCAACGGACCAACCTTCGGCCGGCCATCGACATGGTGATCTGGCTTGGCCTTGCAATTGGTCTCGGCGTACTCGCGTGGAGTCTTCGCGGGAGCTGGTGGGCGGTGCCGGCGTTCGTGGCGTACGGCGCGATCGTGGGCGGCACCTCGGATGCGCGCTGGCACGAATGCGGCCACGGCACGGCGTTCCGGACCAGCTGGCTCAACGACCTGATCTATTATCCGGCGTCGTTCTTCTTGGCGCGTGAGGCGACCTACTGGCGGTGGTCGCACTTCCGTCATCACACCGACACGATCATCGTCGGCAGGGACCCCGAGATCGTGTTTCCTCGGCCGCCATCGCTCGGGGCGTTCGCGCTCACGTACACGAACCTGGTGGGCGGACCGACGCTCATGGCCGGAACCATCCGGCATGCGTTTGGCAGGCTCGACGACGTCACCCACGAGCTGGTGCCGTCGAGCGAGATCCGCCGCGTGGTCTGGGAAGCGCGGGTCTACACCACGATCTGGATGGCCACGATCGTCTGGGCGGTGGCGACCACATCGCTGTACCCGTTGCTGCTGATCGGCGGGCCCACCATCTACGGCGCATGGGCGATGGTGTTCTTCGGGGCGACCCAGCACACCGGCCTTCGCGAGGACACGCTGGATCATCGGTGGAGCACCCGGACCGTCTTGATGAACCCGATCTTCCGGTTCTTGTACCTCAACATGAACTACCACGTCGAACACCACATGTTTCCGGCGGTGCCGTACCACCGGCTGCCCCAACTCCATGCCGAGATCGCCGACCAACTCGCGCCTCCGCTGCCGTCGACGTGGGCCGCCTACCGCCAGATCGTTGGTGCGATCCGCGAGCAGAGCGTCGACCCGAGCTGGGAGATCGACCTCGCCGTACCCGACGTCGAAGGAGCCAGAGGCGCAGTCGTGCAGGGGTTTGAGTGGCCGTCCGGCGACGGTGCGGAAGTGATCGTCGACGTCGCGTCGATCGGTGTCGGAGAGATGCGCCGGACCCAAATCGACGGCGCCTCGGTCGTGGTCTGTCGCATCGACGACGGATCGCTTCACGCGGTCGCCAGCAGATGTACGCACGGCGACGCCGAACTCGCCGACGGCGCGCTGATCGGATGCGAGATCGAGTGCCCCAAGCACAACGGGCGATTCGATGTGCGAACTGGCGCACCCACCCGCCGGCCGGTGTCTGAGCCGATCGAAACCTTCGAGATCGACGGCTCGGGACACGTCTCTCGAAAACCGTCCTCACAGAAAGCAGCGAAGCCATGAACGACAACCCCACCATCTCGGTGCTCGGCACGGGCCGCATCGGCAAGATGCACGCCGAGCTCATCGTGCGGCAAGTTCCGGGCCTCGACCTGCACTCGGTGTACGACGTGTACGCCGAGGGTGCCGCGGCCGTCGCAGCCGATCTCGGGGTCCCGGCGATGTCCAGTGTCGATGACATCCTTGCGTCTGACGTCGACGCGGTCGCGATCTGCAGCAGTACCGACACGCACGTCGATCTCGCTGTCGCGGCTGCCCAAGCCGGCAAAGCGATCTTTCTCGAGAAGCCCGTATCGCTCAACCTCGCCGAGGTCGATCGCTGCGTCGCCGCGGTCAACGCGGCTGGCGTACAGCTGCAGATGGGCTTCAACCGTCGCTTCGATGCCGCCCATGCAGCGGTCCAGAAGGCGGTCGCTGACGGTGCCGTCGGGGACGTGCAGATGGTGAAGATCACGAGCCGAGATCCGGCGCCGCCGCCGATCGAATACATCAAGGTGTCCGGTGGGATCTTCTGCGACATGACGATCCACGACTTCGACATGGCCCGCTTCGTCACCGGATCCGAGGTGACCGAGGTCTACGCCAAGGGTGCAGTCATGATCGACCCCGCCATCGGCGAGGCCGGAGACGTCGACACCGCCGTGGTCATGCTCACGCACGAGAACGGTGTGATCACGACGATCGACAACAGTCGGCAAGCCGTCTACGGCTACGACCAGCGCGTCGAGGTGTTCGGCTCGGCCGGCATGGCCGTGTCGGAGAACCCGCGTGAGCACACCGCCGAGGTCCACACGGCCGACGGGACACGTCAGCAGAACATCCCGTACTTCTTCCTCGAGCGGTACATCCCGAGCTACCTCGCCGAATGGCACGCCTTCGTCGAGGGGCTGTCCTCGGGGACGATGCCACTGACGATCGAAGACGGGCGCGCCCCGCTCGTCATCGGCCTTGCCGCATGGATGTCCGTGCGTGAGGGTCGGCCGGTCAAGACCTCGGAGGTGTCGGCGTGAGCATCGGTCATCCCGATCAGTCACTCGACCCGGACGAGCCGCACCGGCATGCGTCGATGCGTGGGCAGATCGCCGTCATCACCGGTGGAACGCAGGGCCTCGGTTATGCGACCGCACAGTTGATGAAGGCCCGGGGGGCTGGCGGACTTCTGCTCGTCGGGCGCAACGTCGAGAAGGGCCAGGCCGCTGCCGCTTCCTTGTCCGCGGCCGACTGTCAGGTCGAGTTTGTGTCGGCTGATCTTTCGACCGACGACGGCGTCGCCTCGGTGATCGAGGCGACCGAGCATGAGTTCGGGAGAGTGCATGCGTTCGTCAACTGCGCTGCCGCCACCTGGCGAGGCACGGTGTGGAACACGACACCGCAGATGTGGGACGAGATGCTCCACATGAACGTGAAGATGCCCGGTCTGCTCGTGACCGGGATGGCCACGCTCATGAAGCGGGAGGGCATCAAGGGCTCGATGGTGCTGGTGAGCAGCGTCGCCCATCACGGCGGCGCGCCGGTCCTGTGGCCGTACAGCACCTCGAAGCACGCACTCGAGACGCTCGTGAAGTCGGCCGCGTTCTCGCTCATGCCCGAAGGTATTCGCATCAACTCGATCAACCCCGGCTGGATGGACACGCCCGCCGAGCACGACACGCAGAAGCGGTTCCACGACGCCCCAGATGATTGGCTCGTCGCCGCCGAAGCGGCTCAGCCGTTCAAGCGCATTCTCAAGCCGACCGAAGTCGCACGTGGAATCTGCTTCCTGGCGTCGGACGAGTCGGGGATGATGACCGGAGCGAGCGTCGACTTCGACCAGACCATCCCCGGAGCCGGCGACCTGCCACGCGCCGAACCCGTTCCCGAACACTTCCCCTGGGAGGACCAGTGACCACCAGCCTTGTGACCAATCCCGGTGGCCCCGGCGTCCGAGTCGACATCGACCCCGGCAACGCCGGGTGGGAGTTCTTGTCGTTCTCGGTCATCGCGTTGGCCGCGGGTCAGGCGCACCACGACGAACGCGCCGACCAGGAGACCGCGATCGTGCCCCTGCAGGGGTCGGCGACAATCTCGGTCGGCGACCAGTCCTGGGAGGTTACGCGCGGCAGTGTCTTCACCGACATGCCCCACATTGCGTACGCCCCGCCCGGCGCGCCGATGCGCATCGACGCGACCACCGACTTCGAGTTCGCGATCGGCTCGGCGCCCGCCGAGGGCAAGTACCCGATCCGGCTGTTCACGCCCGACGACATGAAGAGCGAAGTGCGGGGCGGGGGAGCAGCTCATCGTCAGGTCAATCACGTGCTCGCGCCGCCGCTGCCTGCGGAGCGGCTGATTCTCTACGAGGTCTACGTGCCGCGCGGGACCTGGTCGGGGTGGGCGCCGCATCGCCACGACGGCGTCGACGGTGCGCCGTACCTCGAGGAGACGTACTTCTTCCGGCTCGACCCGGGCGACGGATTTGCGATGCATCGCAACTGGGCACCCGAGGACGGATTCGACGAGACGATGATCCTGCACGACGGCGACGTTGCGCTGGTGCCCAAGGGCTACCACTCCTCGGTCGCCTGCCCGAGCAGCAACATGTTCTTCCTGAACTATCTGGCCGGGAAGCTGGTGGACGACAAGCGCACGACGCCGCCGTGCTTTCACGAGGCGTACACCTGGATCCAGGACGATTGGGACGCCGGCGCCTGGACACAACCGGTCATCGACGCCCCCAACCTCGGAGCAGCGGAGTGAGCGCACGAACACCAGGCAAGATGCGCGGTCTCGACACGCTCGCCACCGACGAGGGGGTGTTCTGCGTCCTCGCCATCGATCATCGGGACTCGCTTCGTGCGGTGCTCCCCGGCGAGGTGACCGATGCCGAGATCACCGACTTCAAGCTGCAACTGCTTCGTGGTGTCGGGTCGCGAGCGTCGGGCACCATGCTCGAGCCCGAATACTCGATCCCTCACGCCATCGAGTCGGGTGCGCTCGCCGGATCGGTCGGCTTCATGGCTGCCCTCGAGGCCCAGGGGTACCTGCAGGACCCGTGGGCGGGCCCCACGCAGATGCTGCCGGGTTTCTCCGCGCTGGCAGCCAAGAAGGTGGGTGCGAGCGCCGCAAAGTTGTTGTTGCCGTACCACCCCGATCGCCCAGAGCATGCCGAGCAACAGCGCGCCGTAGTCGCCGAAACGGCCGGCCTCTGCGCCGAGCTCGATCTGGCCTTGCTCGTCGAGCCCGTGGCATTCGGAATGGCCGGACCCGACCGATCGCGGATCGTCGTCGAAACGGTGCAACAGCTCACCGGGCTCGGGATCGACGTCCTCAAGCTCGAGTTCCCCGGCGACCCCGCCAGCCCCGAAGGCTGGGCCGATGCCTGTGCCGCGGTCGATGCCGCTGCGGCCGAGCCATGGGTGCTGCTTTCCTCGGGGGTGACCTTCGAGGAGTACGAGGCACAGCTCGCGGTCGCCTTCGCGAACGGCTGCTCCGGATTCACCGGAGGTCGGGCGATCTGGCGGCCGGCCAGCGACGCTCCCGAGACGATCCGGGCCGACGTCATCGCCGGCGAGGTCGTCGACCGGTTTGAGACGCTCCGGTCACTCGCCATCTCCACCGCCCAGCCGTGGCGCGAACGATGAGGAATCTGTGGACGCTCAACCCCCGATACGGGGGCTGGCAGTCCACAGAAGCCAGTGATGGGTGAGGTGGTCGTTCGTCCGCTCGCAGATGGCGAGTGGGACGCGATGCGCGACGTCGGCGTGCGGGCGTTCGGGGACGAAACGATTGGGGGCTTGCTTGACGAGTTACGCGCGTCGTGGGCGTGGATCCCTGAACTCGCGTTCGTCGCCGAACTCGACGGACGGATCGTCGGGCAGGTTCTCTACACCACGGCAATCCTTGATGCGCCGGACCGACTGATCGACGTGCTGGTACTCAGCCCGCTCGGTGTGCTCCCCGAACTCCACGGCCAGGGAATCGGTGATGCACTCGTCCGTCAGTCGCTCGCCCGGCTCGACGGCCGACCCGAGCCGTACGTCTTCTTGGAAGGCAGCCCCAGGTATTACCCGAGGTTCGGGTTCCGCCCGGGAGGGGACTTTGGTGTGCGCAAGCCGTCGGATCGGATCCCCGACGCCGCTTTCCAAACCATCCCGCTGGCGACCCACGAGCCGTCGATGACCGGGACGCTCGTCTATCCCGACGTGTTCTGGCGCCTCGACGCCGTGGGCCTGCGCTGAGCGGACCGCTCAGGCGGAGACCTCACGCAGGATGGGGCGGGGAAGGTCGGCCACCATCAGCTCGGGGTCTGCCGGCTCGCTGATGGATGCCGACTGGTCTCGGCCCGACTGGAGCTCGTCGATGCGCCGCAGCTTCTTCTGCATCACGTTGGAACGCGTGCCACGGAGGGCCTCGAAGGAGTTGTGCACCGTGTCGAGGTGTCGGCCGACCTTGTCGATCTGCTCGCCGAACTTGGACCACTCCGACGAGAAGTCGGCCAGGCAGTCGAGGATCTCCTCGCCACGGCGTTCGAGCAGGAAGTTGTCCATCGATTGGCGGATCACCGCAAGCACGGCGAACAGGGTCGATGGACCGCAGAGGACGACCTTCGATCCGAGCGCCGTGTCGAGGATGTCGGGGTCGTTGTCGTGGACGAAGGAGTACACCGACTCGTTGGGGATGAACAGCAGGACGTAGTCGACCGAGTTGGTGGCTTCGGAGTACCTGCGGTCCGCGAGCTCGGTGATCTTGGCCTTGGCGTCACGACGGAACTGTTTGCGGTACTGGTCGGCGTCCGCCGAGCCAGCTTCGATCGCCTCGAGGTGCCGGAGGTAGTTGTCGATCGGGAACTTCACGTCCATGTGCAGATGCATGTCGTGCGGGAGCAGGAACGTGACGTCGGGGATGCCGCCGCTCGCGATGGCCCGTTGCTTGACGTAGTTGATGCCTTCCTTGAACCCGGCGGCACGCAAGACGTCGTCTGCCATACGTTCGCCCCACTGGCCACGGGTCTTGGGACTGGCGAGGGCCTCGCGGAGACCACCCGTCGTCGCTCGGAGCTCCGACGTTGCCTTGGCCGCCTCTTCGAGGCCGCGGATCATCGCACCTTGTTGGCCCGAAGCCTTCTCCTGAAGGTCGGTCACCATCTTCTGCATGCGCCGGAGTTCTGCACTCATCTCCGCGGTTCGCTTCTCGAACGCCGCCGCGCTCGACGCAATCTGCTCGTTGCCCTGGGTCATCCGAGCATCGAGTTGCTCGGTGCCGAGCCGCATGCGTGCGTCGAGCTGCTCGGTGCCGTGGCGCATGTGGGCCGTGAAGTTGGCTTGGGCGACCTCGTTCGCCCGGGTGACGGCCGCCTGCACCGTTGCTTCGCGGTCGCGATGCAGGGCCTCGGCGGTTGCTTCTCGCTCAGCGACAGCGGCCGAAACCGCGGCGGCGACGGCCGCCTCCTGGCCGGCGGAGTGCCGCTCGCCGAGTTGGCGAAGCGCGACGACGAGTACGACCAGACCGGCGCAGAGACCGAGGGCGAGGGCGATGAGCAACACGATGATGTCCATGCCCGAGACAGTACGGATGGCGTGTGACACCTAGGTTCGTGCCATCGATTCTTGAGGGGGAAACGATGGGGAGAACGGTTCGAACGATTGTGCTGGGCGTCGTGCTGCTGGCCAGCGCATGTTCATCGGATTCGGAGACCGTGGTCGAACCACCGCCGACCACCGAGGCGGCGGTGGCCGAGACAACGACGTCCGAGGCACCCACCTCGACCGCGGCAGAGACCACCACCCAGGCACCTGCGGAGGACACGTCCACCTCGCCGGACGGGTTCGACCTCACCGAGCTCGGCGACGGCTGGCTCGAGGTCGGGCACCTTCCCGACGCCGGGGAGGAGCCGTGTCAGTGCTCCGACGGCTCGGAGTGGAACTTCTACGTGCGCGAGGCTGCGGACCCGGCCGCGAAGGTGATAGTGATGTTCGAAGGCGGAGGCGCGTGTTGGTCGGCCGTGACGTGCCTGCCCGAGGCCGGCTTCTACAAGCAGACGGTCCTCGATGGTCGAGACGGATACGACGCCGCAGTGCTCACCGAGATCGGTGGCGTGTTCGACGCCGACAACCCCGCCAACCCGCTCGCCGACTACACCGTCGTCTTCGTCCCGTACTGCACCGGTGATGTGCATCTGGGCAACGCCGAGGTGACCTACAGCGAGCAGGCCACGGTGCAGCATCGGGGCGCGATCAACGCACGTGTCGCGATGGACTGGGTCGTCGAGCAGTACGCCGACGTCGAGGACCTCTTCGTGGCCGGGATGAGCGCCGGATCGATCCCTGCGCCGCTGTATGGCGGCGTGTTGGCAGACGAGCTGCCCAACGCCCGGGTGACGACGCTCAGCGACGCATCAGGTGGCTATCCGACCGCGCCCGAGTACGGGGCCATCATCGAGGGCAACGGCGCCATGGAGATGTTGCCGGAGTGGGACGTCTTCGATGGCGTGCCCGCAGACGAGTTGGGCATCCCAACGATCCTGTGGCGGGTGAAGCAGCACAACCCGAACATCACCCAGGCTCGCTACGACAACGCGTACGACGACGTGCAAGAACTGTTCCGACAGGTCCTCGGTGTGCCCGCCGACGATCTGCTCTCCGACCTGATCGCGCACGACGCCGAGATCGACGCGGAGGCCGGCCCGACCGCCAGCTGGATCTCGCCCGGCGACGAGCACACGATTCTGATGGACGACCGCCTCTACACCGAGGCCGTTGGCGACGCAGTCTTCATCGACTGGTTGACCGACCTGGTCGAAGGACGACCGGTGGACGACGTCGTGTGCACGGAGTGCGCGGGCGCCTGATCGGCGTCGTCAGCTCGGGGCGGGTCCGAGCAGGTCCCAGCGGTTTCCTTCGCAGTCTCGAAAGACGACGACCGAGCCGTAGGGCTCGTGGCGGACCTGCCCGACGAACTCGACCCCGGCAGTCACCATCCGTTCGTAGGTCGTGTCGAAGTCCTCGACCCGGAGAAAGAAGCCGACCCGCCCCGCCATCTGACGTCCCACGGCTGCGACCTGGTCGGCCCCGTCCGCTTGGGCGAGGAGAAGGCCCGTTCCACCACCGGGCGGCCGCACCTCGACCCACCGCTTCGGGCGGCCATCGTTTGTGGTGGACGGGTCATCGGCCACGAGCTCGAAACCGAGAACGTCGGTGAAGAAGGCAATCGCCCGGTCGTAGTCGGCGACGATCACGGTCACGAGGTCCAGGTGCATCTCATCGAGCCCGGGTGATGAACGAGATGCCGTCGCCGATCGGGAGGAGTGCGACGTCGAATCGGGGATCGGCGAGGACCCGGTCGTTGAAGTCGCGAAGGGCCACCGTGTCCGGCGAGTCGTCGTCGGTTTCGAGGATCTGGCCATCCCACAAGACGTTGTCGACGAGCACGACGCTGCGCTCGTGGAGATGCGGCGCCAACAGATCGAGGTACGTCCAGTACCCGGGTTTGTCGGCATCGATGAAGGCCAGGTCGACCGAGATCTCCGAGTCGAACGCACGGAGGGTTTCGGCGGCTGGACCGATCCGAAGGTCGATCCGATCGGCCACGCCCGCGTCTTCCCAGTAGGGGCGACCGACGGAGGTCCATTCGTCGCTGATGTCGCAGGCGATGAGCATGGCGTCGGCGGCGAGCTCCTGGGCGACGACCAGTGCGGAGTAGCCGGTGAACGTGCCGATCTCGACGGCGACCTTCGGCCGAAGTATCCGGGTGAGGAGGGCCATGAACCGAGCCTGAGCCGGTCCGATCTGCATGACGCTCACGCCGCCGAGCTCGTGGGTTTCGTCGATGAGGCGCTGCTCGAGCGGGGTTGGAGGGACGGTGTGGGCGTTGACGTAGGCCCCGATGCCGTCGGTCAGGAACGCGATGTCACTGGTCACGTCCGCAGCGTAGATGGTCGAGGCCTGACCGTGAGCAGGCAAGGTGCTGACCTACCGTTGGGTCATGCGACGACACGTGCGGGATTTCGTAGCCGCCGGCCTCTGCCTGATCGCCATCGGCTGTGGAAGTGGCAGCGACGACCTCGAACAGGCGGACGGATCGACCACGACCGCGATCGAGAACGAGATGTCGACGACGGAGACCGACGCAGCGTCGACCGAAAATTCCGAGTCGTCGACGACCTCGGGCGCCACCGCGGCCGACACGACGACGTCCACCTCAGACGAGCCCACCTCCACGACCGACGACACCACGGCGGAAACGACCTCGACCGAGGCGGAGTCCACGACGACCGCTTCAACCACCACGACAACATCGTCGACCACGACAACCACAACGACAACCACCCCGACGACGACCACGATCCCATCGACGGCACTCGAACGGATACCCCTCGGGGTCCAGGGTGTCGCCGATCTCGTCGGCCCGGTCGCCGCCACGGTGCATCCCTCGACGGGCGAGTTGTGGGTCGTCGAGCAACGCGGCCGGATCGTCCGGATCGGGGCCGACGGCGCCGACACGGTGCTCAACCTCGGTGGCCGGGTCTCGTCGGCGAACGAGCAAGGGCTGCTCGGCCTCGCGATCACCCCCGATGGTCGCACCCTGTTCACCAACCACACCGATGGCCAGGGCGACACGTTGATCTCGCGCTGGTCCATCACCGGAACCAGCGTCGATGAGGTGTCAGAGGCCACCGTCATCGGCATCGGCCAGCCACGCGGCAACCACAACGGCGGCCAGCTCGCCATCGGCCCGGACGGGCACCTCTGGATTGGTCTCGGCGATGGTGGAGGCGGGGGCGACCCGTTCGAGACGGGGCAGGATCCGAGCAGCCTGCTCGGCTCGATCCTCCGGCTCGACATCTCCGACCCCACCGTGGCGTATGCCATCCCCGCGGACAATCCGTTTGTCGACGGAGGAGGGGCGCCCGAAGTGTTCGTCTGGGGCATCCGCAACGCCTGGCAGTTCTCCTTCGATCCAGCCAACGGAGACCTGTGGGTCGCCGACGTCGGCCAGGATCGATTCGAGGAGGTCACAGTCGCCCGCAGCTCGACCGGACGCGGGAACGGCGCCAATTTCGGCTGGAACGAGATGGAGGGCGCCGAGCCGTACCGAAGCGGCAGCGAGCCCGCCGACCACGTCGGCCCGATCGTGACCTACGCGCATGCGGGCGGACGGTGCTCGATCACCGGCGGACAGGTCTATCGCGGAAGGGCGATTCCGGCGCTCGTCGGCACGTACGTGTTCGGCGATTTCTGCACCGGCGAGATCTTCGGCTTCCGCTCCGACGGATCGTCGGGGCTCGAGGTGCTGAACGTCGGTCGGGTCGGGCAGTTGTCCAACATCGTGACCGACGCTTCTGGCGAGCTCATTGCGATCAGTCGTGGTGGCGACCTCCTCCGGATCGTGCCCGGCTAGCTAGTCACTCGCGCCTCTTCTTTCTCTTCTTCATTTTTCTTTCTCTTCTTCACACGCGGAACGATGAGATCAGGGACCGCTCGAACCAGGTATCGATCGAACTGCGGAACCGTGAAGGCCGCGTAGCCGTGCTCTGGGGTGAACAACAGGCCCTTCTCGATCAGCTTGGATCTTGTGGGCCCGCACTGCTGTGAGGTGCGATCGAGTAGTTCCGCAACCGCACCTGCGAGTTGCGGCTCGGGCCCGAGCTCGGCCATGGCTCGAAGATAGGCGAGTTCGAGTTCAGTGGTTCGGTCATGCCGGACGCGGAAGAAGCCTGAATCGAGCTTCTCTTCGACGACAACCTGTGCTTGTTCGGCGTCGCGCTTGGTGATCGATGGCCCGTCCGCGAGGTTCCATGTGGCGAGACCGAACTCTTGGATGAAGTAGGGGTATCCCTCGGTGAACTCGAGTGCGATGTCGAGCGCGGCTGGCGTGAACGAAGCGCCATTGTCCTCCGCCGGTGCCGCGAGCGCCCGTCGCGCTTCGGAAGCCTCCAGCTTCCCGATCGTCGGAAAGTGGAACAGACGCTCGGCGTATGACTTTGCCTCCCCAGCGAGCTCAGCGAGTTGTGGAAGTCCAGCGGCGGTCAAGGTGACGGGCAGTTCTCGTTGGACCGTCTTGTGGAGTGCCGCGATGAGCGCTTCGAGTTGGTTGCGTGACAGGAACTGGATCTCGTCGAGGAGAAAGACTGCACCCGTGTCGTGTGCTTGCGCCGCTTCCCCCAACGCGATGAGGACGTCGGTGAGATCTGCATCGAGAGCTCCGCTGTCCGCCTGTCCTTCGTGGGGCTCCACCTCCAATCCTGCGCTGAGTCGACCGTCTGGGTCGATCGTGACGGTGAAGGATGCGAGAACTGCCGCCGCCCGCTTGACCCGGTCAGCCCACTTTTTCTTGGGAGCAATTTCAAAGAGCGCGCGCCGCAACTCGCGCGCAAGGATCCGTTTGAATTCGTCGTCGTTGTGCTTCGAGATCTCGATTTCGAGGGCGACCCATTTGTGTTCGATCGCCTTTTCGCGAAATGCGTTCAGAAGAACGGTCTTGCCGACCCCACGGAGGCCCGTGATGATCATCGACTGCTCGGGACGGCCATCACTCAGGCGATCGAGGAGTATCTGAGGTTTACTAGATCTTGTAAAACCGTAAAAATCTCTATAAAGCAACGACCGATGGGCGTCAGGCGGCTCGCTTGCGGCGTCGGACCAGCCAACTGGCGCCGGCGAGCGCACTCGCTCCGGCGGCGACCACGGCGCCCGTTCGCGCATGTTCATTGACTCGTTCACGGAGCGGGATCGTGTTGGTGAACGTCCGGATCTCCCACCCGCGTTCTTGGGCGATCTTGGCCAGCGCCTTGTCGGGGTTGACGGCGATCGGGTGGCCGACGGCTTCGAGCATGGGGAGATCGGTCACCGAATCGGTGTACGCGTACGAGCGCTCGAGATCGAGGTCGTGTTCGAGGGCCAGCGCCTCCATGGCGATCACCTTGTATGGCCCGTACGAGTAGAACTCGACCTCGCCGGTGTACTTGCCGTCTGCGTCGACGGCTGCGAGTGTCGACACCGAGCCGTCGGCGCCGAGGTGTTGGGCGAGGGGTCGCACGATCTCCTCGGGCGACGCCGACACCATGAACACCTTGTGACCGGCCGCGCGGTGCGCCTCCATTTCGGCGATGGCGTCTTCGAACACGATCGGGTCGATGACGTCTTCCATCGTCTCGCGGACGAGGGCGTCGATCCGCGCCCGGTCCCAGCCTTTGCAGAGGCGCAGCGCGGAGTTGCGCATGTCCTCCATGCGGTCGTGGTCCGCGCCCAGGTACTTGAAGACGAGTCGCCCCCACAACGCCCGCACCACCGTGTGCGGATCGAGGAGCCCTTCGGCACGAAGCGTCCCGCTGAACGCAAACATCGACGCGGTGGCAATGGTGGTCTTGTCGAGATCGAAGAAGGCACCAACGCCGTCGTCATCGCTCCGCGGGATCGGAGGCGGCTCCATGACTCCACCCTAGAGGCGCAGCGGACCGGGTCAGGAGGCACCGACGTGCTCCCGAGTTGTCGAGTCGGTTCGACTCGCGCGAAGGTCCATGCACCACTTCCCCCGTGGACCATCACCCCGCAGTTCGTGCTGGGTCGTTGGGAGTCCCTGTGTTCTGGAGTGTGTGCACCGCCAAGGGCGGCAGCGGCGCGTCCGTCCTGTCCGCCGCGCTCGCCCTCGAGGCGGCCCGAGACCAAACCGTCCTGCTCATCGACTGGTGCGGCGACGCGGCCGAGATCCTCGCCGTCTCGGATCTCCCGGACCAGGGCGTCCGGGATTGGCTACGTGCCGACGAGACGGTGGGCGTCGACGCGCTTGACCAGATCGCTCGACCCGTCGGCGATTCTCTGCGCCTCATCGGCCCGGGCTCGCTCGACATCGGCGCCTCGCCGGTGGGGGAGCGCATGCAGGCCCTTCGCTCTGCGGCGCTCGCGACGGCGGATCTCGTCATCGTCGATCTGGGTGTCATTCCTCCCGATCAGATCAGCGACGTCGCGCTACTTGCGGCCACCAGCGACCGGCGATCCCTGGTCGTCCGTGCCTGCTATCTCGGCCTCAGCCGTGCGAGGCGACTCAGCGTTGCCGTGGACGACGTGGTCGAGGTCGTCGAGCCCGGACGCTCGTTGCGAACCGTCGACATCGAAGGGGTTCTCCAGCAGCCCGTTGATCTCCGTGTGCCGCTCGATCCCGGCATCGCTCGCGCCGTCGATTGCGGCCTCACCCGCGTGCGAATGCCGCGGCCACTCCGGCGAGCGGTCCGGACGCTGCAACGACGGCCACAACTCCTTCGGACGGCGGCATGACCGTCGACACCCGCCTCGTCGACCGGGTCCACGACCGTCTCTGGCGGCGCGACGAGGCTGCACTCGATCCGAACACGCTGTCCGAGCGGGCCACGGTCGTCATCCGAGAGATCGAGCCTCTCGTGTCGCAACGAGCGCTCGAGCAGACGCTCGACGAGCTCGATGCCCGAATGCGGGGCCTCGGTCCGTTGCAGCCTCTCGCCGATGACGTCGACGTCTCCGAGATCATGGTCAACGCCGACGGGCGAGTATGGGTCGAGCGTTCGGGCGCGCTGGCGGCCACCGCGCTTCGGCTGGGCGTCGACGAACGCGAACAGCTCGCGCGTCGCCTCGCTGCGTCCGCCGGCCGCCGAATCGATGTCCGCCGTCCCGCGGTGGATGTGCGTCTCGACGACGGCTCCCGGCTCCACGCGATCCTGCCGCCGCTCGCCGTCGATGGCCCGTGTTTGACGATTCGTCGGTTCCGGGCCGAAGAGCTCGGGCTGGAGGCGTTCGCCGATCAGGGCGAGGCCGATCGGCTTCGCGCGGCGGTGGCCGAGGGGTGTTCGATCCTCGTGTCCGGAGCGACCTCGTCGGGAAAGACGACCTTGCTGAACGCGCTCGGCGCTCACCTCCCGCCGGGGGCGAGGGTGATCACGATCGAGGACGCGGCCGAGCTCCGATTGCCGGGTGACCACGTCGTGCGCTTGGAGACCCGAGCCGACGGCGCCGAGGTCGACGCGGTCGAGATCGCCGATCTGTTGCGTCACGCGCTGCGCATGCGGCCAGACCGAATCATCTGCGGAGAGGTCCGCGGCCCGGAGGCGCTGGCCCTCGTCCAGGCGATGAACACGGGACACCGCGGTTCGATGTCGACGATCCACGCCAACTCACCCGCAGATGCGCTTCGGCGGCTGGAAACCCTCGTCCTCTCCGCTGACGCCGGGTTGCCGATCGAGGCGATCCGCCGTCAGATTCGAAGCTGTCTCGATCTCGTCGTGCACGTCGAACGAGATTCGACCGGCGGGCGGCGAATTGGATCGGTGGCCGATGTGAACGGGCTCGACTGGTGACTCCGCACTCGATTCGGGCGATGGTCCGCGACGACATCGACGAACTCGGACTCACGTCGTTGTTGTCCGCCGACCAACTCGTTGTCGCGCTGAGCGCACTGATCGTTCTGGTCGGGGTGGCCACACTCGGAATCCACGGCGTCGCGGCGATTGTCCTCCTGCCGCTGGGGTTTGTGGGGGTCCACCGAGTGGCGGATCGCCGTCGAGCGCGCCGCCACCGACGCGGGCTCATCGACGCGTGTCGAGTGCTTTCTCGCGGGTTGGCCGCCGGACGTCCGGTGTCGAGCACCCTGGCGTCGATGGCAACCGAGTCACGTTGGGCCCAACTCGGTGTCGTCGACCCCCTTCGTGCCGCCACCGATGTCGGAATCGGGTTCGACGTCGACGCCACGATCCGCCGGTGGGGTTCGACCACGACGGATCCTCACGAACGCCGAATTGCGCTGGCGCTGTCGATCGCAAACGAGCACGGTGCAGACGTGACGGCGGGACTCGATCGCATCGCCGAGGACATCCGGACCGAACACGAACTCGATGATCGACGCCGGGCCTTGACCGCCCAGACGCGCATGCAGGCCGGCGCCCTCGTCTCGTTGCCGCTCCTCTTCGGGCTCTTGGCGACCGGGCTGGCCGGCGGCGGCATCCCGGATCGACCGATCGCCCTCGTCGCGATCGCCGCCGGAGTAGCACTCGACGTTGCTGGACTGGCGTGGATGCGTCGACTCGCACGCGGTGTGGAGGTCGACCGCGACCCCATCCGTTCGTCGTTGGCGGAGTCATTGATGCTCATCCGCCTCGGTGCGCAGACCGGCGCGACCATCCGCGATGCGGTTGGTCTCGCAGCCGAACACGGCGACGGGGCGGTTGCGGTGCATCTTCGTCACGCCTCGGCACGGATCGGGGCCGGGTTCGATCTTCGATCTGCGCTCGAACCTGCGGCGTCGAACGCACTGCTCGAACAGTTGGCCGACGTCTTGGTTCGGGCCGAGCGCGACGGCGACCATGTCGACCTGCATCTCGAGTGGCTCGCTCGAGATCTCCGGGCCTCACGTGAGGCCGCACTCGAACTTGCGGCGCAACGAGCGGCGATGGTCTCACTCGCTCCGCTCGTGCTCTGCATTCTTCCCGCCTTTGTTCTCATCGCCTTCGTGCCGCTGCTCGTGTCTTCGCTCGATCAGCTCCGCATCTGAGGCCGTCTCGGCGACCTGGTCGCCCTTCACACAAGACTCACGAAAGCGACGTGGCCATGACCACTCATCTGCACACCTTCCTGCTCCGACTGCTCGTGTCGGGATCGAATCGAGACCGCGGTCAATCGACGGCGGAGTACGCGCTGTTGCTGCTCGGCGCCGCAACGATCGCGCTCCTCGTCGTCACCTGGGCGACCGGGACGGGCAAGATCGGGGAGCTGTTCGACGCCGTCATCGATTCGGTGATCGGGCGGGTCTGATGCGGCCGGCTCATGGTCCCCGGGCCTTTGCGCCCGGGGATCGGGGCCAGGCGACGGTGGAGTTTGCGTTGATCCTGCCGCTGCTCGTGATCGGCGCTCTTCTGCTGCTCCAGGTCGGTCAGGTCGCGCTCCTCGAAATTCGGCTCGAGCATGCAGCCAGGGAGGGTGCCCGAGCAGCTGCAGCTGACCCAGACACGGCGACGCGCCGCGCGCTCGACGCCGTCGCCAGATCCGCCCCGCAGGCGACCACAACCGTCCGGGTCGGCGCACGCTGGGTCGAGGTCAGGGTGCAGCGCGAGATTCCGCTCGTCCCGCTGGTGAACTTGGTTCCCCGAACGGCCTCAGCGGACGTCACCATGCGCCGAGAGGACGTCGACAACGTCGTGACCCCGTAGCCCTGCCTCCTCCGCCATCCGCAGTTGGAGCTCTCTCGAGAGTGGTACGGCGAAGGGATCGTTCGGAGATGAGGGTTCCCGAGCTTGACTGCCGCCCCGGGGTCGCCTTCCGACCAGGCGGCGTGACTTCATTCCCAGGCGCGGCCGTAAGTGAATTTTGGGCGAACACGCCACAAGCGGGTTTTGGTTTGTGGTAGGACGTA
>JAHDCX010000003.1:314155-320192 GCA_020629635.1 Acidimicrobiales bacterium | reverse complement strand
TGAGCGCCATGCCCAACGTCTTCGAACGCCTCGAAGAAGCCGTCGACGCCGACAACCACTAGGGCCCGGTCACATTGGGGTCAGACACCAACGTGACCGGCTGTCACGTTGGTGTCTGACCCCGAAATGACTGGTTAGACGTTTGCGCTGCGGTTTGTGCGGATCTGGATGGCGCCGGTCATCAGCGCCCATCGGCCGACGGCCGCCGCGGCGACAGCACCCATGATCACCAACGTCGGGCGGAGGCCGATCCATTCGGCCAGAACCCCGAGCGGGAGCGCGCTCATTCCGAATCCGGCGAACCCGAGCTGCATGATCGACTGCACCCGGCCACCGAACTCATCGGCGGCCGCTTGCAGTGCGAGCGTGTTCGACAACGTCTGGAACGTGGTCGTTGTCGCACCGGCGAACGCCACGACGGCGAGCGCGACCCCGTACCCGGGCGCCAAGCCCATGCCCATCACGGCGAACCCGAAAAGCGTTCCGGCCACGGCCATGATCGCCGGTGCCCGAGGCGAGTCCGCGACACCGGCCACCCACAATCCGGCGACGAGCGCGCCGATGGCCCCCGCGGACATGAAGTACCCGACGTGTTGCTCCTCGAGCCCGAACTCGCCCTCGACCAACGCCGGAACGAAGCTCACGTAGCTGAACGCAAACATCAGGACGGCGAACGTCGTCGCCACCACGCCTCGAATCTCCGGCGTCTTTCGCACGTATCGGATGCCATCGGCGATGTCGGCAGTCGGGCGCACGGCCCCGTCGAGCGGCGGCGGCGGATTCGGCAACATCGACGTGGCCGTCATCGCTCCCACGCCGAGCAGGGTCGAGACGATGTAAGTCGGGCCGATCCCGAACGCTGACCACCCCACCAGCGCGCCGGCCAGTGACGGGGCGAACGTTCGCGTGCCGTTCATCGCCAACGACTGCAGGCCGATCGCGTTGCCGAGATTCTCCCGGCCGACGAGATCCTTGGCCATCGCCACCCGAGCCGGACCGAAGAACCCGAACGACGTTCCTTGCAGGACCGCGGAGGCCAGCAACATCCAATACGCCACGACGTCGGTCAGCACGGCGATCGAGAGCAGCAGCGGTGCGATCACCGTCCCGGTCTGGGCGGCCAACATGAGCGTTCGCTTCGGGAAGCGGTCGCTGGCCACGCCACCGAGCGGCGTCGCGACGAGCAGCGAAACGCCGAGGACGAAGTAGACAAGTCCGAGGGCATCGGCACGCTCGGTGAGGTCCCACGCCAGGATGCCGCGCAGGAAGAACTGCATCTGCACGCCCATGAACGAAAACAGTCCGCCGATCCACAGCGTGCGGAAGTCGCGTTGTTTCAGTGCCGCAAAGCGGCTCACGTGAGCCAGGCGGCTGCGTATGGCTGGAGGGTGATCTCGTTCGTTCCGCTCTCGCCGCTGAGCAGGTCGGTCCACGGGCCCGCGTGGACCACGGTTCGGGGGGTGTTGGTCATGTTGCAGAGCACGCTAACGGCGGACGCGTCCTGCGGTGTTCGGTCGATGGCGAGCACGCCGTCGAGGTCGCGGAGCTGTTGCGGTGCGTCGGGATGGAAGGCGGCGTGAGCTTGGCGAAGCGTCGCCCGTTCGATCAGTCCGTCCATGATGCGACTCCGCCAATCGTCGCCCCCCACGACGGGGACGTCGTCGAGATGTACCCGACCCCGGTTGATCGAACGCCGCACTCCTCCGTCGGCGTCGACCTGTGCGTGGTCGTTGACCGTGGCGAGCAGCGAGTTCATGTAGATCGCTGGCATCCCGGCCAGCGCGAGGACGATCGTGTGCAGGAGCAGGATCCGGTCGACCATCTGCGGGTCCTCGACGCCGCCGAACAGATCCGGGAACGAGATGTTGAGCTCGTAGGGGCGGTCCACCCCTTTGCGAGAGTACGTACCGTGCATGCCGCCGCGGGCATGCGCGAGGTCGACCAACCCGGCGATCTCGTCGTCGGTCAGGAAACCCTCGGCGGGCCGTACCCCGATGCCGTCGTGCGACGCGAGGAAGTTGAACAGCGTCGTGCCCGGCGGGGGAGCCGGTGCCGAAGCGAGCCAGTCGACCAATCGATCCGCCCGGCCGTTCAGCACGCCATCGATCGCGAGCGGAGGCAACGAGAAGTTGTAGATCAGGTGCGCCTCGTCGGAGTCGCCGAAGTACGACCGGTTCTCGCGGTCGGGGACGTTCGTCTCGGTGATGATCGCCACCTGCGGTGCCCGGACGGCGAGCAGGGTGTGGAACAGCTTGATGAACTCATGGGTCTCGGGCAGATGAATGCTCGTCGTCCCCGGCACCTTCCACACGTACCCGATGGCGTCGAGACGCAAGAACCGGGCGCCGTTGCGCACGTACAGGTCGATGACCTCCAACATGGCGCACACGAGGTCGGGGTTTGACCAGTCCAGATCGACCTGGTCCTCGCTGAACGTCGTCCACACGTGACGGGTGCCCTCGGTGGTCTCGAACGGGGTGAGCAGCGGCAGCGACCGGGGTCGGACCACGTCCGCCAGGTCGTCGTCGGGCGAGGCGGTCTTGATGTAGCTGCGCCCCGGTTCTTCGCCAGCGAGAAACTGCTCGAACCATGCCGACTTCGCGGAGATGTGGTTGATGACGAGATCGAACATCAGCGTCACGTGCGAACCGAGCTCAGCGAGGTCGTCCCAGGTCCCGAGCTCCGGGTCGACCGCCGTGTAGTCGATCACCGAGAACCCGCGGTCCGACGAGTAGGGACAGAACGGGAGCACGTGCACGACCGAAATCGCGTCGGTCAATCGGCCACGAACGAGCTCGCCCAATGCCTCGAGCGGGCGGCCGTCGCCCAAGACACTGTCGCCGTAGGTGATCAGCGCGACGTCGCGTTCGGTCCATCGTTGCGGTCGGACCTCCGGCAGCGCGGCGTCAGGATCATCGATGCCCATCGCGGCGATGATCCGATGCGCCAGCGCATCATCGGCGGCATCTCCCCAGATCACCGCAAGATGATCGCGGACGCGGTCGACGAGGAGCTGGGGCGCAGACATTCCGGCGAAATCTAGGGCAGCCACCCCCTTCCATCGGAATCCTCGGGCGAGAATTCACCCGATCGGCCGCCAGCGCCCATCGCGACGCCAGACTTGTCCGATGCCCGTGCCACCGCCGACCGACCTCCCGATCGAGGCCGTGGTCGACGACATCCGCTCGGCGCTCGTCCAACCCGGCGTCGGGGTACTCACGGCCGAACCCGGTGCCGGCAAAACGACGATCGTCCCGCTTCGCCTGCTCGACCAACCCTGGGCCGACGAGGGCAGGCTCCTCGTGCTCGAGCCGCGCCGGGTAGCGGCGCGGGCAGTCGCGAGGCGGATGGCGTCGCTGATGGGCGAATCGGTTGGCGAGACGGTCGGCTGGAGGACCCGCGACGACCGCCGCGTCAGCGACCGCACCCGGATCGAGGTGATCACCGAAGGCATCCTGACGCGCCGCATTCAACAGGATCCGACCCTCCCGGGCGTGTGCGGAATCCTCTTCGACGAGTTCCACGAGCGCAGCATCCACGCCGACCTCGGACTCGCCCTGACCCTCGAAGCCCGCAGCGAAATTCGTCCCGACCTTCGCCTGCTCGTCATGTCGGCGACGATCGACGCCGCTTCGGTGGCCGAACTCGTCGGAACCGACGACCAGCCGGCCCCGGTCATCACCTGCCCGGGGCGAACCCACCTCATCACCGTCACCCACCAGCCCCGGGGCAAACGGGATCGCCTCGAGCCCGCCGTCGTGGCCGCCGTGCAGGACGCGCTTCGCTCGCCCGGCGACGTCTTGGTCTTCTTGCCGGGTATCGGCGAGATCCGCCGCTGCAGGGAAGCCCTGGCGGGTCGGGTCGACGCGGAGCTCGTCGAGTTGCACGGCTCGCTCCGAAGCGAGGATCAGGACGCCGCGCTTCGAACGATCGACGGTCGTCGACGCGTCGTGCTCACCACCGACGTCGCCGAGACGTCGCTCACCGTCGACGGCATCGGCTCGGTCGTTGACTCCGGTCTCCGGCGTCGACCGAAGTTCGATCCCGGAACGGGGCTGTCGATGCTGGTGACGCTCGAGCACAGTCGAGCGTCTGCTGATCAACGTGCGGGTCGTGCCGGTCGTCTCGGCCCGGGCGTCGCGATCCGGCTCTGGTCGAAAATGGAACACGGCGCACGTCGGGCGCACGACCGACCCGAGATCGACGAGATCGATCTGGCCACGCTCGTGCTCGAATCACTCGCCTGGGGTGTCGACGACCCCCGCTCGCTCCGACTCCTCGATCCGCCCCGCGCCGCCGCCGTCGACGAGGCCTTCGAGGTCCTGGCCATGCTCGGCGCCGTCGACGACGACCGCCGGATCACCCCGGCGGGGCGTCAGATCCTGGCGCTGCCCGTGCACCCGCGGCTCGGCGCCATGCTCGCCGCAGTCGGCGACGGACCCCTCGGCTGGCCGGCCGCCGTCCTCGCCGCACTCCTCACCGAACGAGACGTGCTGCGCGGTCGACCCGCCGAACGGCCCGTCGATCTCTGGCCCCGAGTGCAACTCGTCGACGACGACACCCACCGTCACCCCGACGCCGACGTCGGCGCGATCCGCGAGGTTCGCCGCCGCGCCGAAGAGCTCGCCCGACGGATCGGTGCCGCCCGGACGCCGGTCGGCCCCGACGACCTCGGCCGCTCCCTCGCGCTCGCCTATCCCGACCGCATCGCGCTCAAGCGCGCCGGTCAGGGAGGACGCTTCAGGCTCCGTTCCGGCGGAGGTGCGGAGATCCCTCGCGAGCATCCGCTCGCACACGTCGACATGCTCGTCGCCGCAGAGGTGGTGGGCAACCGGAGGTCGGCGACGATCCGTCGAGCCGCCGCCATTGACCGACTCGACGTCGAGTTCGGCTTCGGGGCCGACATCACCGAACGGGTCTTCTTCGGGTGGGATGACCACAAGGACGACCTCGTCTCCCGGGTCGAACGCACGCTCGGCGCGCTCGATCTCGGCACTCACGACCAACCGGTCCGGTCCGGGCAGGACGCGACCGACGCCCTCATCGCTCGAATCACCACGACACGACTCGACGTGCTCACCTGGACCGCTGCCGCCCGATCGCTCCAGGCACGACTCGGACTCGCTCGACACCACGGTCGGCTCCCGGACGCCCCGGCGATCGATGACGACACGCTCCTCGCCGACGCCACCGAGATCTTCGGCCCATGGCTCGCCGACGCAACCGGCCGCCGAGACCTCGAATCGCTCGACCTCCTCGCCATCCTGCGCGCCCGCCTCGGCTGGGACACCACTCGCCAACTCGATGATCTCGTGCCTGTCGAGATCACGCTCCCGAACGGCCGGACGCGCCGTATCGACTACACCGCCGAAACGCCCCGGTTCTCCGCCCGCGCCCAGGACCTCTACGGAGTCGCCGTCACCCCGAGCATCGTCGACGGCGCCCAACCGCTGACCGTCGAGGTCCTCTCGCCGGCCGATCGACCCATTCAGGTGACCGCCGACCTCGCAGCCTTCTGGCAGGGGAGTTGGGCCGAGGTCCGAAAGGACATGGCCGGCCGATATCCCAAGCACGACTGGCCCGTCGACCCCTGCTAGAACAGGCGCCATGAAGGTCGTTGTCACCTACGAATCGCGGTCAGGAAACACGCAGCGAGCGGCACAGCTCATCGCCGGAGGCCTCGGCGACGCCGGCGCCGACGTCAGCATCGGTCGGATTGGCGAGGTGGACTTCGGCACCCTCGCCTCGGCCGACCTCGTCATCGTCGGCACGTGGACGGGCGGCCTCTTCTTCTTCGGTCAACACCCCGGCGACGGCGGACGCATCGCGAACGGGCTTCCCGACCTCTGGGACATCGACACCTGGTCCTACGTCACCTACGCCCACAACCCGGGAAAGGCGGCGGACAAGCTCGCCGAGGTGCTCGAAGCAAAGGGCGCCCACTCGCTGGGGTCCGCTGCGTTCCACCGCAACAAGCTCCAGGCCGAGGTCACCGCCTTCGTCGACGAGATCATCGACCACTATTCCGTCGCCTGAT
>JAHDCX010000003.1:81479-314055 GCA_020629635.1 Acidimicrobiales bacterium | reverse complement strand
CCTCCGGTCAGGTCCGTCGCCTGATCCTCCGGTCAGGTCCGTCGCCTGATCCTCCGGTCAGGTCCGTCGCCTGATCCTCCACGAGCGTCACGTCGGTGATGTCGCCGTCCGGCCCAACCGTGCTCACGAACCACGCCCGACCCGTCAGCTGGCCGTTCTCGTCGACCTCGACCACCGCGTCGCCGAGCTGCCACCGGTAGCGCCGCAGCACTTCGCTGATCCGGATGCTGCCGCTCGAGTTGGCCCGCGTCGCCGCCGCGTCCAAGAGCTCGACCGCGTCCGCCGTGACCGCATCGACGGCTCGGCCCGAGTCCGCGTCACCGCCCGGGTCCAGGACGAACACGTCGCCGACCCCGCTGTCGAACTCGACGTCGGCAGCCGGCCAGGTCACGAGCACGGGCAGATCGATGCCGGCGCGGCGAATCGCTTCGACCATGTCCACCACCGAAGGGGCCAACGCACACAACACGATCGAGTCAACGTCGTTCACCTCGAGCCCGGCAACGACCTCGTCGGGGTCGTCGACGAGGCCGAGCCACGACTCGACGGTCACGGCCGAACCCGACCGGCGAAGCGACCGCGCGCCTCGGTCACAGACGTCCGCGACGTCCGAGACGAGCGACGACGAGAGCACCATCGGCGTCGACCACCCGTTGGCGTCCACCACCTGGGCGAGCGCATCGGCATCGTCGCTCAGTCCGGCGAGATCCGCGAACAGGTCGTCCACCAGGCCAATGTCCGGACTCGGCACCGCGACACACCCCGTGACCGCCAGGAGCCCACTCGCGATCGCCTCGTCGATCACCGCAGGGACAACCCGATCGTCACAGCTCGTGACGATGACCGTGACCCCGCGCTCGACGAGGCTGGCGACGGCGGCACCGGCTTCTGCCTCGTCATCGATGTCGATCGAGTCGAGCACGACCCGGCCGTCGGTTGCGTTCGCCGCGGCGTCGAGCGCGAGGCGAAGCGCCTCGTCGTCTGGAGCCGTCGGCGAATCGGCAGCGACGATCGTCCCGATTCGGAGCGGTGGACGGCTGTTGGCCTGACCGACCGCCGGATCCTCGACACTCCGCGGCGTCGGCACCGACAGGTCATCCCCGGTGCAGCCCATGGCGACGGCCACGGTGACACCACAGAGCACGATCCGCCAGAGCCGGCTCAACACCTCGATTCGCCGGCCGGGGGCGCCGGGCGGTGCAAGACTGCTCCGTCCACCTGAAGCACCAGTTGGGTGTCGGATTCGCGCAGTGCCGCCTCGCCGTCCACGATCAGGCTGAAACCGTCGGGTCCGGGCTCGGGCCAGAGCAGCGAGAACGTCACCCCGGACGCCACCCGGCCCGGGACACCGCGACCGAATCCCGTGACCAGCACCTTCGCCTCATCGTCTTCGGCGGTGACCGCGGCGTGCACGTGGTTCACCCGCACCGAACCGGACTCACCGGGGTAGAGCAAGAACACCGTCGTGCCCCGCACGGCGGCGGCATCGGGCAGATCGGCCGGTTCGACTCGATGACTCATGCCCAGAAGTCTGGCAGCTGCGTCTTCGATTGCGTGACTTGTGTCGCACTTGCCCCGCGATGTGGACCGAGCGTTGTGTCCGCTCGATCCCCCGGCCACGAGGCGTGACTTCGCTTGTCGCCGCGCTTTGCGCCTCCACGCCCTCAGTGACACACTCGACCCGGATCCGGTTCGGCGCGGGCACGATCCGACGCACACACTGGAGCTGGCGGGTTGGGACGACGGTTGTCGTCACCAACACACGAGTACGGACATCGAAGCAACGTGGGATTCTCTTCAGAACTGCCCCCCTCGGCCAACACCCGCAGTGGGCCGGGTTGGTGGATGGATGAAGCCGGGGCATGGCAGCCACCGGAGCAATGGCCAGAAGACACGCCGCCCATCGAAGGGTGGACCGGTGTCGCCGGAGCGTGGACTCCACCTGCCGAGCCCGTCGACACCGGACCGGCCACCCGTTGGAACGTCGCGGTCGACGAGCGAACCGACACTGCGCCTGCGCCGACCTCCAACCGCTTGCCCGTACTTCACCCGACGGCGCTTGCCGCCAGAACGTCCGCCGCTCAGGACCGTCGAGGTCTGCTCACGGTGATCGGTGCGCTCGGTGCCGCTGCAATTCTGCTCGTTGTGGCTGTCGTCTTGATCAGCCAGGCCGGCGCCACCGACGACAACCCCGACCCGGCGCCCCCGACGGTCGTCTTTGCCGCCGAATCCGAAGCCGACCGAGCTGCCGCCCGACAGGCCGCGACCGCCAACGCCCCCTCCGTTGCCCGTGCCCGTCTCGACACGCTCGACTCTCATGACCCCGAGAATCTCCCGGCGGTCGACTCGTGGCCCCCCGCCGACGACGCATGCCCGTCGGTGGTCGACACGGTGCTCGCCCATCGGTCAACGATCGAGGTCACCCTGAGCGACAACGGCTGCACGGTCACCGGCGGACTGTGGACGGATCGCTGGCTCGGCTCGACGATCGGCCAGGTCGAGCGCATCACCGTCGAACCGCTCATTCCGGTCGAGGTGGTCGTCGCAAGCGGCGGCGCCGACTGGGACGACGCGACCCGCGCCAGCTACGTGAACGACACCGGCCACCCCGCGACCCTCCACGTCGTCACCCGTGGAGGTGGACACAACCCGAATCGAGCGGCTCCCGATGTTTGGCGCCCCGCCGTGACTTCGGCGTGGTGCGGCTACGCCGTCGATTGGGTGACCGTGAAACACCGGTGGAATCTGACCGTGTCCGACGCCGAACGCGACGCGCTCGTCGACATGCTCGACACGTGCTCGAGCCCTGGTTCGATCGGCGCAGATCCCGGTTCGATCCCGATCAACGTCGTCCCGTCGCCGGAGATCGGTTACGTTCGCCGCTGAATGGCATCGATCGAACGCGAGCGACTCACGTCTGACCATCGCGGCTGGACCCAATGGGGTCCGTACCTGGCCGAGCGCGCCTGGGGCACCGTCCGCGAGGACTACAGCGCCAACGGCGACGCGTGGCGGGCCTTCACCTACGACGACTCGCGCAGTCGCGCGTATCGCTGGAACGAAGACGGCATGTTCGGGTTCTGCGATCGCGATCAACGATGGTGCCTGTCGATCTCGTTCTGGAACGGGGTCGACCCTCACCTGAAGGAGCGGTTCTTCGGGCTGAGTGGCCACGAGGGCAATCATGCCGAAGATCCCAAAGAGGAGTGGTGGTACCTCGACGCGATCCCATCCCACGCGTGGGGTTCTCAGGCCTGGAGCTATTCGCATCAGTCCTTTCCGTACGACGAACTCCGTACGGCCAACGCCGCACGCTCGCGCGTGGAGCGTGAGCACGAGCTGCTCGACACTGGCGTGCTCGACGGCGACCGCTGGGAGATCCGAGTCGACCACGCCAAAGCCGCCGTCGACGATCTGTGCATTCGGATCCACGTCACCAACGTGAGCGACGCCCCGGCGGAGATCCACGTACTGCCGACGATCTGGTTCCGGAATCGCTGGAGGTGGGGACGCGGCACCGATCCCGTCCCCGAACTCCGCGCTGCAGAACACGGCGGGCTCGACCTCGAAGAGGCGGCTGCGGGATGCCTCTCGCTCACGACGACGGCCGGCGCCACGCCGCTCGTGTGCGACAACGAAACGAACCGGCCGCTGGTCCACGGCGAACCCGCCGTCACCGACCACCCGAAGGACGCCATCAACGACCACGTCGTCGACGGCCGAGACACCCTCTCGCCCGACGGTCGAGGCACCCGAGGCGCCCTCTGGCACCAAGTCACCGTCGAGCCCGGCGAGTCGACCTCCATCGATGTCCGCCTCGCGCCCGAACCACGGCCGGTCGGTGCGTCGGTCGACGAGATCTTCGACGCGCGCCGTGCCGAAGCGGACCAGTTCTACGACGACGTGCTCGCCAACGCGACGAGCGACGACGACCGACTCGTTGCCCGCCAAGCCTTCGCCGGGCTCTTGTTCTCGAAGCAGTGGTACCACTTCGACGTCGACCAATGGCTCGAGGGCGACCCGGCGTCGCCCCCGCCACCCGCCGAGCGCCTCGGCGGACGAAACACCCGGTGGCGACACCTCAACAACGCCGACATCATCTCGATGCCCGACACCTGGGAGTACCCGTGGTACGCCGCGTGGGACACGGCGTTCCACTGCCTGCCGCTCGCCCAGATCGACCCGACGTTCGCCAAGGAGCAACTGATCCTGCTCGGCCGCGAGTGGTACATGCATCCCAACGGCCAGCTGCCGGCCTACGAGTGGAGCTTCAGCGACGTCAACCCGCCCGTGCACGCCTGGGCGGGATTGCGGGTCTACGAGATCGACGGCGCGTGGGACGACCACTTCCTCGAGCGGCTCCTTCACAAGCTGATGATCAACTTCACCTGGTGGGTGAATCGCCGCGACCCCGACGGCAACAACCTCTTCGACGGCGGCTTCCTCGGCCTCGACAACATCGGGCCGTTCAACCGCTCCGACGGCCTCGGCGTCGGCCGACTCGAACAGGCCGACGCCACCGCGTGGATGGCGATGTACTCGCTCGATCTGTTGGACATGTCGCTTCGGCTCAGCGAACGCCAGCCGGCGTACGAAGACATCGCCACCAAGTTCGCCGAGCATTTCGCCTACATCTCGACGGCGGCACACGAACACGACCTCTGGGACGACGACGACGGCTTCTACTACGACGTCCTGCGCATGGACCCCGACGACATCCCCATCCGGGTTCGCTCGATGGTCGGGCTCATCCCGATCTTTGCGACCCGGATCGTCTCGGCCGCAACCCGCGAACGGCTGCCGGCGTTCGAGCGTCACCTCGAATGGTTCCGATCGAACAAGCCCGAGTTCGCCCACCACATCCACGAGAACGACGGCGGCGACCTTCTCTTTTCTCTCGTGTCCCCGGATCGTCTCGTCCGACTCCTCCAACGGGTCCTCGACGAAGACGAGTTCTTGTCCGCGCACGGGATCCGTGGCCTCTCGAAGTCTCATCTCGCCGAACCGTGGAGCTTCGAAATCGACGGACGGGAGTTCTCGGTCGGTTATGAGCCAGGAGAGTCCGAGACGTCGCTCTTCGGCGGCAACTCCAACTGGAGGGGTCCAGTGTGGATGCCGCTCAACTACCTGTTGATCGAGTCGTTGCGACGTTTCGACTTCTGGGCGGCTGGTTCGATCGAGGTCGAGTGCCCGGTCGGCTCGGGCAATCACTGCGCGCTCGGCGACGTCGCCACCGAGCTCGGCCATCGGCTCGTCAACCTCGTTCGCATGGGGGAGGGGCGCCGTCCCTCGATGCCCGATCACCCGCACTACGCCGCCGATGGGCCCTGGGCGGACCGCGTGCTCTTCCACGAGTACTTCGATGGCGACACTGGCCGGGGGCTCGGGGCGCCACATCAGACTGGCTGGACCGCGCTCATCGCCACGCTCGCAACCGACGAGGCCCGTCCGCTCGGGCGACGACGGTGGCGGCGATGACGTCCGCGACCGTCACCGACGATGACCGTCGGTTCCTCGATGCGGCGATCGCCGAAGCCGAGGCAGGTCTCGCCGCCGGCGGCATTCCGATCGGGTCGGTACTCGTGCTCGACGGTGAGATCATCGGCCGCGGCCACAACCAACGGGTGCAGAAGGGCTCGCCGATCCTGCACGCCGAAATGGACTGTTTCGAGAACGCTGGGCGACTCGCCGCCGCCGAATACCGTCGATCAACCCTGTACTCGACGCTGTCGCCGTGCGACATGTGCTCGGGAACGTCGCTGCTCTATGAGATCCCCCGGATCGTGATCGGCGAGAACCGCACGTTCCGAGGACCCGAGGACTACACCGCGAGTCGCGGCGTCGAACTCGTGGTCGTCGACGACCCGCGATGCGTCGAGCTGATGACCAGCTTCATCGCGGCGCGACCCGACCTCTGGAACGAGGACATCGGGGTCGACTGACGACTCGTCTCCTCGTTGGGTGGCCGCGAAAAAAATCTTCGCACGCCCGGGAACCAGACGTTGGGGCTGAGCGTCCAACTGGTAAGGGGAGTGGTCCCCGAAGACGGCACCCGTCATGTTCTGACACGATGGGGTCGATGAGATGAGCAACGGTTGATCGGAGACGAGCACATGCAGGAAGACGCGGCGGACGCCATCCAGGACGCACCACCCACTACCGAGGTGGACCTCGAGTTCACCCCCGTTCCCCCGAGCAATCGTGGGCGAGTCCTCGCGATGGCGCTTGGCGCCCTCGCGCTCGTCGCGGCGATCGTCGGTGGGGTCATCGTGGCCGCAGGCGACGACGCGACCGAAGTCACGGCCGCGTCCGACGACACGCCCGCCGAAGTCGAGGAACCCGAAGACGACGAGCCGGTCGAGGACGCCGCGACCGACGCCACCGAGGACGCCAGTACCGACGAGGCGATCGAACAGCCCGACGACGTCGACTATGCCGAAGAGGACGCCATGATGGAGGCGGCCGACTCCATGTACTACGGCGGCGGCGGCGTGGACGTCGGTCAGCTCCGTTACGTCGACGGTCGAGGCTTCGTGGGCATTGGTCACGGGTTCGACGGCGGGCTCGTGCTGCACGAGTCGCCCGACGGCGAGACGTGGACCCAGACCCCGATCGACGGCCTGCCGGCCAACGCGTCCATGTGGCAGATCGCCGAGGAGGACGGCCTCTGGGTCGGCCTCGTCGAGGAGTACCCCGAGTACGAAGAGTTCGAGGACGGGTCTCCCGAGATGTACTTCGGCCCCTACCCCCAACCGGCCCGTTCGGTCGCCAGCTCGACCAACCTGATCGACTGGACGTTGACCCCCTTGCCCGACATCTCGGTGGAGAGCGAAGAATTTTACATCGCCACCATCGCGCTCGCGGACGGCCAGGTCGTCCTCGCCGGCGAGAGTTACCCGACGGGCCCGAACGAGATGCAGATCCTCTTCGAGGCCGGACTGATCGACACCGACCAGCTCGAGCAGTTCTGCGGGACCGATGTCGCCGGCGACGACGAGCCGATCGTGGTCTACGCATGCGCCTACGACGACACCATCGACCTGAAGATGATGGCCCTCGAGGAGCAGATGGCGAACGCCGAGACCGACGAGGAGCGCGAGGCCCTCGAGGCCGAGATGGAGGCCTTCTGGGCCGACTTCGAAGAGCCTGAGCCGGAGATCCTGCTCGAGATTCCGCCGTCGAACCCCGTCCACGCCGAGATCCTCGGCATCTGGGAGGGCCAGGATGAGTGGAACCCAACGACGATTCTGCTCACGGGTGCGCCCACCGGTCCCTTCTCCGTGACCGAGGTCGACGGGCTTGCCATGCATTCGATCACGGCGACCGACAGCGGTTGGGTCGGCATTGGCCACGACTTCGAGAGCGACACGCCCGGGCAGACGTTCCGGGTCTCGACCGATGGGGTCAACTGGACGACCGGCGGTTCGATCGACGGCTGGGTCGACACGCTCCTGCACTTCGAGGGCAGCCTCTTCGGCGTCGCCAACGACCATGACGGACAGGGCGGAGTCGACATCGTCCGCAGCGACGACGGCGGCCGCACCTGGACGGCCACCCCGCTCTCGGTCGATCTGTACGGCGGCCACGGGTGGGGCGTCAGCGGACCCGCGGGGATGGCGATCATGGTCGAAGGATCGGCCGAACCGATGCCCGTGTATGAGCCCGAGCCCATCTCGCTCGTGAAGGACGGCTACACGCTCACCATCAACTACTCGAACGAGTGGGGACTCATGACCCTCACCGACGCGTCCGGTGCACAGATCCATCAGGTCAGCGAAGAAGAGGTCTACAGCGGACGCCAACCGGGCGTCGAGGGTGTCGTCGAGTTCGGTGGTCGCTGGGACTCCGAGATGACCTTCCTCAACCCCGAAACCGGCGAGGGTCTCGTGACCTTCACCGACGAGGACTGGGAGCAGGCCTACAGCGAGACCGAGGCCGCCGACGCCGTCATCGACTTCGAAGAGCCCGATTGGGTCTCGACGCTGTTGTTCTCGGCCGACGGCACCACGTGGGTCGAGGTCGACGCCGACGTCGGCCACACGATGCACAGCTCGACTCAGCTCATGGGTGTCGGCGACGACGAGATCCTGATCGTCAAGCACACGTACAACGAGATGGAACCCCCTGAGGACCTCTTCGCTTTCGAGATGGAGGGCCGGGAGCCGACCGAAGAGGAGCTCGAGGCGCTGTACGCCTGGGAGAGCGAAGCGAACGGCACCGAATGGGTGCGTTTGCCGATCCCCGGTTGATCATCTGACGATCGTCGTGGCGGTCACGGAACCGGTGTGTGGTTGAACCGGATCTCCGTGTCTGCCACGACGGCGCGCCCGCCCAACGACTCGAGCAACTCGTCCTGGGACCGGAAGGCCTCGGCGTCGACGGCGACCGGGTCGCAGATGTCCCGCAGCCGCTCGGCGAGCCGGTCACGAATCGACGCCGTCCTGGGCGAGGTGCCGAGATCCACGAGTTCGTCAGGGTCGTTCGCACGATCGAACAGCTCGGGCGGTGCGCCGACGTGTTCGACGTACTTCCACTCGGGGGTGCTCAACGCGAACGAGCCGGTGATCGAACAGCCGTCGTGGTACTCGCTGAAGTTGGCTCGATCGGCGTCGGCTCCGTTGGCGATGGCGAGGAGGTCCGTGCCGGCCGTCGGCGCGGACGTCCCCACGACCGCGTCGATCGTCGGAGCAATGTCGACGAGGTTGACCGCCGTGTCGACCAGTCCGATCGGCACACCCGGGCCCGCCACGATCATCGGGATCCCGACCGAGTCCTCGTAGAGGTAGGACTTGCACCAGAGCCCCCGGTTGCCAGCCATCTCACCGTGGTCGCTCGTGTAGATCACGATCGTGTCGTCACCGAGCCCCGAGCGATCGAGCGCGTCGAGCACCTGGCCGACGTTGTGGTCGAGCCAGTTGATGAGGGCGAAGTACGCGCGGCGGCCCCGTCGGACGTGGTCGTCGTCGGCGAATCCGCGGTGGTACGGCATCAGGTCGGCCATCGCCGCCACGGCGGGATTGGACGGTTCGATCGGGGCGATGTCGGGTGGCGGGACGTCCTCGAGTGCAATCGCGTTGGTGAACTCTTCAGGTGCCGACAGCGGGTAGTGCGGCGCGACCAGCGACACGAAGGCGACGAAGGAAGCGTCGCCGACCCGTCGGCGCTCGAGCCATGCGCAGGCGTCTGCGGTCACCCGCTCGTCGTAGCGCGTGTACGAGGTGTGCCCCGACCCAACGTCGGCGGCCAGCTCCGCGGCTTCCGTGAATGGGATCGGGTCGGAGCGAGAGAGGCCCTGGATCCAACCCCGTCCGCCGGCCACGAACATCGGTCGAACCCGTTCGGTGAAGCCGTCGTCGTCGCCGGCGGATCGATGATGCAACTTGCCGAACGAGATCACCTCATGGCCGGCATCGCGGGCCCGATGCGTCCACCCCGTCGGCGAACCGAACCAGGGCTGGGCCGAGTGCCAGGTGCCGATCTCATGCACCCACCGACCGGTCGCGAAGGAGCCTCTGGCGGGCACACAGATCGGCGAAGGTGTCCACGCCGAGGTGAAGCGGGTTCCACGCGCCGCGAGGGCATCGAGGTTGGGGGTCGACACGACCCGATGGCCGGCACAGGAGAGCGCGCGACGCTGGTGTTCGTCGCCCATGATCACGACGACGTTGGTCATGGCGTGTAGCCGAAGACCTCGCGGACCGGGCGAACGTCGTTGGCCGTGAGCCGCAGGCCCACCGCATCGGGATCGACTTCGGACGGATGGGCGGCACCCATGGCGTTGGCCAACCGCACCAGCTCGTGACGAAGTGACCGGACGTAGTTGGCAAGGCGCACCGACTTGTCGGCGGGATCGAGCCCTCGAGTCAGTCGTTTGCTGTGGGTCGCCACACCGGTCGGACAGTGCGTCGTGTGGCATTTCTGTGCCTGGATGCACCCGATTGCGAGCATCGCCTCGCGGGCCACGCCCACGCCGTCGACGCCCATCGCCATCGCCGTCATCGCTTCGGTCGGGAGTCCGAGTCGTCCGGCGCCGATGAAGACGAGCTGCTCGTCGAGGCCGTGATCGTGGAAGGCGTTGTGGACGACTGCGAACGCCTCTCGGAATGGCAGCGCCACGTGATCGGAGAAGGGGAGCGGCGCCGCCCCGGTGCCGCCCTCGCCGCCGTCGACGGAAATGAAGTCGGGTCCGCGCCCGGTCGCCTTCATCTCGGCCGCAAGTTCGGTCCAGAACGCGGTTTGGCCCACGGCCGATTTGATGCCGACCGGGACGCCCGACGCGTCGGCGATCGACTCGACGAACTCGATCAGGCCGGTGACGTCGGAGAACGACGGATGGCGATTGGGGCTCCGAACGGTCACTCCCACCTCGACCCCGCGCGCCTCGGCGATCTGCGGAGTCACCTTCTTGCCGGGGAGCACGCCGCCGAGTCCCGGTTTGGCGCCCTGGCTCAGCTTGATCTCGATCGCTTCGACGGGTGCGTCCTCCATGGAGGCGAGCATGCGGTCGATCGAGAAGCTGCCGTCGGGGTTCCGCGCCCCGAAGTAGCCCGTGCCCAGCTGAAACATGAGCGGGCCGCCGTGGCGGTGGTGGACGCTGATTCCGCCCTCGCCGGTGTTGTGCAGGCAGTCCGCCATCTTCGAGCCCTTGTTGAGCGCTTCGACCGCCGGACCCGACAATGACCCGTACGACATCGCGGAGATGTTGACAACCGACCGGGGCACGTGGGCGCCGGGGCGGTCGCGCCACTCACCAAGCGTCTTTCGCATCGGCAGGGGATGGTTGTCGTCGTGCTCGGGTTCGTCGTGCGGGAAGGCGGCATGGCGGAAGTACACGTATCCCGGCTTGTCCAGATCGTTGTCGGTCCCAAAGCCGAAGTAGGGGTTGGCCTTCTTCGCCGTCGCATACACGAAGCGACGCTGGTCGCGACTGAAGGGCCGCTCTTCGTCGTTGTCGGTGACGATGTACTGGCGAAGTTCTGGACCGAACTTCTCGAGGATGTACCGCAGGTGACCGACAATCGGATAGTTCCGGAGAATCGCATGCTTCTTCTGCGTGACGTCGTACAGCGCCACACCGACCAGCAGGACGGCGAGCACGACGATGATCCACAACCACCACGTCATGTTTCGAGATCGTAGGCTTCAAATCATGTCCGAGCTGCTCCAAATCGCCGAACGTGTCACCGACCAGGTCCAGGAAGGGGAACAGCTCGAGGCGTACGTCTCGAGGGGGAGCTCCACCGAAGTCCAGGCCTATGGCGGCGAAGTCGAGTCGTTCACGTCATCGACCTCGCAGGGAATCGGCATCCGAGTCGTCCGAGACGGCCGGGCCGGGTTCGCCTGGGCGGGCAGCCTCGACGCTGAGGTCATCGGCGAGACGTTGGCCGAGGCTCGCGACAACCTGGCCTTCGCCGAACCCGACGAGTGGGTCGCCATCGCCGACCCCGACGGCGGCACACCGATCGTGCACGACCACTGGGACGACTCGGTGGCGGCGATGCCCACGGAAGACAAGGTCGCGATGGCGATCGAGCTCGAGGCTCGGACCACGGCGCGCGACCCTCGGATCACGGGCGTGCGCACCTCGACGTATGCCGACCATTCCGGGGAGATGGCGCTCGCGACGTCGACAGGCGTGCGGGCCACCGACCGCGGCACCGGCGCACACGTCTCGGTCTCCGCGCTGGCGACCGAGGGAGACGAGACCAAGATCGGCGGAGGATTCGACGTCGACTTCGGTCCGGCGTCACTGGATCTCGATCGGGCCGCTGACGATGCCGCGCTGCGGGCAACCCGGCTCCTCGGGGCCACGCAGCCCGACTCCGAGCGAGTCACCATCGTGCTCGAACCCCGTATGGCGGCGTCGCTCGTCGGATTGACGATCGGGATGCTCAACGGCGAACGCATGTTGAAGGGCCGCACCCCCTTCGTCGATCGGGTCGGGGAGTTGGTGGCGACCTCGACGCTCACCGTCATGGACGACCCGACCGATGGCCGCTCCTTCGGGGCGACCTCCGTCGACGACGAAGGTCAGACCTGCCGCCCGCTGCCGCTCATCGAGAATGGTGTGCTGCGTGGCTTCCTTCACAACACCTACACCGGCCGTCGCTCCGGCGAGGGCACGACCGCCAACGGCGTCCGGGGGTACCGGTCGACGCCCGGCGTCGGCGCACACGCCATCATCATGTCGCCGGGCGAGGGGGACCTCGACTCGATCATCGCCGGACTCGATCACGGCGTGCTCGTCACCTCGATGAGCGGGCTCCACAGCGGCTTCAATGCCGTGAGCGGCGACTTCTCTGTCGGCGCCGAAGGGTTGATGATCCGAGACGGCGCCCTCGCCGAACCGATTCGGGAGGCGACGATCGCCTCCACGATCCAGAAGATGCTCAACGACATCGTCGCGATCGGCGCCGACACCGAATGGCAGCCGGGCGGAGCGGGCGCCGTGTCGCTCGCGATCGCCGACGTCGCACTCAGCGGCACCTGAGGCGACCTCAGGGTCTGTCCCCACCAGCCGAAAGAACATCGTGGTTGCTCTCCAAACCGAACCTGCGGCGGATCTGAGCGTCGTCGAGGCCGTCATCCTGGGCCTCGTCGAGGGGCTCACCGAATACCTGCCCGTCTCCTCGACCGGTCATCTCCTCGTCACCAACGAACTGCTCGGCCTCAACGAGACGGCAGCGTCGGAGTCTGCGATCGAGACGTATGCGATCTGTATTCAGGTCGGCGCGATCATCGCCGTGCTGTTTCTGTACTGGGAGCGCATTCGCCAGATGCTCGACGGTCTCCTCGGTCGCAGCGAAGAGGGCCGTTCGATTCTCATCGCGGTGCTCGTCGCGTTCGGCTTCACCGCCGTGATCGGCCTCGCCACCGAGGGCTTCATCAAAGACAACCTCTTCGGGGTCGGACCCATCGCCGCGGCCTGGCTCGTCGGCGGCGTCGTCATTCTGGTGTTGTCCCGGCGTGGCTGGTTCGATCGTGCCGGCAAGGAGCTCGGGGCATTGACGCTGCAGAACGCCGTGGTGATCGGCGTCATGCAAGCGATCGCCATGTGGCCCGGCGTCAGCCGTTCGATGATCACGATCATCGCCACGGTGTTGGTCGGCTGTTCGCTTCGGGCCGCCGTCGAGTTCAGCTTCCTGCTCGGTCTGTTGACGCTCACTGCCGCAACCGCCTACGAGGGGCTGCAAGGTGGCTCGGAGCTGATCGAGACGTTCGGCGTCACGACGCCGCTGATCGGTCTCGTCGTCGCCTTCGTGTCAGCGATGGCGGCGGTCAAGTGGATGGTCGCCTGGCTCAACGATCGCGGGTTCGAGGTGTTCGGCTGGTATCGGATCGCCGTCGGGCTGCTCGCGTTCGGCCTGCTCGCCGGCAACGTCATCGGCTGAACGGCCGCCCCAACTACCCCTGCCAGACGGCCACGGTCGACGCCCACGAGAGTCCGCCGCCGAATCCTGTGAGCAGGATCGTGTCGCCGGATCGGACGCGCCCGTCACCGACGGCGGCGTCGAGTGCGAGGGGGACCGACGCGGCCGAGGTGTTGCCGGTGTGCGCGATCACCGACACGAAGGTGTCCCGAGGGACCGAGAGCCGATCAGCGACGGCATCGAGGATGCGCTGATTCGCCTGGTGGGCGAGCACGGCCCGGACCGAGTCGAAGCCGATCCCGGCCCGCTCGACGGCGGCGCGCGCCGACTCGACCGCGTAGCCAACCATGTGTTTGAAGAGAATCTTGCCGTCCATCTCGACCCCGGTGATCGTCCCGTCCTTGATCGGGCTCGTCAGGATGTCGGAGTGCCCGCCGTCGGTACCCATGTCCCAACTCCGGACCCCGACCGTGCCCGCAGGGTCCGCCGTCATGACGACGGCCCCGGCCCCGTCCCCGAAGAGGATCGCCGTGCCGCGGTCCTCGTAGTCGGTGGCGGCAGTCATCCGGTCGACACCGACGACGACGGCGGCACGAATTGCGCCGCTCACCAACATGGCGTGCACGGTGACGACCGCATAGGAGAAGCCAGCGCAGGCCGCATTCAGGTCGAAGGCTCCGCAGGTCAGCCCGAGCGCGTGCTGCACGCCGGCGGCGGTGGATGGACAGAGATCGTCGGGAGTCTGGGTTGCGACGACGACGAGGTCAATACGGTCGCGGTCGACGCCGCTGCGGTCCAGCGCCTGGCGGGCGGCATCCGTGGCGAGGCCGGTCGTGGTGCCGCCGACGCGGCGCTCCCGGATGCCGGTCCGCGACACGATCCACTCATCCGTCGTCTCCATCATCGCCTCGAAGTCGGCGTTGGTCAGTCTGTCGTCGGGCAGCGCGGTGCCGACCGAGACGAGGCGGCTGCCGGTCATGAGGCCACCTCCATCTGCGCTGGCCGGTCGAGCTGGACGGAGTCCGCGGCGTGGGTGGTCATCGTCACCGTCACTCGGCCGACGACCTCGCCGTCGGCTTCGGCCACTCCTGTCATCTGATGGCCGTGTCCGACGGGGCGGTCGTATCCGGCGCGCAGCACGAGTCGCTGACCCGCCCGAGCGAGGCCGGTCGCTTCGACGGCGCCGGACTCGATCCGGTGAAGGTGGTCGGGCTCGCCGAGCGATCGGCCCATGGCGATGCCGGCCACTCGACACAGACGCCCCATCAACACCGCAACCGGTGCCGCCGGATATCCGGGGAAGTGACCCGCACACAGTGACGCGGGGATCGGGCCATGGTCGGCCTCGACCCAGGTGTCGACATCGACGACCTCGGGTTCGGTGAGCGGTTCATCGGTCGGGAGACGATCCAGGTCGATCGGGGGGTTGAACCGGGCGAACATCCTGGGCGCCAACACCATGTAGGTGCAGTCGAGCTGACGCAGCGGGACGCCGTGCTCGGTGCGCAGCGTGATCGTGGCCTTGGCTCGCTTTCGGTCCAGCCAGAGCGCCGTGGCCTCGGCGCGAAGCGTCCCGCATTCGTCCTCGGGAGCCTCACCGAGCCGGCGATACGAGGCGGTGGTCGCCAGGTAGTGGTGGCGCCGGTCGTCCTCTCGTTGCCAGGCGGCGGCGCAGGAGCCGAGGATGGCGAGGTGCCGTGCAGCCTCACCGGCGGCGATGGTGCCGACTTCCGGCGTGGCCGCAGGAGACAAGGGAAAGTCGGCGCGCAACGACCCCGCGTCGAGCGGCTCGATTCGCCCCAACGCGAAGTAGGGCGGCGCCACACTGATTCGTTCCAGGCACTGCGTCGTCACATCGTTGGTCATGGCTCGGTCCTTTCGCCGCGTGGTCGTCGGGTTCATCGCTGCGCGGCGACGGAATCCGTCGGGCAATTTCGAACACGGGCCCGACTCTGCGAGGATCGTGACGTGCGTGTCGCCGTCACCAGCGACGTCGCTCCGCGGGAGCGACGGGTCGCCCTCGTCCCCGACACGTGCCGCGCGCTCGTCGATGCTGGCCACGACGTCCACGTCGAACGTGGTGCCGGCGTCGCTGCGGGTTACCCGGACGCGGCGTTCGCCGACGCTGGAGCCCGACTCGGCGATCGGGCGGACGTGGTCGGCGAGCACGGCGTCGTCGTGCAGGTCAGGGGCCCCGGAACTCACGACGTCGACGACCCGCTCGCCGCGTTGCTCACCGCCGACCACACCCTCATCACAAACCTCGATCCGCTCTGGCAGGCCGCCAATGCCGAGGCACTCGCACGGACGGGAGCCGCAGCGTTGGCCCTCGAACTGGTGCCCCGGATCACCCGAGCTCAGAGCATGGACGTGCTCAGCTCGCAGGCGACCGTGGCCGGCTACGAGGCCGTACTCCTTGCGGCCAGTCAGGCGCCGCGGTTGTTTCCGATGCTGATGACGGCGGCCGGGACCGTTCCGCCCACCCGCGTGTTTGTGCTCGGCGCCGGCGTGGCCGGTCTCCAGGCGATCGCCACTGCAAAACGCCTCGGCGCGGTCGTGGAGGCCTACGACGTGCGCCCGGCGGCGGTCGAGCAGATCCAGTCGGTGGGCGGCAAGGCGATCGAGCTCGACATGTCGACGGCGGATTCGGAGGACAGCGGGGGATACGCCAAGGAACAGAGCGAAGATCAGAACGCCCGTCAGCAGCGCTTGCTGGCGCCCTACATCGCCGAGTCTGACGTCGTCATCACGACCGCGGCGATCCCCGGTCGGCCGAGTCCGCTGCTGGTGACCGAAGACATGGTCGCTGGCATGCGACCCGGCTCGGTGGTCATCGACCTCGCCGCGGAGCGCGGCGGCAACTGCGCCCTCACGGTCGCCGACGAGGAGCGGGATCACGACGGCGTCCTCATCTGCGGGCCCACGGACCTCCCGAGTCGATCCGCACGGACGTCCTCGCAGATGCTCTCGACCAACATCGCCACGCTTCTCGCCCATCTGACGAGCGAGGACGGCGCCCTCCTCGTCGACGCCGACGACGAGATCACCGCAGCGATGCTCGTCGCCGAGGGTGGTGCGGTCGTGCACGAGCGGGTGCTCACCGAACTCGGCGTCGATCCCGTGGGGGAGGAAGAAGAGTGAGTCCGATCGTCGCCCTCACGCTGTTCGTGATCGCGGTCTTTCTCGGTGTCGAGCTGATCACCAAGGTCCCGCCCACGCTGCACACGCCGCTCATGTCGGGATCCAACGCGATCTCGGGCATCACGCTGGTCGGAGCGCTCGTGTCGGCGGGAACCGAGTACTCGACGCTCACGACCGTGCTGGCGGTTGTCGCCGTTGCATTGGCGACGACCAATGTGGTCGGCGGCTTCCTCGTCACCAATCGGATGCTCGAGATGTTTCGAGCGAAGCCGCGCCCGAAGTCCGGAGACGACACATGAGCGTCGACGATTTCATCGGCCTCGGCTACCTCGTTGCGGCGGCACTGTTCGTCCTCGGTCTCAAGGGGTTGGGCAAGCCGCGCACCGCGGTCCGCGGTAACCAGCTCGGTGCACTCGGCATGCTCGTGGCGGTTCTGGTCACGCTGCTCGACCGCGAGATCGTGTCGTTCTGGCAACTGGCGATCGGTCTCGGGATCGGTGCCGCACTCGGAGTGCTGTTGGCCCTTCGGGTCGAGATGACGGCCATGCCCCAGCTCGTCGCCCTCTTCAACGGATTCGGCGGCCTCGCGTCGGTTCTCGTCGCGGCCGCCTCGTTCTTCGAAGCGGTCGGTCGGGGCTCCGACGACCTCCAGGTGTCGTTGGCGGCGGCGCTGACGGCACTGATCGGCGCGCTCACGTTCACTGGCAGCATCATCGCGTTCACCAAACTGAACGAGAGTTGGGACGGGCCAACGGTTCCCGCGGCGAGGATCGTCAACATCGTGCTGACCGTGCTTTCGGCGGTAGCGGTGATCGCCGTCGTGGCCGACCCCGACGAGCGGCTCTGGTTCTGGCTGGTCGTGGCGATCGCCGCGGTGTTGGGCGTGACGATCACGTCGCCGATCGGCGGAGCAGACATGCCGGTGGTCATCGCGCTGCTCAATTCGTTCAGCGGCCTCGCGGCAGCAGCGGCCGGATTCGTCCTCGACAACAGCCTCCTCATCATCGCCGGGGCACTGGTCGGGGCAAGCGGACTCATCCTGACGGCGATCATGACCAAAGCCATGAATCGCACCCTCGTCGAGGTCCTGTTCGGCGACGCACCGGCCTCGGGCGGAGGCATGGACGCCGACGAGGTCTATGCCGGCAAGGTCACCTCGACCTCCGCGGATGAGGTCGCCATGATCCTCGACACTGCGGAGCGGGTCGTCATCGTGCCCGGCTACGGCCTCGCCGTCGCCCAGGCGCAGCACGCCGTCCGCGACCTCACCAAGGCACTCGAAGCCAACGGCAGCGAGGTCGTGTTCGGGATCCACCCGGTTGCCGGTCGGATGCCCGGACACATGAACGTGCTCCTCGCCGAAGCCGAGATCTCCTACGACGCGCTCGTCGAAATGGACATGGTGAACCCGACGTTCGAGCAGACCGACGTGGCGATCGTGCTCGGCGCCAACGACGTCGTGAACCCCGTCGCCCGCGAGACCGAGGGGCCGATTGCGGGCATGCCGATCCTCGACGTCGACAAGGCGCGGGTCGTCGTGGTCATCAAACGATCGTTGTCGCCGGGATTCGCCGGCATCCCGAATCCTCTCTTCGCCGCCGACAACTCGATGATGCTTTTCGGCGACGGCAAGGCCGCCGTGGTCGAGATCACGAAGGCTCTCGCCGAGGTCTGACAAACGTTCGCCGTCGATCCGGTGTGGGCCTACCCGTCGTCGGCACGGGGTTCGGGTGAGCGCGCGGTGAGCCACGCGTCGGTGGACCAGAGCGCCGCCGCGATCAGCACCGGTTGAAAGAAGAGACGGACAAAGCGCTTGGTGTCTGTATCGAGCCCGAAGGCGTCGGTTCCCTCGACCCACTGTGCGATGTTGCCGGGGAAGATCGCGAGGAAGAACCCGGCGACGAGCCAGCCGATGAGCGCCCGACGGCTGATCACGAGGAGCGCCGCGCCGAGCGCGATCTCCACGACTCCTGAGGCGACGACGACGACGTCCGCATCGACGGGGAACCAGTTGGGGACTTGTGCCTGGAACTCGTTGCGCTGATGCGTGAGGTGTCCGACTCCGGCGAAGATGAGGCCGAGTGCGAGCAGCCATCGGATGATCGATTTGCCGGTTGATGCCACGGGCGAAGGTTCCTCAGCGGTCGCTCTGGTCGGGTTCCCAGAATGCCTTCACCAGCGGGTTCTTCAGATGGCGTCGCAGGGTGAAGAGGCCGAGGTCGTAGGGCTCGAGGGCTGGCTGTATGTCGAGCACGCGGACACGGGATGCGTGTGGGCTGTTGTCGAGCACGATCTTGGGCACCACACCGGCGCCGAGACCGAGGCTGACCATGCTGACGATGGCTTCGTTGCCGGCCACTTGGGCATAGACGTGCGGGGTGACGTCGAGCGATCGGAACCAGGCGTCGACGCGATTCCGGGCGATTCCGCCAGCGGAGAGGATCATCGGGACGTCCTTCCAGTCGGCAGGTTCTCTGGGAGTGAACGGCACCGATGTTGGTTCGGGCGAGTCCACGGGTGCGACGAAGACGAGCGGCGATTCGGCGATGGGTTTGAAGAGCACGCCAGCCGGCAGGCTCTCCGGACGCGCCGCAATGGCCAGTTCCTCCTCCAACGCGACGACTCGCTCGATGGCATGTTCCGGGTCTCCGGTCTGGAGCCTGATCTCGACGTCGGGGTGGGCGGGGCGAAAGCGGTTGAGCAGGTCGACGAGAATGCTGTGGCTCGCGGTGACCGAGCAGTAGAGGCTGATCTCGCCAGACAACTGCTTGGCGGGGTCGGTGAGGTCGAACTGGATCTGTTCCCACCGTTGCACCGCGTCGCGGGCGTACTGGAGGAAGGTGCGGCCGTCTGGCGTAAGGGCGACGGTTCGATTGTCGCGGTCGAACAGTCGGGTATCGAGCTCGTCTTCGAGTTGTCGGATGTTTCGTGACAGCGCCGAGGTGCTGATGCCTGCTCGCTCGCTGGCGCGGCCAAAGTGCAGCGTTTCGCTGAGCGCGATCACCTGAGTGAGCGTGCGCGTGTCCATGGCTCCAGTATGCCGTCATCCCGGATTATGGGACGTGGTGTTGCGGATATCTCAATTTACGGAACGTCCGGCCACCGGTACTGTTGCACCGTTCACTCGACAAAACCGAAAGCCGGAACCATGGCCAACTACTTCAACACCCTGTCGCTGCGAGAGCAGCTCGCCGAGCTCGGCAAGTGCCGATTCATGCACCTCGACGAGTTCAGCGACGGCGTCGAGGCGCTCAAGGGCAAGAAGATGGTCGTGATCGGTTGTGGCGCACAAGGACTCAACCAGGGCCTCAACCTGCGAGACAGCGGCCTCGACGTCTCGTATGCATTGCGCGAAGGCGCCATTGCCGAGCAGCGTCAGTCGTGGAAGAACGCCACCGAGAACGGCTTCACTGTCGGCACCTACGAGGAACTACTCCCGACCGCCGACGTCGTCTTGAACCTCACCCCCGACAAGCAGCACACCAACGTCGTCAACACGATCATGCCGATGATGAAGCAGGGCGCCTGCCTGTCGTATTCGCACGGCTTCAACATCGTCGAGGAGGGCATGCAGGTCCGTGACGACATCACCGTCATCATGGTCGCCCCCAAGTGCCCGGGATCCGAGGTCCGAGCCGAATACGTCCGCGGCTTCGGGGTGCCCACCCTCATCGCCGTCCACGAAGACAACGACCCCAACGGCGAAGGCCTGGCTTTGGCCAAGGCGTACGCCGTCGGCACCGGCGGCCACAAGGCCGGCGTGCTGATGTCGTCGTTCATCGCGGAGGTCAAGTCCGACCTCATGGGCGAGCAGACCATCTTGTGCGGCATGCTCCAGACCGGATCGCTGCTGTGCTTCGACAAGATGATCGAAGAGGGCGTTGAGCCCGGCTACGCCGCCAAGCTCATCCAGTACGGCTGGGAGACCGTCACCGAAGCGCTCAAGTACGGCGGCGTCACCAACATGATGGACCGCCTCTCCAACCCGGCGAAGATCCGCGCCTTCGAGCTCTCCGAGCAGATGAAGGACATCATGCGTCCGCTCTACAACAAGCACCAGGACGACATCATGACCGGCGCGTTCTCGTCAGGAATGATGGAGGACTGGGCCAACGACGACGCCAAGCTCCTCGGATGGCGCGCCGACACCGCCGAGACCGCCTTCGAGAAGACCGAAGCCGGCGACGTCGAGATCTCCGAGCAGGAGTACTTCGACAACGGCATCTTGATGGTCGCCATGGTCAAGGCCGGCGTCGAGCTCGCCTTCGAAACCATGACCGCAGCCGGCATCATCGCCGACTCGGCGTACTACGAGTCACTGCACGAGACGCCGCTCATCGCCAACACGATCGCCCGCAAGAAGCTCTACGAGATGAACGCCACGATCTCGGACACCGCCGAGTACGGGTGCTACCTCTACAACCACGCCTGCGTGCCGCTGCTCGCCGACTTCATGACCGGCGTGACCGCCGCCGACATCGGCGTGGGTCTCGACCTCGACGACACCGCCGTCGACAACGCTCGCCTGATCGAGGTCAACGCCGCCATCCGCAGCCACCCGGTCGAGGAGATCGGCGCCGAGCTGCGCGGCTACATGGCCGACATGAAGCGAATCGTCTGAGCAAACAGACATTTGTGACAGGTCCCCACATCACCCTTGATGATCTGTCCGTCGACTTCGATGGGCGGTTTCAGCTGCACGACGTCACGTGGGCCATCGCGCCCGGGGAGCAGTGGCTGATCACGGGTGCGAACGGGTCGGGCAAATCCGCGCTCGCCGCCGTGCTTGCGGGAGAGGGCGACATCACGTCCGGGACGTTGTCCGGCCTGCCCGACGGGGTTGCGCTCGTGTCCTACGAGCGACAGGCCGAGCTGATCGCAGCCGAGCTGCGCAAGGACGACGCCGACATCCTCGACGTCATCTCCGACGGCACACCGGTCGCCGAGGTCATCGCCGATGGTTGCCTGGACGAGCAACTCGCGGAAGAACTGGTCGACACGCTCGGGCTGAGACCACTGATGGACCGGGCGTTCCGCAAGCTGTCGACGGGTGAGACCCGCAAGGTCATGCTCATCCGGGCACTGACCAGCGGGCCCGATCTCCTGGTCCTGGACGAACCGTTCGACGGCCTCGACCACGACTCGCTGCTCTGGCTTCGTGGATACCTGACCGACCGAGCCAAGACCTTGCCCATGGTGATGGTGCTCAACCGGTTCGACGAATGCCCGGACTTCATCACCCACATGGCCTACGTCGAGGACGGACGCCTTCTGCATCAGGTGGACCGAGCCGACGAGCGCGCCTTCGGCGAACTCCACCAGCTCCTTCACCTCAAGACCAGCGACCTCGAGGTACCGGCCGGTGATCCGGCCATCGAACTCCCGGCGCTCAACCCCGACGAACCACTGGTCCAGATCAAGCGAGCGACGGTTCGCTACACGGACAACGTGGTGTTCGAGAACCTCGACTGGACGATCGAGGCAAACCAGCACTGGCAGGTGAGCGGGCCAAACGGCAGCGGCAAGACCTGCCTGCTCTCGCTCATCACCGGCGATCATCCCCAGTGCTACGTCAACGACATCACGGTCTTCGGTTTCCAGCGCGGCACGGGGGAGAGCATCTGGCAGATCAAGCAATACATCGGCTACGTCTCCACGGCGCTGCAATGGGAGTACCGGGTCGGCACCAGCCTGCGCAACGTCATCATCTCCGGCTTCTACGACAGCATCGGCCTCTACACCCGAAGCACCGACACGCAGAAGGCGATCGCGGATGACTGGCTCGCACTGCTCGGCATGACCGACCGGGCCGACGAACCGTTCAACGCCATGTCGTTCGGGGAGCAGCGCCTCGCCCTGATCGCCCGGGCGATGGTGAAGCACCCGCCGCTGCTGATCCTGGACGAGCCGTGTCTGGGGCTCGACGACATGAACCGACAGCTCGTGCTCGCGCTCATCGAACGCATCTGTGCGGGCAGCACGACCACTGTGCTCTACGTGAACCACCGCACCCAAGACCACATCCCAGGAATCGACCAGCATCTGGCTCTGTAGGCCGTGTGCGGACGGGCTGGTCCGGCTGGACAGCGAATCGGCGGTGTGATTAGATCGTTCTAATGGATCGATCCAAACGCTCTGGTGCGGTCACGATGAACGAGATCGCTGCGCACGCTGGCGTCTCGCGTGCGACCGTCTCCCTCGTCCTGCGAGAGAGTCCGCTCGTCGCGGATGAGACGCGCCGGAAGGTCCTCGAATCGGCTGACGAGCTCGGATACGTCTACAACCGGGCCGCCTCCGGATTGCGGAGCCAGACATCCGGCGCCGTCGGCGTTGTGGTCACCAGCGTCGGCAACCCGTTCTTTTCTGAAGTGACGACCGGAATCGAATCGGTCTTGGCTGGCTCGGACCGACTTGTCGTTCTCGGTCAGCATTCCGAGAGTCTCCAGCAACAGGACATGCTGTTGAACCGTCTCATGGGCTATCAGGTCGACGGGATCGTCCTCACCGCGGCATCGGGGACGCCCAGCTCCACGATCGAGCGGCTGATCGACAACGGCGTCGCCGTCGTGCTCCTCACCCGTCGCGTCGCCGGTACCGAGGCGGGCTACGTCGGTCCGGACAACGTTGCGGGGGCGCAGTCCGCACTTGCGCATCTCATACAGAGCAATCGCGTCGAGTCCTTGGCGTTTGTTGGCGGTAGCGAAGTCGGCTCACCACATGCCGAACGTCTGTCTGGAGCGCTCGCCGCAACCCAGGAAGCTGGCCTTTCGTCGGAGTCGCTGACCGTCTTGCCGAGTGCCCCGACCCGGCAGGCAGCCTACGATTCGACGCTGAAGCTCCTCGCGGAGCACCCCGAGCCCCTTGGCATCTTCGCCTACAACGACATCGTCGCATTCGGAGTCACCGCAGCGGCACGAACGGTCGGGCGAACCGTTGGTGAGGACGTCCTGGTCGTCGGCTTCGACGATGTCGAAGCCTCCCGCTTCGAACGGCCTCCGTTGACGACTGTCTCGATCGGCACCGAGGGCCTCGGTCGTGCGGCCGCCGAGGCGCTCGTCGACCTGATCGAGGGTCGAGGCGAACCCGAAGACGTGCTCTTGGGCACGTCCCTCGTCGTTCGTGCGAGCTGCGGAAGCGGAGTCGATATGCACCCATATTCAAGGAGTTCAGATCAATGACGCGGCCCGAACGAATCGGTAAGCGAGCCGTGCAGCTGACCGCCGGAGAGGCGGCCGAGCTCATCCCGGACGACGCCGTCATCACCGTCAGTTCATCGTCGGGGCTCGGATGCCCTGATGCGGTGCTTCGAGCCATCGGAGAGCGATTCGCGGCGACCGGGTCGCCAAAGCGGGTGACGTCGATCAACCCCATCGCTGCCGGGGACATGTTCGGCATTGACGGAATCGACCATCTCGCTCAGCCAGGCTTGCTCGACAAGGTGATCGCTGGCTCGTATCCAAGTGGGCCGTCCAAGATGACCCCACCGAAGGTTCGTCAACTGATCGACGAGAACGCGATCGATGCATGGAACCTCCCGAGCGGGGTCATCTTCCAGATGCATGCAGCGTCATCGGCTCGGCAGCCGGGCGTCCTCACCAAGGTCGGACTCGACACCTTCATCGACCCTCGTCGACAAGGTGGAGCGATGAACGCGCGTACGCCGCCGGACTTGATCGATGTCGAGCAGTTTCGGGGAGAAGAATGGCTCTTCTATCCGGCGATCGAGCCAGATGTGGCCATCGTCCGGGGGACCTCTGCTGACGAAAATGGCAATCTCAGCATCGAACATGAAGGGTCGCCGCTCGGGGGCTTCGACCAAGCCATTGCGGCGCACAATCGCGGTGGGGTCGTGATCGCGCAAGTGAAGAGGATCGTCGCCGCGGGGACCATTCCGCCTCAGCAGGTTCGCATCCCGGGAAACCTCGTCGACGCTGTCGTCGTTGCACCCGAGCAGATGCAGACCACCGAGATCCAGTACGACCCCGCATTGTCCGGAGAGATTCGCGTGCCCAGCGGTGGAATCGAGCCACTTCCGTGGGGTGTCGAAAAGCTCCTCGCCCGACGCGCCGCACAAGAACTCCAGCGCGGGTGGACCGTGAATCTCGGGTTCGGATTGTGTTCTGGGGTGCCCCGTGTGCTGCTCGAAGAAGGTGAACAGGAGGCGGTCACCTGGGTGATCGAGCAAGGGGCGGTCGGCGGCTTCCCGCTCACGGGTTCGGCCTTTGGTTGCGCCCACAATGCCGACGCAATCATGCCGAGCCCCGATCAGTTCGCCCTCTTCCAGGGCGGCGGAATCGATGCTGCGTGTCTGTCATTCATGGAGTTCGACCAACACGGGAATGTCAACGTCTCCTGGCTTCCCGGACGCTCGCACGTGTCGGCCGGCGTCGGCGGCTTTGCTGACATCACGTCGGCGGCCCCTCGGATCGTCTTCGTCGGACACTTCAACGCGGGTCGCAAGTCCATCGAGCTGACCGAAGAGGGCCGCCTCGACATTGTCCAGGACGGGTCGGTCCCAAAGGTCGTCGATGAGGTGTCTCACGTGACATTCAGCGGCAGGCGAGCGATCGCGACCGGCCAGCGCGTCACCTTCATCACCGAACGATGCGTCCTCGAGCTACGCCCCGAAGGGCTGACCGTGACCGAGCTTGCGCCGGGGGTGGACCTCCAAACCCACGTGCTCGACGCCGCGGGAACTGCGCTCCGAGTCGCTGATGATCTCACCGAGATGGACGCATCGCTGTTCGTGGATTCATCGTTTGCCCTGCGTTTGGATCGATCCAAATGAGTGACGATGGGGCGGTGGCGTACGAGATCGACGGGGGAGTGGCGACGATTCTCCTCGATCGACCGGCAAAGCAGAACTCGCTGACCCCAACGATGTTGAGCGACCTCGCACTCGCCGTCTCAGAGGCCGACCGGTCACCGGATTGCCGGGTGCTGTTGCTCCGAGGCGCTGGCGAACGAGCGTTTTGTAGTGGCGCCGATCTATCGGCCTTCGCGGGACAGACCCGAGATTCGACGTGGCAACAGTGGGTCCCGAATGGGCATCGCGTCTTTGATCACCTCGCTGCGCTTCGCATGCCCACGGTGGCGGTGCTCAGCGGAAACGCGCTGGGCGGCGGGCTCGAGCTGGCCCTCGCCTGTGACCTGCGCATTGCCGCAACAACGGTCAAGCTGGGCCTGCCCGAGGTCGGTCTTGGCACACTCCCCGGCTGGGGTGGCACACATCGACTCGTCGCCGCCGTCGGACTCACTCGGGCCAGACAGATGATTCTCACGGGAGCCCCCATCACCGCAGAGATGGCGGAGCGCTGGGGATTGATTAGCGCCCACGCGGCTCCCGATGACGTCGAGGCATTGGTGTCGTCCTTTGTCGACACGCTGTGCTCACGCGCGCCCGTGGCTCAAGGCCTCGCGAAGGCCGTGCTGCGTGCTGTTGGAGACCATGGACACAACGACGTTCTCGAAGCGCTCGCGGGTGCGTTGAGCGCAACCACGGAGGACCTGGCCGAGGGAATCTCCGCATTCCACGACAAGCGACAGTCGGACTTTCAAGGACAATGACGATCTCTCTCACGAATCATCAGCTACTCATCGACGGAAACGACGTCGAAGCTTTGGACGGCCGCAGATTTCAGCGCCACAGTCCGGCGCACGACGAACCGGTCGGCGAGTATCCCGACGGCGCCGTTCCGGAGGTCGACCGAGCAGTGGACGCCGCGCGGCGTGCCTTCGAGCATGGCCCCTGGCCACGCATGGCCGGTGCCGAGCGCGCTCGTCTGTTGCGGTCGGTCGCCGACTTGATCAAGCGTGACGCCGAGGCTCTGGCGCTCGTCGAAGTTCTGGAGAGCGGGAAGCCAATCAGTCAAGCGCGTGCCGAACTCCAGGCGGTGAGCGAACTCTGGTGGTACGCGGCCACCTTGGCCCAACATGCGCACGGCGACGCCTACAACGCGCTTGGCGAGGATTACCTCGCGGTCAGTGTCCGTGAGCCGATGGGGGTCGTCGCGATGATCATCCCCTGGAACTTTCCTCTCCTCATCGCCAGTCAGAAGCTCCCGTTCGCGCTCGCCGTTGGGTGCACGGCAGTTCTGAAACCGAGCGAGCTGACGTCGGGCACCGCGTTGATGTTGGGATCTTTGACTCGCGAGGCCGGAATTCCCGATGGCGTTGTCAATGTCATCACCGGCACCGCCAATCTCGGGTCGCATCTTGTGGATCACCGTGGCGTCGACATGGTCAGCTTCACCGGATCGACCGAGGTTGGCCGTGCCGTGATGAAGGGGGCGAGCCAGACCCTGAAGAAGGTGTCGCTCGAACTCGGTGGCAAGAACCCAATGGTCGTCATGGCCGACGCCGACCTCGAAGCGGCAGCCGACGCGGCGGTCTTCGCGATCTATTTCAACCAGGGCGAGTGTTGCAACAGCGCCAGCAGACTCTTGGTCGAGGAATCGGTCGCCCCGGAACTCGAGGCCCGAATCGTGGAACTGACGAAGGCGGTCACCGTTGGTGATCCGCTTGACGAGCAAACCCTCGTCGGGGCGATTGCTCACGATGACCAACTCGACAAGATCATTCGCCTCGTGGGCGAGGGAACGGCAGCGGGAGCGAGCCTTGCCACCGGCGGCAAACGTCTCCCCACCCGCCGCGGCAGGTTCTTCGAGCCGACCGTCTTCACGGGTGTCGACACGCACATGAATATCGCGCAAGCGGAGATCTTTGGACCGGTGCTGTCGGTGCTTCGCTTCGACGGACTCGATGAAGCCGTGGAGATCACGAACTCGACGGACTTTGGCCTTTCGGCCGGCATCTGGACACGCGACGTGTCGACGTCCAACCAGTTTGCGAGACGGGCCCGCGCCGGGACCGTCTGGGTCAATTGCTGGATGGATGGATTCCCCGAGGTGTGCTTCGGCGGAATGAACCAGAGCGGCATGGGCCGAGAGCTTGGTCGACATGCGATCGAGGAATACACCGAGGCCAAATCGATCGTCACCCATGCGGGTGAACGCACCATGTGGATTGGAAGTGAAAAGACGTGAGTATCGACCTCGTCCCAGCAGACGTGCAGCGTGCGGCGGAAGCTGCACTCGACGTTGCCCAGCGCAAAGTCAAAGCACTCGTGGCTAACCACCCGGACTACTTCCCGCTCTACACGATGGGCGGCAAGTGGAAGCACGACTTCGATCCGTGGACGAACTGGTGCGAAGGGTTCCTCGGCGGTCAGATGTGGGTCTTTGCGGATCGGACCGGTTCGGCCGAATGGCGATCACTGGCCGAGCACTACTCGACCTTGCTGCGAGGTCGCGAGTTTGATCGAGAGGTCCATGACCTCGGGTTCACCTTCTGGCCCACGTGGAAGCGTTGGCACACCCTCACCGGCGATGCCGAACGTGATGAGGTGGTCGTGCAGGCCGGCAAGACCATGGCACTGCGCCTGAACGAAAAGGCGGGGTTGCTCCGCTCTTTCCTCGCCGAGGACAGCACCTTCATCGACATCATGATGAACGTCGGAATCATCTTCTACGCAGCCGAGCGCACGCAGGACGACGAACTCCGTCGGATCGTCGACACGCATTGTCTCAACACTCGGCGCTACCTCGTCCGGGGCGATGGATCGACGGCTCACGAAGGCATCTTCGATCTCGAGACCGGCGAGTTTCTTCGGCAGTCAACGCAACAGGGGTGGCGAAGCGATTCGAGCTGGGCACGCGGTCAGGCCTGGGCGCTCTACGGATTCGGCACGTGCTACGCGTTCACCGACGACAGTCGTTACCTCGATACGGCGATTCGCTGCGCCGACTACTACCTCGCACAGACCGACGAGTCCGGCGTGCCACCAAACGACTGGAAAGAACCGAATCCGCGGGTCCCATACGAAAGTTCTGCAGCCGCAATCGCTGCGTCGGGACTGTTGCAGCTTTCCGCTCTCACCACCGGCGACCAGGCCGCGGGGTACGCCGAGGCCGCCTTTTCGATCGTCCGCACATTGTGCGGGCCGGACTTTGTTGCGCACGAGGACACGATCGACGGCGTGCTCAAACACGGTTCGTACCACGAGACCCACGGCTACGGCGTCGACGAATGCGTGATGTGGGGCGAGTACTTCTTCGTCGAAGCACTCGACAAGTGTCTCGGCGGCGAATGGCTCGCAACGAAGCGATGACACATACCCAAGTTTTGGATCGATCCAAGTCAGAAACACCAATACAAACAGGGGGAAAACCCACAATGAAGGCCATACCAAAGACACTGAGCTGGAAGGTTCTCGCAGCGCTACTCGCGCTCGCGCTTACCGCAGCTGCATGCGGCTCTGATGCAGAAACCACCACCACGGAAGCTGAGGTCGAAAATAGCGAATCAGCGACCGACGCCGACGACGGCGATGAGCCAACCGCCGAAGACGACGGCGATGAGCCAACTGCCGAAGACGACGGCGACGAGCCGACCGAGGACGCAACGTCGTCGACCGGCGAGCTGGAGATCTTCAGTTGGTGGACATCGGGTTCCGAGGACACCGCTCTCCAGGCGTTGATCTCGGCGTTCCAAGCAGGTGCGCCCAATGCCGACATCATCAACGGTGCAGTCTCCGGAGGCGGCGGTGCGAACGCGCAAGCCGTCCTCGCCACCCGAATCCAAGGAAACGACCTCCCGGACACCTGGCAATCCGGTCCCGGCGGCCGATTGACGCCCTACCTCGAGGCCGACGTCATCCGACCGGTGACCGAGGTCTACGACGACGCGGGATTCCGCGACACGATGCCCGCCGGGCTCATCGAATCGCTGTCGGTTGACGGTGAGATCTACGCCGTCGCAACAGGAGCACACCGAGGCAACAACCTCTGGTACAACAAGGCCCTTCTCGATGGCGCTGGAGTTGATGCTCCTGCCGGCGACTACACCAACGAGCAGTTCCTCGCGGATCTCGCCACCCTCGATGCCGCAGGAGTGACTGGACTCTGCCTCGGAGCGAACCAAGCATTCGCTGTCGACGAACTGTTCGAAAACATCCTGCTTGGAGTCGTTGGGCCCGAGGGCTGGGCCGCGCTGCGCGACGGTGATCGCTCGTGGGACGACCCGGAGGTGCGAGAGGCCGCGGAAATCTTCGGACAGGTCCTCGACTACGTCGACCCAGACGCAAGCGCCCTCACCTGGGACCAGGCGATCCTGCGTCTCGCCGACGGCACCTGTGCCTTCAACAGCATGGGAGACTGGGCCTACGGCGAGCTGATCAACTCTGGTGCAGTGGACAACGAGGACTTCGGCTACGTCAATCAGCCCGGCACCGATGGCGTCTTCATGCTTGTCGTCGATGCGTTCGTGGTCGCGAAGGACACCCCGAACTGGGATCTCGCAAAGGTGTGGTTGACCGAGATGGGACAGCCAGAGACACAACTCGAGTTCAACATCGCAAAGGGCGCCAGCCCCGTACGAAACGACGTCGACACCTCGGCGCTTCCGCCATACCAACAGGGAGCCGCAGACGCGCTGGCCGCAGACGCCACTGCGTTGTCGATCGTTCACCACGGCGAACCGGCCTTCCAAACGGTCATGTCCGAAGCGGTGACCATCTTTGCCCAGACCAAAGATGTCGAGCAGTTCGTGCAGGCACTCGCCAGCGCCTAGCCGCCCAACCGTTCGCCGGCCGCGGCCGCTCCACATTCCCCTCCTGGAGCGCGCTGCGGCTGGTGCTGTACCACTCACCCCGAGGAAGCCACCACCGATGACGACCAATGCGCTACCGCAATCTCGCATAGGGCCCCAACCGAAGCGAGCGCGCACGAGCCTCTCGAGGTTCCTCGAGCGAAACGGATTCCGCATCCTTGTCCTCGGTCCGACCTTGCTGGTGCTCGGCATCTTCGTCTACGGGTTCATCGCGTACACCGCTCGAGTGTCGGTGTCCCAATGGCAGGGCCTCGCGGTCAACCTTGAGCCCAACGATCCGCTCATGTCGACGTACTCAGAAATGCTTGCGTCGCCGCGCTTTCAGGCGGACATCCGAAACATCACGATCTTCACCGTCCTCTTTCTCACGCTGGCCGTGGTGCTCGGATTCGTGCTCGCGATCTTGGTCCACAACAGCTTGCGGTCTCGCGGACTGTTCCGTGGCGTGTTCCTCTTCCCGTATTCGCTGTCGTTCATCGTGACCGGCGTTGTCTGGCGATGGATCTTTACTCCGTCGACGGGCGTGAATCTGATCTTGGACCGGCTGGGCATCGACGCCCGACCTGGGTGGATCACGGATCCGACGGTCGTCGGCGACGTGTCTGGGGCTCTCGAAACGGTCGTCCCCGGCGGCGATGTCATCAACACCCAGCTCGGCATTCCGCTCGCGCTGATCGCCGTTGTGATCGCCGCATCGTGGCAGCTCGCCGGCTTCGCGATGGCGATCTTCCTGGCCGGCCTCGCCGGAATCCCCGAGGAACTCGCTGAAGCTGCGTCACTCGATGGGGCCAAGACGCGTCAGTACTACTGGCACGTCGCCATGCCCCAACTTCGTCCGATGCTGGTCACCATCCTGGTGATCCTCGGACACGTCAGCCTCAAGAGCTTCGACCTTGTGGTTGCGATGTCCGGACGAGGGCCAGGTTTCGCCACCGACGTGCCTGGCATCTACGTCTTCGAACAGACCTTTCGATCGCTCAGCTTCAACACTGGGGCTGCGGCCTCGATCGTCATGCTCCTGCTCGTCGGAATCATCATCGTTCCGTATCTGTACCGCACCTACGTGGGGGGCAAGTCGTGAGGCGCAGCATGACCGATCGAAAGCCGGGGTCGAACCGCAAGGCGCGGGTCGTCGGACTGGTGGCGCTCTCCATTCTCGCAGTGGTATTCCTCACCCCGGTCTACGTGATGGTTGTCGCCAGCGTGAAGCCGCCGAACCAGGCGGATGCGATCTACATGTGGCAACTCCCCGAGTCCCTCGAGACCAGCGGAATCGAACAGGCCTGGGCCAAGCTCAAGCCGAACTTCGTGAACAGCCTTCTGCTTGTTCTTCCGGCGACCATCATCTCGTCGACGATCGGCGCCCTCAACGGTTTCATCTTCGCGAAGATGCCGTTTCGGGGGAGCAACGTCCTCTTCGCCAGCCTGCTCCTCGGAATGTTCATTCCGTACCAGGTGGTCTTGATCCCAATCGTCCGGTTTCTGCAGTACGTCAACCTCTACGGAAGTATCTCCGGGCTGATCCTCGTCCACGTCGTCTACGGCATTCCGATCACAACCCTGATCTTCCGGAACTACTACGAGCAGATCCCCAGCGAGATTCTCGAAGCCTCTCAAGTCGATGGTGCGACTCCGTTCCAGGCGTTCACTCGGCTGATGTTGCCCCTCTCGCTTCCCGGTTTCGTCGTCGCCGGCATCTTCCAGTTCACGAACATCTGGAACGACTTCATCTTCGGAATCACCGTCATCCCCGACCCGGCGAAGCAGCCGATCACCGTGGCGCTGAACAACCTGTCCGGCACCTTGTCCATCGAGTGGAACGCCGTGATGGCCGGCGCGCTCATCGCTGCGATTCCAACCGCGCTCGTCTACGTCGTGCTGGGGAAGTACTTCGTGCAGGGACTGACCTCAGGATCGGTGAAATGACCAATCAGATACCTGCCCTCGTTGCCATTGCAGACGGACGAGTCGTCCCCGTTGTCGTACTCAACAACGCCGCCGATGCGATCCCGCTCGGACGAGCGCTGCACGCTGGCCACCTCAACATTGCCGAAGTGACCTTCCGCACCCCGGCGGCGGCGAGCGCGATTTCGCACATGGCGTCGATCACCGATCTTGTCGTCGGCGCAGGGACCGTCATTCGACCAGACCAAGTCGATCAGGCCGTTGACGCTGGCGCACAGTTCATCGTCAGTCCCGGGCTCAGCGCCGAAGTCGTCGAGAGATGCAACACCCGTGGCGTCCCGGTCATACCCGGCGTCGCAACCGCATCGGACATCATCGCGGCGCTCGACCTCGGTATCGAAATCATGAAGTTCTTCCCCGCGGAGACGTCTGGGGGCGTTCCCGCGCTCCGTGCGTTGAGCGCTCCCTTCCCACACGTTCGATTCGTTCCAACAGGTGGCGTGTCCGCACAGAACGCCACCGCGTACCTCGATCTGCCGTCGGTCATGGCCGTGGGCGGCAGCTGGATGGTTTCGCCAACGCTCATTCAGGCGGGTGACTTCACCGAGATCACGAAACGGGCTCGGTCAGCCGCCGAGCTCGTGACGCACGGATCCCAAGCAAAGACCAAAGGGAGTTGACAATGGCCCCCCTACCGCTTCGACCAGCAGATGAATGCGCGTACGACGTGGTGTCGCTCGGCGAGGTGATGCTCCGTCTCGACCCCGGCGACCACCGGATCCGCTCCTCGCGGCAATTTCAGGCCTGGGAGGGCGGGGGAGAGTACAACGTGGCGCGAGGTCTCCGACGGTGCTTTGGCAAGCGAACCGCAATCGTCACCGCCCTTGTCGACAACGACATCGGACGGCTCGTCGAGGACCTGATCCTTCAGGGTGGAGTCGACACCACGTTCATCCAGTGGACGGGCTTCGACGGTGTGGGACGACAGGCAAGAAACGGCCTGAACTTCACCGAACGCGGCTTCGGGGTACGTGGCGCAATCGGAATCTCGGACCGCGGCCACACCGCGACGTCACACATGCAACCCGGCGACGTCGACTGGGACTACCTCTTCGGCGAGCTCGGTGTTCGGTGGTTCCACACGGGCGGGATCTTCGCTGCCCTGTCGGAGAGTACGCCCGAAGTCGTGAGCGAAGCAGTGGCCTCTGCCCGTCGTCACGGCACGGTCGTCTCTTACGACTTGAACTACCGGGCGAGCCTCTGGAAGGCGTTTGGCGGTCCAGAAAGAGCCCAGGAGGTGAATCGACGGATTGCCCCGCTGATCGACGTGATGATCGGAAACGAGGAAGACTTCACGGCGTGTCTCGGTCTGGAGGTCGAGGGCATTGACGAATCGCTCACCGCACTTGACACCTCGTCATTCGAGAAGATGATCTCCCACGCCTCGGGCGAGTTCCCGAACTTCCGTGTGATCGCCACGACGATGCGCGACGTGCACACGGCGTCGTCCAACGACTGGTCTGCCGTGGCCTGGTCCCACACCCATGGATTCGCGACGTCGACGCAGCGACCCCACCTCGAGATCTTCGACCGGGTCGGCGGTGGAGACAGCTTTGCGTCGGGCATGGCCTACGCCTTGCTCGAGGGACACGATGTCGACGTCGGTGTCGAGTACGGCGCCGCCCATGGCGCCCTCGCGATGACGACTGCGGGTGACACGTCGACAGCGCGACTCAGCGAAGTGATCAGCTTGGTAGAAGGCTCTGGCGCACGAGTTCAGCGATGAAGCCATTCACACCACGGGCAGCAAGGAATGCGCACGTGACCATCAGCCGGCGTGTCGGTAGGAGTTCGAAATGACCGAGAAATACTCACACATTGTCGTGGGAGCGGGAGCAGCAGGTTGCGTTGTCGCAAACCGCCTCAGCGAGAATCCGTCTCACAACGTGTTGCTGCTCGAGGCCGGAGGCCGAGACCGGAACCCCCTCATCCACATACCGGTCGGCTTCACCAAGCTCACAACCCCGGATGTCAACTGGGGGTTCTCCACCGCGCCGCAGGCACAAATGAACAACCGCGAGATGTGGTACCCGCAAGGTCGGACCCTCGGTGGCTCGACGTCGATCAACGCCATGATCTACATCCGAGGTCACCGCGCCGACTACGACGAGTGGGAAGCGTTGGGCAACCCGGGATGGGGATACGAAGACGTCTTGCCCTTCTTTCGGAAATCGGAGAGCAACTCCCGCCTCGCCGGTCGTTACCACGGTGTGGACGGCGAGATGAGCGTCACGCAGCAGACCCAACACAACCCGCTGTCGAAAGCGTTCGTCCGGTCCTGTCAAGAGATCGGGCTCCCGTTCAACGGCGATGTCAACGGTGCGGAACAGGACGGCGTCACCTTCTATGACGTGACCCAACGAAACGTCCGCCGCGAGAGTTCGGCAACGGCGTTTCTGCGTCCGGCCAAGGGTCGCCCCAACCTCACGGTGGTGACTCGAGCCCAAACGACGAAGGTTCTCGTCCGAGACGGACGCGCGACCGGGGTCGAATACCGCAAAGACAAGAAGCTGCACACCGCGCACGCCGAAGGCGAGGTTGTTCTGAGCAGCGGGGCGGTCAACTCTCCGCGACTGCTGCTCCTTTCGGGAATCGGACCAGCCGATGAGTTGAGTCCTTTGGGAATCACTCCGGTTCACGACCTTCCCGGCGTGGGCCGGAACTTCCAAGATCACATGGACGTGTACCTCACGGCCGAGACCGAACCGGTGTCATACAACAAGGACGATCGGCCTGATCGCGCCGTTCGCCACGCACTCCAGTACGCGCTCTACAAGACCGGACCGCTCACCGCGTGCGTAGCTGAGGCAGGAGCCTTCATCAGAAGCAGCGAAGACGTGCGTTCGCCCGACATCCAGATTCACTGCCTTCCGGCGTATGTCATCGATCATGGCCGCAAGCGCGTGAAGGGCCATGGCGTGACGATCAACACCTGCAACCTTCGTCCGCGCAGCATCGGCTCGGTCACGTTGAGATCGGCAGACCCGACCGTGCATCCGGTGATCGACCCGAACTTCTGCGGCGATGAGGACGGCTACGACTGGGACATCTCAATGAAGGGCTTCGAATGGGGTCGGCGAATCCTGGCAGCGAAGTCCTTCGCCTCCGTCATCAAACGGGAGTACACGCCTGGGAGCCACGTACAGACGCCCGAGCAGATCAAGGAGTACGTGCGCAAGTGGTCGAAGACCGACTACCACCCGGTCGGTTCATGCATGATGGGCTCCGGTCCTGATGCTGTCGTCGATACCAAGCTTCGGGTCCACGGCCTCGACGGTTTGCGCGTGATCGACGCCTCGATCATGCCTCGATTGATCAGTGGCAACACCCAAGCGACCTCGATCATGATCGGCGAAAAGGGTGCCGCCGCGATCCTTGATCAGGACGCCGCATGAGTTCGACCAGCCAACCACAAGGAGGCCGACGATGGGCGACGTAGCGTTCAGAGGGGCGACTCGCCAGTACCCCGGAAGCGACTTTCGGGCGGTGGACGAACTCGACCTCGACATCGAAGACGGCGAGTTCCTTGTCCTCGTCGGACCATCAGGTTGCGGCAAATCGACCTCGCTCCGGATGCTTGCGGGTCTCGAGCCGGTCAACTCTGGAACCGTGAGCATTGGCGGGCGAGACGTCACCGACTTTGCGCCCCGCGATCGAGACATCGCCATGGTGTTCCAGAACTACGCCCTGTACCCACACATGAGTGTCGCCGACAACATGGCCTTTGCGCTCAAGATCGGCAAGGTACCGAAAGACGAACGCACGGAACGAGTAGGCCGCGCCGCGAAGCTCCTCGATCTCGTCGACTATGTCGGACGTACCCCGAAGGCACTGTCCGGCGGGCAACGTCAGCGGGTTGCCATGGGTCGTGCACTCGTACGCAAGCCCGAGGTCTTCCTCATGGATGAGCCGCTGTCGAACCTCGATGCGAAGCTTCGAGTGCAAACGCGTACGGAGATCTCCGCCCTGCAACGGCGCCTCGAAACGACCACCGTCTACGTCACGCACGACCAAGTGGAGGCAATGACGATGGGGGACCGGGTCGCGGTTCTCGACCGCGGCACGCTGCAACAGGTTGGGTCACCCCAGGAGCTGTACAAGACGCCCGACAACGTGTTCGTGGCTGGCTTCATCGGCTCTCCCGGAATGAATCTCATTCACGACGCTCCCGTCTCCGGGACAACGGCCAACTGCGCGGGATTCGAGATCGCCCTCGAGCGCGACATCCTTGGGCGAATCGCATCGGAGAACTCCGAGACTGTCACGATTGGTCTTCGCCCGGAGCACCTGACCCTCGGCTCGGAGGGCGTTGGGATCCCGCTCATCGTCGTTGGCATCGAAGAGCTCGGTGCCGATGCGTACATTTACGGCGAACTGATGGAACGTGGCGAGCGCTCGTCGTCGCTGTTCGCTATTCGGGTACAGGGAGAAGCGCGTCGCCGCGTTGGTAGCACCGTGTGGGCAAGCCCCATCCCAGGCGAAACGCACGTCTTCTCGACAAAGACCGGGCGGCGCCTGAACGACAGCCCGCGCCGATGAGTCCCCGCCTCCGTTGGGGTTTGATCGGGGCGAGTGACATCGCCGCAACTCGGGTTCTGCCGAAGATTCGCGAGCGTGGCGACACGGTCAATGCCATCCAAAGCGGCACGCTCGAGCGAGGACGATCCTTCGCAAACACCGCTGGGATCGAGCACGTCGTCACCGATGTCGGCGATCTCGTCGAGCGCGACGACATTGACGCCGTCTACATCAGTAGCGCCAATCACCACCATCATCGTCAGGCGATAGCGGCCGCCGAAGCGGGCAAGCACGTGCTGTGTGAAAAGCCGATCGCCCTGTCGATCGCTGACGCCGAACGGATGCTTCGAGTCGCCGACGACAACGACGTTGTCCTTGCGGTCAACCACCACTTGCCGGGCGCCGACACCCACACCGAGATTCGACGCCTCGTACGAGCGGGCGCAATCGGACGGCTTCTCGCCGTTCGGCTCGCCCACGCGGTCATGTTGCCCGAGCGTCTCCGTGGCTGGCGTGTCAACGCTCCAGAGGGCGGTGGCGTCGTGATGGACATCACCTGTCACGATGCGTCCGTGCTCGATCCTCTTCTCGCTGAGCACCCACACGCCGCGGCTGGCCTGGCCGTGCGCCAGGGATCGTGGGCACAAGAGGCCGCTCAAACAGACGTGTTGGTTCCCGATGCGGTCATGGCAACGTTGAGCTACAAGAGCGGGGTTCTCGTACAGCTCCACGACGCGTTCACCATCTCCTATGGCGAGACGCGCTTGGAAGTCTTCGGAGAGGAGGGAACCATCACCGGTCTTGGCGTCATGACGCAGGATCCCAGTGGCTCCGTCTGGCTGCAATCCGAAGCCGGAACTCGCGAGATCGACATCCCCGATCGTGCTGACCTCTACATGGTTGGGCTTGATTCGTTCGCCGCGGCAATCGACGGAACCGGTGAGCCGTCGGTGACGGGCGAGGCTGGTGTTCGGGCGTTGTCGGTTGCGCTGGCCGTGCACACATCGCTGGCGTCAGGCGAAACCGTGACGCTGTCCGAGAGGTCGGCCAGCCACACGGTCCGCGGGACATGACCGATCTCGATCTGGATTGTGATGTGCTGGTTATCGGCGCCGGCATGGGCGGCAGCGCGATCGCCTTTCAGCTTCGGAACTCGGGCTTGCGGGTGCTCGTTGTCGAGCGAGGCGATCGACTCCCGAGGGAACCTCAGAACTGGGATCCGACTGAGGTCTTCGTACGAAAGCGGTATCGGCCGAACGAACGATGGCGCGATCTCCGGACAGGCGACGACTTCAGCCCTGGGGTGCACTACAACGTCGGCGGCAACACCAAGGTGTACGGGGCGTGCCTTCCGCGTTTTCGAGAGCACGACTTTGATGCCATCGAATACCCCGAAGGTGTCAGTCCGGAGTGGCCAATTTCGTACGCGGCCCTCGAGCCGTACTACGCCGCCGCCGAGCGAGAACTGCTTGTTCATGGCGACGACGCTGACGACCCGACCTCGCCATGGAGGTCGAGCCCCTACCCGTTCCCGCCGCTTCCCCACGAACCGTCGATCGCTGAGCTCGCGGACTCCTGGCGAGAACAGGGCCTCAGCCCGGTCTCGATGCCGATGGGTATCGATCTTCGCGATGGCGGCGCATGCATCCGGTGTGGCACGTGCGACGGATTCCCGTGTTCGCTCGGCGCGAAAGCAGACGCAGAAACGAGCTTCCTCGACCCTGCGCTCAGGAGCGACAACGTCACGCTCCTCACGCGGGCGACGGTCGTGTCGCTCACCACGAAGCGGGACACGGTCGGCGCCGCCGTGATTCGCCATGAGGGTGCACAACGGTCGGTGCGCTTCGCGCATGTCGTGCTCGCAGCCGGAGCAGTCAACACCGCATCGCTCCTTCTTCGATCGGGTGAGTCGCCCCACAACGGACTGGCGAACTCGTCAGGTCTTGTCGGGCGGAACTACATGGTTCACAACAGCACCTTCATGGTCGCTGTCGACCCACGCCGCAAGAACACGGCGGCGTTCACCAAGACGCTCGGACTGCACGACTGGTACAAGCCGTCTCCCGATACTCCGACGCCGCTCGGCGGGGTACAGATGCTTGGCAAGCTCCAAACGCCCATGATCTCGGCCGCCCGGCCATACGTCCCCAAACCAATCCTTGGCGTGATGACCGAACGATCGATGGACCTCTACCTGACCACCGAGGACCTGCCCTCGGCAAACAACGGGGTGAGACTTCACGACAGCGGCAAGGTGGGGATCGAATGGACCCCCTCGAATCTGGAGCCGCACGCTGAGCTCACCCGCCGCATGAGAACCGTGATGCGGACCGCCGGCTATCCCTTGGTCTTCAGCGAGCGGATGGGCATCGAAACCAACTCGCACATGTGCGGTACAGCCACGATGGGCGATGAGCCCTCGTCAAGCGTCATCGCTCCGAATGGACAAGCGCACGACGTCCCCAACCTGTGGATCGCCGACAGTTCGGTGTTTCCGTCATCGGCGGCGCTCAATCCCGCCCTGACGATCGCCGCGAACGCGATGCGAACGGGCGACGAACTCCTGGCGGCGCTCGGGTAAGGCAGCGCACGTGATCCACCATTGCGTCTTTCTCAACTTCGATCCGACCTGTGGCCGCAGCGAGCGCGACGAGAAGCTCTTGGGCTTCGCATCGATCGTCGATGAGGTGCCCGGAATGTTGAGCTACATCGCGGGGCCAAATGCCGACTTCGAATCAAAGAGCGAGGCGTATTCCGATGGGTTCGTGGCAACCTTTACGGATCGCGACGCAATGCTTGCCTACGACGCCAACGCCCGACACGTGGAATTCGGGCAGTGGCTCGTCGCCAACTGTGTCGGTGGCCATCGTGGAATCATCGTCTTCGACATCGTCACGTGAAGATCCCGCTGCCCGGTCGGATCCGTTGGGCGATCGCACGCGTGCACGAGCCGTGCCGTCTTTGCCAGGAGGGACCGTGCGCAGGGATGCGTTTCGAATGCTGTGACGTCCCCGTGTGTGCAGCGTGTCGGAGCGACTTCCTGGTGACCGGTGGGGTCGGCCAGATCGAAGCGCGCTGTCCCTTTTGTGGCGAAGGCACGGCTCTCCGGGACGTCCCGGCGTACCCGTAGGTTCGGTTCACAACCGGACCGACGGCATGCTGTGGGCGTGCCTGCTCACATTCGCGACGGGATCGTGGTCGGATTCGCCACCGGGGTGTTCGCGGTCGGCTTTGGCGTGCTCGCCACGACCAACGGGTTGAGCGTCGCTCAGACCAGCGTCATGTCGTTGCTGATCTTCACGGGCGCCTCCCAGTTCGCCGCGGTCGGCGTGATCGCTGCCGGAGGCTCCGCCGGAACCGCGGTGTCGACGGCGCTCCTCCTCGCCGCCCGAAACGGGTTCTACGGGATCACGATGAGTCGCCTCATCCGGGGCTCGCTCCCGAAGCGGATCGTGGCTGCGCATGTCACGATCGACGAGTCGACGGGCATGGCGATGGCGCAGACCGACCCGGCAAAGCGAGAGGGTGCCTTCTGGGCCGCGGGTCTCGGGGTGTTCGTCTTCTGGAATCTCGGGACGCTCCTCGGTGCCTTGGCTGGCGACGTCATCGGCGACCCCGAACGATGGGGGATCGACGCGGCCTTCCCGGCGGGGTTCATCGCGCTCATGGTGCCGGCGCTCAAACAACGGCCCGGGTTGCTCGCTGCTGCGGCGGGGGGAGCGATCGCCCTCGTGACCATTCCGTTGACGCGACCCGGCGTGCCGATCATCCTCGCGTCGATCGGCGCCGTGATCGCGCTCGTGGTGGCCGGACCGCTCGACGAACTCTCGACCCCAGAAGACGACGCATCATGAGCTGGTTCGCCATCCTCGGGATCGGGCTTGGCTCGTTCGCCTTCAAGGCGGCGGGCATGTTCGGTCTTGGGCGTCTCGTCGCCGACGGGTGGGGTCGTGCGCTCGGCATGTTGCTGCCTCCTGCACTGCTGAGCGCGCTTGTCGTCTCTCAGACGGTCAGCACCGGCAGCAACCTCGTGATCGACGCGCGGATCGTTGGTGTGGTTGCGGGTGGACTCGCGGCGCGGAAGGGCGCGCCATTCTGGCTCGTCGCCGTCATCGCTGCGGTCGTCACGGCAGGGTTGCGGGCGTTGACCTGACGTCGACGTGGGCGTCGTCCACCGCTCCGCCCTACTCTGGTCACAGGCCGATTGCGCCAGTCACTTCCCCCGTGATCCGAGAATCTGAACGGACTGATCACGATGGATCTCCGACTGTGGCGCACCCTGCCATTCCCAATCCGGCTGCGATGGGCGCGCCTACGCGCGATCCTCGGCCGCCACCGGCGGCTTCGACGGCTGTGTGTCGTCGGGATCATCTGCGTCATGACCCTCTCCTGGAACGGCGCCCGCGTCCATCACCGAAACGCTGCGGCGGCCTGGGAGACGACGATCAATGTCGTGGTCGTCGACAGCGCGCACGAGCCCGGTGAGCCGTTCGGCGACGTCCGCACTCGCCTTGTTGCCTGGCCGACCACCCTGGCACCGGCGGACGCGCTCGAGGTTCTGCCGTCGGACGTCGGGGTCGTTCGTCGACCTCTACGACCCGGTGACGTCCTGACCGAACGTGATCTCGGCGACACGACATCCGACAACGCCGATCAACGCATGATCGGCGTGCCTCGTGATGACACGATGCTCGGCCTTGCGATCGGCGACCTTGCCGACGTGATCGTGATCGACGACCCGTGGGGCCTCGATCCAACGAGCAGCGTCCTCGACCCGCCCGCAACGATCGTCGCCATCGACGACGATGCGATCACCCTGGCCGTATCACCGGATCACGCCGAAGCGATTGCGATCGGACTGGTGGCCGGCCATGTCGGCTTGGCCGGTCGCTGAACGCAGAGGTCAGTCCGAAGACGACGATGACGATGATGACGACGAGTCACTCTTCGACGACGATGACGAGGACGACGACGAGTCGCTCTTCGACCCCGAATCGCTCGACGATGACGACGACGAAGAACTCGAGCTGGACGACTTCGACCCGCCGGAGTCGTTCTTGTAGAAGCCCGAACCCTTGAAGCTGATGCCCACGGCCCCGAACACCTTCGTGATGTTCTTCTTCGAGCGCGTGCCACAGCTCGGGCACTTCGGGGTCGAGTCGTCACTGAACGACTGGAACTTCTCGAATTCTGCGCCGCACTGCTTGCAGCGGTACTGATACGTCGGCATTCGTCCACGAACCTCCGGAAAGCGCTGGCCAGTGTAGAGGCGTCTACGATGAGCGCCGTGTCCGACGTGCTCCTCGTGGTGATCGTGGCGGTCGCCGCGTACCTCTGCGGATCGTTCCCCACCGCCAGCATCGTCGGCCGCCTGTCCGGCCACGATCACTCCAAGGAGGGCTCCGGGAACCCGGGGGCGTCCAACGTGTACCGAACGTCGGGAGCCGCCTACGGGCTCGTGACCGTCGTCGTCGACGTCGCCAAGGGACTCGTACCCGTGGCGATCGCCCTCACGCTCGGCCGCGAGTGGGCGGCACTTGCCTGGGCCTGCGCCACTTTCGGCCACATCCTGCCGCTGGGCCGCTTCCTCAATGGCGGAAAGGGCGTTGCGACGGCAGGCGGCGGCTCGCTGCCCCTCTTCCCGCTCCTCGGGATCGGGTTGGTCCTCGTCTTTGCCGCCGTCGTGAAGGTCACCAAACGCGCATCGGTCGGATCGCTCACGATGGCGGCGCTCCTACCAATCGGAGTCGCCTGGTTCCGCGAGACCGATGCCGAGCTCCTCGCCTCGATCGCCGTTGCGGGGATGGTGATCGTTCGGCACCGGGCCAACATTGGCCGACTGCTGTCGGGCGAAGAGCTCAAGGTCCGCTAAGCGCCATCGTCGGCAAATCCGCGGACAGGTTCTTCAGAAACGGCTCATCCGGCCGATCCACCTTCCAGAGCCATCCGCTTCGACACTCACTGGAGAGCTTCATGAGCGCACCCGTCCGCAAGGCCGTCATCCCCGCCGCAGGACTCGGAACCCGATTCCTTCCCGCGACCAAGGCCCAGCCCAAGGAAATGCTGACGATCGTCGACAAGCCGGCGATCCAGTACGTGGTCGAGGAGGCCGTCGAGGCCGGGATCGAAGACATCCTGATCATCACCGGCACCGCCAAGAAGGCGCTTGAAGACCACTTCGACCGCAACTTCGAGCTCGAGACACTGCTCGAACGCAAGGGCAAGACCGACCCGCTCAAGGAGATCATCTCGATCACGGAGATGGCGAAGTTCCACTTCACGCGCCAAGGGGAGCCCCTCGGTCTCGGACACGCCGTCCTCCAGGCCGAGTACCACGTCGGCAAAGAACCCTTCGTCGTGCTGTTGCCCGACGAGATCATGTGTGGCCGCGGTGCCACCGTTCGACAGATGATCGAGACCTACGAGGCACACGACGCCTCCGTCGTTGCGCTCCGCGAGGTGCCGATGGAGGAGGTGTCGTCGTACGGCTGCGCCGCGGCCGAACCCGTCGGCGACGGGGTCATCAAGATCCCTCACATCGTCGAGAAGCCCGCGCCCGAAGACGCGCCGTCGAACCTGGCCGTCATGGGCCGCTACCTCTTCAGCGCCGAGATCTTCGAACACATCCACGCGACCGAGCCCGGTGTCGGCAACGAGATCCAGCTGACCGACGCGATGGCAAAGATCGCGACCACCTCGGGCCTCTACGGCGTCGTCGACAACCGAGGCAGCTGGGACGCCGGGCAAAAGCTCGACTTTCTCCGAGCCCAAGTCGAGCTCGGTCTCGACCACCCCGAACTCGGCGAAGCGTTCGAGGCGATGCTCGTCGAGATCATGGCCAATCGCGGAGAATGAGCTCGACCGGTTCGCCGGCGCTGATGCCGTCGCCGTCCGGAACGATCGCCAGCGCGTTGCCGTTGGCCATGGCCGACAACTGATGTGAACCCTGTCCGCCGCTGAAACGCGCCTCGAACACGCCGTCCTCGCCTGGCTGAGCCTCGACCCGGGCGAAGTGGGTCTTGCCGTCGGGTCGGCGGCCCAGCTCCACGGCCGCCCGCCCAACCAATGGAGCGAGGATCGGTGACTCGTGGCCCATCAGTGCGCGGATGCCCGGCTTGGCGAACAGCTCGAACGAGACCATTGACGACACGGGGTTCCCCGGCAGACCGAACACCGGAGTCGTTCCGATCGTGCCGAAGGCGAGTGGTTTGGCCGGCTTGATTGCGACCTGCATCCACCGCATGTCGGCGATCTCGTCGAGCACCTTCTTCACGTAGTCGAAGTCGCCCATCGAGACCCCGCCGCTCGTCACGACGGCGTCGCATTCGGCTGCCGCATCCAGCATCGCTGCCCGGATGGCCTCCTCGTCGTCGGGCACCACGCCGAGGTCCACGCCGGTCGCGCCCATCGATGAGACGAGGGCGAGGAGGGTGTGGCGGTTGCTGTCACGGATCTGGCCGATCTCGAGCGGGCCGGGGCCGTCGACGAGTTCGTCTCCGGTCGAGATCACGCCGACTCGGGGACGACGGCGAGCCACGACCTCGTACGCCCCGACCGACGTGCACACACCGAGGTGCGCTGGTGAGAGTTCGGTTCCGGCCTCGAACACGATCGCGTCTGGCGACAGATCGTCGCCGGCCGGGCGAATGTGGTTTCCGACCGGCACGGATTCGGCCACCCGAACCGTCGCCGCCGCTTCGTCGAAGTCTGTCAACTCGACCATGACGATCGCATCGGCGCCCGGTGGCACGGGAGCGCCGGTCATGATCCTCACCGCCTGGCCTTCGCCGACCTCGACATCGGGGCGAGCCCCCGCAGCGATCGTCCCGACGACGTCGAGGGCGACGGGAGCAGTCTCGACGTCTGCCGCCCGGAGCGCAAAGCCGTCCATTGCGGTGTTGTCGAACGGGGGGATCGGTCCGGTCGAGCGGACGGGTTCGACCAGAACGAGGCCGAGCGCGTCGTCGATGGCGATCGTCTCGGTCGCAAGCGCTACGCACCGGTCGAGCACATGGGTTCGGGCGTCCTCGAGAGGGATCATGCACGCAGGCTACGAGGTCGCTCTTGATTGGGGCGGGCTCCGGTGGCCCGAACGTGCGTTGGCCCCATACCCTTGTGCCATGGAGCTGGTCGACTCGTTCGGGCGAGTGCATCGTGATCTCCGAATCGCGATCACGGATCGCTGCAACTTCCGCTGCCAGTACTGCATGCCCGAAGAGGGCATGACCTGGATGCCCCGTGATTCGATCCTTCGTTTCGAGGAGATCGAACGCATCGCGCGGCTGCTCGTCGAGCGCTACGACGTCGACAGCATTCGCCTCACCGGCGGCGAGCCGACGGTGCGAGCCAACCTCCCGGATCTCGTCGCCCGACTCGCCGCGCTCGACGTCGACTTGGCGATGACCACCAACGGGGCGACCCTCCGCCTCGTGGCCGAGGACCTCAAGAAGGCTGGGCTGAAACGGCTGAACATCAGCCTCGACTCGCTCGATCGCGAACGCTTCATCGAACTGACGCGGCGAGACGACCTGCACCGGGTCCTCGACGGCATCGATGCAGCGCTGGAGGCCGGGTTCGATCCGGTCAAGATCAACTGCGTGCTGATGAACGGGATCAACGACGACGAGATCCTCGACTTCGCCGAGTTCGGTCGAGACAGGGGCGTGATCGTCCGGTTCATCGAGTTCATGCCGCTCGATGCGGACGAACAATGGGGCCACGACAAGGTCGTGCCGCTCCAACGAGTGATCGACACGATCGATGCCCGCTTCCCGATCGACGCCGTCCAACGCACGTCGGCTCCGGCGACTCGCTATCGCTACCGCGACGGTGGTGGTGAGATCGGGGTCATCGCGACCGTGACCGAGAAGTTCTGCGACAGCTGCGACCGAATCCGACTCACCGCGGACGGCACGTTCCGGAACTGTCTGTTTGCCGTCACCGACGACAGCCTCCGAGACGCAATGCGTGCCGGTGCCAGCGACGACGACCTCGCTCGCATCATCGAGGGCTCGGTCGGCCGCAAGTGGGCGGGCCACGGGATCGACGATGTGCACTTCATCCGGCCCAAACGCAACATGAGCCAAATCGGAGGCTGATCGATGACGTCATCGCACGAGGGCTTCACGCACCTCGATCCACTCGGCCGGGCTCGTATGGTCGACGTCACGCCGAAAGAGCCGACGCATCGTCGGGCGATGGCCAGAGGCGTCGTGACGATGACTCCCGACACGGCCGATGCCGTGGCGCGAGGCGCGATCGCCAAAGGCGATGTGTTGAGCGTGGCCCGCGTGGCGGGCATCCAGGCAGCCAAACGCACGAGCGATCTCATTCCGCTGTGCCATCCGCTGCTGATCGGCGCCGTCACGGTCAACTTCGAGATCGGGGACGACCGGATCGACATCGAGGCGAGCGTCGAGACGGTCGGACGCACCGGCGTCGAGATGGAAGCGCTGACGGCGTGTTCGGTCGCCGCGCTCACGATCTATGACATGTGCAAGTCGCTCGACAAGGCCATGACGATCAGCGAAATCGCCTTGTGGGAGAAGACCGGCGGCGCAAGTGGCGTGTATCACAGAAGTTCGGATCGCGAGTCCGTCACCTGATCGACATCCACCGGTAACGTTGTCGACCGTTCCTGGCGCAACACGGGTGGAGATCCCCAACAGTGACTTTTCTTGTCGTACTGCTGATCGGGCTGGCATGGGCTGGCTGGTTGTGGGCCTGGGGCCGTGATCGGTTCATGGCCGGACACGGCTTCGGTGGCTCGGGCATCCCGCAGATGTCGTCGATCCAACGCCCTCCGGGGCCGCTCGCGACGCCTCAGAGCGCCGTCATGGCTCGTCGCCGTCGGCGAGAGGTCTTGGGAGGGTTGGCGCTTGCTGCAGTCACCACCCTGGTTCTCGCCCGAGCGTGGAGCCTGCTCTGGTCGGTGCACCTGATCATCGACCTCGCACTCATCGCCTACGCGTGGGCCGTGTGGCAGATCGAACGCCCCCAGGACGACAGCGGCCGCCCTGCGGTCACCCTTGGCCCCGTGCTCGAGCCCGAACGCCCGATGGTCCGCCCCGGCCCCCGCCCCTGACGCTTATTGGTCCGCACATTGGGGTCCCACAGATTGGGGTCAAGTCTTTCCAATAGACAACAGTTGTCTATTGGAAAGACTTGACCCCAATCGTGGGGAAAGCGGTGGAGGTGAGGGGAGTTGAACCCCTGGCCTCCTCGATGCGACCGAGGCGCTCTACCAACTGAGCTACACCCCCGCTGAGGCGCCACATCGTAACCGGGAATTTCGTCGTCGCCACGTGCTGGCGATAGCGTACGGTCACGCGGGCGGCGGCTCAGGGATCACGCGTGTCCTCGCAACTCAGGCCCCCGCATCCCCTGCCGATGTGGCCACGGACAGTGATCTTTCGCCGAACCAGGACGTGCTCATGAAGGCAATTCGCACCTACGTCGTGCGGGCCAACCTGCCCGAGGCCCTGCAGCCTCTCCACGACATCGCCATGAACCTCGGCTGGTTGAGCGACCCTCGTGTGCAGTCGTTGTTCGCCCGGCTCCGAGAAGATCGACGCGGAGGCGAAACGCTCGACCCGATCGGGACGCTGTACGCGGCACCCCAGGAACGTCTCGTTGCCCTGGCGTCGGACCCGTCGTATGTCGCGCAGGCGACCGAGCTCCGGGACTCGCTCGAGCGATCGCTCGCCATGCCCCGCTGGTTCCAGCTACATCAACACGGCCACCTGCAGTCGGTCGCCTACTTCTCGGCCGAGTTCGGCATTGCGAAGGCCCTCCCGCAGTATTCGGGTGGGCTCGGCATCCTTGCGGGCGACCACCTCAAGGCGGCCAACGAGTTGGGCGTGCCGCTCGTCGGCATCGGACTCAAGTACCGCCACGGCTACTTCACCCAGAGCCTGGACCATTCGGGCTGGCAGCGAGAGTTCTTCCCCGACCTCGACCCGGAGCAGATGTCGCTGCGGGAGATCCCGGGCGTCCGGGTCCCGGTCGAGATCGGCGACGTGGTGGTCCATGCCCGTGCGTGGGAAGCGCGAGTCGGACGGGTACCGCTCTATCTGCTCGACACCGATGTCGAGGAGAACCTCGCCTCGGATCGGCTGATCACCGATCGACTGTACGGAGGCGACAAGGAGCAACGCATTCGCCAGGAGCTCGTCCTCGGCATCGGTGGTGTCCGACTGCTCGAGCACCTCGGCTACGCACCGCAGGTCTTCCACATGAACGAGGGCCACGCCGCGTTCTCGGCGCTCGAACGCATTCGGGTGATGATGAACGAGCACGGACTCGACTTTCGTGCCGCGCTCGAAGCCATTCGGCCCGCCACGCTGTTCACGACCCACACCCCCGTCCCGGCGGGCATCGACCGGTTCCCGCGGGAGCTGATCGACCGCTACTTCTCCGGTTGGTGCGGGGAGGTGGGGATCACCCTCGACGACTTCATGGCGATGGGTCACGAGCCCGGCTCACCCGCGGGCCAAGAGCTCAACATGGCGGTGCTCGGCCTCCGGCTCGCCCACGCCAGCAACGGTGTCGCCAAACTCCACGGCGACGTGTCCCGTTCGATGTTCCAGTCCCTGTGGCCGGACCTTCCCGTCGACGAGGTACCGATCGGATCCGTCACGAATGGGGTCAACGCTCGGACGTGGGTGATGCGCGAGATGGACGATCTCTTCGAACGCCACATCGGCTCGGACTGGAGCGAAGCCGAACCGGAGCGTTGGTCGTCGATCGAGGACGTCTCCGACGAGCAGCTCCGCTCGATTCGGGCGGCCGGCCGTGACCGACTCGTGCAGTTCGCCCGCGATCGGGTCCGCCGATCGCTGATCGCCAAGGGGGTCTCTGCGCCCGAGGCCGAATGGGCGAACGAGATCCTCGACCCGAACGTGTTGACGATCGGGTTCGCCCGACGGTTCGCCACCTACAAGCGGGCGAACCTGCTCCTGCAGAACGAGGGGCGTCTGCGCGACCTCATGCGCGACCCGGAACGGCCGGTCCAATTCATCTTCGCCGGCAAGGCCCACCCTGCCGACGAGCCCGGAAAGCGCATTCTTCAGCAGGTCGCGCAGTTCGCCCTCGACGCCCGCAACCGAACCCGGTTCGTCTACCTCGACGACTACGACATCGAAGTCGGCCGCTTCTTGTACCAGGGGGTCGACGTCTGGCTGAACACGCCTCGCCAGCCCATGGAGGCGTGCGGGACCTCAGGCATGAAGGTGGTCTACAACGGCGGCCTGAATCTCTCGATCCTCGACGGCTGGTGGGCGGAGATGTACGCCCACGACCTCGGATTCGCCATCCCGACCGCCTGGTGGATCGACGACGTCGAGGCCCGCGACACCCACGAATCCCGAACGTTGTTCCGCGTGCTCGAGGACGACGTCGTTCCGTCGTTCTACGGCGATGACGGCTCCATCCTTCCCCCGGGTTGGACGACCATGATGCGCAACTCGATCGTCCGACTCGGGCCGGCCGTCGAGTCGACCCGGATGGTTCGCGACTACGTGACCGAGTACTACGCGCCGCTCGCCGAGCGCGCCGCCCACGTGCACCGTGACCTCTCGTCGATCCCCGGGGACCTCGCAGAATGGAAGGACCGGATCCGCTCTGGCTGGGACTCGGTTGCGGTGCTCGATGTCGTACAGAGCCAATCCGAGGATCTCGGGGGCCTGGCGACCCGGGTCGACGTCATTGTCGACGCGGGCCGGCTTCGCCAGTCCGACCTCGAGGTGCAGATCCTGCACGGACCAGTCGACATGGAGGCCTCGCTCGTCGCCCCCGAAGTCGTAGCGGCCACCTCTGTCGACGCCGAACCCGACGGCACGGCAACCCATCGGGTGACGGTTCGACCCACCACGACGGGCCGCCATGGCATCGCCGTTCGGGTGGTTCCCCGCCACGACGAGCTCGGGCATTTCACGGCGCTCGACTGCCTCACCTGGGCCAAGTAGGTCCATGCCACGACCCCAGCGCGGGTTTTCGTCAAATCATTTGATGGAACAATTCCACGATGTGGAACAAATCACGGCCCTCGAACTCACGAAATTCGATCGGGCCGTGTCTATAGTGAGGTGATACGGCCGGAGACCACCGACCGTGACCATCCGTGACACAGAGCAAGCTCCGTGTCATGACCGTCGAGACAACTCGGGGTTCCGCCGCCCCCGTTTCGACGGAGGCCTGCCCCGGGTTCCGCCGCCACGGGGCAGGCCACCTTTCTTTTTCGCCCGGCAACTATCGTCGGCGACGTGCAACGCTCCGCCACCGCCCGTGTCCCGGCTCGTGCGGCGATCGCCGGCAACCCCTCGGATGGCTACTTGGGGGCCGTCCTGTCGGTGATGGTGGAAGACCTCGCCGCGGAGGTCACAGTCAACGAACACGGGCCCCGTGCAACCGTGCCGATCGTCGACGCGACCCTCGCCGCACTCGCGGATCATCACGGCGACCCTTCGATCCGCCAACTCCGCGCCCACAGCGAGACCTCGATCCCGAGATCTGTCGGCCTCGCCGGATCGAGTGCCCTCGTCATCGCCACGATCCGCGCCGTCAATGCCTTCGTGGGGGTCGAGATGGCGGTCACCGACGTCGCAACACTGGCGCATCGCATCGAACGGGTCGATCTCGCGATCCCCGGAGGGTGGCAAGACCAGATCGTCCAGTCACACGGACGAGACTGTCTCATGAGCTTCGAGGGCCCCGCCGCGGCCGACGTCGTGGTCACCCCTGTCGATACGAGCCGGATCCCGTTCTTCGTCGCCTGGACCGAATCCCCCGAACCGTCGGGCGTCGTCCACGCCGACCTGCGCCAGCGAATGGCTGCCGAGTCGGCGGGTGCGCTTCGTGACGCCATGCACCGCTCTGCCGATTGCGCTCGGCGAGCCCGAGAGGCCATCGTTTCGCACTCGGTCCACGACCTCAAAGAGGCGATCAATGCCACCTACGACCTTCGGGCGTCCATGATGACGCTCGACCCCCGACACGCCTCGCTCGTCGCCGCAGCCAGGGCACATGGCGCCAGCGCCAACTCTGCGGGCAGCGGGGGAGCGATCGTTGGCGTACTCCCCAAGGCGGGGGAGATCTTCGTCGATGCGATGGCGAGAGATGGCCACCAGATCCTGACCTGGCAACGCGAGGAACCCGTATGACCGCACTGTTTGCCCACGAGGGTGACGAATGGATCCCGAGCGAGTTCACTCGCGGCCCGTGGCGGCCCGATGCCCAACACGGAGGCCCGCCCAGCGCGCTGCTCGCCCACCTCACCGAACCCCACGTCGAGGAGCGCGAGTTCGTCTCCTTCATCGAGATCCAACTCGTCCGACCCGTGCCGCTTCGTCCACTGCGCGCCCGGTCGCTTCGCCGTCGTGTCAGTGGCCGAGTCGCACGAGTCGAGTCCGAGCTGATCGCCGACGACGATGTCGTTGCCCGCTCAGAGGCACTCGTGCTTCGGACGGCCGAACTCGACCCGCCCGAATCGCCGGCGGCGTCGACCCGCCGACCGGACGCCCCCGACGACTTGCGACCCGTCGAGGCACCACGATGGGCGAGCGGCGACGTGACGACCTATCACCGCAATGCCGTTGAGCATCGATTCACCGAAGGGTCCTTCCGGACCCCAGGGCCCGCCGTCGACTGGATGCGACTTCGGGTCGACATCGTCGAAGGTCAGTCGCCGACCCCACTCGAACGAGTCTGCGCGGCCGCAGACTTCGGCTCCGGCATCAGTGCCGTGTACGGGCCGACGTCGACGTTCGGGCTGATCAACGCAAACCTCGCCGTCTCGATCCATCGCGAGCTCGTCGGCGAATGGGTCGCACTCGACGCCCACACCCACGTCGGTCCCCAAGGGACCGGTCTCGGCGTCACGCTTCTGAGCGACCGTGAGGGTCAGATCGCCATCGCGACGCAAAGTCTGCTCGGCTACCGAATCGACGGGTCACCATTCGTCACCCGCTGACCGCTCGAGCGGTTACTCGATACGCTCGAGCGGTTACTCGATGCGCTCGAGAAGCTCGAGCTTTGCGTCTTCGAGCTCGTCGTCGCTCAGCTCGCCACGCTGATGCATCCGCTGAATTTTCTCGGTCATCGCCATCAGCTCGGGGGCGGAGAGTCGGCCCTTGCCGGCAAAGAGTCGCTCGACGGTGCTCATCGAATCGAGGTCGACCTCATCGATCTCGGGGGTCTCGTCGATCTCGGGCTCTTCGGTTGTGACGGGGGCGCCATGTCGGCCCTGGATGCGAGCGGCCTGCTTCTCCGCCTTCTTCGCAGCCTTTGCCCGCTCACGCTGCAGTTTTGCGAATGTGGTTCGTTGCTTTGCCATGAGCATGTCCCTTCGAAATACGCGTGCAGAGTGTGGACGCTGACCCACTCGGCTCAGCTTTTCTTCGTCCACTTCCGATCTCGGGGGCTCGGACCTGCCGATCGTGCAGCGGCCCACCTGAACCTCGGATGCGACCCTCCACCATAGGGAGCGGTGGCACCAATTCGTCGTCGCCCCGCCCCAAAACGCCGCAGAAACACGGAAATGGGTCACACGAATCGGTGACAGCCCGCCCGTGGTAGGTTCCGGGACTGTGCGCGTCACCGTCGATGAGAACCTCTGCGAGTCCAACGGAATGTGTGAGGACCTCGCCCCGGACGTCTTCGAGATCCGTGACGATGATCTGCTCTACGTGATCGAGGCAGAGCCGCCCGCGGCGCTGCACGCTGCGGTCGAAGAGGCGGCCGTTCGCTGTCCAAAACAGGCGATCCTGCTCGAGCGCTGAGCTGACGATCCGTCGACGACCACCTGCGGTGGGGCCGGCGAAGTAAGCCCAACGGACCATTCCGGGTCACCCGCATCGTGCCGAATGGCAGGTTGTGATGAACGTGCACGTCACCAACGACTGGACCGGTGTTCTCGCCGGACTCGAACCCTTCCGAGCGTCCAACGCCGACGACATCGTGATGGCCCTTTCGGGCCAGGTCGGTGCGTCTCGGGCGTGGCTCGTCAAAGACGACGAAGTGGTCGCGGACCACGGCCTCACCGGCGACGAACGAGAAGCCGACCTGGTTCGGATCGCAGACTCCGAACGCCCCTCCTTCACCCTCGCCGAGGGCGATGCCATCGAGGTGCATCGACTGCGGATTCCGACGATGAACGCCGTACTCGTGATCGCCCGCAACGGCGCGCCCTTCGACGCCGCCGAGATCGAACAACCGATGGCGGCAGCCGGATCACTGCTCGATCTCGTCCTGGTCGCCAGAGAGCGACGGTCGGGTCCGACTCCGGTCGCGCTCGTGACCCCGACGGGCGGCATCGACACCCTCACCGGCGCCCTCAACCGGGATTCGTTCCTCTCGCTTCTCGACATGGAGTTCTCGAACAACGCGCTTGTGGCCTCCGTCATCTTTCTCGGCATCGACGGCCTCGGCGTCGTCAACGACACGCTCAGTTTCGAAGCGGGAGACACCGTGCTCCAGTCGGTTCGCCACCGACTCGGTGGTGCACTTCGGAGCGTGGACACGCTCGCCCGAATCGGTGGTGATCAGTTCGCCATCTACCTGCCGGGCATGACCCTCGACGTGGCCGACCACGTTGCTGCACGTCTCCAGCAGCGGATCAACGCGCCGTTCCACTTCGACTCGACCGAACTCACGATCACCGCATCCGCGGGCATCGCCGAACGAACCCACGCCGAGAACACTCGGGCGCTCCTCGCCAACGCATCCACCGCGCTCCAGGCCGCAAAGGAACGCGGAAACGGAGGTCGTGCGAGCTACGACAAGGCACTCGAGGAGGGCGTCGTTGCCAAGCGCCGCCTCATCGAACAGCTCCAGTCAGCGCTCGAGAACAACCGACTCAACACTGGCCTCGAGCCCATCGTGGCGCTGCCGAGCGGCGACGTCGTCGCTGCCGAGGCCAGGGTGCGCTGGATGCACCCCGAACGAGGGCTCGTCGAGTCACACGAGTTCCTCGAAGCGGCCGAACGCATCGGTCGTTCCGGCGAGATCGAACGGGCGCTCATCCGGTTTGCGCTCAGCCATGCCGAGTACGAGCGCCGCGAGGCACGAAGCGGTCTGCGCACCTCGCTCAACATCTCGGGGTCGACGCTGCGCGATCCACACGCCACCGCCTGGGTGGTCGATCTGCTTCGTGAATCAGGCGACGCCGGGCAGTTGATGGTCGAGGTCAGCGAAGGCGCCGTCGGCGCCGGAGGCCCCGACGTGGCCGCAAGCCTTCAGTCGCTGCGCGAGGCTGGCGCCTCCGTGGTGTTGGACGACTTCGGCGTGCACCTCGGCTCGTTCCGAACGCTCCACGCCTTCCCCTTCGACGGTGTGAAGTTGCACCAGAACCTGTTGAGCGGCGAAGACGGTCGCGCGGCAGAAGCGGTGTGTCGTGCGGTGTACGCCGCCGCCGACGTCGTCGGCTTCGACGTCATCCACACCGGGGTCGACACCGAACGCGACCTCTGGCTCCTGAAGCGGCTCGATCGCAAGCTCGACCGCTCCGGCTTCTACGCCCAGGGTCGCGCCGTCCGCCACCACGGGAGTTGATCGGGGCGGCCGACCGAGGTCGACCGCCCATTCGATCAGTCCGTGTAGACGGCCTCGCCGTGGATGCTGGCATCCAGGCCTTCGAATTCTTCCGCTTCGCTCACCCGGAGTCCCATTACGCCGTCGAGCACCTTGGCGATCGCATAGGTCGCCACGAACGAGAAGATGATGACGGACCCCATGGCGATGATCTGGCTGACGAGGAATCCGGGCTCACCGAACAACAACCCGTCCTGGCCACCCACGTGCTCCTGGGCGAACAGGCCGAGCAACAGGCCACCAGCGATGCCGCCGACACCATGGATGCCGACCACGTCGAGTGAGTCGTCGTAGCCGAGCCGATCCTTCAGCTTGATGGCGAAGTAGCACGCGACACCGGCGACGAGCCCGAACACGATCGAGCTGAGCGTCGACACGAATCCTGCCGCTGGCGTGATCGCCACGAGACCGGCCACCAGCCCCGAGGCGGTGCCCAGAATGGTCGCCTTGCCGTCGCGCAACCACTCGATGCCGACCCATCCGACCATGCCCGCGGAGCCGGCGACGAAGGTGTTGATGACCGCCTGAGCGGCCTGACCGTTGGCGGCGAGCGCCGAGCCACCGTTGAAGCCGAACCAGCCGAACCACAAGATCCCGGTGCCGATCAACAGCAGCGAGAGGTTGTGCGGCGACATGTCGTCCTTGCCGAGACCGGTACGCGGTCCGAGCACGAGCGCCACGGCGAGCGCCGCCACGCCGGCGTTGATGTGGATCGCGGTTCCGCCGGCGAAGTCGAGCGCTGCCGGGCTGAGATCGGCGTGATGCCAACCCGTGTACACCCAGTAGGTCACCGGTGTGTAGACGACGATCGACCACAGCGTCAGGAACGCACACCACGACGAGAACTTCATCCGGTCGGCCACTGCGCCCGAGATCAGTGCTGGGGTGATCGCGGCGAACGTCATCAAGAAGGCAACGCCGATGAGGTCGGTGCCTTCCATGCCGTCGAGGCCCACCTTGTCGAGGCCACCCAGCAGTGGTCCGTCACCCTCGTTGCCGAGCGAGTAGGTGAACAGCACCCACAGGATCGGCACGATGGCGATGCTCGCCATGTTCATCATCAACATGTTGCCGACGTTCTTCGCCCGCACCATTCCGCCGTAGAACAGCGCCAGTCCCGGCACCATGAACACGACGAGCGCGATGCTGATCAGCATCCACGCGATATCTCCACCCTCCATCGGCTCCCACTCCTTTGGTCGAGGTTGGTCAAATTGTCAGACCGCACCGAATCATGTGCGGTCACCGGTTTGCCGATCCGGGGCGTGCGTGTTCATCTGCTGTTTACAAAACGAGAAATGCCGAGTGCCCGGATGACAGCACTCGGCATTTCCGTTTGGGTTTGTTCGGGGTGGAGACGGGAAGCTGTTGTGGGAGTCGCTCCCGTCTCCACCCCTGCCGGCCGGAGCCGGATTCAGTTGGTGATCAGCTGAGCACCGTGGTCGATGCCGTCTGCTCGATGCCCATGTCGTAGCCCGGTGCACCGTGCTCGGACAGGTCGAGGCCGGCAAGCTCTTCTTCCTCGGACACCCGGAGGAGGCCAGCGGCCTTGAGCCCGGCGAAGAGTGCACCCGACGCGATGGCCACGAAGACGAAGATCGCCACGCCGCCGACGACCTGATCGATGAGGAGGCTGGCGCTTCCGTCGGTGAGGAGGCCGCCGCCCGAGTTGTCGACCGGCGAGGACGTCGTGGCGAACAGGCCCGTGGCCACGAGGCCCCAGAAGCCGCACACGCCGTGCACCGAGAAGGCTCCGACGGGGTCGTCGATCTTGGCCGACTCGACCGCACGGATCGAGAAGACGACGATGACGCCAGCGATGGCGCCGGTCACAAGCGTCCAGACGCTGTTGAAGTTGCCGATGCCCGAGCAGATGGCGACGAGGCCCGCGAGCATGCCGTTGCCGGCCATGCCGACGTCAGGCTTACCCATGACGGCCCACGAGGTGAACATCGCTGCGAAGCCACCGCTTGCGGCGGCGAAGGCGGTGAGGACGGCCACGTACGGGACGGCCATGTCTGCCTGGAGCTCGGAGCCGGGGTTGAAGCCGAACCAACCGATGAAGAGGATGAACACACCGAGCATGGCGAGCGGGATGCTGTGGCCATTGATCGTGCGGGGCTTGCCGTCGGGACCGAACTTGCCGATGCGAGGACCGATGACGATCGCACCCATGAGTGCGGCGACACCGCCGGTCATGTGGACGAGACCTGAGCCAGCGAAGTCGACGAAGCCCATCTCGGACAGCCATCCGCCGCCCCACTGCCAGTTGACGACGACCGGGTAGATCACGGCGGTGATCACGATCGAGTAGAGGAGGTAGCCCTTGAACTGGGTACGGCCGGCGACGGCGCCCGACACGATGGTCGCCGCTGCCGCAGCGAAGGCCGCCTGGAAGAACCAGTCGACCGGCACGGCCAACGGGTAGTCCGCAACGTCGGCGGGGTTGAGGTCGCTCATGCCGGCGACGCCGAAGATTCCGGCGAAGGGGCCCTCGGCGATGCCGAAGAAGCTCGCACCAGAGTAGGCGATGTTCCAGCCGATGAGGCCGAAGAACAACATGCCCACGCAGGCGTCCATGATGTTCTTCATCATGATGTTCGCCGAGTTCTTCGCCTCGGTGAAGCCCGCTTCGACCATGGCGAAGCCGGCCTGCATGAACAGGACGAGCACGCCCGCGAAGAAGATGAAGATGTTGTCGAGCACGACCATGTTCAGAAGGTCGTTGCCTTCTGCGGTCCCGCGCTCGATGTCGGCGATCGACTGCGCTGCAGCCGGTTCCGTGATCGCAAGTGCGGCGAGCGTGACCGCTGCACCACCCAGAAGCTTCCGTTTCATTCCTGCCCTCCTACGAGCAAAGTGGACCCAGTCCGTCACCGGGTCGATGTTGGGTGGCGCCGCAGCATTGAGGCGCCTGGACATGACGATGGCGCGGCCGATTCCCGGTGTTGAAGTCCCGCGGGCGACGTTCACCACTGCGAAACGCGGAAGAAACTTCCCGAAACACGCCCGACACACGACGAAACACCCCCGACACAAATCCGGCGACTCCCGCCATCGAATCGTCAGTGTTTTGGCCGATGGAACCCCATGGAAACACCAGCACTGCGCCCGGTGGACCGTCGGCGGGCGGCCACGTCGAAGTTGGTCGTCGTCGACTTGTCGAGCCTGATCACCGATGCGGTCGGCGCGATCGAACCCACAGAACTCGCCGCACGATCGGTGATCGTGAAAACGATGGCCGAGGCGCGCCGAGAGGGAGATCGCTATCTCGTCGGCACGCCGGTCGAGTTGGCATGGGCGGCATCGGAACTGTTCCCCGGCGCTGCGCTCGTCATCGAACAACCCGGCACCCACGACGATTGCCTCCTCGCCGACCAGTTCCTCGCCCAGCACGGCTCCGGGACGTTTGACGAGTTGGTCATCGTGAGCGGATCAGCTCGATTTCGTGACATCGTCGATCGATTCCAGGCCACGAACCGCACCGTCCGCGTCATCTCGATGCCCGGAGAATGCGATCTCGTGCTCGACGGTCAGGCCGACGTCACGTTGCTGTTTCCGACACAGATCGCCGCCTGAGCGGCGGGCGTCAGCCGAGCGGCTCCACCCACAGGACGTCACCGCTTCCGACGTCGATCGCGATGACGGCGAGATTGGTTGCCACGTAGACCACATCGTCGCTGACCGCGGCGCGGAACGAATTCGTGAGGCCAACCTCGGCCTGCCACAGCACATTGCCCGTCGACGGTTCGAGCCGGGCGACAACGCCGTCGGCCGCGTTGAGCTCGAACACGGCGTCGTCGATGGCCAGAGCGCTCGCGCTGTCCGTCGACCAGATGTCGGCCTGGCGGTCCACGTCGAGGGCGAGGAGACCAGGAGCCTGGTCGATGAAGAGGACGTCGGCGATGCCCGCGAGCGGCGTTCCGGTTCGCCACGGGTACCGAGCGGCTTCGGCACCCTGGCTGTCGAACACGATCACATCGGACTGGACGCCCGTGGCGACCGTCTGATCGCCGAGGGCAACGACAGCGTCGATTCCGATGACGCTGTCGTCGATGCCATCGTCGAGGACGCGCCTCGAACGCTCGGCGCCGCTCGACGCATCGAGGGTGAAGACGAGATGGCCGCCGTCGACTGCGGGGTCGTGGGTGACGAACGTGAGCAGCTCGCCGTGCCGGACCGGTTGGGTGCACGGGCCGTCGGCCGTCCAGGCACGCACGCCGGTGTCTGGGGCGAGGGCTGCGATCGACCCGGTCTCCTCTTCGGCTTCGCCGCCGGATGCAGGCGCACAGAGGTACACGTGATCGTGATCGACGCCCACGACGAACCCCTCCGTCTCCCACCATTCGCTTTCGAGTGACGGGTCGGTCGCGACGACGCTTCGATCGAACTGCACGACGCCGACCTCGTTGGTCAGCCGAACCCGGCTCGGCGTCCCATGGGTCGCATCGAGATCCGGGATCTGTCGGGATCCGTCGGGCGAGAGGTGGACGAGAACGGCACCACCGCTCGGTGCGGACACGATCGCCGCACCCCTTGATCGTTGGCGTCGAATGAGTTGATCACGAACAGTCCTGCACGGGCGACCGTCGGGAGACACTCTGGTTCTCCGCAACCAGTCAGGTCACGATTGCCGAGCGGTTGTTCGAGCTGGATGGTCAACGACTCGAACGCGCCATCGCTGGTGCAGGCTTGGGGAGCGATCGCTTGCCAGAGTCTCGCTTCGATGTCGACCCGATCGTCCGACTCGCTCCACGTCCACTCCTCGAACCGCGTACACCCCGACGCCACGCCCCCAAAGTTCGTCGAGACCGTGAGAGTGGTGCCGTCGATGCTCATGGCGTCAAGCTGCCACCCGTTGTTGCTGACCCAGCCGGGGCCGACGCCACGCGGGTAGCCCGACCAGATGAGCGCGCCGAGCAGTCCCGCAACGAGGACTGCTGCGGCCGCCACCGTCCGCCCCTTCGTCATGCATCGATGATGTCACGGAGGCGCACGGACAGGTCGATCTACGACGCGCGTGCGGCGATCGCCCGCCAGCCCTGATCCGGGCCGTCGTGATCGATGTAGCAGCCCTGGAGGTGGCGATGCCCCTCCGTCAGGGAGTACGCGGTTCGTCCGTGGAGGAGACGCCGGTTGTCCATCATCATGACGTGCCCGGGTTCGAGCAAGAACTGGGCGCGGCGTCCGGGTTGGTCGAGCAACTCCCGAAGGGTTCGGCGGGCTCGGTAGAACACGTCGAGCGTGTCGGCATCGACCGGATCGACGAAGTCGAGCCGATCGGAATTGCGGATGCCGACGAACTCGCCAGCCGCGTCGGTCTCGAAGATCGACGCCCGAGCCTGCATGCGTTCGGTCCCGAACTCGTAGCGGAAGGTGACCGGTGTGCCCGCAAGGACCGCCCGACCCTCCGGATCGATCTGCCCGAGTTCTTCGTAGGCCGCGAGGCCGTCGACGAGCGTCGACTCGCCACCAGAGGAGTCGTTGACGAGGCAGTGCAAGAACTGAATGCCCGGTACGGGCGCCCGGTAGGGATTGTCGGTGTGGGCCTTCAACTCGATTGGTGTGTAGGCGAGATCGACCGGATCGGGCTTGGTGAACACGTCGAACAGTCGCCCGAAGTTGGTGTCACGGATCTCGCCGAACTGTGACGCAATCGAGTCGAGCGAGCCCGGCTCGGTCGCCGTGTCGGTCAGGATGGCGAAACCGAACGTCCAGAAGGCTTCGAGCACAGTGCGCATGGCGGCGTCGTCGGTGGCGTCTGGCATCTCGAAGCGGGGGAACGGATCGAGCTGTCCCACCCACGAGCGGCGACGTGGGGGGTCGCTCGGATCGATCGCCCAACCGAGATCGCGGGCGAGCATGGCGTGGTCGACCGATTGGGTGTGCCCGTCGCTCCAGACGACGACGGTCGCTCCGGGTTCGGGCCGGAGCTCCGTCGGATGCAGGTCGGGGGCCAGCTCGGCGGGCGCGAAGAGGCGCTGTTTGTTGCCCTGGTCGATCGCGTCGGCCTCTTCGGTCCGTTCGCGGAGCCAATGCGGATGCAGGACCTGGCTGCGTCCGCCTCCGTCGACGCGAAGCCGAGGGGAACCCTCGATCGCATGAAGTGTGAGGACATCGGTCATGGAGAACCCCCAGCGACTGAACGAGCGTTCAATCGCAAAGTCTGCCAGACGAAATCGAGTCACGCACTAGCGTGCACGACCATGCGCCAGAACCCCCTCCGAGATCGTCTTCAGGCCAACGAACGCTCGATCGGATGTTGGCTGTCGTCGCCATCGAGCATCACCGCCGAAGTCGCCGCCCGCGTCGGCTTCGACTACACGTGCATCGACATGCAACACGGCCTCGTCGACTACTCGACGATCGTGCCGATGCTCCAGGCGATCAACCTCAGCACGACCACGGCGACCGTTCGAGTGCCCTGGAACGAACCCGGGATCATCGGCAAGGTCCTCGATGCGGGCGCAATGGCGGTCATCGTGCCCATGGTCAACAGCCGCGCCGAAGCCGAAGCCGTCATCGAGCGCGGCTACTACCACCCGAAGGGCGGGCGATCGTCGGGCCCGATCCGGGTGCAACCGCTCGAGGATCCGGACTACCCCGAGATCGCAAACGACCACGTCCTCATGATTCCGATGATCGAAACGATCCAGGCCGTCGAGAACATCGACGAGATCCTCTCCATCGACGGGATTGATGCCATCTACGTCGGCCCGATGGATCTGTCCGTCTCGATGGGCCTTGGTCGGGCGAAGGAAGACCCGCCCTTCGTCGAGGCGCTCGATCACATCGCCGCACGTTGCGCCGCCCACGGTGTGTATGCCGGGATCCACGGAAATCCCGAGATCATTCACGACCGGTTCGACCGAGGATTCAAGATGGTGACGGTCCAGAGCGACCTCGCCGCCATGCGACTCAACCTCGTCGAGTCGTTGGCCGTGGGCCGAGGTGTCGGGGTCGACGACGCTGGCGGCGGTGGCTACTGATGTCGGAACGACCCTGATGGCCCGCGAGAATCTCTCCGGGCAATACGCCAGCGACACCGCCACCATCCGAGCCCTCTACGACGACTGGGCTCCGGCCTACGACGGGGAGATCGAGGGCTATGGCTACGAGGCTCCAGCCGTTGCGGCCCAGCGGATGGCCGGGCTCGCAGATCCGTCGAACGATCGGCTGCTCGACGTCGGCTGCGGCACCGGCCTCGTCGGCAAGGCCCTCGGCGATCTCGGGTGGCGACACGTCGAGGGCGCCGACGTGTCCGAGGCGTCACTTCGCATCGCCTCGACCGCGCAGACCTACCGGGCCGTCCACACCGCAGACTTCAACGCGCCACCGACGCCGTTCGACTCCGGGTCGCTCGTGTGCGTCGGGGTGATGACCTATCTCGCCGACGTGGAGGAGGTGTGTCGCGAGTTCGCCCGCATCGTCGCCCCAGGCTCGCCGATCCTGCTGACGCAGCGAACCGATCTGTTCGAGGCGCGCGAGACCCAGGCTGCGTTCGACGCGCTCGCGGCCGACGGCACCTGGGACATCCTCGACATCTCCGACCCAATGCCGTACCTGCCCGGGCACGAGGAGTACCAGGGCATCGACGTCCACTACTGCGTGTTCCGCAGCCGCTGATCGCCGCGGGAGCCGCCCCGGTATCGTGACGCCATGCGCGTTCGCCGAGTAGACCGCGTCGTGTGCGCGACGCTCGTCATCGCCGTCTCGTCCCTCCTGTTCGCGTCCGCGGCCAACGCACATTCCGAGGTGCGCCAACGCGCCCCCGAGGTGGGGCAGGTGCTCGGCGGCTCGGTGAGCCACGTCGACATCTTGTTCTGGGTTCCCGTGTCCGAAGGAGAGACGCTGCTCTTCGGGCCCGACGACGCACCGCTCCCGGTCGGGGAGACCGAACTCTCGCCGAGTGGACTGGTGACCTCCGTCGAGTTCGAGCCCCTGACCATGCCCGGCACCTACGTGGTCGAACACACCGAGCTCGCCGCCGACGGCGACACCCAGACGTCGCGGTTCCAGTTCGTCTTCGACCCCGACGCCGAGGGGCGTCTCGCATCGCTGATCGAGCGGTCGAGCGGTCCCAACTGGGTGCTGCTCGGCGGGATCGCGTTGATCGTCGGCGCGTTGGCGCTGTTCTTCGCTCCCAAGCGGACCTAGGAGGGGCGGTGTCCGCCAGCCCACCGGTGGCGATGTCGATCGCCGGCTCAGACTCGGGCGGGTCAGCAGGTCTGGCAGCCGATCTCCATTCGTTCGCCGAGGCAGGCGTTCACGGGGTGTTCGCGCTGACGGTCGTGACCGCCCAGAACACCGCCGAGATCCGCTCCGCACATCAGGTCCCCGTCGACAACATCGCCGAACAGATCGACGCCCTCTGCGACGACTTCGACGTCGCTGCCGTCAAGACCGGCATGCTCGGGCGCCTCGCCGTTTCCGAGCTCGTCGTCGATCGGGTCGGCGCCCACCCCCGATTGGTCGTCGATCCCGTCCTGGTGAACCGCCGAGGCGAGCCGATGTTCGGCGAGCCCCTCGTCGAACACACCCGCTGCGAGCTGCTCGCGCGGGCCACACTGTGCACGCCGAACGTGGGTGAGGCCCGGTTGCTGTCCGGGATCGACATCGTCGATCGAAGGTCGCTGATGGCGGCGTGCGGGGCGATCGCCGAGCTCGGACCCGGCGCGACGGTCGTGACCGGCTGGTTGGATGGCGACGTCGTGCTCGACGCCTGGTGCGTCGGCCGAGACGAGCCTCAGATCATCGAGCGACGCCGCGTGATGACCCGCAACGTGCACGGCAGCGGCTGCTCCTTCGCCGCAACCGCAACGGCGCGTCTCGCCCGCGGGCAGACGGTCGAGTCGGCGATACATGGGGCGGGCGAGCACGTTCACGCCGCCATCGAGGCGGCCGCCTCCTGGCGGCTCGGGCGAGGCCAGGGGCCGATCCGTCACGTGCGCCCGAGCGACGACGATGGCGGCACGGTCCCTGACGAGAGCTAACGTCGGCGCGTGGATCTGGCCGTCACTCTCCTCGCCGGCACCGTCATGGTCATCGGGCTGGTCGGTGTGCTGGTGCCGATCATTCCCGGACTTGGACTGATCTGGGTCGCTGCCCTCGCACACGGCTTCGTCGTCGGCTGGAACGCTTTCGGGATCACCGTGATGGTCGTGCTCACCGTGATCACCGCAGCCAGCGTCGTCGTCGGGATCGTCATCCCCCGCAACGCCGCCGCCCAATCCGGAGCCGCGGGATCCTCACAGGTCTTCATGATCGTCGGGGCAATCGCCGGGTTCTTCATCATCCCGGTCTTCGGTCTCCCGCTCGGTGCGCTCGGCGGTGTGCTCGGAGCGGAGTACCTCGACAAAGGGGACTGGCACGAAGCCCGGCGCGCCACGCTCGCCACCGCGAAGGGATTCGGCTGGAGCGCGCTCGTTCAGTTCGCCATGGGATTCGTGATGATCGTCCTCTGGGCGGCGTGGGCGCTCACGGCACTGATCTGAGACGGCGACCGTCCTTCGTCAGCCCGGCTGATCGGCCAAATACTGAGGCAAGCGACGAGTGGAGCGACTGATCGCCGCGGAGAGCACCGGATCCAGGGCACTGCTCCAGAGCTCGCCGTCGTAGGACAACTCGAGCACGACGTCGGTCTGGCCCGCCTGACCCGTCGACACGTCACTGCGCATCACCCACGCCGCATGGTCTCGACCGTCCACCTCCCGCCGCCGGAAACAGATCGACGTCGAGCCGTCGCTGATCTCGAGCTCTCGAACGAATCGGAGCCGCTTCGCCCGTGCGAACGGTCCGACCCGTGCCCGAAGCGTCGTCGACCAGGCGGGGCCAGGGTCGTCGGCGATCGCCGACGTCGGCTCGGCGTCGGCGACCAGGTCATTCCACTCGGGGTACGACGACAGATCGGAGAGCGCCGCAACGACGGCGTCCACACCGGCCGCAACCGACAGCTTTCGTCGATACCTCACTCATTCCAGTGTGGCGCCTCGTACGCTCGGCGGGGTGACCAGACGCCCGACGCCCGCCGCGCTCCACGACGTCGATCTCCTCGACCTCGTGGACGACACGGGTTGTTTCTGGGCAGATTCGCAGCATTCGCTCGTCTCGCTCGGGTCGGTGCATCGCGTCGAGGTCGACCGCCACGACGGCGCCGCGGCCGCCGATGCCGTGCGCGACGCCGGCGGCACGGATCGCGGCTTTGTCGCCATGTCGTTTGCCGACGCTCCGACGATGTCGGTGCTCGTTCCCGACCTGATCGTGGGCGAGGACGCCAACGGTCGTTGGGTGGAGGGGTCCATGAGCGATCGTGAGCTCATCGGACTCGTGGAGCGCCAGGTCGAGACCCGGATCGAGCCCGTCGCGGTCGCCGACATGACGATGCACCACCCAGCACGGGCCTGGCTCGACGACGTCGTCGCGGTCGGACGGGGCCGGGTACGTTCTGGTGCCCTTCGCAAAGTGGTGTGCGCCCGGTCGCTCGAGCTGACAGCAGACCGGCCTTGGCCCATCGCTCCCATCATCCGATCGCTCCGAGCACGATTCTCTGCCGCGCAGGTGTTCCACATCGACGGACTCGTCGGCGCGAGCCCCGAGCTACTGGTCGGACGAACGGGTCGTTCGGTCTTTGCCCATCCGCTTGCGGGCACCGCAGCACGTGCCGCGGACCCCGACCTCGACCGCGAGCGGCTCGATGAGTTGCTCGCGTCGGGCAAGGATCAGATCGAGCATCGCATCACCATCGATTGGCTTCTCGCCGAGCTCCTGCCCTTCTGCTCGTATGTCGACGCCGAGCCCGCACCCACCGTGCTCTCGATGGAGAATGTGCATCACCTCGGGACCCGCGTCGAAGGGGTTCTGAGCGAACCCGCGGCGTCGGTCATCGATCTCGTCTCTGCGGTGCATCCGACACCGGCTGTCGCCGGCGCGCCGCAAGGCGATGCGCTCGCCGCGATCGCCGAACTCGAGGGGGTGGATCGCGGTGCCTATGCCGGACCTGCCGGGTGGTTCGACAGCGACGGAAACGGTGCCTTCGCCGTGTCGGTCCGGACCGCCTCGATCGCGGGAGAACGCGCAACGGTGTGGGCGGGAGTCGGGGTCGTTGCCGAAAGCGATCTCGACGCCGAGCTCGCCGAAACGCAGGCGAAGTTCGGCGCCATGTTGGGCACGCTGCTCGCGCCCGGCGTCGCTCGTTCAGACTGAATCGCTGGCTCTGGCCACGAGCCAGGCCTCGTGCGCGTCGTTGGCTCGCCACTGCTCATCGTGATGCTCGATCACCCATCCCGACCCGAGAAGCGCCGGAAGTTCGTCGGGCTCGAGGAGGAACCGCCTGCTCGGCCGTTCGTGGCGCTCGAGATTGGTCGTCGTCGCGATGGCGCAGGCGAGCCGACCCTCGGCAGCCATCACCGAACGCAGTTGGCCGAGCAGCGGGCGGTCGAGGTAGTGGAGGAGGACGGCGACGTCCCACGGCCCCGCCGGAGGGCTGGTCGAGGCGAGGTCGATGCAGCGGAGCTCGATGTCGAGTCCCCGTTGGGTGGCGCGCCGGTCGACGATGTCGAGCGCCTGCTGGCTGACGTCGACGAACGTGACCTGGTGGCCACGCGCGGCAAGCGTGAGTCCGGCGTCGCCGAGGCCGCAGGCGAGGTCGACGGTGCGTGGGGAGGTGGTTTTTGCTGGCGTCAGCCGCTCGAGGAGCGGTGGGGCGACGATGTCGCCGGGCTCGGCAACCGCTGACCAGCGCTCGTCCCATCGTTGTGCGTCCGACATTCGCCCGATGATATTCGTCCTGGTATCCGCGCTGGTCAGGCCTCGACGCCGCCGGCGCCGGAGTGGGATCATCAGTCCATGTTGCTTTCACTGTTCGACTCGCCCACCATCGTCGCCGAGGCGGTCGATCACGCGGAGGCCGCTCGTGCGGCAGGGTTTGACCGCTTCTGGATGCCTCAGGTCATGAACGCCGACACGATGGTGACCCTCGGTGTGGTGGCGAGTCGTGTCCCCGACATCGGGCTCGGCACGTCGGTGATGGCGATGCAAACGATGCTGCCCCAGACGATGGCCCAGCAGGCCCGGACCGTGAATCAGATCAGCGGTGGACGCCTGACGCTCGGCATCGGCGTGAACCACGAACCCGTCGTCACGGCTCGGTGGGGGTTGCCCTGGGACAAGCCGTACAGTCGATTCGTCGAGTACCTCGACGCCCTGCTGCCACTGCTTGAGCACCAGGCGGTCGAGACCAGCGGTACCTGGGTCAGCCATTCGACGATGATTGACGTCCCGTCCGAGGCGCCTGACGTCATGCTCGCTGCGCTCGGTCCGCGGATGCTTGCGCTTGCCGCCGAGCGCACGTCGGGCACGATCACCTGGATGACGGGGCCGACCACGATCGAGTCGCACATCCGGCCGGGCTGCGTTGGCGGCCGCGTGGTCGCGGGCGTCCCGGTCGTGATCACCGACGATGTCGACGCAGCACGCTCCCGCGTCAATCGGCTCCTCGCGATCTACCCCCAGCTGCCCTCGTATCGGGCCGTGATGGAGCGAGAAGGCGCGTCCGAAGCGGCCGACATGTGCCTCATCGGCTCGATCGACGAGGTCGCCGCCGGGCTCGCCCGCTACCGGGACGCCGGCGCGGACGAGGTCGCCGTCAATCTGCTCGTGGCCCCTGAGGCCCTCGCCGAGGCGATCGGTGCCGTCGGCGCGCTCAGGTCGTCGCTCGCACCTGCCGAGTAGTGTCGGGTCGCGACTCGGCTCAGCCGGTCAGCGTCATACACCCACACATCCATTCCCCGGAGGTAACAACCATGGGTATGTTCGACAAGGTCAACGAGATGAAGGACAAGGCCGAAGGCCTCGCTGAGCAGGCGAAGGACATGGCCGGCAAGGTTCCTGGTGGCGAAGCCGTCACCGAGAAGATCGACGAGGCCACCGAGAAGGCCAGCGAGCTCACCGACAAGATCCCCGGTCAGGGCGGCGAGTAATTCACACGGTGACTCGCCGCACGCCGACCCCGGCGTGCGGCGAGGTCACAAGTCCAACGGATAGTGCGCAAGCAGTTCATACCCGTCGTCGGTGATGACGACCTGTTCTTCGAGCTTGACGCCCTCGCCGCCTGAGCGCGGCCCGACGTAGCTCTCCACGGTCATCACCATTCCCGGCTCCAGGGTGCAGTCGATGCCCCAGTCATCCCATGCCGGAGGGAAATACACCTCGGGGTACTCATCGCATTGCCCAACCCCATGGAACAGGCACGAGTAGTGCCGATACTCCGTGTCCGGTGGGTACCAGGACTTGAAGGTCAATTCTTCGACGGTGACTCCGGCCCGCAGCAGCTCGATGTTCGTCTCGATCTGCTTGAGGGCGAGACCATGGACCCGGCTCTGTTCGGCCGTTGGTGGTCGATCGCCGATCACCCAGCTTCGGCTGATGTCGACGCACATGCCGTACGCGCCGACGAGATCCGTGTCGTAGGCGAGCATGTCTCCGTTCTCGACGACCCGAGCGGACGCTTCCTGGAACCACGGGTTCGTCCGAGGACCGGACGCGAGAATCTGCGTCTCGATCCACTCGCCGCCTCGGCGAATGTTGCCCGCATGCAACATCGCCCAGATGTCCTTCTCCGTCATCCCGGGCTCGGCGGACTCTCGCATCTCGCGCATCGTCTCGACGCAGGCATGGCCAGCACAGCGCAGCGCCGCGATCTCGTCGTCGCACTTGATCACGCGAGCGAGCTCCATCAGCTGCTGGCCACGCTCGATTCGGACGCCATGACCCGACAAGGCCTGACCCTCGAGCCAGTTGACCTGATCGACCGCAACCCGGGCGTCATCGCCACAGTGCTCACGAATCACCTCGGCGACGTCGTCTGCCCACCGTTGGGCGATCTCCCCGAAGCGGTCACCGGCCAGGAAGTACGTCGAGCCGATCGCCGGACGGACCTCGCTCACGTGGTCATGATGGGCGGCGAGGAACTCACACCCGTCGTAGTCCCAGAGCACGACGTGCCCATCCGCACTCATGAAGGCGTAGCGCGCCGCATTGTGCATCACCCACAGCTGCATGTTCGTGGTGTCGGTGATGTAGCGGATGTTCATCGGGTCCATCACCAGGACGCCGTCGTAGCCGAACTCCTCCAACGTCGTCCGAACGCGGTGGAGGCGATGTCGACGAATCGCCTCGAGATCCGGGAGCGTCAACCCCGCCGACTCCCATTCGGCGACCGCGAGCGGACCCGGACCGAGCTCGAGATGATGGTTGGGGCCACCGGCGAGGGCCCATTCGGGGGTCGCGTCGCCGCGTTGATGACGGAGGTTTCGTCCCGGAGCGAACGACCCGGGGGAGATACGAGCAGCCATCACGAAAGTGTGGCGCAGTTCACACCGCCGAGTCGACCCAAGCGACTCATGGGTCGGACCGCCCATGGGGGAGTCTCCTCGAAATGCCGATTTCACCGATGTGAATACTCGTGGCACAACGCTGCCTCCGCTTCCGCCTCCCCTCGTGATGGGCGAGGTCCCGGACCATTCGTCAGACGAACCTGCGGTCTCCGAACCGCTCGACGGCCGGGCGAAACGAGCGATTTCCATCGTGCTTCTGCTCGTGATCGTCTCGTTCGCGGCGACTGGCATCATGATCGCCCGCTTCGTCGACAACACCTCGCTCGTCACCAGTCTCGATGCTGGCCAGTGCGTTCGTGACTGGTTTGGCGACGACGACGGGGAGTTTCTCGAGGTTTTGTTCGTGCCCGTGGTCGACTGTGCCGAGCCTCATGCGATGGAGGTGTTTGCCGTGACCGACTCGCTGTGGTTCGACATGTCCGGGATGCCCTACCCAGGGATCGATGAGACGTTCGAGCTCGGCGACGAGTGGTGCAGCGAACAGCTCGCCCTCTTCGTTGGCGATTCGGTTCGGAGCGACTGGGCGGTCTGGACGTTCGTACCGGTCGAGAGCAGTTGGGACGAAGGCGACCGGACCGTGCAATGCCTCGTCGGCCATGTCGATGAAACGACGCTGATCACGGGGACCGTGCGGAACCAGGGAACCGCCGTCGGCACCTGACGCGTCTACCGCAGTGTTCTCGCTGCTACCGCAGTGTTCTCGCTGCTACCGCAGTGTTCTCGCTGCTACCGCAGTGTGGCGCCACCGGGCCGCGGCAGTTCGACCCACACCCGACCCGGCAGCAATTCGACCGGGGCTCCGTTCGCATCGGTGTACACGGTCACCGAGGTTGCGGACGGCTTGTCCCACCTGCCCTCGATGACGACGCCCTCGGTGAAGATCCAGGCGACTCCTCCGCCGACGGCGATGGCCTCCGGCGAGTTGACGTCCGCCGCGCTCGTTCCGTACTCGGTGAACTGCACGACGACCGTCTCCGGCGCCGTCCGGACGCCCGCCGTGTCGACCGTGCCACGACCGTCCTGAGACCGCTCCCAGCCAGATCCGTTCCACCGGTAGCTCACCGACGTGCTCCGGTAGGCGACATCGACGCCCTGGCTCGACCGGGCCGCGTTGGGCAGCGACGTGTCCGGACGGCGGATCGTGAAGATCTGTGGCGGCGCACCGCCCGCCGAGCTCGATCGACGCAGGGCATCCGTGGAAGTGAACAGGTTGTGCGGCGCCGGACGGGAATTGTTCCGGTAGTAGGCGCCGCCGGCTCCTGTTGCGTGTCCGATGTTCACGAGATCCGACGCGTTCACGGCACGTGTCGTCCCCTGATTGCCGCCCGAGTTCGCAAACAAGGGGCGGTTCAACATGCGCAGCAGATTGATGTCGGTCGTCCGCATCGACCGGACCGGACCGATCACCGTCGGGTCTTCGGAGTGGAAGACGGCCGCATAGCGAGTGGAGCCACCCTCGACCAGCTCGACGAACACGATGTCGGCATCGTTGATCCCGGCCTGAGGACGAGCCCGGGACACGTTGTCGATCTTCACGACGAGTGCCGGGCGTTCGTTTCCGGCGGTGAGGTCTCGGCCGGTCAGCACGCTTCGTGAGTCCGCCCGACGGTACCAATCGAGGTCCTCTTCGACCGCCGCGAGCTCGCCGCGGGCCTCGTCGAGCACGAACCGCAGCTCGAGCAGGGCGGCGTCGATCGCCGTCACCCGATCCGCTGCCTCGGTTCGACCCGTGCGGAGCTCGGGGACCGTGTCGGCGAGCGAGTTGATCTCGTCATCGATTCTCGCGACTTCGGCGTTTGCCGCGTCAACGACCGAGCCGAGCACCTGTTGCTGTTGAAGAGGCCCGTCATCACGGTCCAGCTGCTGAAGCTCTCGCGCGAACGCGTCGGTCGCCGGGTCGCCGTTGACGAAACGTTCGACCGCGAGCGCGATTCTCGTGCGGGCTGGTTCGACCCGGGCGGCAGCCAGGCGCTCGAGCGCATCGGCGGTGCCTTCGATCGCGGCGCTGAAGGTGTCGATGTCCACGAGTCGTACCGACCGTTCGGTCTCGAGTTCGTCGATCGCAATCTCTGTGTCGGCGATGAGGGTCTGCAATTCGGCCGAACGCGCTTCGAGACGCTCGAGGTCGGTCTGCGTTTGGAACACGGTCGCCGTTGCACCGTGGGCTTCGGCGGTCGCCGCCGTCGAGGCCACCATCGCAGCCGCAGCCAACACGGCCATCGCCACGAACGCCGTGGCGACGCGAGAGCGCAGCGCCGTCGGAGAGGAATCAGCCATCGTCGTCGAGTATTTCACCCGGCGTGTTGTCGTCGGCAACTGGAGCCTCGTTCAGTGTTGGCCGGGCCGCACCCCACGGTCGAGTGATGATGATCCCGAGGGCAACGAGCAACACGACGGTCGCCACCGCAGTCAGCCACTTGGCCCGCCGCTCCTCACGCTCGGGAAGGCCCGGGAATCCCGATGGAAGCCACGGGTAGCCCAGAACGGACGGGCGCAGATCCCGTTTGCCATACGCTTCCACGTTGCTCGGGAGCTGGCGGGTACGCGGCGGTGTGGCCACGGCGAGCATCGCGGGCGGGAGCGAACTGTTCTTTGCGAAGGATTCGCGAGCGGCCACGAAGAGCCGAGCGAGCTTTCGGGGGCGCATGTCGAGCGCCAACGTGATGACCGCCGGTGGCACGTTGTAGCGGTAGCGCAGGAGAATCGCGAGCTTGTGATCGGCTCGCATCTCGGCCAGCGTGTCGGCCAGAAACAGCGCCTCGCGTTCGGATCCGGTGGGCATCAGCGCGCTCGTGAGCCGACGCGTCGGCGATTCCTCGAGGTAGCGGTGCGCCTCGTTGGTCGTGATCACCGCCAGCCATGCGGTGTACGCGGATGGCTCCGGAAGGTCATCGAGTCGACTCAACGCGACCTTGAACGTGACCACGGTGATGTAGGCAGCCGCGGTGACGTCCTTCACGAGGAACCACGCGATGTCATAGACCATTTGCGCGGCCTCGGGGTTCACCGGCGTCGGTTGGCCCGGAAACATGTTCCGCCAGTCGGTCGCGGTGACCGGAGGGAACGTGCCCAGCCGTTCGAGCGTGCCCGCGGGATCAGCCTCCGTCACGGCGATCGCTCCTTCCAGCACACGCAGACGTCGACGGCAGGATAGTCGCCATCGGCTCGGTGTCGTTACCGACGCTGACAGGTCGCGCAGAACGTGGTCGTTCTGGCATCGATCGTGCACGTCGAGAGCGATTTGCCGCAGTGCACGCACGGTTCGCCCCCTCGGCCATACACGAGCAGCGTGTCCTGATTGCTTCCCTCGGCGCCCTGCGCATCCACGTAGTCGCGCAACGTCGTGCCGCCGTTGTCGATGCCGGCCTGGAGGACCTCGACGATGGTTTCGACGAGTCGGTCACACCGGGCCCGGCCCACCCGACGCGAGCGCGGATCGATGCCGGCCCGAAAGAGCGCCTCGTCGGCGTAGATGTTCCCGACTCCCGCAACCGGTCGCTGCGAGAGCAACGCCGTCTTGACGGCCCGAGACGTCGAGCGCAGCGACCGGTGGAGATGCGCCCCATCGAAGGCCGGGTCGAAAGGCTCGGGGCCCATACGCGAGAGCGTCGCAATCGATCCGTACTCGCCGCGCGGAACGACCGCGAGTCGTCCGAACCGGCGAATGTCGCGGAACACGAGTCGACGCCCGTCGGCCAATCCCCATACGGCTCGGACGTGCGGGCCGGCGGCCGTGTGATCGACTGGAGTGGATGCCGGGTCAACTCGAAACGACCCGGTCATTCCGAGATGTGCCACGAGTTCGAGCTCGCCGTCGAGGTCGAACAACAGATATTTGCCACGACGATCGATGCCACGGATGGACGTACCCGCAGCGTCGAGCGCCGGTGCGAACTTCGGTGACGGGTGGGCGTCGACAGCGTCGATGGTCGCCCCCCGAACACGGGGTTCGAGGCCACGCCGGATGGTCTCGACCTCGGGAAGCTCGGGCATCCCGCCACGCTAACCTCGCCCGACGATGGCCAATCCGATCCTGCAACGCTTCGTCGACGAACTGGTCTCGTCGGCCGTGTTCGTCGACCACTGCGAAGACGCCGCGAGCGCCGAAGCGTGGGCCTCAGGGGCGTTCGCCGACTGGCAGACCCTCGCCGATGGCGAGATCGATCCGGTCCAAGTCGTTGGGCTGAACGACGTCGCCGCCCACCTGATCGAATTGATGGCCGATCCAGGTCGGGCCGTTGATCGTGACCGGCTCTCCGGGCGTGCGTGGGGTAGCGACGTTGACACGCACGTGCTCGTGGACGCCCACCGCGTCCGTGACGGCGGCACGAACGCGGCGATCATCCTCGAATACGAAGCCGCCAGTGGGGCGCAACACGATCTCACCCTCACCGTCGACGCAGGAGTCGTCGTTGCGGCGACGATCGGCCCGCCCGGCCTCGCCGAGGCGATTCTTGGAGATCCGACGAGCGCAGTGTCCGTCGAGTCGATCGACGAACCACGCATCGCTGACGTGCTCGCAGAGCTCCGCTTCGGACTCGACGACGCGTCCAGCGCCAATGGGCCACTCCTCCAACGTCGCCTCGGCGTCCAGGTCGGCGTCACGGCGAACGACCCCACAGAGCCGCTCGATCTCGCCCGCGACCCCGGAGCCGACGCATGGGCGCGGTCGATCATCGAGCGGACGATTCCGCTCGAGCCGACGACCCAGCGCCGAGTCCTGGGCGAGATCGCCGCGTCAATCGACGAGCGTCGCGCCACCGGAGACCCCGACATCTGGACGCTCGAGGCCGTTGCGTGCTCCGACGATGCGGCAGCGATGATCGGGGCGTATCTCGCCCCTCGCAATCTCGACGTGCACCCAGCCGACGAGGCCGAAGCGATCGCCTGGCTCGAACCCGCGGATTGGGTCGGGGCCATTTCGGGCATCGCCGTCAGCGCGCCGGGCACCGCCATTGATGGCGACACCCTCGTCACCATGATCAACCGCTCGAGCGTGGTGACGACCACGATTCCCAAGACGGATCGGGCACTCGTCGCCTGGGCACTCGAGCGCACGCTCTATGCGTTCGAGATCGGTGGCGTGCTCGACGAAACCGGCCAGACCACACAGGACGCCAGCGCCATCCTTGGGCTCGCCGCCCGCGCTGCCTGGGGTGATTCGGCGACGCCTTCGGACGCCTGAGTCGGGCTGCCCTTACGCGTCGACGATCGCCCGGCGTGTTGCGAGGGCCGCTGTCTGCAGAACATCACCGGACGAGATCGCCAAACCGAGCTGAAGGATGGCGCGGTCGTCACGGAGCACGGCGAGCACCGCCGAACGCATCCCGACGTCGATCGTGCGGATCTCGTCGAACTCCCACGTCGGGGCGAGCGCGTTCACGACGGCCTTGCCGACCGCGTCTTCGGGTCGGGCAGCCGAGCCGGTCCCGGTGATCGACGACACCCCGTCGGAACGGACGGCCACGGCATCGACGTCGGTGCGATCCTCGGTCGTCGACACGGTCAGTTGCGGAGTCATCGCGTCGGGAGAATGGCCCGGGACGTCGCCGTCGGTGTCGTCGAGATGAAACTGATGAAGCACGCGCGCAAACGCAACCGTGACGGCCGAAATGCGCTCAGCTTCGGCGGAGCCCTGAATCGGGCCGAACACGAACAAGCCGTCCGAGTGTGCGCCGGTCGTTCGGACGTAGTGACCGGAGAGTTCGCCGTGCCGAAACGCGGCGACCGGCTTGCGGCCGTTGGAGAGCATCGTGATCGTGTGCATCAACCGGAAGTTCTCCGACGGTGACAGCATCCCCAGGTCCGGACTGCGGGCGAACAGCAGCGGCTGATCGTCGTGCGGGACATGAAGGTAGATCGACATGTCGATGGTGCCGAGCTCCTCGATGAGGTCGAACGAGGCATCCACGATCGTCTGAAACAGATGGTCGACCGGCGGCGTCGAACGTCGCGTCAGGGCCGGTGGGACACGCTCGACCGTCCGTCCCGCATCGGCCGTCGTCGCGGGGAGTGGATCCGCGCTCATGGTCGCGATCGTACCGGACCACGGCGGCGCTGTCGGTGGGCCCCGTGGCCCACCGACCACCCGAGGTCACCGACTCGGTCAGGCCGGCGCAGCGTGCAGGAACCGGAGACTCGGCGCCGACGCTCGGATGCGTCCGCTGCTGTGGCGTCGGGCGAGCTCGTCGAGCCCCTCCGGGCAGCGATCGGCGTACGGGCACCACCCGCACAAGGGCCCAGGCGTCGCCTCGAACACCCCGGCGCCGACCACCTGCTCCATCGTGTTCCAGGTGTCGTCGAGCGCCCCGATCGCCGACTCGAGACGATCCGGGGTGACCTCGACGTCGATCGTTTCCTGACCGAGGTAGAGCAGGCGAGCGTGCGTGGGTCGTTCGCCGGTGTCGGCCTCGATCGCTGCGGCGTACAGCAACACCTGCTCGAGGCGGCCCTCCCGAAATCGTGCAGAGGGGGCTCGACCGGACTTGTAGTCCGACACGATCAGGCCGTCTTCTCGTTCGAGGCGGTCGACGATGCCCCGAAACGGCACGTTGCCGAGCATCGTGTCGATGGCCCGCTCCGTCGCAACGACGTCGACCGTCTCGGGTTGCTCCAGTGCCCACAACCCCTCGATCGCCGTCCACGCCAACCAGCGGAACCGGCGTTGCGCCTCATCGTCGAGCCCGAGCGCGACGAAATCGGGGTCCTCGGACATGTTCGGCCACTCGGCCGAAGCGATGTCGCGGGCCACCGAGACCGTGCGCTCCTCGCTCGGTCGTTGGAGCAGCAATTCGAGGACGAGGTGCGCGAACGTGCCCGCGAGCGCCGCCTCGCCGGCGGGATCCGGCAACCGATCGATGTAGCGGAACTCCCAGCGGCGCTGACAGGAACGAAACGTCGACGCGCTCGAGGGCGACACGTACGGCGGAGGACCGCCGTGCGGTGGCGCGACGGTGTCGTCCAGCACGGTGTCGGCGCCGTCGTGGGGCCGCTCGCCCGACACCTCGTACAGGGTCGGCTCCGCCGTGCTGTCCTCGAACGCAAAGTCGTCATCGCCCACATCGAGAGTTCTAGCAGCGGTGTGTGACACGACGATGTTCGCAGGAGTTTTCGCGCGCCGAACCTGCTGTTCACCGTCGGGTCATTTCCGCAGAGAAGTGTCAGTGGCGCTACGACAACGAGGAGAACGTGATGCACACGACTGGGGAGACGCTCGAAGAGGTGATGGCCGCCGAGATGGGTCGGAGAACCGTCCTTCGAGGTGGCTGATGGGGGCTGGCGCATTCTTGGCGGCCTCGCCCTTCATGGCTGGACAGGCCGGCGCCGCCGAACCAACGCTTGCACCCCAGCACCTCGGAGGGTTCTCGTCGGGGGCCCGCAGCCTGATCAGCTTCAAGGCGATCGACACCAACAGCGACGACACCGTCACGGTTCCCGAGGGCTACTACACGCAGGCGATCATCCCGTGGGGCGACCCGATCGTCCCGAATGGACCCGCGTTCAAGGATGACGCGTCGAACACCGCGGCGGAGCAGTTCCATCAGTTCGGCATGGGACACGACGGAATTGCGTACTTCCCCCTCCGTGGTGGTCTCGGACCGAGTTCACGGATCGGACTGCGGCCGGACATCGCCTGCTCCAGACCGATACCGACCCCGACGGCACGACGCCGATCGGCACCTGGAACAACTGTGGCAATGGCGTGACCCCCTGGGGGACCTACATCACCTGCGAAGAGAACTTCAACGGCTACTTCTGGGAAGAAACCGACGGTCAAGCCGAGGGAATCAGCGGCGAACAGTATGCGATCAACGAGCGATACGGCGTCGGGGGGCGGGGCTTTGGATACTGGTGGGCGACGACGGACGATCGATTCCGCGCCGATCTCACTCCTCAGGAGCCGAACCGTCACGGTTGGATCGTTGAAATCGATCCGATGGACCCGCAGTCGACCCCGATCAAGCACACGGCGCTCGGTCGCTTCAAGCACGAGGGTGCTGCGTTTGGGACCGCAGCCAACGGCGCCGCCGTCTGCTACAAGGGCGACGACCAACGCTTCGACTATCTGTACAAGTTCGTCGGTGCCGAGGACTGGAAGTCCGCTCGTGCCGCCGGCCGCAATCCGCTCGCAGCCGGGACGTTGTACGTCGCCGAGTTTCTCGAGGGGCCGTGGGCAACTGGCTTCCGCTCGTCCATGGACACGGCCCGCTGACCGAAGCGAACGGCTTCGCCGACCAGGGCGATGTGCTGATCAAGGCGCGACTCGCCGCGGACCTTCTCGGGGCGACAGCGATGGACCGACCCGGATGGACCGCGGTGCATCCCGAGACGGGGGAGATGTTCTTCACCTGCACCAACAACAGTCGTCGGACCGAGGCGAACGTCGCCAACCCGCGAGTCGAGAACCGCATGGGCCACATCATTCGGCTTCTCGACGACGAACACGACGCCGGCGCCACCACCTTCACCTGGGACTTCTTCGTGCTCGCCGGAGCAGGTGACGGTTCCGACGGGTCGACCGTCGATCCTGAGGACGCCTTCGGTTCGCCGGACGGGCTGGTCATCGACCGGCGCGGGACCATATGGATTCAGACCGACGGCGGACAACCCGATGGATCGAACAATCAGATGCTTGCCTGCGACCTGTCGACCGGTGAGATTCGGCGTTTCGCTGTCGGCCCGGTCGATTGTGAAGTCACGGGTGTGGCGTTCACGCCTGACCTGGCGACCATGTTCATCAACATTCAGCACCCCGGCGACAGTGGCATGGCCGAGAACCCGACCGAAACATCCACCTGGCCCGACGGCGAGGGAGCGGGCCGGCCACGGCCCGCCACCGTGATGATTCGACGAGTGGACGGCCAGATGATCGGTACGTGACGCTTCGATCACCGCGTCGACCCCGGTCGTCTACCCTCGCCGGATGGATCCGAATCCCTTCGTTCGGTACCGGCATCGGCTCGACTCCTATCGTGCCGTCACCGACGGGCATCTGAGCGACGCACGCTTCGTCGAGATCGTGAGCGGGCTCGACGAACGCGTCGCCGCAGTGTGGGGTGCCGGTTTTCGAACGACCCCGGTCGTTGATGGCTCGGAGCTTGCGGAGGCGGCCGGGATCGACATCGATCTCGTGATCAAGGCGGACGCCGGCAACGTCGGTGGGTCCCACAAGGCCCGCCATCTCTTTGGCGTGGCCATTCACCTGGCCCTCCACGACCTCGATCGTGAGGATGCCGATCCGGTGGCTCCGCTTGCGATCGCGAGCTGCGGGAACGCGGCCCTTGCGGCTGGGGTGATTGCGGCCGCGCTCGAGCGTCCGATCGACGTCTTCGTTCCCACCTGGGCGGAGCGCAGCGTGGTGACGGCCCTCGACGACCTCGGGGCGAACGTTCGCCATTGCGAGCGGCATCCGGACGAAGTCGGGGATCCTGCGTATCTTCGCTTCCGCGAGGCGGTCGACCGTGGCGCTCAGCCGTTCAGCGTTCAGGGCACCGACACCCCGACCACGTTCGACGGTGGTCGGACCCTGGGTTGGGAGCTCGCCGAACAGGTGTCGTCGATCGACTCGTTGTGGATCCAGGTGGGCGGTGGCGCGCTCGCGACAGCGGTCTCGCTTGCGCTTCCCGAGGCGCGACTCCATCCCGTCCAAGCCGAGGGATGCGCGCCACTGCGTCGTGCCTGGGACCTGCTCGCCCCGGACTTCGACTTCGTCGGAGCCGCGGCAGAACCCGAGCGCTTCATGTGGGCGTGGGAGACCGAACCGACCAGCATCGCAACGGGGATCCTCGACGATGTCACTTACGACTGGTTGCCGTTGCTCGAGCGAACCCACGCGACGGGCGGCGAACCGATCGTGGTCCCCGAACCCGTGGTGGTCGAGGCTCACCGCCTCGCCCGGTCGCACACGGCCGTTCCGGTCTGCACGACGGGCACCGCCGGGCTCGCGGGACTGGTCCATCACGCGCCGGCGAATCGGGAACGTGGCGCAGTGATCTTCACGGGAGTCGACCGGACTGGGTGAAATTGCTCTGGGCCGAAGGGCAACCGCTCTGGGCCGAACGGCTCTGTGGCGGTGGGCAAAACGTGTCGATCGTCATGGGCATGGTTACCGGTGGGAACAGGACTCAAACTCGTCTGCGTCGCGATGACGACCGCGGCGCCGGTCTCGTGGAGTACGCGCTGCTGCTGACGCTCATCTCGATGGCCTCGGTCGGCGCGCTCAGTCAGCTCGGTGGATCGGTCGAGGAGACGTTCGAAGACATCAATGCCGACGTGCTCGTCGTCAACGACTGCCCGTCGTGGCGAGCCGCCTGGACGAACCTGCTCGACGAGCGAATCGAACATCGCAACGCCAGCACGTGGACCGGTCGGGCCAATCGCGACACCCGGATCGAGTGGGTCGCCGATCGCGACGAACTTCGGGCCGCGCGGACCGAACTCGGCTGCTGACCACGGCGCGATCGTTCCGTGAGCGCTCCATGAACAACGTCGACCGTCGTTGAACACGAGGGTCGCATCGACGACACTGCACAGGGTGGAACGTCACCACGTCCAACGTCCGGGCCGGGCGATCGCCACCGTCCATCGACCGACACGGCTTCGTGATGCCCTGGCGCTGCTCGCCGAGGATCCGACCCGTCGACCGCTTGCCGGTGGCACCGACCTGCTCTTGGACCTGGCCCGCACGGATGCCGGCGAAGCCGTCGACGTTGTCGACCTGACCGCGGTCGCGGGCCTCGACTCGATCGATTGGGTTGGCCCCCACATCGAGATCGGGGCGTCGGTCACCCACGCGGATGTGGTCCGGCACTCCCGGCTTCGAGACGACCTTCCGGTGCTGGTTCAGGCCTGTGCCGAGATCGGCTCTCCGCAGCTCAGAAACCGCGCGACGCTCGCTGGCAATCTGGCAACGGCGAGCCCCGCCAATGACTCGATCTCCGCGCTCGTGGCGCTCGACGCCAGTCTTCGGCTGGTGTCTCTCGCGCCGGACGGTGAGCTGCGTCGCCGCGAGGTCGCGATCGAGGACTTCTTCCGGGGCGTGCGACGCACGGCCCTTGCTCCGGGCGAGCTCATCGAGGCCATTCTCGTTCCCCTACCCGTGGCCGGGACTCACGGGATCTGGGTCAAGCTGGGACTCCGACGGGCTCAGGCGATCAGTGTCGTCCACGCGGGCGTGGTCGTGACCAGAGACGACGACAAGGTCGCCCAGGCTCGGATTGCCGTCGGATCGGTGGCACCAACCGTCGTTCGGGCTCGCGAGGCAGAGGCCGCCCTCGCCGGCCGCCCCCTCGATTCCGGCACCATCGCTGCAGCAGCGCGTGCTGCGGCGGATGGCATCGCGCCGATCGACGATCTTCGTGCCACCGCCACCTATCGACGCGAGGTCGTCGAGGCCCTCCTCGTCCGAGCACTGACCGCAATCGTCGACGACACGGTCGTCGACGTCCCGCAAGAAACGCCGACGCTTGGTCGCGGCGCCCGACCGAGCCTCGACGCTCCCGAACGACTCGATACGGAGGCGATGGTTTCGATCCGTGTCGACGGCGAGGTCGTTCGTCGCAACGAGTCCGGTACAACGCTGCTCGAGTGGCTTCGCGCCGCCGGTCGGACCGGAACCAAGGAGGGGTGCGCCGAGGGCGAGTGCGGAGCGTGCACCGTCCTGCTCGACGGTGATGCGGTCATGTCGTGTCTGGTGACCGCGGCACAGGCGTCGGGTGCCGACGTCTCGACCGTCGAGGGCCTCGCCGACGGCGCCGACCCGAGCGCCGTGCAGGCGGGGTTCGTCGACGCATTCGCCGTCCAGTGCGGCTTCTGCATCCCCGGTTTCGTGGTCGCGGCGTCTCGCCTCCTCGAGGAATGTCCGCAGCCCAGCGACGACCAGATTCGCACCGGACTCTCCGGGAACCTCTGTCGCTGCACGGGGTACTACCCGATGTTCGACGCGGTTCGGGACGCGAGCGAACGCGGGGGTCGATCATGAGCGTCGGAGCCCGTTCGGTGCGTCTCGACGCCGCAGCGAAGACAGACGGTTCTGCGGCCTACGCCGAGGATCGGGTGCCGGCCAACGCGCTGTGGGCCGAAGTCGTCTTCTCGGGGAAGCCGCACGCAAGGCTGCTCGCACTCGACGTCGCCCCGGCGCTCGACGTGGAAGGCGTCGTCACGGTCGTGACCGCCGCCGACGTCCCGGTCAACGAATACGGCCTGACCATGTTCGATCAGCCCGTTCTGCTCGGGTTGGATCACACCGGCCGCTCGCTCGTGGACCCGACCATCTCTCGATGGGAGGCCGACAAGGTCGCCGTCGTCGTCGCAGAGACGAAGGCAGCCGGCGTCGCCGGTGCTGCGGCGATCCGCGCGGAATGGGAGGAACTCCCCATCGTTGGCGACCTCGACACCGCGCTCGACGACGCCACCCTCGTGCACGATGAGGTCGCCTCGAATCGCTACCACCAGCTTCGAATTCGCAAGGGTGACCTCGCCGCCGGATGGGAGGAAGCGGCGGTCATCGTCGAAGGCACCTACGAGGTCCCCCATCAGGAACACGCCTATCTGCAGACCGAAGCGGCCAATGCGTGGGTCGAGGAGAGCGGGCGGATCACCGTCGAGACCGGCGGTCAATGGGCCTGGGAGGATCAACAACAGATCGCCCATGCCCTCGGACTCGACGAGCACGAAGCCGACGACGCCGTTCGAGTCGTCTACGCGGCCGTCGGCGGAGCCTTCGGCGGAAAAGAGGACATGACGCTCCAGATCCTGATGGCGCTCGCCGCACGCAAGGTCGCGGTGCTTGGTGTCGACCGCCCGGTCCACACCCGGTGGTCCCGGGAGGAGTCGATCGTCGGTCACCACAAACGCCACCGCGGTCGAATCCGCGCCCGCCTCGGCGCGACCGCCGACGGGCGGATCACTGCGCTCGAAGCCGAGGTCGAGCTCGACGCCGGCGCGTACAACTACACGTCCAACAAGGTGCTCGGCAATGCGCACCTCAGCGTTGCGGGCCCGTACGAGATCCCAAACGTGCACATCGATTCGAGCGCGATCTACACCAACACCGTTCCCGGTGGCGCGTTTCGAGGCTTCGGCGGACCTCAGGGTGCGTTCGTTGCTGAAAGCCAGATGAACAAGCTCGCCGAAGCGATCGGCATCGATCCGGTCGAGCTCCGTCGGCGAAACTTGATCGACGAGGGAAGCATTGGTGTCACCGGCGCCGAATTCCCCGCTGGCGTCACCATCCCTGAGGTGCTCGACACGTGCGTGGAACGGGCGCACTGGACCCAACCACTGCGTCCCGTAGCCCCGTTCTCCCCCGTGGCCACACTGCCACCGGCCGCCGCGGTTCGTCGCGGTCGGGGAGTGGCGTGCGGCTTCAAGAACGTGGGCTTCAGCTTCGGCTTTCCCGAGCGCTGCGAGGCGGAGATCCACCTGCACGGCGACGATGACGCCATCGAGCCGAGTGAGGTCGACCTCTTCCACGGTGGGTCAGAGGTCGGTCAGGGGGCCCACCAGGCCTTCGTGCAAATGGCGGCAGAAGCCACCGGGGTCGACGCAGATGCGGTGCGGGGTCATTTCGCCGACACGGCCACAACCGGGGACTCTGGATCGGTGTCCGCGTCGCGGATGACCTTCATGGCGGGGAACGCCATCCTCGGCGCCGCGGAAGAAGCCGAAAAGGCATGGCGCGACGGCGAGCGCCCGGCGATTGGTCGATTCCGCTACACCCCGCCGCCGACGGAGGTGCTCGATCCTGAGACCGGCGCTGGTCAACCCAACTTCTGCTACGGCTACATGGCGCAGGTGGTCGAGGTGTCGGTCGACACGACGACCGGACACGTCCGGGTCGATCGTGTGATCAGCACGCACGACGTCGGTCGCGCGATCAACCCCCGCCTGGTCCGCGGGCAGATCGAAGGGGCGGTCGTCCAGGCACACGGCTACGTGCTCAGCGAAAACCTCGTCGTCGAGGACGGGCACATTCTCAACCCGAGATTCAGCGGATACCTCGTGCCCGGAATCGGCGACGTGCCCGAGACCGTCGACAGCGTGATCCTCGAACTCGGCGACCCTAACGGGCCATGGGGGGCACGCGGTGTCGCGGAGATGCCCTACATCACCTACGCGCCAGCAGTGATCGCCGCGGTGCACGACGCAACCGGCGTCTGGTTCGATCAGTTCCCGCTCACGCCGAGCCGCGTGCTGGCCGGACTGCGCGAGTTCGCGACCGTCAAACGCTGATCTCGACCGGCGCACCGAGCGGAAGATGCTCGGCCAGGAACGTCACGACGTCGTTGGGGACCCGAACGCACCCGAATGTGATCGCCTCGCCGAGCAGCTCCGGCTGATCGGTTCCATGAATCGCAATGACCGGCTCGCCACCGCTGAAGCTCTCGAGCACCTCGCTGTATCCGGACAACACGATCGCCCACGGTCCGAGCCAGGTCTCCTCGGGCAACGAGGGCCGCTTGGCGGTCACGGAGAACGTGCCGAGCGGGGTTGGCGTCTCCTCGGCGCCGACGGCGGCATCCGATGACGCAAGAAGATCGTCGCCCTCGTAGATGGCGACCCGACCCGACCCCAGGTCGACCTCTGCGCGACGTCGCGTCTCGCTGAACGTGTAGTCCGACGTTCGGATCCAACCGGTCCGCCCGTTCGGTCGCACGGGCAGCTGCACCTCGACCCACTCGTCGCCCGCAGCCCCCGACACCACCATCAGCGTGAGCGGACCGCCGAACTGATGGGGATTCGGCATGCCGTAGGGCAGAATCATCGGCCGTCCATCGGGTTCGTCGAAGGGTTCGAGCCACTCGACGTGATCTCGCGCCGTGGCGACAAGCGTCGACGAGTCGGTCTCGACGGTGGTCGTGGTCGTGGCCGTGTCGGCCTCCGGAGCCGTCGTGGCCTCGGTGGTTGTCGTGATCGGACGCTGATCGGCGGAGTCGATGCCCGGGCGATCGTCGTCTTCCTGCTCCACACCGTCGACGTCGAGTCCGAGGCCGATCTCCGAGGATGCCCTCGACGAGTCGGTCGAACCGCACGCCGTGACGATGACCGCCGTGACGATGACCACCGCCACCGCGCCGCCGATCAGGCGGGATCGGACGAGCATGGCCCCGTACTCAGTCGGTCTTCTCGGCCGTCGTCGACTCGCGGAACAAGACGAGCTGGTCCCCGGGCCGAATATTCGCCTTGACGGTGGCTGCGGGTGCGAGGCGGGAGCCATCACGAATGACGGCGATGAGGTGCGCGGACTCCGGAATCGAGTCGGGGCCACCGTCGGGGCAGGTCATCTGCACCAGCTCGAGACCCTCGCCGGCGTCGAGCAGCTCGTCGAGCACCCGAACCGCAGCCGGCGCCTTTGTTCCCAGGCCCAACATTCGGCCCACGGCCGCCGTCGCGTCGATGACCTCGTCGGCGCCTCCCTGTCGGAGGAGGTGAAGGTTCTCCTGCTCGCGTCCCCCCGCGACCAGATGCGCCCGCGTGTTGTGCTCTCGGACGGTGAGGGTGATCAGCACGGCGGTGTCGTCTCGATTTGGTGCCACGATCACCGATCGGGCCGAGGAGATCGCGGCCTGTTCGAGCACCTCGGTCCGGGTGGCGTCGCCGACGATGCCGACGAGACCGTGGCTCGTCGCGAGCCGTATCGACTCGCGCGATTCGTCGACGGCGACGATCTCGGACGGATCGATGCCTCGGCGAACCAGGTCGGCGACGGCCGCCTGGCCGGTCGACCCGTATCCGCACACAACGATGTGGTCTTTCACGCGTTTCCTCCAACGTCGTTTGAGGACGAGATCCCGCGACTGCTCGGTCAGGACCTCGACGGTCGTCGACACGACGAGGATCAAGAAGAGGATCCTTGCCGGGGTGATCAACAAGATGGTGGCTGCCCTGGCGGACGAGCTCACCGCTGTGATGTCGCCGTAGCCGGTGGTCGTGACGGTCACCGACGCGTAGTACAGGGCGTCGAGAACACCGATGGGGTCGCCGGTTGAGTCCGCATAGCCGTCACGCCCAAGTCGGACCACGAGCGTGACGAAGAGGACGAGGCCGACGGCGAGGCCGATCCGTCGTGCGACGGCGGCCACGGGAAGGCGGGGGGTGCTCGGGAGTTCGACCAGGTCCGTTCGGGCCACCGGACGAGCCTAGATCGCGAGCCCCCGTCTCCGAGGCCACTGCCCAGAGCGGGCGAAACATCGGCGAAACCCAAGATGCGGAAGATTGAGACGTCGAACTAGCGTCACGCCATGCACCTCTCACCCCATGAGCAGGAGCGGCTGCTCGTTCATGTTGCGGCCGAAGTCGCGCACGCTCGCCGGGCGCGCGGGCTTCGTCTGAACCACCCCGAGGCGGTTGCCGTGCTCACCTCGTGGGTCTGGGAGCGGGCGCGAGATGGCCGCTCGGTGGTCGACCTCATGGAAGAAGGGCGCAGCGTGCTCACCCGCGAGGACGTGATGGACGGGGTCGCGGATCTGGTCCGCGAAGTGCAGGTCGAGGCGACCTTTCCCGACGGGACCAAGCTGGTCACGCTCCACTCGCCGATCGCATGAGGCCCGGAGAGATCATCGGTCCGGACGATCCGGTGGAGATCAACGTCGGGCGTGCTCGGCTCGACCTCGTTGTCGCCAATCTCGGGGACCGGCCGATCCAGGTCGGATCGCACTATCACTTCGCCGAGGCGAACCCGGTGCTCGACTTCGACCGTGACGCCGCTCGAGGTCATCGACTCGATATTGCGGCGGGGACCGCGGTGCGCTTCGAGCCGGGTATCGAGCGAACGGTGGCGCTGGTGCCGCTCGCTGGCGACCGCATCGTCGCCGGCCTCCGGGGAGCGATTGGAGGTCTGCTCGATGGCGACGATTGATCGCGAGTCGTACCGAGCCCTCTATGGGCCGACGACCGGTGACCGGGTGCGCCTCGCCGACACGAACCTGCTGATCGAAGTCGAAGACGATGCGTGCGTCGGCGGCGACGAAGCGGTGTTCGGCGGCGGAAAAGTCATCCGAGAATCGATGGGGCAGTCACGGGTCACCCGCGCCGACGGCGCGCCCGATCTCGTGATCACCGGTGCAGTGATCCTCGATCACTGGGGTGTCGTCAAAGCCGACGTCGGCGTCCGCGACGGGCGCATCGTCGGGATCGGTCGTGCGGGAAACCCCGAGACCTCCGATGGCATCGACCCCGCACTCGTGATCGGCCCATCGACGGAGATCCTCAGCGGCAACGGAAGGATCCTCACCGCCGGCGCCGTCGACTCGCACGTGCATCTGATCTGTCCGCAGCTGCTCGACGAGGCACTCGCCAGCGGCATCACGACAATTCTGGGCGGCGGTACCGGGCCGGCCGAGGGAACCAAAGCGACCACGGTCACTCCCGGACCCTGGAACCTGCATCGCATGCTCGAGGCCCTCGACGACGAACCGATCAACGTCGCATTGTTCGCGAAGGGCAACACGGTTTCCGAGGAGGCCCTCTGGGAGCAGGTGACCGCGGGCGCCGCCGGCTTCAAGCTCCACGAGGACTGGGGGACGACCCCCGCCGCGATCGACGCCTGTCTGCGGGTCGCCGATGCTTCTGGCATCCAGGTCGCCATACACACCGACACGCTCAACGAAGCCGGGTACGTCGACTCCACACTGAACGCCATCGCGGGCCGGTCCATCCACACCTTCCACACCGAAGGTGCTGGGGGCGGACATGCGCCGGACATCATCACCGTCGCGTCGGAGCCGAACATTCTTCCGTCGTCCACCAACCCCACCCGGCCACACACGGTGAACACGGTCGCCGAGCACCTGGACATGTTGATGGTGTGCCATCACCTCAACCCGTCGGTCCCCGAGGACCTGGCGTTCGCGGAGAGCCGAATTCGACCGTCGACGATCGCTGCGGAGGACGTGCTCCACGACCTCGGGGCGATCTCGATGATCGGCTCGGACTCACAGGCGATGGGACGGATCGGCGAGGTCGTCATGCGGACCTGGCAGACCGCGCACGTCATGAAGCGTCGGCGTGGGTCGCTCCCCGGAGACGGGGAAGCAGACAACGTCCGGGCGAAACGGTACGTCGCCAAGTACACGATCTGCCCGGCGGTCGCCCACGGACTGGCCGGCGACGTCGGATCCGTCGAGGTCGGCAAACTCGCCGACCTCGTTCTGTGGGACCCCCGCTTTTTCGGGGTTCGGCCCCATGTCGTGGTGAAGGGAGGCATGATCGCCTTGGCGCAGATGGGCGACGCCAATGCGTCCATACCGACGCCGCAGCCCGAACTGCCACGACGCATGTTCGGTTCGGCCCCCAAGGCTGCTCGGCGAACCTCGATGACGTGGGTGGCGCCCGCAGCGCTCGACGCCGGTCTGCTCGACATGGTCGACCTCGGCCGACTGGTCGCCCCGGTCGGCGACACCCGCAAGACCGGCAAGGCCGACATGATCAACAACACGGCGATGCCCGACATCACGGTCGACGCCGATTCCTTCACGGTCACGGTCGACGGTGAAGTCATGACCGAGGCGCCCGCTGCCGAGCTCCCGATGGCGCAGCGCTACTTCTTGTTCTGACCGTGGTCGATCCCGGAGTGTTGTTGCTGGCCGACGGTCGACTGCCGACTGGGGGACACGCGCATTCGGGCGGTTGGGAGTCGATCACCTCGCTGGTCTCCGAGCCCGAGGAGCACGATGTGCTCGACTTCGTCGAGCTCCGCCTGGCGACGTCGGGAGCCTCCGAGGCGGCGTTTGTTGGTCGCATCGTCGAGGAGATCGCTGCCGGCGACGCCGATGCGGACTTCATCGCCCGCGCCGACGCTGAGCTCCACGCAAGGATCTGTTCACCGGCGCAACGGATGGCCTCACGATCTCAAGGGCGCCAATGGATTCGGATCGGCGCGCTGCGTGATCCGGTCGGGCGCATCACCGAGCTGGCCCGTGACGTCGCTCATCCACACCTCGCCGTCGGGTTCGCCGTGACTGCGGGGAGCTGGGGCGTGTCTGGCGTCGATGCGGCGACGATTCACCTCCATCATCTGATCTCGGGCGTCGCGACCGCGGCGATTCGGCTTCATGGGTTCGACCCGTCGCTTGCGGCCAGGCTCGTGGTGAGCCAACACGATCGGATCGGTTCGCTCTGCGACCCGCAGCGATGGAGTGGTCTCGACCTCGCGGACCTCCCGAGTCGGTCGAACCCGTTGGTCGATCTGCTCGCCGAGTCCCACCGTCGATGGGACATCCGGATGTTTCGTTCATGAGAACCAGGGAGAGACGAGATGCATGAAATCGCCATCGGTCACGACCGCCTCGGGACCGTGCCCGACGCCGAACCGGGGTCGCGGGCGCTGCGAGTCGGGATCGGCGGACCGGTCGGGTCGGGCAAGACTTCGCTCGTCGCCGCGTTGTGTCGATCGATCGCCAGCCGCCGTTCCGTCGCCGTCGTCACCAACGACATCTTCACGACCGAGGACGCCGAGGCGCTGCGACGAGAACAGGTACTGGAGGAACGTCGGATCGTTGCCGTGGAGACCGGCTGTTGTCCGCACACCGCGATCCGCGATGACATCAGTGCCAATCTCGAGGCGATCGAAACGCTCGAAACCGACCTCGATGCTGTCGATCTCACGTTGGTCGAATCCGGGGGTGACAACCTCACGGCAATCTTCAGCCGAGCCCTGGTCGACCGGCAGATTTTCGTGATCGACACGGCCGGCGGCGACGACATTCCCCGCAAGGGGGGTCCGGGCATCGCCAGCGCCGATCTCCTGGTCATCAACAAGGTGGACCTTGCCCGACACGTGGGATCCGACGTGGCGCAGATGGTGCGCGACGCAACGGCGGTTCGGGGCGATCGGCCGGTCGTCGCCACGTCGGTCACGAGCCCGGACGGCGTGGACGAAATCGTCCGGTGGCTCGACGCCCAACACGACGCCTGGTTCTCCTCGTGCGCGCCCGCGCCGTCCTGATCGCCGAACGGGTCGGCTCGAGCACCAGCCTGACGACCATTCGTTCGGATCCACCACTGCTCTTTCGGTCAACCCACGCCGGGGTGATGCTCGTCGGTGGATCGGCGGGGCCGCTCGGCGGTGACGATCTCTCGGTGGACATCCGCGTCGGGGATGGGGCCGAGCTCCGGGTATCGACGGTCGCCGCGTCGATGCTCCTACCCCGCGATGGTGCCTCGCGGCTCCGAGTTCGGATGATCGTGGGCGACGGTGCGTCGCTGGCCTGGTGTCCGCAACCGTCCATCTCCGTTCGTGGGTCCGAGCATGTCGTGACCTCGACCATCGAGGTGTCCGGCAGCGGTCGATTCGTCGGTCGTGAGGTGACGGTGTTGGGCCGGCACGGCGAAGACAGCGGGATCGTCGACAGCACGCTGCGCGTCGAACGCGATGGCAGAGCCGTCGTGGCGACCGGTCACCGGATCGGCGATCCGGTCGGCTCGACCCTGGTTCCGGCCGGCGTTGGTTCGTTTCGCCGCCTGGCGACTTCGGTAGAGGTGGCGGCCACGGAGGATCCCAAGGCGGGTGATCACGTCGAAATCGAGCCGTCCCGCTGGATGATGGATGTCGGGCTGGCGCCGGGCGTGCGCCAGCGGACCACCCTCGATCAACCCTCGCTCTCGAGATAGGCCTCGTTCATCTCGACGAGCTGCTTCTCGTCGACGTAGCCGGGCCCACTCGGGGTTTCGATGCGTCGGAAACGACGGCCACGCCGTCGGCGACTGCGTCCGGTCGACCAGATCATGTCGGCGTCGTGTCGGATCTCGAACCGTTCGTCGGTCTCGCCCCCGCGCGTCTGAACGGCGATCTGGTTTCCGCGAGACACGTTGTTGACGACCATGACCGCACCACCAGGCATGAACCAGGTCACCGCGATCCCGAACAGGATCATCCACATTCCGGCGCCCATGACCATCGCGGGTGGGACATCGAGCGAGGACACGGTGCCAGCGAATGCCGAGGTGAACTCGCCGATCTGGATCGGTGACGCAGCGATCGATCCTTCGTCGGATCCCTCCGACGGGACGATTTCCTCACTCGGCTCGGGAGTGTCGACCTCGAGGAGTTCAATGGCGGCGTCGGTGAGGACCTCTTCGCTGACCTCGATCGTCACCGTGGCGACCTGGAAGGAGCCGAAGTCGTCGGTGATCGTGTACGTGAATTGGTCGGTGCCCACGAATCCCCGATCCGGGGTGTACCGGACCTTTCCATCGTTGGTCTTCTCGATCGATCCGTTCACCGCTCGGCCGAGCTCGATCGTGACGTCCGTGTCGAAGACGTCGTTCTCGAGCACGTCGAAGATCCCCTCGACGTTCTCGATCGTGCGGAACTGATCGTCGTTGGCCACCACGTTTGGTGTACCGACGAACACGGTCACCGACGTCGGGGTGCTGACGATCCCGTCAGCGTTCTGGACGGTGTAGGTGAACGTCGTCTGGCCGGAGAAGCCCTGGTCCGGGAAGAACGCGATCTGTTGTCCGTCACGGACGATCGACACCCGAGCGTTGGCGGGGTCGGTGACCTCGATGATGCGGAGTCCCTCTCCGTCGTCGTTGTTCAGCACCGAGAAGATCGCCGTCTGCCCGAAGATGACCTGTTCGGAGTCGCCACGTGCCACTGGCGCCACGAACGCGAGCGGTGGGACCTCGACGAAGATCGAGAAGGTGCGTCGGTCGGTGCGGGCAGGGCTTCCGTTGTCGGTGACCTCCACGGTCATCGCCGCGGTGCGATTGCCATAGTCGTCGCTCGGTCGCCAGCTGACGAGACCGGTGATGGGATCGACGCTCGCGCCGGGCGGCCCGTCGACCAGTCGGAATCGAAGCGTGTTGTCGGGTCGGTCCGGATCCGATGCCGCCATGCCGAGCGTGAACAGCGTGTCGACCGCACCTCGAAGGCCGTCTGCCACCGCAGCGAGTGAAGGACGACGGTTGACCTCGCGCACGGTGATTCGTACCGGGGTCTGGGCGGCGATCGCATCGCTGCGGACGTCGCGGACGATGACGTCGAAGGTGAAGGTTCCGGGACCTTGTGCCTCTCCGGGCGACCAGCGGATCTCGCCCGTCACCGTGTCGATCAGTGCGCCGGCGGGTTGCCCGGCGAGGGTGTAGGACAGGAGGTCGCCGTCGGGATCGGTGGCGATGACCGGGAGCCGCAACGACGTGCCCTCGTCGATGGTCTGTGCAGGGACGGTGTTGATGACCGGCCCACGGTTCTTGTTGGCCACGGTCCACTCGATCTCCACGGTGTCCACGCCGCCGCGCCCGTCCGCCAAGGAGATCTCGACGAGGTAGGGCGAGTTGTCCGACGCGTCGAAGGGGAGCCGTCCGCTGACGACGCCCGTCGAAGGATCCAGAGCCAAGCCGGGAGGGAGTCCGTTCGCCGACCAGGCGAGCGGATCTGCGGGAAGGTCGACGTCGGTGCCGAGCAGGGTGATCGAGATCTGGTCGTCCTCCGTCGTTTCGATGGCTTCGGTGGTCTCGATCGACGGCGGTTCATTGATCTCGTTGACCGTGACGGTGAACGTCGTCTCATCCGAGCCGCCGGAGTCATCGCTGACGATTGCGGTAATCGAGAACTGGCTCTGTCCGTCGCCTTCGCCCGGAGTCCACTCGAACTCGCCGGTGTCCGGATCGACCGCCGCGCCGAGCGGTAGGTCGAGCGCCGAGAACGTGAGCGTCTGGGTGGGGAGATCCGGGTCGATCGCGGAGAACGCAACGGTGAGGGTCTCGAACTCGTTGATCGTGGCGTCCGGGACCACGCCGATCGTTGGATCGGCGTTCACTTCGGTGCCGACGACGGTGAAGCTCTGCGAGGACGTGCCGTTGGCGTCGTCGGTGACCGTGAGCGTGACTTCGTGAGTCGACGGTGCGGCGGCCTCGTCGGGGGTCCAGGTGATCTCGCCCGTCGAGGTGTCGAGGGTCGCGGTGTCCGGGAGACCCAGCGCGCTGAAGGTCATGGTGTTGCTTGGCAGGTCGACGTCGGTCACCGTCGGTGTGACGGAGAACGTCGTGCCCTCCGGGACGAGGAACGCATCGGAGGCGCCCGCACCGCCTCCGCCTGGGAGCCCATCGCCGGGGGCGGGTTCGATCGCAGCGAGGACCGGGTCGGTGTTGACCTCGTTCACCGTGACCGACACCGGCCGAGAGGCGGCAAGGTTCGGGGTACCGTCGTCGGTCGCCGTGACGGTGATGACCGTCGTCGACGGCCCGTCGATCTCCGACGTCACCCACTCGAAGACGCCTGTCGTCGGATCAAAGGTGGCTCCGGCGGGAAGGTCCGCGGCGCTGAGGGTGAGGTTGTCGGGGGGAAGGTCGGGATCGCGGGCGATCACGACGAACGTGACGGTGTCGCCTTCGTCGACGACCTGGCTGTCGATCGGATCGATCGTCGGGTTCTGGTTCGTGTTGGTGATGGTCCAGGCCACCGTCTCGGAGGCCGAACCACCGACGCCATCGTCCACAGAGATGACGACCGTGTAGGGCGATCCAGCGCCGGCGGTGTTGTCCACGGTGCCGGAGATCTCGCCGGTGGTGGTGTCGATCGCCAGGCCAGGCGGGAGCCCCATCGCCGACCAGGTGAGGGTGTTGACCGGCACGTCCGGGTCCACCACGACCGGCGAGATGGACACGGTGGATCCCTCACCCGACAGCTGCGGTCCGATCGGTGAGACCATGGGATCGGTGTTCACCTCGTTCACGGTGATCGTGAATGACGTTTCGTCCGAGAGCGTCGGCGAACCGTTGTCTGTCGCTCGGATGGTCACGGTGAACGAGCCCGGGCCGTGGAGCTCGGTCGGCGTCCAGGAGAAGGCTCCGGTCCCAGGATCGAGCGTCGCTCCCGGCGGGAGATCGGCAGAGCTGAACGTGACCGTGTTCGCCGGCAGGTCGGGGTCGCTTGCGGAAGCGGTGAACGCGAGCGTCGTCAGCTCGTCGATCGTCTGATCGAGGATCGGGTCGATCGTTGGTGGCCGATTGACGTCGGTGATGACCCAGAGCCACGTGTCGACATCTTCGCCACCACGTCCATCCGACACGGTCACGAGGGTCGAGTAGGGCGAACCGGCGGCGCCTGTCGGCGAGACCGTTCCGGTGATTCGTCCGGTCGCCGTGTCGATCGAGAGCCCGGGTGGGAGGTCCACTGCCTGCCAGGTGAGCGTGTCGCCATCGAGGTCGGTTGCGGGCATGGGAATGTCGACCGAACCGCTCTCAGGATCGGTGCGGGTTCCCACGGCACCATCGAACACGGGGGCTCGATTGGTTCGGACCGTGGCGGACAACTCCGACGTCGAACCGGGTCCGGTGATGAGGTCGAGCGGTGTGGCGGTTGCGCTGACGAGATCTCCGGGAGCGGCAGTGAAGACGTGGGTGAATGCCTGCTCACCGCCGCCGGGATGGACGATGTCGATCGTCGTCTCGAAGCGTTCTGCTTCGCCGTGGCCCGATGGGTCGATCGTTGAGTTGACGAAGAACTCGATGCGATAGGAGCCCGCCGGAGCGTCGAGATCAAACTCAGCCGTTGCGTTGGTGCCCGACAGGTTGAGCGTGCGAATGACGGGATGGTTGGTCACGCCGTCGACGTCGGGGGAGTCGTTGGTGGTGACCCCGTCGTTGTTCCAGTCGATCGCCAGATCTCCACTGTCCGCGATCACATTGCCCAGAATGGCGCCTCCGCCGATGACCGAGACACCGTCCTCGCCGCTGTGGCCGATGACGTTCGCTGCGCCGGGGTTCAGCCCGCCGATCGTCGAATCTGGAGAACGGTCGAGAAGTACTCCGTGGCCGCCGTTGCCGGCTGGTTGGTCGAGACCGTTGCGACCAATTCGGTTGGCGGACAGTGCGGCGATCGAGTTCTCGATCTGGACCCCGTCGGAGGTCTGTGCCGCGATCGTGTTTCGGGTGACGGCGACCTTGACCGAGTCGACCACACGGATACCGACCACGTTCGGGATGGCGGCCTGGCCGTCTGCGCCAATACCGATCCAGTTGTTCTGCACGGTGACGCCGGCCGACCCGTCGACGAGTACTGCGGCTACGCCGCGACTGGCGCCAACGATGTTGTCGACGATCGTCACGTCGGTGATCCCGTTGGTGTCGATGCCGCCGTCGTCATGGCCGAGCGCCGCAACGCCTGTCACGTCGACGCCGATGAGGTTGCCTTCGATCTCGATGCCGGTCGGGGTGGAAGACAGCAACCGGACGCCCTGTCCTCCGGAGGCCAGGACGTTGCGGTCCTCGGGGAGGGTTCCGCCGATCGTGACGTCTGAAGCGTTCACGCCGAGGTTCGTCCATGCGGTGGGCCCTGCGGTCGTCCCGTCCGGCCGAAGTCCGATCCAACTTCCGGTGACGCTCGAACCCACGGCGTCCTGGCGAAGGCGGATCCCGAACTCGGGGCTGTCGGACACGATCAGGTCGGAAATCGCCACGGGGTACCGCACGTCGAGCACGCTTCCGACGGTCATCGCCGAGCCGTCAACGTGGATGACGGGTTGGCCATTGAAGGACTGGAGTGCGGGGTTGGTGTTTGGTCGGAAGCCCTGTTGGGTCGAGCCGTCGATGGACATCGCACCGGTATTGACAAGGGTCGAACCGATGTCGATCGTCCACACGCCGGTCGTGGAGTCGTACCCACTGTCGATGGTCGGAATGGCGAACTCGACGGCCTCGAGCGTGCTTGCCGCTGCGCCGGTTTCTTCGAGCGCTGCTCGCAACGTGCACTCGGGGAATCCTTCGGCGTTCGTTCCGCCCGTGTCACACCGGTCGTCGCCAGGGACGAGGTCGCTGCCGTCGTTCGTCGAGTTGACCAGTGCCGTCGTGCCCGCCGTTGCCGTGTAGGCGTTCGAGAACTCCGACGTCGACCCAAAGTCGCCGAGGGTGTCGACCGTCGTCGCGGTGAGTGTCACCACATCGCCGGGGCTTCCTGGAATCAGCAGGAGGAGTTCTTGACTACCGCCTGGATGGCTCACCGTCGTGTTGGAGATCGGGACACGTCCCTCTCCATGACCCGAACCGTCCGGCACCAGAATTCGGTGCCCTTCGATACGGCGGTCGCCCGCCTCGCCCGTGAGCTCGACGACCAGGGTGATGAGGCCGCCGGAGGCCTCGGCGGAGAGAATCGTCGGATGATCGACGATGCTGTCGCCGTCGACGTTCGCGGTGACGCCATCGACGCCCACGTCGATGCCGAGGCGATTGTTGCTGTGGATCGAGTTGCCGAGAATCACGGCGTCGCCGAGCGCCGTCGTCGTCACGTGAATGCCGTCGCCGTTGTTGTACGCGATGGTGTTTCCGAGCGCGGGGTCGACATCGCCGATCAGGAGGCCGGTTCCGTCGTGGACACTGATGCCATCCCAACCGTTGCGTATCGCCGACGTTCCATCGGCTGCCGGGCCGATGAGGTTGTTTCGGATGACCCCGGTGTCGGTGGACGTGGTCTGGACGTGGATCGCGGTGAGACGGTTACCGCTCACGAGGTTGTCCTCGATCGTGGTCCGGGCAGCCGACGCACCGATACGCACGCCCGTCCCTTGGAGACTGAGATCGACCGCACCCGTCGGGTCGGTGCCGATTCGGTTGCCAGTGATCACCGTGTCGGCGGACGTGCCTCCAACAAAGACCCCGTCCTCGCCCTCGACGGTGATGATGTTCATGTCGCCGGGTTCGCCACCGCCGATGAGGTTACGGTCTCCGTTGACCCGGATACCGCGCAGCGTTTCGGGGGTGCCTCCGAGATCGGGGCGGATGCCGACGAATGCACAACGCACCTGATTGTCACTCGAGTCGAGGTCGATCCCGCGCGACGGCGAGTTGGCGACGGCGACGCCACTGATCAGCGAGTCGCCTGCCGCAATGTCGAGGACGGGTGCGGCGCCGGCGGCGCCACCGTTCAGATAGATCGTGAGCGTGTGGTTGCCATCCGCGGCACAAACCGAACCCGTCTGTGTTTCGCCCAGGATGGCGACCGGACGCACGATCGTCGGAAGCGGCGTGTCGGGCCGGATCGTCCAATGGTTGCCGGTGTACCCGGGGTCGTTCGTCGGAATCTCGAACTCGACGGTCTCGACACTCGTCGAGGCGTTCGCTTCTTCGAGCGCAGCACGAAGCGTGCATTCGATTTCGCCTGAGGAGTTCGTTCCGCCGGTGTCGCAGACGCCGTCTCCTGGCGTGTCGTCCGGCCCGTCCGCCGTCGAGTTCACGATCACGGATGACGCAACGTCGAGATCGAGAATCCACAGCGCGCCGGCGGTCGGCGCATCGTCGGAGTCCCCGTCGGCGCCGACGGCGAGCGTCAACGTTCCGTCGCCGTCGAGGTCACCGATTCCTCGGATCGCCGAGGCGAATCGGTCCCCGTCGTCGAGGGGGTCCAGGAGTCCGCCGAAACCGGAGCCGATGATCTGCTCGCCCCGCGCTTCGCCGTTGGAGGAGAGGAGCACGAGAATCGCCCCGCCTCGTTCGGTTCCGTTGAGATCTGCGTCGGGCGCGCCGACCAGGAGGTCGGGAACGCCGTCGCGGTCGACGTCGCCGACGGCGCCGAGCGAGCTGGCGAACCGAAGCTCGTCCGCGAGGGCTGTCGTCAGGCCGCCGCTGGTGTCGGAGATCCGCGCAACTGGGACGGCATCGATCGCGGCGTCCAGGCTGATCATGTGGATGGCGCCTCGGTTGGGGCCTCCATCGTCTGCACCCGGTGCACCGATCGCCACGTCTTCGCGACCGTCGCCATCGAGATCGCCGACGACGGCGACCGAGTGTCCGAACTCGTCCCCATCAGCGACGGCGCCGGGAAGGTCGGTCGACTCGGCGATCATCGTCGTCGCTGCGACGCGCCCGTCGAAACGGAGCTCGAGCACGTGGACGGCGCCCTTGTCGACACCTCCGTCGTCACTTCCCGGAGCGCCGACGAGGACTTCGGGACCGCCGTTGCCGTCGAGGTCGCGTGTCGTCGCAAGCGCGGAGCCGAAGCGGTCGCCGTCGTTCAGGTTGACCGGCAGTCCTGCGCCGTCGGCGATGAGGACGTCTCTGGCGACCGATCCGTCCGGGTTCAGGTAGAGCACGTAGATCGCCCCTCGTTCGGGTCCCGCGACCGAATGGCCCGGAGCGCCGACGATGAGGTCGACCGTGCCGTCGTGGTCGAGGTCGCCGGGGGAGGCGAGCGCCGCGCCGAACGCCGACTGGCTGGGAATGGTGTTGAGGAGCCCTCCGGCAGAGTCGTTGATCACGGTCTGACCAGCGACTGACCCGTCTGCGTTCATCAGGAGGATGTGGACGCTTCCGCGGTTGATGCCGCCGTCGTCGGTGCCGGGGGCCCCGACGGCGAGGTCGATGACGCCGTCACCATTGAGGTCGCCGATGGGCGTCACGGACGCCCCGAATCGATCGCCGAGCGCCGGTGCGGATGCCAAGTCTCCGGTGTCGCCGGCGATGCGTCGCTCGGTCTCGATCGGCGTCGACGCCGGTGCGGTCACCAGGTCGATGTGGTCGCTCTGTCCATCACGGTCGGCGTCGAGGGCGTCGAGCGACGACCCGTCCCCATTCGGGTCCGGGTTCTCTGCCGCCGTCAACAGCCCGTCGCCGTCGTCGTTGGCGTCGAAGGCGTCGGCGTTTGCGTCTCCGTCGGTGTTGTGGCCGCGGTTCGTCGTCGCGTCGAAGTCGCCGTCGACGTTCGCGTCTTCGTCAGAGTCCCAGAGCCCGTCGCCGTCGCTGTCGCCACACCCGAGTTGCCAATCGGGATCGATGGTGTCGAGGTACGAACGAAGTGCGTTCGGGCCGGCAAGCAGGCAGTTGTTCCCGTCCAGGCTCACGACGGTGAGGCCCGCCGGAATGGTGTGGAGTTCTTCGGGGACTGGGCCACGAAGCTCGTTGTCGGCCAGCCGCAGTGCTTCGAGGTCGGCGAAGGTCCCGAACACCGACGGGATGGTTCCGGTCCGGCTCGTCGATTCGAGGTCGATCACGCGGATCGAGGTGCGATCCGAGAGCCAAGACGGGATGGGCCCCGGTTCGAAATCGTTGCCACCGAGGTCGAGGACCACCAACTGGGTCAGGGCGGCCAGTTCGTCGGGGATCGGACCGTCGAGATCGTTGTCGCCGAGCCGGAGCTCCACGAGGCTCGTGAGCTGATCCAGGCCCGCGGGGATCGGCCCCACGCGACCGGTACCCGAAAGATCGAGGACAGTGAGATTCGTCAGCGTCTCCGTCCATGCTGGGATCACATCCGGGGTGAAGCTGTTGCCGCCGAGGTCGAGGATCTCGAGACCAGTCATGGATGCGACGCCATCCGGCAGGTCGCCGGTCAACGAGTTGTCACCGAGATCGAGCGTCGTGAGGTTGGGCAGGTTCGCGATCTCGTCGGGCAAGGAGCCGATCAGTCCGTTTGCCGGTAGTTCGAGCCCGGTCACGAAGCCGCCATCGACGGTGACCCCGAACCATCGATCCGGCTCCGAAGTGATCCACCGGGTGCTGTCCACCCATCCGACGCCGTTGGTGTCTTCGAAGATGCGGACCAGTGCGCCACACTCCGTCGCCGGGATCACGGCCTGGTCGGCGCCGCAGTCGTAGCCGACCGTGTTGATCGGGTCCAGCCAGTCGGGTGTCGTGTCGCCGTCCGTGTCCGGTCCAGGACTTGTCGAGGGGTCGTTGTCGCCGTCCAGGTTGGCGTCTTCTTCGAAGTCGCAGAGACCGTCGTTGTCGGTGTCGGTGCAGGTTCCGGCGGTGGCGACGACGACCGGCGAGAACTCCGATGTGGACTGTGGCGCGGCCAGCGCATCGAGCCTGGTTGCCGTGAGCGAGATGATGTCGCCAACCGTGCCGGACACGCTCACCTGATGCGGTTCCGGGCCCGCTCCGCCATGGCTGATGGTCCGAGTGCCGAGAAGGGTCTGGCCCTCACCGAATCCGGATGGATCGGCGCCGTCCGGGTTGGAGTACACCTCGACAGCCACGTCGCCCGCCTCGGTGTCGAGCTCGAACGCGACCGTGAGGATGCCGCCGATCGCCGTGGCGGACGTGATCGTCGGGTGGTTCTGGAGGCCGTTTGGTCCGGCGTCGACATCGCCGGAATCGTTGGGGAGTGGCCCAATCGCATCGATGTCGATCCCCAATCCGCCGTTGCCGTGGATGGAGTTGCTGACCACGGCGTTGTCGACAGAGGAGGCGGAGGTGATCGTCACCCCGGCTCCGGCCAGGGAGGCAATGGTGTTGCCGGTGACGACACTCGACGTGGACGAGTTCGTGATCTGGATACCGTCGTTCCCCCCGAGGGCCGTGCCGTCGTGGGCGACGCCGATCAGATTGTTTTCGATGCGGGCCCCCCGGGCGCTGATGAGGGTGACCTCTCCGGCGGCGTGACCGGCGATCGTGTTGCCGACTACGCCGATGGCCGCGGTCTCGGTGTCCGAGATCTCGATGCCGTGATCGCCGTTCGGGACAACGGTGACGCCGTCCTTCGCCAGGCCGACGAACGTTCCGTCGATGACGTTGCTGGCTCGGGCGGACGGTAATTCGATGCCGGCGAGGAGATTTCCGCTGACGACGACACGATCCGCAGCCGTAGGTCCACCGATGCGTGCCCCACCGGCGCGCACCGTGATACCGACACCATTGGCGGCAGGTGTCGTGCCGTCGGCTCGGACACCCGAATGCACATGGGTTACGACGGCATCGTCGGCATCGACGACGACACCGTGACCGGAGAAGCCGCCAATCGCCACGCCCCGAATCTCGGTACCCACGGCGCTCGCGCTCAGGTGCAGCCCGATCGGCGCCGTGTTTCCGCCAAGACCACCGAGGATCTCGAGCGAGATGGACCCATCCATCGGTGCGGGCCAGGCGACCGTCGGCGGCGTCGCTCCAGACTGGGTGTGGCCGTCGATGACGACAGCTTCGGAGATCGCCGGGTAGACGCTCGCCGGTGCGAAGGTCCAAACGCCAGCGACCGGATCGTGCCCTGCGTCCGAGGTGGGAATGTCGAAGTTGATCGCGTCGACGAGTGCTGAGGCATTGGCCTCGGAGAGGGCAGCCCGGAGAGTGCACTCGCGGTCTCCGCCCACGATCGTTGCGCCGGTGTCACACACACCGTCGCCGGCGAGGAGATCGTCCGCGTCTGCGGTCGAGTTCACGATCGCCGTCGCCGTCGCAAGATCGCCGATCTCCTCCGGCGTCAGAGCTCGGGGGTAGATCCGCAGCTCATCGAGGTCGCCCTCGTAGTCCGACCAGGCTGCGCCGGTCGAATCCGACCCGAGCACCAGATCCGCGGCGGGATCGACGTCGACTCGGGCGGTTGTGGTCGTGCCGACCGGTGACCCGTCGACGTAGAGCGTGATGTCTGGTCCATCGACGACGCCAGCGATGTGGTGCCACCCGCCGTCGTTCGGAGCAGCGACGCTGACGTTCCACGGTGAGCCTTCATCCCACAGCTGCCACGACAGCGTCGCTCCACCGAGGTTGTTCCAGAGGTACAGCTCATAGCCGTCTCCGCCGACGTCACGCTTCTCCACGAGCTCCCACGATTCAGCCGGAGGACCAGCGGAGGGAGAACCCGACGTGCGCATCCACAGGCTCAGGGTCAGGTCACCGTTTCCCGGGTCGAGCTCACCGCCAATCGCGTCGTCGATGATCACCCGTTCGTTGGTGCCACCCCGAAAGTCGAGCCCGGTCTGGGAGAGGCCCGGGGCATATTCCGGGCCGCTGATCGCGCCGTCGAAACCGTTCCCGGAGGAATCTGCTGCGACGAGACCGGAGCCTTCGTCGAAGTGCCAAACACCGACGGCGCCCGACGGCGGCGCGGACAACGCGGGACTGATCACGAGGATCAGCCCGGCGAGGATCGACAGTGCGCCGACGACCGGCCGACGACGAAAGACGAGGCGGCGCGTTCTCACCGTCGCCCACCGATGCCGATCAGCCCGCGCCGTCGAACCCGCTTCGGAGCCGCCGAGGCCGGAAGCGCCAGCACGATCGCTTGAAGCCCATCGGCGGTTTCCCGGATCGACATCGTGCCCTGGAGATCCTCGGTGAGGTGTCGGGCAATCGCGAGCTCCGTGTCGGCTCCGCCGAGCAGCGCCAACCGATCGGCGACGGTCGATTGTGATTCGATGACCGTCAACTCCGACGAGGTACGAAGTGAGCCGTCGTGCGTGACCACGATTCGTACGCGTTCTTCCGCGACCGGACGCTCGTCTGTCGCATCGTTCGCAACTTCGCAGCGGACCAGTTCTGCGCCGCGCTGGCGGCAGTCGGCAATCAAGGCCTCGATCAGCATCAACAGGACGTCTTTGTCACTCCAAACCCCGGCGTCGTGGGAGGTGACGTAGACCCGCGGAAGCAGTCCGAGGGCGATGTCCACCTGATCGGTCGCAAGCGGTTCAAGCGCTTCACCGAGGTCGACGTGTTCGAAGTGGCACCGTTGCGATCGCTCGAGAGTGAGAAGCAGTCGGCGGATGTCGGTGAGATCGCGGACGATCAACTGGGGATGGAGCGTCTCCCCGCGGGTGACCCGATCCTCGAGGGACTGGAGTCGTCCGAGCAGCAATTCTTGGCGCAACGCGTCGACCACGGTGCTCTTGGTCAGTCGGGCTTCGGCTTCGAGCACTTCACGTTCGGGAAGCGAGAGCAGCCGGAACAGGCCGATCGCGAAGGTCGGGATGACGAATGCCGTCAAGAAGCTCACCAGTGTGCTCAGTGTTTCGAGTCGGCCGTCGGCCTCCTTCACGTCGGCGATGGCCTGGTTACGTTCGTTTTCGACGAGGTCCTTCGCACGCCCGAAACTCTCGTTGAGCTGCCTCGACGATGTTCCGTCGGTCACGAACGAAGGGTCGGAGAAGTCACCGGCGAGGCCGATGAAGGTCTGCACGGCGACATCGGTTGCGTCGTTCAGGCCGCCGTGCTCGCGCACGATCGCTTCGTTGGTGCGTTCGAGGTCGGCAAACGCGTCGCGGACATCGACGGCCGCAGCTGCTTGGGCAACCGAAGTGTCGATCGAAGAGAACTGGTCGAGATCGCGCAGCACGAGCTCGAATCCGAGCTGAGTTCGCAGAATCGTCGCCGATCGAAGGAGCTCATCGAGCGCATGGACTCGGTTGGATCGTTCGGCGATCTCCCGAGACTCGATCGCGACGGAGAACACGCCAATCGTGAGGAAAATCAAGGTCGCCGCTCCGGCGAGCGCGAGCAGAACCGAGCGGCGTCGCCGGGCCCGGCGGCGCTGTTCTCGCTCCGCACGGAGACCTTGCACTGACATGTGTTCTTTGTCGGCCGAAACCGCTCAGCGCTACAGCCATTCGGGCCATGTGAACCATCCCGACGGTTGGGCCGTTCTTCTCAATTCGTACCCCCGTCGGGCCAAATGCTGATCTGTGCATCAAGGCGCCTCGTGCACGGTCCGACGACCATTGCATGAGAGAGCGAGGCGCACGCGGGCGTGTAGGCACCGTCGAGCGCGGCATCGGCACGCTGCGATTGGACCGTGCACTTCGGCCGCAGCGCGCCCTGCTGAGCGCCGTGCTGCTCTTCTTGATCTTCAGTCCGACTGCCGAGGACGGCGCCGTCCTCGGTTCCGACGCCGTCCTCGGCTTCGGGCTCATTGCCGGAATGAACCTCGTCTGGAACGCCGTCTTCGCCTTTCTCGAGGATCCGACCGCCGGGCGTCAGTGGCCCGCAGTGCTGCAGATCGGCGTCGACGCCGTGCTGGCGTTGGGGGCGATCTCCCTCGTGGACGCCCAGAGCACACCGCTCGCATGGATGCTGCTCCTCGTGCCCGTGCTCGATGCCGCCGCCGAATACGGCATGCGCGGCGCGATCGGCGCGTGGTCGGGTCTCAGTCTCGTGTATCTCGTGATCGTGCTGAACGGAAACTCCGACGGTTCGCCGAGCGGAGACGTCATCAACATCGCCCTGCAGCAGCTCGCCGCCGTCGTCGGTGTCGCCGTGCCGGTGTCGATCATGTCGACGCAGTTCCGTCGTCGTCTCGCAGACGCAGACCGGGCTCGATCAGTCGCCGACGAACACAAACATCACCTGAGCGGAATCAGTCACGCCGTGCACGCGATGAGCCGTGGTCGAACGCCGGCCGCAGTCCTCGATGCGGCCTTGACCGCCGCTGTTCGTCTCGGCTTCGACCGGGCGGACGTGTCCGAGCTTCGTGGCGACACGTGGCGTCTGGTCCACAGCGCCGGCAGTCCCCGGTCGCTGGAGCCCGAGGACGATCCGCTGATCGGAGCGGCACTCGACCAGGGCGGTGTCGCTCACGCCGGAGTTGGAGAGACCGAACGGACCGATCTCCAACGGCTGCACCATCTCGGTTACGTGAGCCAGGTCGTGCTCGTCGGCCGTGCCGGCGACGAGCAGTTGGTGGCGATGCGCGGGTTCTCGTTCTCGCCGATCGCCCCCGATGCCGTCGCAATCGACTCGCTGCGCACCCTCATGCAGCACACGCTCGCCTCGATCGAGAACATCCACATCCACGTGGCGCTCGAACAGTGGTCTGCTGAGCTCGATCATCGTGCCAACCACGACATGTTGACGGGACTCCCCAACCGCTCCTATCTGATGGAGAGTCTCGAAACGCCGCGGCCGGGCGTGGCCACACTGTTCCTCGATCTGGACGGGTTCAAGGGCATCAACGACACCTACGGACACGAAGCGGGCGACGTCGTGCTTCAGACCATGGCGGACCGGCTCGCGCCGCTCGTCTCCGGCACCGGCTTTGTGGCCCGCCTCGGCGGTGACGAGTTCGTCGTCGTGTCCCAGGACCGCGATCGAGCGGGTCTCGAGGCGCTCGCGAAGCGCATCATCGCGACCATTACCCAGCCGGTCGACGTCGGACGTGCCGTTGTGCGCACGGGCGCGAGTATTGGTGTGGCCATGTATGCGGGCGACGACATCCACGGCATGCTCCGTCGAGCCGACACCGCCATGTACTCGGCCAAGATCGACGGCCGCCGAACCGGAAACCCGACGTATCGATTCGATGAGAGCCGCGGTCGAGCAAAGCCTGCGCCCGCGGGTTCACCCTCCGCCGCCTGAGTCGCTCGGGTGAAATCCCGGTGAGGGTGATGCCGTATCGACGGCGAAACGGCCACGATGGTCGACGTGAGTGAGCAGCCACCGATTCCGCTTCTGTGGGCCAAACTGCAGCCGCCGAAAGTTGCCGAAACCGTCATTCGTCGCGGGGCGCTCGACACGCTGCTCGACGCAGACGCAACCCTCACCGCAATCGTTGCGCCTCCGGGATACGGAAAGACCACGGTCGCGGCGCAGCTGACCGATCGGATGCCCGGTGCAACCGCGTGGGTCGGCCTCGAGTCGGCCGATGACGAACCCGTCCGTTTCTGGACCTACGTTGCGGCGGCCTTCTCGACGGCGGGCGTCGCCGGAATCGGCGCAGTGTATGACCTTCTGTCCGATGGGCCGACCGCGGTCGCCGCGGCCACACTTCACCTCCGAGCATTGGTCGAGCAGGCGGAGAAACCGCTCTGTCTCGTGCTCGACGACCTTCACGTCATCGGCGACTCCGAGATTCACGACACGCTCACCGACTGGCTCCGAAACGACATCACCGGACTCCGGATCGTGGCCGTGTCTCGGCACGACCTCGAACTTCCGGTCGGTCGCCTCCGAAGCGAACGGCGTCTGTCCGAGGCTCGGACTCGCGAGCTCGCGTTCGACGCCGAGGAAACCGCCGAGCTGTTGGCGAGCGTCTTCGACCTCTCCGAGCTCACGGACGCTCAGGTTCGTGCCGTCTCGCAGCGAACTGAGGGCTGGCCCGTCGGCTGCACACTTGCGGGCCTGGCGTTGCGTGGTCACCCCGACGTTGACACCGAACTCGCACGCTTCACTGGCGACACCCGCCACCTCGCCGAATACCTCGCGACTGAGGCCCTGGAGGATCTCGACGACGACGTCCGGGCGTTTCTTCTCGCGACCAGCATCGTGTCGACCTTGATTCCCGATCTTTGCGATGCCGTGACCGGCGAGATCGGCAGCCTTCGCGTCCTCCGGAATCTCGTGGCATCGAGCGTGTTCACGTCTGCACTCGACGATGCAGCGACGGTCTTTCGCTATCACCCCTTGTTTGCCGAACACCTGCGGTCGATCCTCCTCGAAGAGCACCCCGACATGGTGGGCGACCTGCATCGACGGGCATCGCAGTGGTACGCCAACCGCGGTGATGCGGACTCCGCGATCAACCATGCGATCGTGGCAGGCGACGCCGACCGGGCACGCGAGCTCGTCATGGAGAACTCGGTGACGTTCTCCAATGCGGGTCACTTTGGCACGATCCGTTCCTGGGCGGAGGGGCTCGAGCGCATGGATGGCGTGTCGACCGAAGTCGGGCTCCTGATGGCCTGGGCGATGCTCAATCAGCGGCGCGCCGTCGAGGTCGACCGATGGATCGAGGTCGCCCGAGCGGCGGCAACGCTTCCGATCGAAGCGGCTGCGCTCGACGTTCACGTGCCGACGATCCGCGCCCACCAGGCTCGTCACGCCGGAGACATCCAGTCGATGTTGACGGAGGCGTCTCGTGGCACGGCTGCTGCAGCGGCCCTTCCGGTCGACCAATCATCGGCGATCTTCCTGCGCGCGGATGCCGGCCACGGCGCGGCCTCGTCGGTCCTCGGCGCGGCACAGTTCTGGAGGGGCGATCACGAGGCGGCGCGTGACTCACTCGATCAGGCTGCGGGGATCGCGATCGACAACGGCATGACTCTCGAAGTCGGCTTTTGCTATCAGTATCTCGCCGTGGTCGCCGCAGAAGCCGGAGAACTGGTCGACGCTGAGGCCTTCGCTGACCAGGCGCTCGTTCTTTCGGGCCCCGAAGGGGAACGGCACCACCAGCCGATCCTCGCCCACGTCGCGCTCGCGATCGTTGGTCGGCTGACGGGCCGGCCTGCGGATGCCGACGCGGCCCTCGGCCACGCGAGACGATTGGCGGCGATTCGGCCCGAACCCCTGGCGGAGGCGCTGATCTCGCTCGAGTCCGCTCGGCTCCACCATCAACTTGGCCGACAGGACGAGGCGCGGCGTGCGCTTCGTGAGGCGAAGCACCGTATCGACGGACTCGCAACGACCGACCTCGGCGGCCGCATTCGGCGCGTGGAGAACGAGATCCGATTCGTGGCCCGAGACGCGACCGAGCTGCCGATCGGTGCACGCGAACTCACCGATCGTGAGCTCGGCGTGCTCACGCTGCTTCCCCATGGTCTCACCCGTCGAGAGCTCGCCGCGCAGCTCCACGTCTCCGAGAACACCGTGAAGACGCACCTCACATCGATTCGACACAAGCTCGGCGTTCGAGGTCGAGAGAGCATCGTTGCTCGCGCAGAAGAGCTCGGACTGCTCTGATCAGCGTTCTTCTCGGCGATAGGCGATGCCGATGTTGGCAGGTGCTGCGCTCGGCCGATTTCGGGATCTGATCGACAGTAGGACGAGCACGCCGATCGTCAACACGTACGGCAACATGCTGAGCAGAATCGGACTGATCTCGACGCCGAATGTCTGCAATCGGGGCTCGAGGGCGATGAGCCCACCGAACAGGACACTGCCGAGCAGCACCCGTCCGGGCCTCCACGCACCGAAGATGACCAGTGCCACGGCGATCCAGCCGCGCCCTGCCGTGCTGCCCTCGCTCCATCCCGGAGCCAACGCGAGCGACAGATAGGCGCCGGAGGCGCCAGCGAGCGCACCCCCGATTGCGACGGCGATGAGTCGTGTTCGGACGACCCCGACGCCGGCAGCGTCGGCGGTCTGCGCACTCTCGCCGACGGCGCGCACCGCCAGCCCCGCACGCGTCCGTGTCAGCACAAACCACGTGAGCGCGCCAAGAAACAGTGCCAGCCAGCTCGGCGCAGTCATCGAGAAGATCGTTTCACCGAGCCACGGAACATCACGGAGAGGGCCCAGATCGACCGGGTCGAAGATGGCGCGAGGCCGCTCGATGACGAGGTCCTTGCCCAAGAAGGCGGCGAGCCCCAGCCCGAGGATCGTCAAGGCAAGTCCGCTCACCACCTGGTCGGCCCCCAGCACCACCGACACGATTCCGTGAACGAGTGCCAGTCCCAGACCGACGAGCGCGGCGAACAACAGTGCCGCCCAAGGACTTCCGGTTTCGACGCCGACCCAGAACGCCGACATCGCACCCATCGCCATCATTCCCTCGACTCCGAGATTGAGCACGCCGGCGCGCTCGGCGATCGTTTCCCCGAGCGCCGCAAGGTAGAGGAGTGTGCCGAATTCGATGATCGACACGATGAGTCCGAGCAGGGTCTCTTCGGTCATGCCACCGTCTCCGCAGTTCGACCAAGGCGATACTCCGAGAAGACCGCTGCGGCGAGTGCGCCGAAGAGAATGAGCGCTTGGATGATGTTGGCGATGGCCGAGGGAACGCCCTGGGTCTGGATCGCCTCGCCGCCGATCTGGACCGCCCCAAACGCGAGCGCAACGGCCGCAACACCCGCGGGTCGCATCAGCGCGAGAGCGGCGACGATGATTCCGGCAAACCCATACCCGTTGGCCACGCCCTCGACGATCCTCGAAGACGAGCCGGTCAGCTCGATCCCGCCTGCCAGACCAGCGATCGCGCCGGAGAGCACCAACACGGTGAGCACCTTGCGGCGAAGCGAGATTCCGACATACTCCGCCGACCGTGCCGAAGATCCGGCGATCCGGAGTTCGTAGCCCCACGCGGAGCGTGACGACCAGATGCCGAAGCCGATCACGACGACCGCGGCGAGGAGAACTCCGACGTTGGCCCGCTCGAACAACACCGGCAAGGCCGATTGTTCGGGCAGCTCGGGAGCGACCGGAAAGTTGTTGCCCTCGGGATCCTTCCACGGCCCGTTCACGAGGTACCGAACGATGCGGATCGCCACCTCGTTGAGCATCAGGGTGGTGATGATCTCGTTCACGCCGAGGTGGGCGCGGGCGAGCGCGGGTCCGAGCGCCAGGACGGCCCCACCGGCGACCGCACCGAGGAGCATCATCGGGATCAAGGCGGGTCCGGCCAGATCGGGTGCGAGGCGAGCGACCCAGGCCCCGCCGATGGCGCCCGCAATGATCTGGCCCTCGGCGCCGATGTTCCACATGCCCATCGATCCGGCAACGGCGACGGCGAGACCGGCGAGGCCGAGCGGCACGGCTCGGGTCAATGTGGCCGACAGGCCGCGTCGTGACCCAAGCGCCGAGTCGAACATCTGGCGGTAGACGTCGATGGGCGAATGGTCGGCAATCGACAGAAGGATCGCGCCGGCGATGAGCGCGAGGACCAGGCCGACGGCGAACGCGCGAGTCTGTCCGCCTCGGAGCGGTTGTTCGCGACGGATGAGGCGGAGTCCGTTCACGTGGCGGCCGTTCGAGATCCCGCCATCGCCGCACCGACGTCCGCTCGTGAGGCAGTGTCGGGGTCAAAGACGCCGGCGATGGATCCTTCGTGCATCACGAGGATGCGATCGCTGAGGGCGAAGAGCTCTTCGAGGTCCTCGCTGATCAGCAGAATCCCGGCATCGCTGGCCGCCTGCTCGAGAAGGATCTGTTGGATTGCGGCGACGCCCTGAACGTCGAGGCCCCGGGTGGGTTGTGCAGCGATGACGACGGCGGGGGAGACGTCGAGTTCGCGACCGACGAGAAGGCGTTGCAGATTGCCTCCCGACAGGCCGGCCATCGGATTCTGGAGCTTGGCGACCTTGACCCGGTAACGCTCGACGAGGTCGTCGGCGTGTCGTGTGGCCGCACGACGGTCGATGAATGGGCCCTTCGACAGGGCGCGATACGCCCGCATCATGGCGTTCTCGATGACGTTCATTCGCGGTGCGAGTCCGACGCCGATGCGATCCTCTGGAACGTAGGCGAGGCCGGCGTCGTTCCGAGCCCGAGGGGAACGCCCGTCGAGCGACTCGCCGCGCAGCCGAATCGTGCCGTGTTGGGTCGGCCGGAGACCGGCGATCGCATCGGCAAGCGGCCGCTGACCGTTACCGGCAACGCCCGCAACGCCAACGATCTCGCCAGCCCGCACCGTCAGGTCCACACCATCGACGACGGCACGCCCATGGACATCGACGACGGAGAGCTCTGCGACGTCGAGGACGACTCGATCGGCCACCGGAGTCGTGCGGGTCCGCCGTTGGGACACGGCGGTGGCTTCGCCCACCATGAGCTCGGCGAGTCGCGTCGCGTCGAGCGTCGAAACCGGAATGTCGCCGGCGACCGTGGCACCGTGTCTCAGGACCGTCGCGTCGTCGCAGAACGAGGTCACCTCGTCGAGCTTGTGCGAGATGAAGATGATGGCCCGACCATCGTCGGCCATCGCGGCGGTGATCCTGCCGAGCTCGTCGGCCTCCGCCGGGGTGAGGACTGCGGTCGGCTCGTCGAGAATGAGGACCCGAGCGTCACGCCAGAGCGCCTTCAGGATCTCGACCCGCTGGCGTTCGCCCATGGAGAGCTGCCAGACCTCCTTGTCCGGCTCGGTCGCCAGGCCGAAGCGGTCGGCGAGCTTGGCGACCTCGGTCTCGAGACGGCTCGTGTTGATGAGCGTCGGCGACTCTGCGAGGGCGACGTTCTCGGCGACTGTGAAGGTCGGAATGAGTCGGAATTCCTGGTGGACCATGGCGACGCCTGCCGCAATGGCGTCGGCGGGCTTCGAGAAGTGCTGTTCGGTTCCGTCGATGAGGACGCGGCCCTCGTCGGGCCGATAGACCCCGGCGAGAACGTTCATCAGCGTGGTCTTGCCGGCACCGTTCTCACCGAGCACGGCGTGCACGCTTCCAGGTCGGACGCGCAACGTCGCGCCAGCGTTCGCCGTCACTCCGGGGAAGCGTTTCCAGATCGAATCCAGCTCGACTGCGGGCGTGTCGGACATGGCGCTAGCAGCCTTTCTCGTGGGTGCGAGACCCGCCCAATCGGGCGTCGCCAAAATGAGAAGATCCCGGGTGGCGAGCCACCCGGGATCTTGCGAGCATGAGGCTCGGCGAGCCTGCGGGAAAGGACAGCTCAGCCGGTGGGGGAGCCCACGACGTTCTCGACGAAGAAGCTCATCGTTGCGAGCACGCCGTCGTGGAGTTCGTCACCGGGGCCTGCGACGACCACGTCAGGCGCAAAGGGATCCGTGAGCTCGACCTGCACGACACCCTCGTCGATGATGACGGTGCCGTCCTGGTCGGAGATCGTGCCCTGGTCGAAGACGTCGAAGTCTCCAGCGAGGATCGAGTCCTTGACGGCCTGCATGTCGTCCGCGACGGGGGAGCTCGACGGAATGTCGATGTCCACGACGCCGTCGGCCATGCCGCCCCACCACGCCTGCGGCATGAACTCGCCAGCCTTGGCCTCTTCGATGATGTCGGCGTAGCGCTGCGTCCAGTTCCACACCGGAGCGGTGAGGTACGAGTCGACCTGAGCGCTCATGTCGCTGTGGTAGCCGATGAACGTTCCACCCGCTTCGGTGATGGCCTGGCCGGTCGCCGTCGAGTCCTGGTGCATCGTGAGCACGTCGGCGCCCGCATCGATGAGGGCCTGCGCGGAGTTGCCTTCGACACCGGGATCGAACCAGGTGCTGGTCCAGCTGACCTCGACGACGGCGTCGGGGTTGGTGGCGGCGACGCCGAGGGCGAAGGCGTTGATGCCGCGGATGACCTCGGGGATCGGGAAGGCGGCGACGTAGCCGATCTTGTTCGACTCGGTCGCGGCGCCTGCTGCCATGCCCGCGATGTAGCGGGGCTGGTACATGCGGCCGAAGGTGTTGCCGAAGTTGGTGTCGTTCATCTTGAAGCCCGACACGTGCTCGAAGCGAACGTCGGGGTTCGCGGCGGCAAACGTCTCGGTCGCGTCCATGTAGCCGAACGACGTCGTGATGATCACGTTGTAGCCCTGGTCGATGAAGTTCTGCACGGCGTTGTCGAACTCGGCGCCCCCCTCGGGGATGCTGTCGACGAACGCGGTCTCCACGCCGGTCGCCGCTTCGGCGCCCAGGCGACCTTCGTTGTGCATGAAGTTCCAGCCGGCATCGCCGATCGGGGCAACCATGACGAAGGCGGCCTTCACGTCGGAGGCCTCCTCCATCGCACCGTCGTCTTCTGAGGAGTCGCCCTCGTCGGTCGTTTCGGCTTCGGCGCTGTCGGCCTCGTCGGTTGTCGTCTCGCTGTCGCCGTCGCTGCCACAGGCGGCTGCGAGCAGCGCAAGTACGGCGAGCAAGGCCAATAGGCGCTTGTAGATGGTCATGTTGGGGGGACCCCTCCTCCTCGGGAATTTCGCGAACCTTCCTACTTTGGGGAAGGGGAGGTGACAAAGCCCGGCAACACAACGTTCAAAATCGGTGCGAAAACCGTCACGTAGACGGAAGTGTTTAACGCAGGGTCAGGCCCAGAGTCGGTCGACGACGTCGAGCCACAGCTTGGTGGTGAGACGCAGCGATTCGATGTCGATCCGCTCGTTGTGGCCGTGGAATCGGCTCATGAACTCGCCGAGGCTGATGTCCTTGCTGAGCAGCCCCGCGCCATAGGACGGGATGCCCTTGCGACGGAAGAAGCGGGCGTCGGTGCCGCCGGTCACCATCGACGGCAGCACGGTGGCGCCCGGATAGGTCATGTGGATCGAGTCGACGAGCGCCGACCACAGCGGCGTGTCGGTCGACGACTCGGTCGAGATGTTCTCGTCCTCGAAGTAGCGCTTCAGCTCGACGGAGGCCATCAGTTCTGGGCCGATCGCTTCGGTCAGGTGCGCGACGATGTCCGCGTTGGTTTCGCCCGGCAAGGTTCGAATGTCGACACCCAGCACGACCTTGTCGGGGATCGTGTTGATCTTCGTGCCGCCTTCGATCAGGTTCGGCGAGAAGCTCGTGTGGCAGCACGAGTGCAGGTTGCGGGCCAAGCCGGGTTCGAGCTCGGTGAGCGCCTCGTCGATTCGTCCGGGATCGAGGAGGCGCGCTTCGGTGTCGGGATCGAAGTTTTGGGCTTTGATTCGGCTCTCGAACAGCGTGTCGATCTTCGCGCCGGGGTTGTACGCCTCGATGCGTCGGACAATCGCGGCCGCTTTCATGATCGCGTTGTCGGTGCCCCACGGCATCGAGCCGTGACCGGGTTCGCCGTGCACGATGATCATCTGCGCGCCCGTGCCCTTCTCTGCCGTGGTCAGCAGAACCTTCAGCGAACCGTCGTTCTGTACGAGCGGCGTGCCGCCGTATTCGGTGAGGACGTAGTCGCACTGCAGCGCGTCCCACTGCTCCTCGACGAGCACCTTCGCGCCGAGCGGACCGCCGGCCTCTTCATCGGCTACCCCGAAGTAGACGATGTCGCCGGCGTGGGGGATGTCGGCCTTGGCGATGTGGCGGAACGCGACGGCCATCGAGGACGTGACGTTGAGCATGTCGACTGCACCTCGGCCCCAGATCTCGTCGCCGATCCGGTCCCCGCCGAACGGGTCGACCTTCCAGCCTTCGGGTGACACTGGGACCACGTCGGTGTGGCCCATCAACATGAGGGTTGGTGCATCGGGATCGGTGCCGCGGCGCCGAGCCACGATCGACTCGCGACCGGGATGGGGTTCGAACATCTCGATCTCGGCGCCCGTGCCCTCGAGTTCGTCGCGGAGCAGCCGTGCGTTGCGGTACTCGTGGCCGGAGTCGGGTGTGCCGTCGTTGACGCACTCGTTGCGGATCATCTGCTGCAGCAGTTCCGCCGTTTCTTCGGTCAGTCGATCAAGCGTGTCACCCATGGGAGGAGCGTAGTCCCCTCGCGTCTGTGGACGCCCAGCCTCGCTATGGGGGGCTCCGCGTCCACAGATCCTCAGTCAGGCGGCGAGGGCGTCGAGGGCGACCCCAGGTTCGGCAACGATGCCGGTGTAGAACGCCCCGAACTCGGCGTAGATGGCTGAGGCCTCGTCGAAGCGCATCGTGTAGACGACCTCTTTGAGGTCGTCGGGATGCTGACCGAACAGCGTGACTCCCCATTCCCAGTCGTCGACGCCGGTCGAGCCCGTGATCACCTGGAGGATACGGCCCTTGAATTTGCGGCCGGATGCGCCGTGCTCGTACATGAGGTTCTTGCGATCGTCGAAGGGCAGCGTGAACCAGTTGCCTTCGGGCCTGCGCTTCTTCGACATCGGATAGAAGCACCACGCCGGCTTGTCGTCGCCGACTTCGGCGAGCTCGGGGTACAGGCGCATGTTGCGCATCTCCTCGGGGACTCCCGCGGCGTATTCGCTGATCTCGGTCAGCGATACAAACGAATCGACGACGTCGAGCCCCGCCGCCTGGATCGCCGACTGGAACCGCCGTAGCGCCCACCAGTCCGGATGAAGCGCCATGAACGCCACGTCAGCCTTGTGCCCCAGCATCGAGATGGTCACGACCTGGGCATCACCGGCAACTGCAGCTTCGACCGCGGCGATCGCCGCGTTTCGATCGAACGCGGCATTCGGCTTGCAGAACAGATGGACAACGCCAAGGCCCTCAGAGGGCCGAACTTCAGTCATTCCCCGAGCCTACGACCAGTCACTTCGGGGTCAGACACCAACGTGACCGCCAGTCACTTCGAGGTCGGTGTCACAGCCTCGCGCGATGGTGGGATATCGCAGCGGTTCGACCGCCGCCCTCGTTGGTTGCCGTCCTCCGGCAAGAAAGACACTCGAACTCATGCGTCCGCCGCGAATCGATGCTGCCGGGGCGTGGCATCACGTGATGAACCGGGGAGTCGATCGACGTGACATTTTCGTCGACGACCTCGACCGACTTCGCTTTCTCCGGCTCCTCGGAGAGAGCTCCACGACGTCGGGCATGGAGGTGCATGCCTTCTGTCTGATGAACAATCACTACCACCTGTTGCTTCACTCGATTCGAGGCGGTCTCAGCGAGATGATGAAGTCGTTGTCTGAGCGCTATACCCGAAGCACCAACGTGCGTTGGGAACGAGACGGACCGGTGTTCCGGGGGCGGTTTCATTCGGTTCTGGTCGAGGACTGGGATCATCAGGACCGAATCGTGCAGTACATCCATGCCAATCCGTTCGATGACGGGGTGATCCGGCCCGGGTTCCCGTGGTCGAGCTTCGACGCGCTCGAAGGTCGGGTTCGCGCACCATCGTGGCTTCAGACCGGGGTCGTCAGCACGAGGCTGAGACCCATCCTGGCTGTTCCAGGGCTGGAGGAAGTCATTGCCGCGGTGGCCTCGGCCACGGGTCTGCCCGTCGAGGCGGTCATGGCTGCTGCGCGGTCGCGACCCGAACAACGAGTGGCGTTGCTGCTTGGTCGCGACCGGGCAGGAGCCACTTCGCGAGAACTTCAGCAACGTTTTGGGTATCCGACATCCAACTCGGTCTCCGTGGCCTTGCGGCGAGCCCGTCGAGCCCTGGAGGCCGACGCGGCGTTGGCGCGCTTGTACGACGTCGCCGAGGCCCGACTGGTCACGTTGGTGTCTGACCCCGAAGTGACTGGTGGTCACGTTGGTGTCTGACCCCGAAGTGACTCAGTAGAGGTTGATCTCGTCGTTGCGGATGAAGCCGGCGAGATGGATGCCGCCGGCGTGGGCGGTGTCGACGGCCAACGCGCTCGGTGCGCTCACCGACACCACGGTGCCGAAGCCCGCCGCCCACGCCTTCTGCACCATCTCGAAGCTCGCCCGGCCCGACACATACAGGCCAAGTCCGGCGGCGGGCATCTCGCCGTCCAAAACCATGCGCCCGACGACCTTGTCGACGGCGTTGTGGCGACCGATGTCTTCGCGGATCGACAGGATTGCGCCGCTCACATCGAACGCAGCAGCCGCATGGACGGCGCCGGTTTTCGCGAAGAGGTCCTGCTTGGCCCGCACCGCTTCGGACACCTCGATCAGCAGCATCGGGTCGATCGGGTCGTCGTTGATCGGTGCGAGGCGGTCGGTCAGCGTCTCGATGGCTTCGCTTCCGCACAGGCCGCATGACGACGACGTCGAACCCAGACGGGGAGTCGGCTCGGCGGCCGTTCCGCCCGTCTCGACAGTCACGACGTTGAACTGCGATTCGAGCGCCGAGCCGTCGGCGCAGTAGCGAACACCGTGCACTGTTGCGCCGTCCAACATGCCCTCGGCGTGAAGGAAGCCGACTGCGAGTTCGTAGTCGTTGCCGGGGGTCCGCATCGTGGTCGCAACCAGCGTGCCGTCGAGCTGGATCGACAGCGGCTCTTCGACGATCAAGTCGTCGGGGCGACGTCGGTCGGCATCGGGCCCGACACGGCGCACGAACACGTTGCGGGTTCGTCCTCGGGGCGCCGGTTGGTTCATGGGTCGAGGGTATCGATGCGACGGGCGACCACTGCGGCGCCGAGCCACGCCATGACGGCCGACGCGATCCAGCCTGGGGTGTACCCAAAGGTGTCGATCGACCACCCGATCGTCGGGCCGCCGACGGTCAGGCCGAGCAAGAAGCCGAACATCAACATGCCGCTCGCACGTCCGGCACTGGCGCCCTCTCGGATCATCGAGAGGTTGGCGGCGGTGTTCCAGGCGCCGAGGGTCAGGCCTGCGAGCACCGTGCCCACCCACATCATCCACTGGCCGACGCTCGCTGCGGAGAGGATCAGTAGTACGGAGACGCCACCGACGAGGCCCATCGTGGTGAGCGTCGTCCGGACCGACAGGCCCCGATCGAGCGCCATGCCGGTGCTGATCCGCATGGGGATGGCGACGAGCCCCTGCAGGCCGAAGACGAGACCCGCCCCCGCAGCGGTGAAGGCGACCGCTTCTTCGGCGAAGAGCGGGAGAAACCGGCCCAGCCCGCCGCCGACGAAACCGAGCAGGAATCCGTAGATCGCAATCTGGTAAACGAAGGGCCGAAGCGGCGAGCGGTCGGGGTCAACGTCGGTGGGCGTCGTGTTGCGCGTCTCGCCCAGCTGCTCGTCGTCGAGTTCGGGAACGAACCGCAATCCGAACAACGCGGCCACGGACAGCCCGGCCGCCACCCAGAGCCCTGCGCGCCAGCCGGCTGAAGCGGTCACCGGCGGCATGACGACCCCGGCGAGGAACACCGCGAGCTGGACGCCGGACTGCTTGATGCCCGTCAAGGTGCCGCGCTGAGATGCGGAGACGCCCCGGCTGATGGCTTTGTTGGTGGCCGGATTGCCCCACCCCTGTGGGATGCCCGCCACGATGTTGGCCGCGAGCAGCCAGCCGTAGCTCGGCGCCGCCGCCATCAATGCGGTGGAGAGTCCCGAGCCAGCGAGCACCACCCCCATCGATCTCCGTCCGCCGAGCCGATCGGACAAGCGTCCCGCTCGCGGGGCGAAGAGCCCTCCGACTCCGGTGTTGGCGGCGCCGAGCAGGCCGATCTCGAACTTGGAGAGGCCAAACTCCGCCTCGAGCTCTGACGCGACGACTGCCAGGGCGAACAGCGAGATCGTCGACATCGCCATGGTCATGAGCAACATGACCGAGAAACCAGCGAGTCGGAGATTCACCGGCGCACCCTACCGGGCGGGCGGTTTTCCGGTCCGCACGAAGCCGATCGCCTCGGCCACGTTGTTGGCCACGAACCGCTCGGCCCGAGGCGCGGCGAGGAATCGTCCGGCGGCGAGCAGCGGCAGCACTGACCCGGAGTGTTCGAACTCCTCAATGCAGGCTTGCGTCAGCTTGATCAAATGTGCGGTCACGATGAACGACCCAGCACCATCGGCGAGGGCCGATTCGATCAGCGTCTCGGTCGAGCCAGAAGGATCCGAGGCGATCGCCCCAAGCGTCGCTTCGACGTCGCCGAGTCGAATCGATCGGGCGAGCTCGGCTCCGCCGCGCTGATCGACGGTTCGAGCGATACCGCGTTCGCGTTCGGCTCGGCCCGTGTCGTGGCAGAGCCACACGGCGAAAAGTGCTTGGCGAACGGTGTCCGGTCCAGGTGCGTTGCGCCACGCCCATCGGGCGGCTCGCGCCAGGGTCAACCCGTGCGTGATGTCGAGCCAGCCGAACGACTCGTCCGGATCGACCTCGAGCTCGATGTCGTGGCGAAGCATGCGGACCGACACGGCGTCGACCACGGCGTCGAGAAGTCGTTCGACTCCTGCGCCGGCCGCGAGCGCATCGAGCGCTCGCCCGATCGGCGCATCTGCCGCGTCGAGCAGGTCGTTGGGGAGCGCAGTGTCGACCCATTCGGGGTCGGGCGCGATGGCAGCAAGCCGATCGAGGTCGGCTCCCTCGATCGCTCGCATCGCCTTGCGCATGTAGGGGAGCGTGTCTTCTCGGGTCGACCACGTGATCGACACGGCAAGGTTGGCGAGCACCGTGTCGGCATGTTCCCAGCCGGTGCGTTCGAGCAGCTCGAAGGCCTTCTGGGTGTAGATCATCCCGTGCCCGTAGCTGAGGTGGTGCTGACTCGTGGCTTCGATGAACGCCGATCGAGCGTCGTCGACCGGGCCACGGGCCAGGCCGCGTGCGGCGGCGATCGCATCGTCGAGTCGTTCGTGTTCGATCGCGGCGCCGAGCCCCTCGCCGGGTCCGGCTGGGGGAAGGGTCCGCGCTGGTCGTGCGCGGGTCGGTTCGGCCAGCGCGGTCAGGCCCTGCACGGTGGCGAGCACCCGCCGGTCGTCGTTGTCGGTGTTAGTGGCGAACGCCAAGCAGTCGACGGCCGTCGCCATGCCATGACCCGGCCCCCAGCGCTCCCGAGGGAACGCGTGCTCGAGCCCGACCCACATGACGTCGGCTGGCTCGGCGCCCGCCTCGAGAAGACGTGCCGTGTCGCGGGCGATCTGGCCGACCTGGTGTTCCTCCACGCCTTTGGTGAGGCTGGGGAACACCTGCGCACGTATCTCTTCGTCGGTCGGTTCGACGACGGTGACTTCGATCTCGCCGTCGACGATCTCGACGGCGTGACAGGCCACGTCTTCTTCGCCCATGACGCAGGTCCCGGTCGACACGTCGAACTTCCAGTTGTGCCACTGGCAGGTGAGGAGTTCGCCGTCGAGCTGGCCGGTGGCGAGTCCGTATCCCTGGTGCGGGCATGCGTTGTCGAGTGCATGTACGCCGGTCGCGGTTCGGACCACGACCACTCGACGCTCACCGACCCGTGCCATCCGCATCGAGTCGACCGGGAGATCCTCCAGCGCGCCGAGGTTCTCGCGACGAATGCGGTCTGAGGTGGTTTCGTTGCTCATGAGGAGTACCGTAAAACTTCAAGTGAACTTGAAGTCAAGTGATTCTTCAGACGAAACATGGATCTCCGTCGGTGAGGTGGCCGAACGATGTGGTCTGGCGCCCTCCGCCGTCCGCTACTACGACGACCGCGGCCTGATTCGGTCCCGGCGAACCGCCGGCGGACAACGACGCTTCTCCCGAGACACCATTCGTCGCATCGCCTTCATCACGGCGGCGCAGCGGGTCGGCAAGTCGTTGGACGAGGTCGCCGATGCGCTCGAATCACTCCCGGGAGTTCGGACCCCGACTCATCAGGACTGGTCGATCATCGCCCGCTCCTGGCGACCCGGTCTCGACGAACAGATCGCCCGTCTCGAGGCACTTCGGGATCGCCTCGACGGCTGCATCGGCTGCGGTTGCTTGTCGCTCGAGCGGTGCGCGCTCTGGAATCCCGACGACGCCGCCGCAACACTCGGAACCGGTGCACGTTGGCTCGAAGGCGAGTCCCTCGAAGACGTCGACTCCGACCGCCGCCGCCCGAACGACTGATCTACAATGAGGGGCTACGCAAGCGAAGGCAGAGGGTTGTTGATGCGTCGTTGGCTGCGAGAGTTCTGGCTCGAGGTCAAAGCTCGACGCGCCGGACGTCTTGCCATGGGCAACGACAAGTCCACCTTTCATGCCGCACGGGGGATCATCGGCGCCACGGGCAACGGGTTCTCCAACGCCTGGGACTACTTGCACGACGGCGCAGGCGAGGCCTACCTCAAGTCGTTCGAATCGGAGCGGCATCTGCCTCCGAGCTTGTTCGTCAGCGAACGTGACCGCGTCCGTCATGGACTTCCGGCTCCGGTCGCCGAACGGTGCATCGAAGACCATGGAGATCCGGCGGCGACCGACGTCGGCGAATGGGACATCCGCGAGCTCACTCGCGACGAGTGACCTTCTTCGCTCGCCGATCGAGCTCTCGTTCGATGTCATCGAGGGGAATGCCCTCTGCAGCGAGACGGGTCATGACGAAGAACATGACGTCTGCGGCCTCGTGGACGACGTCGGAGCGGTCCTCGGCCTCGACGAGTTCTTGCGCCTCCTCGAGGATCTTCGCTCCGAGCAGGCTGCGATCGTCGAAGAGCCGCTTGGTGTAGCTGCCCTCCGGGGCGTGAGCAGCTCGTTCGTGGAGCCGACGCTCCAGATCGGCGAAGCCGTCGAGATCGCCGAAGCACGTCGTCTGGGGGAGGTGGCAGAAGCCACGGCCATCCTGGTCGACCACGAGCCGGATCGTGTCGCTGTCGCAGTCGAGGTCAACGGAATGCACGGATTGGGTGGCGCCCGATGTCGCCCCTTTGTGCCACAGCTCGTTTCGGCTTCGTGACCAGTAGTGGGCTTCGCCAGTCTCGATCGTCGCCGTAAGGCTTGCCTCGTTCGAGTAGGCGAGCCCGAGCGACTGGCCGCGTCGATTCGTGACGACCGTCGGCCAGAGTCCGTCGGCCCGGTCGCTTCGAAGCGACGCGACGAGCGAGTCGGCGAGACTGAGGTCGCCGCGGTAGAGCGCCATCCCCACTTGGGCGTCAGCGCCAAGCTGGTGGATTCGTCCGATCTCCGCCGCGGATTGGATCCCGCCGGCGAAGGTGACCCGAGTGTCGCCGGCCGCTTTCAGGTATCGCTCGAGCGTCTCCGGGTCCGTGCCGGTCATGCGGCCCTCGCGTTCGACGAAGGTCAGGAGAAAGCCGCCGGCGAGGTTGCGGAGCTCGGCGAGCTTGTCCTCGACCCGAGCACCGGTTCCTTTCGTCCAACCGTGGGTCACGATCTCTCCGTCGAAGGAGTCGAGCGCAACCATCACCCGTTCACGGGGAAGCTGCGAGAGCACCTCGGGTGTCGCCGCCGTGCCGAGAATGACTTTCTCGGCGCCAGCGTCCAACCACTCGATGGCCGCGTCGACCGATCGGATGCCGCCGCCGACCCGGCACCGCGCCAGCGGAAGAAGCTCCCGGATCACTTCGGCATTGGATCCCTGTCCGAGCGCGGCATCGAGATCGATGACCGCAATCTCGCCCACTCGGCCGAACGAACGGGCCAGGGGACGAGGGTCGCCGGCCGACAACGCCTTCTCCTTGCCGCCGATGAGTTGGACCGCTTCGCCGTCCATGAGGTCGATCGGAGGGATGAGCACCCGCTAAGTATGGAGTCATGACGGAAGAATCGACGCAGCTTCAGGCATCAATCGACGGCCCGATTGCCCATCTCTGGCTCGACGATCCCGATCGCCTCAACCCCTTGTCCCCGGCGACCCTCGATGCCATCGCCGAACGGGTCGGTGATCTCGATGCTCGCCCGGGCGTGCGCGTGATCGTGATCGGCGGGCGAGGACGAGCGTTCTGCGCCGGGGCCGACGTGTCGGCGTTCGCAGAGGGATCGACCGATCGTCGCGCTGCAGATGCTGGGAGACGGATGGCCGACGCCGTCGAAGCCGTCGACGCCGTCACGATTGCTCGAGTTCACGGTCACTGCGTCGGGGGTGGAATCGTGCTTGCCGCCGCCTGCGATCTTCGTATCGCCGCTGAGAGCACTCGTTTCTCGATTCCCGAGGTCGATCTCGGGATTCCGTTGGCTTGGGGAGGGGTTCCCCGGCTGCTCCGAGAGCTCGGACCGGCGATCGTCAAGGAGCTGGTGATGACGTGTCGGCCCTTCGACGCTGCCGAAGCGAAGTCGATGGGGTTCGTCAACCGGGTCGTGGCGCTCGACGCACTCGACGACGCGGTCGCGGAGCTTGCGCAGGCGATCGTCGAGCGGCCTCGATTCGCGATCACCGCGACGAAACGGTCGGTGAACGCGATCACTGGCGCTGCGGTGGCGCTCGACGGGTCGTGGGCGGATGCGGACGCATTGCTCACGGGACTGCACGATCCCGAAGGGCGAGCCCGCGCCGACGCCTCCCTCGCCGAGCTGGCCCGTCGTCGAGGTGATTCATCGAATCGCTGATGCCAGACTCGCAGGATGCATCCCTCCACCTGGGCGATTCGGGGCGGCCGACCCGAGGCTCGCGACGCGCCACTCAACGTGCCCCCGATCCCTGCGTCGAACTTTCGGCTACCGGGTCCGGATGATCCGCCGGCGACGCGCGTGTACACGCGGAGCGAAGGCACGGAAACCCAACTCGCGCTCGAGTCTCTCGTGGGAGGACTCGACGGCGGCTCCGGACTGGCGTTCTCCTCTGGCATGGCCGCCGCGGCGTGCCTGTTCCATGGGCTCGCGGTCGGCTCGTCGATCGCCATACCGACCGACCCGTATCACGCGGTCGAAGCCCTGGCGGAAACGGGTCGAGAGCAAGGGCGGTGGACCGTCACCCGGATCGATCCCGCCGACACGGTCGGGTGGATGACGGCGCTCCGAACCCACGATCTCGTCTGGGTCGAGACCCCAGCAAACCCCCTCCTCGATGTCGCGGACCTCACCACGATCTGCGCGGCAGATCGTCGTGACGGCACCGTCCTGGCCGTCGATTCGACCTTCGCGACGCCGCTCGTCCAGCGGCCACTCGCGCTCGGTGCCGATGTCGTCATGCACTCGGCGACGAAGTTCCTGGGCGGCCACTCGGATCTGATGGCCGGCGTGCTCGTCGTCGCGCCAGACAACACCAAACTCCACCAGACGCTGTTCGATCGCCGACTCATCGACGGGGGCACGATCGGATCACTCGACGCGTTCTTGACCGTCCGCGGCATTCGGACGCTGCCACTCCGGGTCGAACGTGGCTGCGCAAATGCCCAGGTGCTGGCCGAGCGGCTTGCCGAGGATTCTCGCGTCACGCTCGTTCGCTATCCGGGGCTGGCGACGCACCCCACCCACGAGCACGCCGTCTCGTTCATGCACCGTTTTGGCGCCGTGCTGAGTTTCGAGGTCGCCGGGGGTGGAGCCGATGCGTCGACGGTGGTGAGTGCATCGTCGGTGATCAATCATGCGACGAGTCTCGGTGGTGTCGAGTCGACGTGGGAGCGGCGCTCGGTGATCCCGGGTCAGGAGCGAATTCCCGATGGGTTGATTCGCTTCTCCGTCGGCTGCGAGCACGTCGAGGATCTGTGGTCCGACATCGATCGATCCCTCGACGCAGCATTCGGTTGACCGTGACGGACGCTCCCGATCCGAATCACAACTGGCTGAGCGAGCTTCCGCTCACGCCGGGCCCTCCCGAGCTCCAACTCGGGACCCGAGCCCTGTCGCCGGACGAGTGGCTCGTGACAGACGCGAACACCGAGGACGAGTTGCGGCTTCGTCGGCAACTGCTCGCCACACACGGGGATCTGGTGCAATCGCTCGACGACGTCGACGCGGCCACGTCGGAGCTCGTTGGTCTGCTCGGCGTTCGGCGGACCGAACCGCTGTCGCCGGCGGGGACCACGGCGGTCGATCACCTTGGCGAGATCGCCCGAACGATTCCTGAGGACGTCTTCGTCATGGACAAGCGGGGGAATCCCGAGGGCTGGCGGCTCGTCGCGGGTGCCCTCGTGTTCCCCAACCACTGGCGGCTGTCGGACAAGCTCGGTCTGCCCATGGGCGAGATTCACGCGCCGGTGGATGGCTACGACGAGTTGCTCGCACGACGCGTCGACCGGGTGTTCGATCGTCTCGCCCCGGCCCGTCCGGTCTGGCGTCGCAACTTCTTCGTGCACGATCACCCCGAATTGTTTGCCCCCGGGCCCGTCGCGGCTCGCCCGATCGACGACGTCGACGAAGTCGACGAGTTGTGGATCCGGTCCGAACGTCAGGTGCTGTGGAGACTGGCCTTCAGCGGCATGATCGTGTTCACGGTCAAGACACAGATCGCACCGATGTCCGCGATCGCCGCACGTCCTGAGGTCGCCGAGGCCATGATTCGATTCATCGAGGCGGCAGGCCCTCGCTCGCTCGAAACCACCCATCTCGCCGGGCGCGACCGGGCCATCGCCGACCATCTCTGGCGCTCGATTCGCTGACGGTCAATCCGTGGATGGCGTCCAAGACGGTGCTCGTCGCTCACGAAACGCGGCCATCCCCTCGGCAGCCTCGGCGGACTCGAAGCGTTCGGCGGACAGGTCGCTCGTCCAGCCGAACGCTTCCTCGCGCTCGAGGTTCGGGACCCGCCGGAGGAGTTGCTTTGTCGCGGTGAGTGCTTCTGGTCCGGCGAGCAACAGATCCGTCACGACCTCGTCGACCGCTAGGTCGATCTGGTCGCGGGGGACTGCTGTGGTGATGAGGCCCATCGTCGCGGCGTCGGCGCCGCTGAACCTGTAGCCGCGCAACATCGCGTCGGCCGCTCGACCAGCGGTCATCTTCGGGAGGCAGATGACCGAGATCATCGCTGGCGCAACGCCGACCCGGACTTCGGTGAAGCCGGATTTGGCGGCTTCGTCCATGATCGAGATGTCGACTGCCGCCGCCAGGCCGAGACCGCCCGCAACCGCGTGTCCAGCGATGGCTCCGACCCACGGCTTCGGTGAGTCGAGGATGCCCCGAAACAGGGCGAGCGGATCCGGGTCCGAGGAGTCGTCGACCTCGGATCGCCGAGACCGTTCGCGCAGATCGGCGCCGGCGCAGAAGGTCGAGCCCTCGTTGGTCAGCACGGCGAGTCGGATCGACGGATCCTCGGCGACGCGGCCGACGGCCGCGATGAGCTCGCTCGTGAGCTGTCGACCCAGCGCATTCTTGTTGTCCGGATCGGCGAGGGTGACGGTGAACACTCCGCGCGAGTCGAGCTCGGTTCGGACGAGAGCCATGGACGAACAGTACTGTCGGGCGTGGCGGTACTGTCGGGGGTGCGTGGATCGAAGGGGGCAGCAATGAAGACCGCGATCACCGAGATGTTCGACATCGACGTTCCGATCCTCGCCTTCAGCCACTGTCGTGACGTCGTCGCTGCGGTGACGAAGGCTGGCGGCATGGGCGTGTTGGGCGCGGTCGCTCATTCGCCGGAGAGCCTGGAGATCGACCTCGAGTGGATCGAAAGCGAGGTCGGCGGCCGGCCCTACGGCGTCGATCTGATCATCCCGGCGAAATACGAGGGTTCGGACGCCGGTGGACTCACCACCAGAGCCATTGCGGAGACCATTCCGCCCGAGCACCGCGCATTCGTCGATGAGCTGCTCGACAAGTACGACGTTCCGGCGATGCCCGACGGCGAGCGCGGCTCGTCCATCGCCGGCGGCGAAGAGGCCTTGTTCTCTGCGAGTGCTGCAGCACCGCAGCTCGAGATCGCGCTGGCCTTCCGGTCCCATCTGATCGTCAATGCGCTCGGCCCGCCCACGACCGAGATGATCGAGAAGTCCCGCGCGGCCGGGCGACGGGTGGGTGCGCTGGCCGGCCGACCCCAACACGCCGAACGACACGTGAACGCGGGGGTCGATCTGGTGATCGCCCAAGGCGGTGAGGCCGGCGGGCACACGGGGGAGATCGGATCGATGGTCCTCATTCCCGAGATCGTGGACGCCATCCCGGGCACGCCCGTGCTCGGCGCCGGTGGCATCGGACGAGGACGCCAGATGGCGGCGGCGATGGCACTTGGCGCTGAAGGGGTCTGGTGTGGTTCGGTCTGGCTCACGACCGAAGAAGCCGAGACGCATCCGACGGTCAAGAAGAAGTTCCTCAACGCAACGTCAGCCGACACCATCCGCAGCCGGTCCCGAACCGGCAAGCCTGCTCGACAGCTTCGGACCGCGTGGACCGACGAGTGGGAGGACCCGGCGACACCGATGCCGCTCGGCATGCCCGCTCAGCCCATCCTCGTCGATGAGGCCATTGCCCGTATCGACCGAGCTGCTCACCAGACCGACTCGGGCGCGGCCCAGTTGGCCAACTACTTTGTCGGGCAAATCGTCGGGACGATGAACGAGTCAAAGCCCGCCGCCCAGGTCGTGTTCGACATGGTGGACGAGTTCATCGATGCCACACGGTCCTTGACGGACCGCATGGAGCGATGAGGCGAGCCGAGGAGGGCATGTTGCGTTGATCGAGTCGGGCGGGAGCAAGGACTACGAGCTCGGTGTGCTCGTGGTGCACGGAATCGGAAATCAACGACGGGGTCAGACCCTCACCCAGTGGGCCGACGCCCTTGTTCGATGGCTCGAGTCGTGGTCGGTCGATGAACAAGTCACGTGGCGATCTCCTGTCGCATCCATCACCGAAGCCTCGCTGCAGCCCGTCGGCGAACCCGCACATCTGACGATGAAGCTTCGCTTCGAACCCGACGACCCGTCGGGTCACCACCCGGGAGCCGTGCAGACGCAACGATGGTTGTTGGCTGAAGGGTGGTGGGCCGGGACCTTCGAGCCCCCGACGTTCGGCGAGCTGTGGTCCTGGAGTTTCGTGTCGGTACCGGCGACCGCAGCGATGCACGCCAACGCCATCGTTCGGTCCGCAGTTGCCCGGTTTCGTTTCTCGAGTAGTCCCGTGTGGCGGGTCCTCGAGGCGTTCCGAATCCTCGCAGTGCTCACGGCACTCATCGGGCTGGTGATGATCTCGCCGGTGATTCTGGCGGTGTTCACCGTGTTGCTCGTCGCCGGCCTCGTCGGGACGTTGATCCCGATCGATGCGGTTCGGCTGGCCGTCGCAAAAGCGCAGCTGGCGGCGATCGGGACGATCGGCGACACGAAACGACTGACCGGGAGCCCAACCCAGGCCGGCGCCATCAAGGCGCCGATCGTGGACGGTCTGCGCTGGCTCCGTGAAGCGGGGTGCGAGCGAGTGGTGATCGTCGCACACTCACAGGGAGCCGCCGTCTCGTACAAAGCTCTGGCCGACCTCGCCATCGCCGCAAGGGACGGAGATCACGAGGCACACGAACTCGTGCCCGTCGATTCGCTCGTGACCGTCGGGTCGGGACTCCCGAAGGTGCATGCGCTCGAACATCTCGGCCGAGCACGCGGACTTCGCAACTTGAGAACGGCGTCGCTGCTCGTCCCCATCTGTGCCGTTGCGGCCTCGATCTCGCTGCGTGAGCTCGAGCGGACGAATGCGATGAGCTCCTTCGGATGGGTGGGTGTAGCCGTTGCGGTCACTGCGGTTGCCACGCTGTGGACGGCATTGCGAAAGATCGCCGTCGCGTCATCGAGCGAGAACGACGAAGTCCGCCTCGGGCCGGGTGACTACGTCGATTCACTTCTGAATCGCGCGGGGGTATTTCGGCCGTCGCTCGAGGCGGCGTTGCCGAGCGTGCTGGCCATCGCGGGCGGGTGCGCCGTCGTCGTCTCCGTCGCCTTGGTCGATCGAGGCATCGTGGGTCTGATCGCCGCTGTCTCGGTGATCGTCGGCTTCGGCTCGATCGCGCTCATCGCGGCCGACGAGATTCCGCCGATTCCCAATGACCTCTATCGCACCGGAACCCGACGGTGGCTCGATCTGTACGCGGGACGAGACCCGGTTCCGGCGGGACCAACGATCACGACCCGGGCGGGTTGGCCCAACTCGTGGCGGGTGTCCAACCTTGGATCGATCGCCCGAGACCACAACACCTACACGAGCAACACCGACGAATGCCTCACCTTCCTCGGCGTGGAGCTGTTGGAGCTCGCCAATGTGGGGGCGATGCAGGCCGAGCGTGTTCGACAGCGCACGGCCAACTACGGGTTCGTGCGTCGGTGGCGCGTCGGTTGGCGGATGATTGCGACCTGGGTCGGCGTCGTCAGCTCGACGATCTTCGCCTTACGCACCTGGGCGGACGGGCCCGCGACGGTTGCGGGTTGGTACGAGCACGTCGTCGCCGACGGTGGCCCGATCGACCGATGGTCACCGATCGATTTGCCCTCGTTCGTTCCGCGGGTGGTTGTCGAGCCATGGGACGGGGTGATGGCCGTCGGCGCGTATCTGGTCGTGGCGACCATCGTGGTGCAGGTGGCGCACGCCGTGTGGTCGTCGTGGGACCGTCAACAGAGCCGCCAGGAGCTGGGACCCGGAGAGGCGAGCCACGGCGCAACGCCGGCGTTCGTGGTCCTTGTCGCCGCCCTCGCCCTGTGGAGCTCGTTTGCCGTAGCACCGGGGTGGGTTGGTGATTGGTGGTCGGGGCTCGATCTGCGTTCGTGGAGCGGGATCGGTCGGCTGGTGCTGCCCATCGTCGCCGCAGTGGCGTTGGCGGCTGGCTTGCCCGCGATCTTGCGTTCGAGCCGTTTCCAGGACTGGGTCATGCATCGATACAACAGCCGTGTCGAAGCCCGACTACGTCTTGGCGATTGGCAGCTCAGCGAAGGTCACCTCGATCGTGCGCACGAGACGTTTGGATCGGCACGGCTCGACGCAAAGACGGCGGCATGGGGTGACGTGCATGCGTCCGCTGGTCTCCTCCGCGTCCGCAACCTCTTGCGGCAACGTGCGATCCTCACCGGCATGGCCGTTTCGGAGGACATCGATTCCTATGTTCATCGCTGCGCCCTCGTCGAGCAGGTCACCGACGTCCGAGGCGTGTCCGACCGGGCCCGGGTCGCAGCCGCGGTGGAGTGGCATTTGCTTGGGGAGACGAAGCGAGCGCGCGGACAGCTCGGTCGGGTTCGTCCGGCCAACCGACGGCGGGCGGATCATCTCGCCGCAGAGCTGGCGGTCGGAGACCGCACACCCGCCGACGTCGATCTGGAGAAGTCGATGACCGGCATGCTTCCGGACCAGCAGATGCAGCTGGCGTTTGCGATGCTCGCCAAGGGCGATGCCGGAGCACGGCGGACACTCGACGATCACCTCGCTGCCGGGCACATCGCCCCGGATCTTGATCTCCGTGCGTTCCTTCCGGCCGACGCCGACTCGGCGCTTCACGACCTTGCTCGACAGATCACCGGGTTGTCCGTGGGGTCACCCGTGCCCGCCGACTCATAGGATCGTGAGTGTGAGCACGCCGCTTCCGGACGCCGAACTCCCATCGGGGATCCTCGTCTTCTTGTTCACCGATGTCGAGGACTCCACACCTCGGTGGGAGGCCGCTCCCGACGACATGCGTCAGGCGATCAACATCCACGACGAGATCCTGCGCCGGGAGATCGCGGCCAAGAACGGTGTCGTCTTCAAGAACACCGGTGATGGTGTGGCGGCCGTGTTCGGAAATCCCGAACATGCAGCGTCGGCAGCAATCGCCTGCCAGCGGGCCCTGCAGGCGAGTGACTGGAACGGCATCGAGCGGCTGAAGGTCCGCATGGGTTTGCACATGGGCGAGGCGCAGCCGACCCGCGGCGACTACTACGGGCCGCCCGTCAATCGTGCGGCGCGGGTCATGGATGTCGCCAACGGCGATCAGATCGCGATCAGTGGAGTCGTGTCCCGATTCTTGTCGAGCTTTGCCCGAGTCCCCATGGGCGACCACCAGCTCAAGGGAATCGGCACCGAGCAGATCGACCTGCTCACGGCGGACGATCTGGTCACCGACGACCGGCCACTGCGAAGCCGGGTCGGCGTCGGCGCACGGTCACTCCCGGAGGTGGCGCAGCGGATCATTGGTCGAGAAAGTGAGATCGAGAACCTGGTCGGCCTGTGCGAAGACAACCGGGTCATCACGGTGATCGGCCCCGGTGGTGTCGGGAAGACCCGCCTCGCGCTCGAGATCGGCCGGCAGCGACAGCACGCACATGCCGATGGCGCAGTCTTCTGCGAACTCGGCACGATCTCCGAACCCGAAGCGGTCGTCGAGGCGGTGGCTGCAGCGCTTGGCGCCCGACCGCAGCCCGGCTTGAGCCTGTCGGCGAGCATCGTCAACTATCTCGAGGGTCGGAACGCGCTCGTGATTCTCGACAACTGCGAACATGTTGCGGACGAAGTTCGCCTGTTGGCCGACCAGCTGCTGGCCGCGACGTCGACATCGCTTCTCCTCACCTCTCGCGAGCCGCTCGGCGTCGCTGGTGAGCAGCTGTTCGGGCTTCGCCCGCTCGACGCGTCGAGCGCAGGCGTCGAGCTGTTTCTGGAGCGTGCTCTGGAACGTGACCAGTCGTTTCGGCCGACCGCTGGCGACCACGATCTGATTCGGTCGGTGTGCGAACGCCTCGACGGCGTCCCGCTGGCGATCGAGCTGGCCGCAGCCTGGGTGCGGGTGTTGTCGCCACAAGACCTGCTCGATCGCCTGGAGGATCGGTTCCAGGTGCTTCGCTCGGGTCGTTCAGGAGGTCGGCACACGACGCTGCGCGACACCGTGCGCTGGTCGTACGAGATGCTCGACGAGAAGCAGGCGACGCTGTTCGATCGTCTGTCGGTCTTCGTCGGCGGTTTCTCGCTCGACTCGGTGATGGAAGTCTGTGCGGATCACGAACCCGTAGAGGGTCGGGTCGAGATCCATCCCGACGAGGTTCTCGACATCGTGATGTCGCTCGTGGACAAGTCGATGGTCATGAGCGAGCGCGGGGCGGGACACATCCGGTTCTCGATGCTCGGCATCCTTCGTCAGTTCGGCCAGGAACGACTCGACGACCGAGGCACGTCGACGATCTATCGCACGGGCCACGCGGATCACTACCGGGCGCTCGTGCACGACCAAGCCGATCTGCTCGTGACGTCGAAGGAAGCCGAAGTCTGGGAGCTCCTCGATCGGGAGTGGGCAAACATCCGAGCGTCGTTCGAGACGCTGCTTCTGCAGGACCGCCTCGAGGGTGCTGCGGGGCTGTTGCTCGATGTCGGTTGGTACGCAACGTTGTCCCTGCGGACCGAGGCCTTCGCATGGGCGGAGGAGGTGGCTCGGCACGAGGGGTTCGATTCGCTCGACTCGGCCGCCTCGATTCATGGTCTCCGGGCGATCCGCAAGTACATCTCCGTCGCCTCGGACGGCTCGGCCGACGCCGAGGCCGGGCTTGCGATCGACCCCTCCGACCCGTACGGATTCTGTCGTCTTGCGCTCACGTCCGTCTCGTTGAACAACGTGCACGTGGCGGAGAACTCCGAGCGGTGGACGGCGGACTGGATCGACTCGTTGGGCGATGATTCGCCGGACATGTCACGCCTTTGGGCGCTCGGCATGCGGACATTTCATCTGTGCACCAATGCGCCGTCGCCCGAAGCGGCCGTTCACGCCGCCGAGATGGTGGCGATCGCCGAGTCGTCCGGCAGCGCTTCGGCACAGGCGCTCGCCCGATGGGCCAACGGCATGGTCGAGACTTTCTCGTCGATGGAGGCGGGCCTGCGGCAGTGGCGGCTCGGTCTCGACGCAGCTCGGTCGATCACCGACGTGCACCTTCTCGTCCATCTGATCGTCGGGCTCGAGCTCCACTTCTCGGCGACCCGGGGCGATCTCGATGACGTGCTCGCAAAGACCCTCGATGGGTTGCGCCGTGCCCACGCCCAGCACTACCTGTCGGGGACCTCGCACTTGTTTGGCGTCTCGGCGATCGTGCTGTCTCGTGTCGGCATGGCGCCGACTGGCGCCCGGCTGATCGGCTCGATGGTGGCCAACGGACACCTGCCTCGGGAGAACGCGATCCGTGCGATCGACAAGGCGCTCGGTCCTGATGCCGAATCGGCCAAGAACGACGGAGCTTCCTTGTCGACGAATGATGCGGCCTCGCTGGCGATCGCGACACTCGAAGACGTGGTGGCGAGTCGATGACGGCAGACCTCACGGCCACGACGCCGGCGGGGTACGAGTCGTGGTCGGCGGCAGAGAAACATCGCTGGATGTGGGAGGAGCTCTTCTGCGCTGGCGAGTATTCGCCGGTCGAGCGCCCGGATCTGACGTTGGCGAAGCCGTGGACGATGGCCTCCGTCGGTGCGAAGCCGGACGTGCTGTCGCGCACGCTGGACCGTACCGACGACCTGATGGAAGCCGACCGTCCGAAGATCATTCATGCACAGGGTGTTGCGGCGATGGTCGAACTCCGGATCGCGGGCGATTCGCCGTTCACCGGCGTGCTCGGTGGCGGCCCCACGCCCGTGGGCGTGGCCCGGTTCTCGCTTGCGACGCCGCCATCGGGCAAGAAATCGTTCACCCCGGGTCTCGGCCTGAAGGTGTTTGTCGACGGCGCGCCGTCGCTCGACCTGCTCGCGATGAACCACACGGTGGGTCAGGGCCGGGATCACAACGTGTTCGCGAACACGTTCAGCCATGATCTTCGTGGTGAGCATTCGGCGCTCCGTCCGCCACAGAAACTCCTCGCGTTCTTCTTCCGGATGGTGTCGACGCAGCCGCGTCGTCTCACGATCGATCACCTGGCGACAACTCGTCCCGACGGATCGACCGAAGCGGCGCCGGCGGTGCCTGATCGGCTCGTGTTCCATCCGCATCGTGCGGTGAAAGCGGTCTACCGAACCACGGCCAAAGAGGACTTCCGGGTGCCCTTCCTGAGCCTCGAACCCGAGCTCGACCTCTACGAGATCGAAGCGATTGGTCCTCACGAGGAGCGTCGCGTGATCGGCACGATCACGGCGACCTCGACCTTCGTGTGTGCCCCGGGCGTCGACCGGCTCTTCTTTCGACACCACGTCGCCGAGGCCGACCGCCTTCGCCGATGGGACCTCCGCCGCATCAACAACGTCTTCCGCCCCGAGGCGGAGTCAGAACGAGATTGAGGCCTCGAACTTCTTGGGGCGCATGGTCTCGAAGGAGATGAGGCGGCGTCGGTTCCGTTCGTCAACGGCGGCGTCCGCCGCGACGAGCTCTCGTTGGAGGTCGATGACGAGATCGCGCAGGCGTGGGTCGTCGATGTTCGCGTTGGCGTCCACCTCCATGAGCGCGTTGCCGGCCACGTTGAATCGACTGACGTGAGTGGCCTGATCCATCAAGAAGACGTCCGCCGCGGTTGGCGGTGACGGCTGCCGATCCGGGTCAGCCAGCGCACGAAGATTCTCGAAGTTGACCGCCGCAAGGTCGGCGTCGTCGCGGGTGTCGAGCAGGGGTGACAGGTTGCCGCACACCTCGTGGATGACGTTGTTCCACAGCAGTGCGGTCATGAGGAGCACGAGATCGTCGACGGAGGCCAGGTCGGGCACGTTCGAATCGTCGGGGAGGACCTCGGTCAACATCTCGTGCCACCGGCGGAGATCCCGGTCGGCGTCGATCGCCGCAGCGTCGAGGTCGAGGTGCACGAGATGGCGTCGGACCGTTCGCTCGAGGATCTCCCAGAGTGGTTCGGCCTCCTCGACGAAGGGGTGGTTCGGGATTCCTGCGAGTCCGCGGGCGGTCTTGTCGAGCGGCCAACACCACTCCCGGAAGTCGAAGCAGGTCATCGCATTCTCGATCAGGGTGTGGGCGTCGTCGGCCGACACGAAGTTCGATCGAATGAAGTAGCTGTCTGGGGTGAGCAATGCCTTGTACGCCGCATCGTTCACGACGAGCGTGCCGTAGGTGAAGAATTGCATGAATGGTCGGAGCGGATGCCAAACCGGGAGGGCGTAGGCCGCGAGCGCATATGCCTGGCCGACCATGAGATGCACGTTGAGGAGATGCCGGATGAAGATCGCGTAGCGGGCATCGAGGCCGTTGACGACTCGCTTCGCATCGGCCCAACCGTCGTGGTCTGGCGTGACGACCCGTTCGCCGATCCGAATCGACAACGGCTTGAGGCCGGTGGAGGTCGTCGCGAATCGTGCCTCGGTTGCGGGGAACACGCCGTCGAACAACGGGCCGAAGTCGAGCGAGTAGATCAGCGCGTAGCCCGTCTCGCCGAGGTCGGGATTGGCGTTGGCGGCGCGCAACATGCACGGATTCGGCCCCTGAAGCCGAAGCGCAGTGAAGGCGGCGTCGTCGGTCGGTGAGCCCCAGCCGCGGCTAGCGTCGGGGAACCATTCGTTCCATGTCGACGACGGGTCGAACGTGACATCGGGGTCGATCGGAGATTTGCCGTACAGCGTCCAGCCGATCTTCGAGGTCGCGTAGTAGGCGAGGTAGTACGGCAGCGGCAGCTTGGCTTCTTTCGGGAGCACATCGGGAACGATCAGGGAGGTCGGCAACCAGCCCATGCCCTTGTGGACGCGTGCGGCGGGCATCAACCTCGGGCTCGGCGACGTCGGGACCACGCGGCGCCGGTAGGTCTTGGCACTCGTGGTCTCGAGGGTTCGGCGATGCGACCAGCGCATCGCTCGGATGCCGAATGCCTTGGCGTGATCCGACCACTTCGGGTCGACCCGTGCCGATGTTGCGGTCATTGCCCGTCCTCCCGCCGCGTGCGATGCGCAAGTATCGCAGATCCCTAGACTGAAGCCCATGGCCGAACCGACCGATCCGCTCACGGATTTCTTCGATCATCTGCTCGACTTCTTCGGTGAGCCCGAGGTGCCACAGGATGCTCGGTCTGGCGACGAGGCGGCCTCGCCGCCGTCAGACGAAGGCTGACGTGCCTCGTTTGCGCGCCGCCGGCCTCGAGCTGCTCGACACGGGTGACCGGGTCGTCAGCACCGAGGTGGACGTTCCGGTCGACGCGGTGAGTCTGTGGTCGACCATCGTCGACAACTCGACGTGGTCGGGGTGGTTCGACGGTTGTCGATCCTGCGAGGGTCAACCGACGGTCTGGACCGCCGTTGGGGACACTCGACGAATCGACGTCCGACCACTCGTCGTCGACGAGACGTGCATCGTCTTCGAGCCGGAGAAGCGATGGGGCTTTCGTCTCGATCGCACGAATCTCCCGCTCGCTTCGGCCGCCATCGAAGTGCTCGACCTGATCGACACGTCGCGCGACGGCGAGGTGCGGACGACGCTGCGGTGGACGGGCGCACTCGAGCTCGGGTGGCAGCACCGCCTCGGCGCCGGATTCACCACGCAGCGCATGATCGATGCCTGGGGTCGATCGCTCGAACGGCTCGCGGAACGCCATTCGTGATTCGCCCGTTCGGGTCCCGGACGATCATTCCGATGAAGGCGTCGGCGGGCGAGCTCGTCGACGGCGACGATTGGATCCACGAACTCAAGTGGGACGGCATGCGCGGCGTGGTGTTCGTCGAAGAGGGTGACATCCGGATCCAGAGCCGCAACGGCAACGACGCAACCGCCGCCTACCCCGAGCTCGCGGCGATGGGCTCGGCGCTCGCAACGTTTGGCCCCCTCGTCGTCGACGGGGAGATCGTTGCGGTCGACGACGCCGGGACCCCGAGCTTCTCCCGGCTGCAGGACCGCATGCACGTGCAGGATCCCGTCGAAGCCTCGCGACGCTCGGTGTCAACCCCCGTGACGTTCATTGGATTCGATCTTCTTCATCTCGGGGGCCACGACCTGATGGGTCTCGCCTGGGAGGATCGCCGGAATTTGCTCGAGCAGGTGCTCGAGGAGGGTGGCGAATGGTGGCGCTGCGCCTCCGTGCATGAGGGCGACGCCGCGGCCCTTCTCGAGGTGGTGACCGAGCGCGGGCTCGAAGGGATCGTCTCCAAGCAACGGCGGTCGGCGTACCACCCCGGCAAGCGGTCGCCGTCGTGGCGCAAGATCAAGCCGCGTCGGCGGCAGGAGTTCGTGGTGGGGGGTTGGTCGACCGGTCGCGACGGCCGCGCCGGCGGGATCGGGTCGCTGCTCCTCGGTGTGCAGGACGGCGGCGGTCTTCGTTACGTGGGCAGCGTCGGGTCCGGGCTCGACGGTGCGTCGTTGGAGGCGTGGATGCAGCGGGTGGAGGAGGCGGCACGAGCGTCGAGCCCATTCGATGGTCCGGTTCCGCCCTCGCCGGGCCGGACGCATCGTTGGGTCGAGCCCACCCATGTGGTCGAAGTAGCGTTTGGCGAATGGACCCCTGACGGACATCTTCGGCACCCGAGTCTGCTGGGTCTGCGGACCGACAAGGACCCGTCTGAGGTGGTCCGCGAGGCGTGATCGATCCACGTGATGATCACGGGATTTTCATCGCCGAGACACATGCAAATTGATGTCGGTCACATGTGACCGCTGTCGTCGTTCCTACCGATCGGTAACCCAAGGTGGGGCCTTACCGTCTCATTTGGAAACAACCTCCCGACGCTCCCTGCGTCCTTCCAAAGGAATGTGCCATGTACAAGAAGATCGTCGTTGGTTTCGATGGCTCGGACCGCGCCAAGTTGGCGGTGGACGAGGCTGCTGATCTGGCAACCGCCGTCGGTGCACAATTGAATCTCGTGACTGCGGTCAACGGGAAGAACCGGATCCACGAGATCGGCGAGTCGACCGACAAGCAGTTCTTGTCCGACGTCGAGATTGCCCGCGACCGTCTGGTCGACCTCGCCGGCTCGATGAACCATCTCGATGTTCGCGTGACCGCGACAACGGGAGCCCCTGCGCAGGTGCTCGTCGACGAAGCGACCCGCATCGATGCCGACCTCATTCTGGTCGGCAACAAGAACATCTCGAGCATCATGGGAAGCATCGCCGAAGGCGTTGCCCAGAAGGCTCCCTGCGCGGTGCTCATCGCCAAGACGGCGTAAGCAGGCCCCGACTACGGTCGAGGTCCATGAGTGACTTCGACCTCGAACAGACGGACCGGCTCCTGCAGACGACCAAACAGGTTCGGAAACGACTCGACTTCGATCGGTCCGTGCCTCGGGAGGTTCTGCTCGAGTGCATCGACGTCGCGAGCCGCGCGCCGATGGGTTCGAATGTCGAGCGCAACAAGTGGTTGATCGTCGAGGACCGCGACACGATCGCGGCGATCGGCGGGTACTACCTCGAGAACGCTCGTCCATACCTGAATCAGAGCGACGCCTTCAGAGACGACGACCGTCAGTCGCGGGTGGTGGACTCGGCGATGTACCTCGCCGAGCGCATGCACGAGGTGCCGGCGATGGTGATTCCGATGCGGTACGACCGCGTCGAGGATGCCGGCGTCGAACATCAGGCGGGCTGGTACGGCTCGGTGCTTCCGGGCGTGTGGAGTTTCCAACTCGCGCTGCGGTCCCGTGGGATTGGCTCGTGTTGGACCACGCTCCATCTCGGATTCGAAGCGGAGGTCGGCGCGTTGTTGGGCATCCCGGATTCGGTGACACAGGTCTGTCTCCTCCCGGTCGGGTACTACACCGGCGAGGGTTTCTTCGTCACGCCGCGTCGACCGGCTGCCGAGATCACGTTTGTCGATCGTTGGGGAGCGACGGCGGCCGATCTGTGACGTGCCCGTGAACAGCGAGTTAGAGGTTCTTGCGCGACCGCTAGAACTCCTAACTCCTCGCTGCTAGGTTCGCGGTTGTGGAACGCCGGTTCCGCGTCGCCTGCCGGTGCCATTCGTCGGCAGGCAACGCCCTCGGAGGGGTGAATACATGAAGATCACACGACTTCTCGTCCTACTGCTGAGCCTTGCGCTCTTCGCCGCAGCATGCGGCTCAGACGACGCGACCGACACGAGCTCAGAAGCGTCGTCGTCGGAATCGTCCGATTCGGGTGATGACGCCATGGAAGAATCCAGCGTCGAAACCCTCAATGTCGCGTACTTCTCGGGTTGGCCGCTGCCGCCCCAGATCGGTCAAGCCGACGGAAGCTTCGCCGACGCGGTCGGCGTCGACGAGATCAACTGGGTCGCGTTGCCGGACGGTGGATCGATGGCGGACGCGATGATCGCGGGCGACATCGACATCTCGTACTCGATCGGCCTGACGCCCTTCGCCGTGAAGGCGACCAACGGCGCCCCAATCACGATGGTTGGCATTGCGGTGTCCTATGCGGACGCCGACAACTGCTTCGTGCAGGGCGATCTCGGCTACAGCCGGGACAACGCCAGCGCCCTCGAGGGTGCGACGATCCTCACCCCGATCGGCAACATCACGCACTACAAGCTCCTGAACACCCTCGAGTTCCTCGGCGTGGATCAGGGCTCGGTCGACATTCTTCCGCACGAGTCGGGCGATGCCACCGCTGCGGCATTCGCTGCTGGTGACATCCAGGTCGGCTGTGCGTTCGGTGGTCCGCTCGTCACGATGGCCGACGCCGGTGGCGTTCCGCTGCTGACCGGTGAGGAGACCTCGAACGAGGTCGGCATCAAGACCTACGACGTCACCGCTGTCCGCGACGACTTCGCTGCGGAGAACCCGGGCGTCGTGACCGCATTCCTCAAGGCGAACGAAGAGTTCAACCAGATGTGGGCAGCCGACCCGGATACGAACAATCCGATCATCGCCCAGGCCGCCGGTATGGAAGACGTCGGCAACTTCCTTGCAGGCGAGACCTGGTTCACGTTCCCGAGTGTCGATGACCAGCTCAGCGACGCCTGGCTCGGTCAGAGCGTTGCCGAGGTCATGAAGGAACAGCTGACCTTCTTCCAGGAGCAGGGCGAGATCGACTCGGTGGCTGACGACTACAGCCAGTTCATCGACACCAGCTTCCTCGAGGCCGCTGGCTGATTCGTCGCCACGACGACAACGCTGAACACATGACGAGAGGGGCGCTTCGGGCTAGTCCGGGGCGCCCCTTCTCACTTCCTGGGGGGACCAAACATGAATCGGGGGGCCAATAAATGAAACCACTGAGCGTCCAGAACCTGGACATGGTGTACGAGGTGCCGAACGGCGCACCCGTGCACGCGCTGAGCAACGTGTCGTTCGAGCTGGAAGCCGGACGAATGCTCACCCTGCTCGGCCCGAGCGGGTGCGGCAAGACGACGCTGCTCAACATCATCGCCGGGTTTCTGGCACCGACTGACGGGTCGGTGTCGCTCGGCGGCACCGAGATCACCGGCCCTGGCAGCGACCGGGGCATGGTGTTTCAACAAGGCGCGCTCTTCGAGTGGCAAAGCGTTTCCGACAACATCTCGTTCGGTCCACAGATGGAGACGCCACCACCGCTCTGGATGAGGCTGCTCAGCCCGGCGCTGTTGCTTCTTGGCGGGCCGATCTCCAAGATCCCGCCGCTGCAGCGGTTCTTGTTCAACCAGTACAAGGCGCAGTTCCAGCCGCAGGTCGACGAGCTGCTCGACATCGTCGGGCTTCAGGGCTTCGGCGACAAGCAGGTGTACGAGCTGTCCGGTGGCATGCAGCAGCGTGTGGCATTGGCCCGCTGTCTCGCCAACGACCCCGAGATGATGCTGATGGACGAGCCGCTCGGGGCGCTCGACGCCCTGACCCGGGAGAAGATGCAGAGCCTCATCCTCAACCTGTGGAGCGAGACCGGCAAGAGCATCGTGCTCGTGACTCACAGCGTCGAAGAGGCATTGATCCTCGGCGACGTGGTGTTCGTGATGGCGCCTCGCCCAGGCCGGGTCGAGAAGATCTACGAGCTGCCGTTCGCCAAGCGGGCGCTGACCGAGGACCCGCGTGACATCAAGGCATCGGCCGAGTTCCAAGAGGTGAAGGAAGAGATCCTCGGGTTCATCTGGGAGATGGAAGAAGAGATCATGGGACGGGAGGCCAGCTGATGAACCGGGTCGGAGTCGTCGACGAGAAGACGATGAACCAACGCGACGCAAAGCCCGATGGGGCGAAGCGTCGTAGCGACAACAAGACCGTCGCGTTCGGTGATGCGAGCGCGGTACGGAGTCTCCCGCTGTGGAGCGCGATCTCGGCCATCCTCCTGTTGCTGACGTGGTGGGCGGTCACGCGAGCATGGGGATATCCCGAGGATTTCAAGGCCACGCTCGAAAGCGGCCTGCGCGATCGCCAGTTGTTCGAACAATGCCAACGCGCCGACGAGTGCGACACCGGCAGCTACACCCAGATCGTGTCGCCGCTCACCTTCCCGAGCGTGCGGGACACCTGGAATGCCGGGCTCGACCTCTTCAGCGACGGCTATCGAAACGTCGAACTGTGGACCCACGCCTGGGCGAGTCTCTGGCGAGTGCTGAAGGGCATGTTCTGGGGGACGCTCGTCGGCGTGCCGATCGGACTCTCGATGGGTCTGTCGAGCCGGGCCCGCGGGTTCTTCGACTCGATCGTGGAGTCGTTTCGTCCGATCCCGCCGCTTGCCCTCCTGCCGCTGTTCACCCTGACCTTCGGTCTCGGCGAGAAGTCGGCCGTTCCGCTGCTCGTGTTTGCTTCGATCTGGATCATGATCATCGCCGCCCGCGCGGGTATCCGGAACACCAAGCTGTCCAAGGTGCGTGCGGGCTATTCGCTCGGCGCATCCAAACGGCAGCTGCTCACCAAGGTGCTCCTTCCGAATGCCCTTCCCGAGATCTTCACCGGCCTCCGAGTGGCACTCGGCGTCAGTTGGGGAACCCTCGTGGCGGCCGAACTCTCCGGCGTTCAGGAAGGCCTAGGCGCGATGATCTCGATTGCCAAGAACTTCTCCCGCCTCGACGTCATCGTGGTTGGCATCGTGATCATTGCGGTGCTCGGCGTGGCGATGGACCTGATCCTTCGAAAGCTCGAATCAATCCTGCTTCCGTGGCAGGGCAAGGGCTGAAGACGTGAGCGGGGGGTCGGCCATTCAGGACGCGTGGTTCGAGCGGGCCTCCGCCGATCGCCAACCCGTGGTTCTGGCCGATGCCGGCGACGAACGGGCACTCGCTGCGGCGGCACGACTCAACGACGAAGGCCTCGCCGACGCAGTCGTTGCGGGGGACGATTTCGGTTCGCTCGACGACTACGGATCAGACGCTGCACTCGAGCTGCTCGATGTCGTCGAAGCCGACCCGGACCGCCCGTTCGCTGGTCGACCGCTCGACAGGACGGACCCACTCGTCATGGCGGCCGCGCTCGTCGGGAGCGGTGCAGCCTCGGCTGCGGTCGCTGGCGCGAGCCGATCGACCGGTGACGTGATCCGGGCCGGGTTGCGTGTGCTCGGCGTGGCTCCTGATGTCGATGCCGTGAGCAGTTGCTTCTTCTTCGTGCTGCCCGACGGATCGCCCATCGTGTACGGCGACTGTGGGGTTCTTCCGGACCCGACCGCCGAGCAGCTCGCCTCCGTCGCGGCGTCAAGCGCAGCGACCTACGAGCAGCTTTCCGGCCTCGAGCCGCGTGTGGCGATGCTCTCCTTCTCGACCAAGGGCTCAGCCCGTCATGCTCGGGTCGACAAGGTGATCGAAGCAACCGATCTCGCTCGCGCCCGTCATCCCGACCTGCAGATCGATGGTGAGCTCCAGTTCGATACGGCGTGGGTTCCCGCGGTCGCGGATCGCAAAGCGCCAGAATCCCCAGTTGCGGGACGGGCAAACGTTTTTGTCTTTCCCGACCTCGATTCGGGCAACATCGCGTACAAGATCACCGAGCGGCTCGGCGGAGCGAGCGCGTACGGTCCGTTGCTGCAGGGCCTGGACGGGGTGTTTCACGATCTCTCGAGAGGATGCTCGGTCGACGACATCGTCAATGTCGCCGTCATCGGTGCCGTGCAGGCGATCGAACGTCGAGCAGCACGAGCGGCGAACCCGCTCTAACGCTACGGTGAGATGGTCTAACCATTTGGTGAGACCGAGGAAGGCCGAGTGCAACGCACCCAGATCGATTCGACGCTTGTCGTGGAGACCGCCGGGGTCATCGCAGACGCTGAAGGACTCGACGCGGTCACCCTCACTCGAGTGGCGAAGGAGCTGGGCATCAGCCAGCCAGCGCTGTATCGCCACGTCGAGGGCTACGACGACCTGCTGCGCAGCTTGAGCCTCGAAGGTCGACATCTGCTGAAGACGCGGTTGCAAGAAGCTGCGGTCGGTGTCGCGGGTGACGATGCCGTCCGCTCGGTTGGCCGGGCCTGGCGCCGCGTCGTCGCCGACCGACCGGGCCTGATGGCCGCGACGGATCGCTACCCCTGCGCCGGTGACGACGAGCTCGAGCAGGCGGTCGAGGCGATCGTCGAGGTGATCGGCTCGGCGCTGTCGTCATACGGTCTGAACGCTGATGACCAGGTCCACGCAGCCCGAGCGCTTCGATCCGCGTTCCACGGTTTTGCGCATCTCGAAGCCGGCGATGGACACCCACAACCCCACGACCTCGACGACACCTTCGAGCACATCGTCGTCCTCCTCTGCGCAGGTATCCGCAACCTCGCCACATAGGTCCCCGGACGCGACAGACCCCGCACACCGAACAGGAGGGCCATTCGATGTGCGGGGCACGTTGAGGGGATTCGTCGTTCCTGGAGCTAATTCCCCACGAGGACGCTCGGAAGCCACAGCGCGACCGGCGGGAACGCCAGCACGATGATCAGGCCGAGCACCTGCAGCCCCATGAATTGGAACATGCCGGCGTAGATGTCCTTCAGATCCCAATGCGGGGCGACTCCCTTGAGGAAGTATGCCGAGAGCGCCACGGGTGGCGAGAGCCACGCCGTCTGAAGCGTCACGGCGACAAGCACCCCGAACCAGACCTTGTCGAAGCCGAACTCCTCGACGACCGGAAGCAGAATCGGGATGAAGATCAACACGATCGGCACCCATTCGAGCGGCCACCCGAGCACGAAGATCAACAGCAGGATCAACCCGAGCATGATCAAGAAGTGCAGATCGAGCTCGACGAGCGTGTTCGCCATGGTCGACGCGGAGCCGACCCGGGAGAACACCCTCCCGAAGAAGTCCGATGCCACGACCAGGATCATGATCATCGACGTGGTCAACATGGTCGAGTTCAGCGCGCTGTTCAGCAATGTGAAGTCGAGTCGCCGGGACCCGACCGCCAACAGCAAAGCGCCGAAGGCGCCGAGTGCCGAGCCCTCGACCGTGGTCGCCACCCCAAACAGAATCGACCCGAGCGTCAGAGCGATCAGCACTGTCGGCGGAATGATGCCAAGCAGGATCTCCTTGGCGATCTCGTTCCGAGACAGCGTCTGTTCTTCCTTCGGCAGCGGGGGGCCGAGCTCGGGGTTCCGGAAGCTCCGGATCATCGCGTAGATGACGTACAGCCCCGACAGGATCAGGCCCGGGAAGATCGCCGCAGCGAACAACTCGAGCACGTTGACCCCGAGCACCGGCGCCATCACGACGAGCATGATGCTCGGCGGGATGAGGATGCCCAGCGTTCCGCCGGCCGTGATCGCTCCCGCAGAGAGCTTCGTGTCGTAGCCACTTCGGGTCATCGACGGGATCGCCATCAACCCGATGAGCGTCACCGACGCCCCGACGATGCCGGTCGCGGCGGCGAAGATCGTGGCGGCCGAAATGACCGCCAGATACAGCGAGCCTCGGAGGTTCGCCATCGCCAGTTGCAGCGCTCGGAACAATCGGTCCATCAACCCGGCCTGCTCGAGCAGGTACCCCATGAAGATGAACAGCGGCACGGCGGCCAACTGCACGTTGGTCATGTTGTTGATAGCGGACAGGGTGAACAGATTGAACACCGTGTCGCCGATCGCCCACGCCCCAAAACCGAAGCTCACGACGAGCAGGGTTTGTGCGATCGGGAACCCGGCAACGATGGCGATGAACAACGCTCCCAGCATCAAGAACCCGATGACGTGAGTTTCCCATTCGGGAAGAACGTTCTGGATAACATCACCCAAGGGGCTCCTCCCATTCACCCTTCCGGAATGCCCGGATCGACTTGACCAGCTCCGAGATCGACTGGAGCGTCCAGAGGAACAACGCGATCGGCAGCATGGCCTTGAGTGGCCACAGTGGCCCGTCCCAGGCGCTGGTGATCACCTGCTCGCGCTGTTCGAAGGACTTCCAGGCGAACTCGATCGAGACGTCGAGTGCGAGCAGCATCACGGGAATGAACAAGAAGGCGTAGATGAAGATGTCCATGCCTGCCTGCCGCCTCGTGGACCACTTGCGGTACTCGAAGTCGGTCCGGATGTGTCCGCTCTTCTTGAGCGTGTAGGCGGCCCCGAGCAAGAAGTGCGTGGCGTACAGCATGTAGCCCACGTCCTGCGCCCAGATGAAGGAGTTCCCGAAGAACGCTCGCCGGAGTGCTTCGCCGCCGAGGACCGCCAGGAGGGGGAGGGTCAGCCACGCTGCGGCTTTCCCCACCCCCTCACTCAGTGCGGAGATTGGCCGAATGCCTCCGCCGTCCGTGTTCCACGGCTCGGCGATGCCTTCGGCTTCCTCGTCGACCGAAACGCCATACCTTGCGGCTACTTCAGCGTCGGTCGTGCTGGTCACGGATTCTGACCGACCTTCTCTGGGTAGTAGGTCTCACCGATCTCCTGGTACAGCTCGGTGATCGTCAGACGGAAGGGCATCACGCGGTCGGCGTACGCCTGCTGCGATTCACGCACCTCGGCGAAGAAGGGATCTTCCTGAGCGAGGTCGGCCGCAACCGACTCCCACGCATCGATGAAGGCTCCGTAGAACTCCGGCGGCGTGTTGTAGATGTTGATGCCCTGTTCCTGGTATTCGGCCACCGCGTCGGCGTTGACCGTGATGGACACGTTCTGGCACTCGACGATCGTCGCCTGGGTGGCGACCATCACCATCTCCTTGAGGTCGGCCGGCAGTGCGTCCCACCAGTCGAGGTTGAACAACAGCTCGCCGATGTCGGTCGACTGGTGCAGGCCCTGGAGGTAGTAGTTGTCCCACACGTCCGAGAGACCGAGTGCACGGTCGTCTGCGGGCGAGATCCGCTCGGCGCCGTCGATGATGCCCGACTGCGCCGACGGGACGATGTCGCCGCCCGGCATGGCGATGGCCTCGACGCCGAGCTCCTGGAAGGTCAAGCCTGGCAGGCCCGGAGGTGAGCGGAAGGGAAGGCCCTGCACGTCGGCGACGCTCGTGATCGGCTCAGAGAACCAACCGAAGGGATCCGGGCCCATCGGGCAGACCGGGAGCGGCTTGACGTTCACGCCGATTTTCCTCGGTGTAGAGGCGCTGGTACAGCTCGAGGCCGCCACCGTCGTACATCCACGCGAGCGAGGAGCTCTGGTCGAGACCGGTGGAGCCCACCGGCGGGTTCGAGAAGAGCGCAGCGGTCGGGTTCTTGCCCGTCCAGTAGTTGGACCAGGCCATACCGACCGGCACGATCTCGGTGTCGACGGCGTCGAGGATCTCGAGTGCACCGACGACCGCGCCCGAGGGAACGACCTCGGCCTGGAGGCGGCCACCCGACATGCGCTCGAGGCGCTCGCCCCATTCGACGATCTCGGCGTGATACACCGACGACGCCGGCACACCGGTCTGGACCTGGAATTCGAAGGTCTCGCCCTGCGCGACGAGATCGACCGATTCGGAGTCGTCGCCGGAATCGTCGCTTCCGGAGTCGTCGCTTCCGGAATCGTCGCTTCCGGAGTCGTCGCTTCCGGAATCGTCGCTTCCGGAATCGTCATCGCCCGAGTCGGACGAGTCTGATCCCGAGTCGCTACCCGCGTCCTGGTTGGACACGGCATCTCCGGTGCAGGCAGCGGCAAACAACGCCGTTGCGAACAACATCGCAAGTAGGCGCAAAAGCTGCGATCGAGTGCACGCATTCCACGAGATGGAAGACCCGTTCCACAGGATCCTTGCGGGTGGCGGGACCCTTGTCAATCCGAATGTGGAATCGAAGTTCCACACGTCGCGCGGTTCGGGTCAGCGACTCGTCTTCGGATCGAGGAGGACGAGCGGGTGGAGCGGTGTCGTACCGGCCTTTCGAGCCGCTTGCGAACGGCACGAGTAGCCGGTCGCGACGACATGGCCGGACCGCTCGACGGCATCGGCCCAGCCGAGTTCCCACAGTCGATCCGAGATCGGCTGGTTTGCGGCCTCGTGGCCGAAGATCCCCGCCATCCCGCAGCAGCCGAGTGCCGGCGTCGTGACGTCGTAGCCCGCGGTCTCGAGGACCCGGCCCCAGGATTCGAGTGACGACGGCGACGTTGCTCGCTCCGTGCAGTGGCCGAGCAGGGTCACCGTCCCCGTGCGACGTTCGAGTCGCTCGGCGATGTGTTCGGCGTGGTCGGCGAGGACGTCGGCCAGATACCGCACGGTCGCTGGATAGTCCGGGTCCGCGATCTGGTACTCGTGACCGTGGAGCAACGCGATCGCCGGCTCGAGCACGACGGGAACCGCTCCTGTCGACGAGATTGATTCCGTCAGTGTCCGTTGTGCGGCGACGGCGCGGGCGAAGGCGTGGCGCTTGCCCTTTACGTGGTCGAACTTGCCCGAAGGAACAAACGGTGAGACTGCGACATCGAGTCCGAGCGTGCCGAGCACGTCGACAGCGAGCGCGAGGGTGTCCGGTTCGAGGAAGCTCGTGAAGACCTCACGCACGATGACGATGTCGTAGTTCTCTTCCGTTCCCGGTCGGAACAGCGGTGCCGCGAGTTCTCTGGTTCGACGCTTTGGGGTGGGAAGGTCGACGAGTCCGAGCACTGAACCCGCCGGCCCGGCGCCGAGGGACGCGAGACGGGGTGTTCGTGCGGCAAGCGAGGCCAACTGCTCGAATCGTGAGAGCAGGGCATGGCTGATCGGACGACGAACGGTGCGATGGTGTCGTTCGAGGAAGCGGCTCTTCAGCTCAGGAATGTCCACTTCGATCGGACAGGTGCCGGTGCACGCGGCGCATGAGAGACACTGGTGCAAGTTCTCCGCGACGGCCCGGTCGAAGGCCGGATCCGACCGACCGGTCTCGTCACGGTGCAGGACCTCACGCAGAAGGTCTGCGCGTCCTTTCGGGGACAACGCGGGATTGCCGGTCGCCTTGTAGGACGGGCACATCACATCGTCCGGCCGGTACTGCTGGCAGAGGCCGTTTCCGTTGCAGGCGAAGGCGCCGGCGTACTCTCGGCGGATCTCGACGGGCACGGTGCGATTTCTCTGGCCGCGCATCGGGGCTTCGGAAAGACCGATCAAGGGCGCGGCGTTCTCCAGCGGTCGGTACAACTTGCCGGGGTTGAGGAGATCGTGCGGATCGAAGATCGTCTTCACCCGGCGCATCACCGTGATGGTCTCCGCCGAGAGGAACTCCGGAGCGACGTCACCGCGCAGACCGCGGCCGTGCTCGCCCCACAGGATCCCACCGTGACGGCCAACCGCCGCCACCACGGCGTTCGTCACCTCGGCGACGAGGCGCTCGTGATCCGGATCGGTGAGGTCGAGCGCTGGGCGAACGTGGACGCAACCAACGTCGGCGTGCCCAAACATGCCGTACTCGAGGCCGAACCGGTCGAGAACGGCGCGAAAGTCGTCGATGAAGTCGACCATCGCCGCAACCGGCACCGCGCAATCTTCGACCATGGCGGTCGGTCGCGCCGACAGCTCTGGTGCCCCGACCTCGACCTTGCCGAGCAGGCCGACCGCATCGGCGCGGACCTTCCAGGCCGAACCACGGGCGGCCGGCTCGACGAGCGCGCCGACCGAGATCGCCCGCCCGTTGTCACGAATGTGTGCGGCGAAAGGGTCGGGGTCGATCGCTGAATCGCTCTCGTACTCGAGGATGAGGACGGCCCCGTCGAGATCGCCAACCACGCTGCCGAGGGCCGGCCAGGCCGGCGACTGGCGGCCTGCTGCCAGCGTGCGTTCATCGAAGGTCTCGATCGCTGCGGGCCCGGTCTCGCGGAGCTCGACGGCATCTTCGAGGGCGGCCCGGAACGAGGGGTACGCCGCGATGATCATGGCGACGTGGGACGCCCGAGGCACGAGTCGAAGCGTCGCCTCGGTCGTGATCCCGAGCGTCCCCTCCGAGCCGACGAACAAGGCGAGCGGGTCGATCATGTTGTCGTATCGGAGCCGGTCGATCCCATAGCCCGAAAACCCTCGTGCGAGTTCGGGGAGGTCGAACGTCGAGCCGTCGGCGATGTCGAGATCGAGAAGTGCTCGCCAGATGGCTCCCGTTCGATCAGCCTGTGAGGCGCGGGACTCGGCTTCGACGATGGTGATCGGCTCGGCCCGAAAGAGGGTGCCATCGGCAAGACACACGTCGAGCGCCAGCACATGGCGGTGGGCCCGCCCGTGGATCAGCGAACCCTTGCCGGCGGCGTCGGTTGCGATCATCCCGCCCACGGTGGCTCGGCTCACGGTCGAGGTGTGCGGGGCCCATTGGAGCCCGAGCGGGGCCAGCTGATCGTTGAGGCGTTGGGTGACGACACCCGGGCCGACACGGGCGATGCCCGCATCGGCGTCGATCTCGAGAATTTCGTCGAGTCCACGTTTGAGGTCGATCATGCCCGCCGAGGTCAGGCTCTGGCCGTTGGTTCCCGTCCCGCCGCCGCGGGCGGTGAGTGGTTGGGGGTCGGGAAGTGCAGCGTTGGTTCGAACGTGCGCGACAAGTGCCTCGACCGACTCGGGTACGAACACCTGCGTTGGAAAGACCTGATAGATCGAGTTGTCGGTCGAGTAGACCGTACGGGCGTCGTCGGACTCGAGGACGCGGCCCACCCCGTCGTCGATGGAGGAAGTGGCTCGCGTTGGACGAGAGGGCACGTTCATGGAACCAGCTTTCCATTTTCGCGAATCCGGTGCAGAATCACACACGCTCAATCGTCGAGGGGACGAAGCGTTTCGGAGGAACGTCCATGTTGTGCCAACACTACGAACACATTCACGAGGGCGCGGATTCGGCCTTTTCCGTCGACGCTTCCAACATCACCTTCGGTGCTGGGTGTCTCGCCGAAGCCGGTGACATCGCCAAGTCGCTCGGGATTGCTCGGATCGCGGTCTTCACCGACGCCGGCCTCGTCGCCACCGAACACGTGGCGACGGTCCTGAACTCCCTGAAAGCCGCCGGCGTCGACATCGCCTTGTACGACGACGTTCGGGTCGAACCGACCGACGAGTCTTTCAAGGCCGGGACGAAGTTTGCGATGGACGCAAATGTGGACGGGTTCATCTCCGTCGGCGGTGGGTCGGTGATCGACACGGCCAAGGCCGCCAATCTCTACTCCACCCATCCGGCCGAGTTCCTCGACTATGTGAACGCGCCGATCGGCAACGCGGTGCCGGTGCCGGGGCCGCTCAAACCCCACATCGCCTGCCCGACCACGTCAGGAACCGGGAGCGAATGCACGGGCATCGCGGTGTTCGACCTGCTCGAGATGCAGGCCAAAACCGGGATCGCCTCGAAGATGCTGCGGCCGACCCGGGCCCTCATCGATCCCGATGCCACCCTGACCCTGCCCGCCAACGTCGTCGCCGCCAGCGCGTTCGACGTGTTGAGTCACGCCCTCGAGAGCTACACGGCTCGCCCGTACACCCAGCGTCCCGCACCGTCGGCGCCATCCGCTCGGCCATCGTCGCAGGGCGCCAACCCCTGGAGCGACCTCGGCTGCGCCGAAGCACTCCGGCTCGCCGGGCTGTATCTCGAGCGCGCCGTTGCTGACGCCAACGACATCGAAGCCCGACATCAACTGATGTGGGCATCGACGCTCGCCGGGATCGCCTTCGGCAATGCGGGCTGTCACGCGCCCCATGGCATGTCGTACTCGGTGTCGGGGCTCGTCCGTGACTTTCAGCCCGCGGGCTATCCGCTCGGCGAGCCGATCGTGCCCCACGGCATGAGCGTCATCGTCAACTCGCCGTCGGTGTTTCGCATGACCGCGGCCGATCAGCCCGACCGCCATCTCGATGGCGCCCGGTTCCTCGGTGCCGATGTCGCCGACGCCGCTCCGTCAGAGGCGGGTGATGCACTTTCCGAGCGAATCATCGAGCTGATGAAAGCGACCGGAATGCCGAACGGTCTTTCCGGGGTCGGGTATGGGCCCGACGATGTGACGTCGTTGGTCGCCGGGTCGATCAACCAGCGTCGCCTGCTCGACAATGCGCCAATGGAGATCGACGAACAGATCCTGACGACGATGTACGAAGGCGCAATCAGCTACTGGTAGTCGAGCGAAGCGAGCCGATGGCGAGGCCGGGAGCGAACTTGTCGAGCCCGAGCGCCTCTCGAATCTCGGTGGCGATCGCGATTGCCTGATCGCCGATCGCCGCCCGTCGTTCGGCGGTCATCCGAACGGATGGCCCCTGCACGGCGATCGCTGCGACGGCCACGCCATTCGAGTCGAGGATCGGTGCCCCGACACAGGACACGCCCTCGATGCTCTCCCCATCGTCGGTTGAGTACCCCCGTTCACGAACCTCGGCGAGCTCCTTTTCGAAGTCTTTCTTCGAGGTGATCGTGGTCTCGGTGATCGGCCGGAAATCCAGGTCGGGCAGCGCCGCATCCGAGAAGGCGAGCAGCGCCTTGCCCATCGACGAGCAATGCATCGAGATTCGGGACCCCGGAGGTTGGTCGAAGCGCAGCGGCTGAACAGATTCGATTCGGAGCAACACGACGACGTCGGTGCCATCGGCGACGCCCATGTTCACCGACTCTCCCGTGATCGACCCGATCCGCTCGAGCATTGGCAGGGCGCGGTCAAAGCCCCAGGTCTCCCGGGCACGTTCGCCGAGCACGTGAGCGGCATGGCCGAGGTGGTAGCGGTCGGTCTCCTGGCTCTGCTCGACGTAGCCGTTCTGGAGTAGTGCCCGAACAATGCGGTGCACCGTGCTCGGGCTCATGTCGACGCGCTGGGCGATGTCGGTGATCCCCTGCTCGGGGGCGTCGACGAAACTGGAGAGAACGAGAAGCGCTCGATCGATCGCTTTCGTGCCGGCACCAGCGTTCGATTCGACTCGCCCAGTCGATGTGCCGGATTTCTTGGACGGCATGTACAACTCCCGTGTCCACGATGAAGGCGCCGACCAGCCACGGCTCCCCCAATGGAGCACGGATCACGCGGCTGGTCAAGGAATCGAGGCGACGCGAGCTCCGTAGAACGGCGATTCCACAATGTGGAATCATCGTTCCGTGTTCGCTAAGGTGCGCCTCACCCGGGAGTTACACCCCCTCACGAATCCGTGAGAGCCTGTAACTTCGGGACTTCCGCCCACGTTCTTCTAAGGGAGCACGAACATGACACGAATGACGCCGAGTGAGGCGTTCGTCGAGACGTTGGTCGCCAACGAGGTGGACACCACCTTTGGCATCATGGGCTCGGCGTTCATGGATGCGATGGACATCTTTGCCCCGGCGGGTATCCGTTTGGTACCGGTCGTCCACGAGCAGGGCGCCGCCCACATGGCTGATGGCTATGCCCGCGTGTCGGGACGCCACGGCGTCGTCATCGGGCAGAACGGGCCCGGTATCTCCAACTGCGTGACGGCTGTGGCCGCGGCCTTCTGGGCGCACAGCCCTGTCGTGATCGTGACGCCGCAGACCGGCTCCGGCGGCATTGGACTCGGCGGCTTCCAGGAAGCCAACCAGCTCCCGATGTTCGAGGAGTTCACCAAGTACCAGGCGCAAGTCGACAACGAGAGTCGCATGGCCGAGCTCACGGCTCGCGCCTTCGATCGGGCCATCTCCGAAATGGGTCCGACGCAGATCAACATTCCACGAGACCGCTTCTACGGCGACATCGACGTCGAGATCCCGACGCCAAATCGCCTCGATCGTGGAGCCGGCGGCGAAAAGTCGCTCGACGAGGCCACGGAAATGCTCGCCAATGCGGAGTTTCCGGTGATGGTCTCGGGCGGCGGTGTCGTCATGGGCGACGCCATGGACGAAGCCGTGGCGATCGCCGAGCGACTCGGCTGCCCGGTCGTCAACAGCTACCTCCACAACGACTCGTTCCCCGCGAGCCACCCACTCTGGACCGGCCCCCTCGGCTATCAGGGCTCCAAGGCTGCGATGAAATTGATCAACAAGGCCGATGTCGTTCTCGCCCTGGGCACCCGTCTCGGCCCGTTCGGCACGCTCCCGCAGCACGACATGGACTACTGGCCGAAGGACGCCAAGATCATCCAGGTCGACGCCGATCACCACATGCTGGGGCTCGTCAAGCCGGTCTCTGTCGGCATCCACGGCGACGCGGGCGCCGCCGCTGCGGCACTCGTTTCCCGCCTCGACGGTCGTGAGCTGGTCTGCGACGCCACTCGAGAGGAACGAGCCGCCACAATCCAGGCCGAGAAGGACGCTTGGGAGGCAGAGCTCGACGAGTGGATCCACGAGAAGGACGACTTCTCGATGCGAATGATCGCCGAAGCCGAAGCGGCTGAGGGCAACTGGCTCCATCCTCGTCAGGTGCTCCGCGAGCTCGAGAAGGCCATGCCCGAGCGGGTGATGGTCTCGACCGACATCGGCAACATCAACTCCGTTGCGAACAGCTACCTCCGCTTCGAAGAGCCGCGCAGCTTCTTCGCGGCGATGAGCTGGGGCAACTGCGGCTACGCCCTTCCCACCATCATCGGCGCCAAGGCGGCTGCGCCGGATCGCCCTGCGGTCTCGTACGCGGGTGACGGCGCCTGGGCGATGAGCATGATCGAGATCATGACCGCGGTCCGCCACGACATCCCGGTCACCTCGATCGTGTTCCACAACCGTCAATGGGGCGCCGAGAAGAAGAACCAGGTCGACTTCTACGGCGAACGCTTCGTCGCTGGCGAACTCGAAGGCGGCGAGAACTACGCCGAGATCGCCGAGTCGATGGGCGCCGTTGGCGTGCGAGTCGACGACATCAACGAGGTCGGCCCGGCGCTCAAGGCGGCCATCGACGCGCAGATGAACGAGGGAAAGACCACGGTCATCGAGATCATGTGCACGAAGGAGCTCGGCGACCCGTTCCGCAAGGATGCGTTGTCGAAGCCGGTGCGTCATCTTGCGAAGTACAAGGACTACGTCTAGGCCTGGCGTCGGGACGGGATGGTGGCGGCACCACTCCGTTCGCCTCGGAACGGCGAACTCCTTGGCGCCGCCACCATCCCCGATTCCCACACCAGCCCCGCTGGGCTCCGTTCTTCGCCCCTTCCTTCTTTAGGGTGATCCTGTGACCGAGACTCTCGCTGGTGCTCCGCTGGTCGTTGCGGACACGCTCGACCTCTTTGGCGTTGACGCGCCGTTTCAGGTTGCGGCCTTTCCCGAACCCAGCGAGTGGACGCCGGAGGTTGATCCGAATTATCGGTTTGATCCGGAGGTCACGCTGTCGATTCTTGCCGGATTCGCCTTCAACCGGCGGGTGCTCGTGCAGGGGGCGCACGGGACGGGCAAGTCCACCCACATCGAGCAAGTCGCGGCCCGGCTGAACTGGCCATGTGTGCGGGTGAACCTCGATGGGCACATCTCTCGGATGGACCTTGTCGGACGAGACATGATCGTGGTGCGCGAAGGCGTGCAAGTCACCGAGTTCGTCGAGGGCATCCTTCCGTGGGCGATCCAGAATCCGGTGGCGTTGGTCTTCGACGAGTTCGATGCGGGCCGCCCTGACGTGATGTTCGTCATCCAACGGATCCTCGAAAAAGACGGCCGCCTCACGCTGCTCGATCAGAACCGGGTGATCACCCCGCACCCGTCCTTCCGGATCTTCGCCACGGCCAACACGGTCGGGCTCGGCAATCTCACCGGTCTCTACCACGGCACGCAGGTGCTCAATCAGGCCCAGATCGACCGATTCAACGTGGTCTCGCGCCTCGACTACCTCGATGCCGATCATGAGATCGGAGTCGTCACTGCCCAGGTTCCCGGAGCCGATGCAGGCCAAGTGGCCAAGATGGTGGCCGTCGCCGATCTCACGCGCCACGGGTTTGCCGCCGGTGACCTGTCGACGGTCATGTCTCCCCGCACGGTCATCAGCTGGGCAGAGAACACGGCGATTTTCGGAGACGTCGCAAAGGCATTTCGGGTCGCCTTCGTCAACAAGTGCGATGAGGCCGAGGAGCCGCTCGTGGCTGAGTACTTTCAGCGCGCCTTCGACGTCGAGCTCTCCTAGATCGACGTGCGCGCTCGCGAGCGACACGGCGCCGCGGCGCTCCGAGCCGTGGGGGCCCGCCCGGACGCGGAGTACCGCGCCCAACAACTGACGATCGCCGAGCGCCAGGTTGGGCTTGCGGCGCCATGGCTGCTTCTCGACGCGGATGCGGCCGCATCGATCGACGACCGGGCCTACCGCGGCGTCGTCGACGCCATCGCGGTTCGCCTCCGCTACTCCGATCCCGAAATTCACCGAGGGTCCGAACCCACCGACCTCGTCGCACGACTGGTCTACGACATCGTCGAACAGGTGCGGTGCGAAGCGGTTGTGCCGCTCGCGCTCGACGGCGTGCGCGCCAACATCGAGTGGGCCTTCCGCGACTGGAACCGGCGCCAGGGCATCAGCGAAACCGCGCTCGGCCTGCTCGTTTTCACCGTGCTCCATGTCGTCCGCAGCCGGCTGGTCCATCCCCTGCAGAACGAACAGATCGAGGACACCATCGAGTCCACCCGGGCCAACATCTCACCGATCATCGGCACCGACCTGGCGGGTCTTCGCAAGACGGTCGACGATCAGGCCGCATACGCCCTTCACGCCCGACGCCTCGCCGACGCGATCGCCGCCATGGTCGAAGAGTCCTCGACCGAGTCGACGTCGGCATCGCGCTCGTCGGTGGCTGCCCAACTCTTCATCCCGCCGGACTGGTCGGAGGACAACGTCGACGACGGGGCCGACGGACCGGGAGCCGTCTCGACGATCGACCGCGTCGACGACCGGAGCCTCGACGATGTGGGCGGATACCACGTGTTCACCCGCGAGCACGACGTCGAACACGTGGGGGCGAGCCTCTACCCCGAGGCCAAGCGTCGCGAGCTGCGGGACCGTCTCGACGGGGAGATCGGGGCGCAGGCGGTCAGCGTGTACACGGTGGCCCGTCGTCTCCAGCGACTGTTGGTCGGTGCCGAGCGTGATGGCTGGAACCACGGACACGAGGAGGGCATTCTTGACGCGGCTCGGCTGAGTCAGGTTGTCGCCAATCCCTCGCAACGCGAGATCTTTCAGCGCGAACGGTGGCGCGTGACGAGTCCGGCATGCGTGTCGTTCCTGATCGACAACTCTGGATCGATGAAGCGCCAACGCCATGAGACGGTGACCGTGCTCGTCGACACCTTGGCCCGAGCGCTCGATCTCGCCGGGGCCACGAGTGAGATCCTTGGCTTCACGACCAACGCCTGGAATGGGGGAGCGGCGCTCAAGGAATGGCGTCGGGCGATGGAGCCGGAAGGCCCAGGGCGTCTGGCTGAACTCAGCCACGTTGTCTACAAAGACGCCGACACGCCCTGGAAGCGGTCGCGGCTGTCGGTGGCGTCGATGATGCGGACCCAGCACTTCCGGGAAGGCATCGATGGTGAGGCGATCACCTGGGCGTATCGACGGCTGCTCGCACGGCCCGAGTCCCGCAAGATTCTGGTGGTCGTTTCCGACGGCGCGCCGATGGACGCCGCCACGATGAACGCGAACGGCGAGGCGTTCCTCGAAGCGCATCTCGCCAACGTCGTCGCCCACATCGAACGCGATCCCCGGGTCGACATCGGCGCGATCGCCATCGATCAGCCGGTGGACATGTTCTTCGCCCGCTCGGTCGACATGGACCTCACCGGCACCCTGACGCTGGCCGACTACCGGGTGCTTGAACGGCTGTTCCGTTCATAGAGGGGCTCACCCGTCGATCACCAACTGGTTCCGTCGGGCCGCGGACTGCGGCCGATCACGCGTAGATCCATCCCTTGGTCGGGAAGAAGTCGGTGCCGTCGACGTGGATCCGTCGGCGCACCTTGCCACGGCCAGGCTCACCGTAGGCGCGGGCGGAGGTGGCGAAGTCGAACGACTCGTCGGATGTGCGCATCCGCTGTTCGACGATCGGTGCCGGCATCACTGTCGCGGAGAGTTTCGCAGGGAACGGTGTCTCCATCTTCGTGAGGAGCACCCGTTCGTCGGTGACGACCAGGATCGGCGTCTTCGGGCCGCCCAGTCGTTGCCGGAAGAGCAGCGCGCCGAGGGACAGCACCGGAGCGAAGAAGCCGAGCAACGCCCACGGGCTCGGTTCGCTGGCGACCGCTGTCACTCGTTCTTGTGGGTAGAGCTGTCCGCGCAATGCGTCGTGCACGTGGCGGAGCACACGGTCGTGCTGCGTTGGAGAGACGAAATCGGTATCCGTGGATTGCATATATCAAGAATAGGGCACTATATGTAAGGGGTCAAGGGTGAGGACTGTTCCATTGGGTGTACGGTTCGGGTTCGGGACGCTGACGATGAAATGATCATCTCCGCACCACCACAAGGAGACGCACGTGCAAACCGATGGATCGATTCTCGGAAACGCCGTCCTGCGACGCGAGGACCCGGCACTGCTCGTCGGCGACGAGCAATACGTTGACGACCTCGTGGTCGAGGGTGCAGCTCACGTGCACTTCGTTCGCTCGACCATTGCGCATGCGGTGATCACCGAGCTCGACATCGACGACGCGCTCGGCATGCCCGGCGTGATCGGTATCCACACTGCTGCCAACACGGACGTCCCCGACATGGGCTATGGATTCGGCGATCCTGGCTTCTCGCGGCCCGCCCTTGCTCGTGATCGGGTGCGATTGGTCGGGGACATCGTCGCTGTCGTCGTGGCGGAGACGAAGGAGCAGGCGGTTGATGCCGCAGAGCTCATCTACATCGACTACGACGAGCTCGACGTGGTGCTCGACCCGGTCGCGTCGGTCGCTGGCGACACCCTGCTCTTCCCGGAGATGGGCACCAACGTCTGCTTCCACACCGAAGTAGGGGCCGACGTCGACGCGCTCGAGGGGGCTGATCACGTCACCGAACTCCGGATCGTCAGTCAGCGACTCGCTGGAGTGCCGATGGAGCCGAACGCTGCGGTCGCCGTTCCCGAAGGCGACAACCTCACGCTGTGGATCCCCTCTCAGAATCCGCAATCGGTGATCGGCCCGCTGGGCAAGCTGCTCGGGATGCGGGCACCCGAGCTCCGCGTGGCGGTTCCCAAGGCGATGGGTGGAGGCTTCGGCTCCAAGTCTGGGTTGTACACCGAGCACCTGCTCGTCTGTTGGCTCGCTCGTCTCCTCGACCGGCCGTGTCGATGGGTCGAGTCGCGCTCGGAGAACATGGTGGCGATGAACCAGGGCCGTGCGATGGTCCTGGACACCAAGATGGGCTTCACCGCAGACGGCCGGATCACGGGCATGAACTGCGAAGTCGTCGCCGACTGCGGTGCATACGCCGGCGTCGGCGCCGTGCTCACCACGTTCACCCAGACGATGATCCAAGGCGTCTACGACATCCCGAAGCTTCGGTATGTGGCCGACTCGGTCGTGACCAACACCCCGACCACCGCCGCCTATCGCGGCGCCGGGCGGCCCGAAGCGACCCAGATGCTCGAACGTGTGCTCGACGTTGCTGCTGGCGAGCTCGGCATCGACCCGGTGGAGATCCGACGGAAGAACTTCATCTCGCCCGACCAGTTCCCCTTCACCTGCCACAGCGGAGCCGTGTACGACAACGGCGAGTACGACGTGGCGCTGTCGGCGGCCCTTCGAGAGGCTGACTACGACGCCCTCCGTGCCGAGCAGGCAGAACGACGTCGTGCGAACGACCCCGTTCAGCTCGGCATCGGTGTTTCCGCATACGTCGAAGTGACCGCACCGGCCGGACTCCACGTCGAGTACGGCAAGGTCGAGATCACGCCGGAGGGCACGGTGCTCGCCCGAGTGGGCACCAGCTCGCACGGGCAGGGCCACATCACCGCGTTCTCTATGATCATCAGCGACATGCTCGGTGTGTCGATGGACGACATCGAGATCCTGCAGTCCGACACCGCTGAGGTGCCGAAGGGGGCCGGCACGCTCGGGTCCCGGAGCTTGCAGACCGCCGGATCCGCAATGCACGTGGCAAGTGAAGCCGTGCTCGACCAGGCCCGGGCGATTGCGGGACATGTCCTCGAAGCCGCTCCCTCCGACATCGTCAAGAGCGCATCAGGCCTCCACGTCGCCGGGGTGCCGGCCAACGTCTTGAGTTGGGCCGAGCTCTACGCCGCCGCCCACGACACGAGCCGCTTGCCCGACGGTGTGGAACCGGGCCTCGAGTTCGAGCTGGACTTCGACGGGAACGACGCGACGTACCCCTTCGGTGCCCACGTTGCGGTAGTGGAGGTCGACACCGACACCGGTGAGGTGATGTTGCGGCGCCATGTGGCGGTCGACGACGCGGGGAAGATCCTCAATCCGATGTTGGTGACCGGTCAGCAGCACGGGGGGATCGCGCAAGGTATCTCCCAAGCGTTGTTCGAAGGCGTGCAGTACGACGATTTCGGGAATCCCGTCACGTCGAACCTCGCGGATTACTCGATGCCGGCAGCCACCGAGTTTCCGATGTTCGACACGTCGAACACCGAAACGCCGACGTTCCGCAATCCGCTGGGAGCGAAGGGCATTGGTGAGTCGGGGACAATCGGGTCGACGCCGGCGATTCACAACGCGGTGCTCGATGCGCTACCGGGTGTCCGGCACCTCGACATGCCGCTCACCCCGAAGCTGGTGTGGACCGCCCTCCGGGGCGGCGAGTGACCGCCCTCCGGGGCGGCGAGTGACTGCCCTCCGGGGCGGCGAGTGACCGCCCTCCGGGGCGGCTGATCACCAGTAGCGGCGTCCGTCGAGTTCTTCGCGGATCAGCGTCAGGCCACCGCCCGCCGCCACCATGGCGATGCCGGCGATCAACAAGACGAAGCCGAGCTTGGCCACAATGCTTGACTCTGCGCCGGTGAACGCAAGGGCGGGAGGCGGTGTGGGTGCTGCTGCACCGGGAAGGCGAAGCGTGACCCGCTGGGTGCCTGCGCCGATCGTCGTCTGCTCCGAGGATGCCCCGGTCGAGGACACGAGGGCGGCTCCGGGAACGATCTCGTCGCCGAGCACGGAAACGAACCGAACGAGACCGTTGGCGTCGGTCGTCAGGACGATCGGGTTGCCCGCAGCATCGACGAGGGTGATCGAGGCGTTCGCCACGGGGTTTCCGTCGCCGTCCAGAAGCTCGACGATGACCTCGACTCGCTCGAGATCGGGATCGAGGTGGTCGGGTACGTCGTCGCCGTCGAAGTCGCCGGTTCGATCCTCGTCTGCGGTCGGGATCCCATCACCGTCATCGTCGGGGTCGAGCACGTCGGCGCGGCCGTCATCGTCGGTGTCCCCCGGCTGTTCTTCGGTGTCGGGGATGCCGTCGCCGTCGAGGTCGGACTCGCCGATCTCGACGATGAACACGGCGCCACGTCGTTCGCCGTTCTGATTGTTCTGGTGGTTGGCGATGGCGAGCGATGGTCGGCCGTCGCCATCGAGGTCCCCGAGCCAGGAGACGTCGTGGCCGAAGAAGTAGTGGAATCCGAGTCCAGAATCGGCATTCGCGTTGAGCGACAGGCCGGCTCCGACGGTGGGGGTGCCGTGGAGTAGGGGATGTCGGCGATCGATGGTCTGGGTGCCGATCGCGGCGCCCGTGTCGTCGCGAAGCACGATCATCACGCCGCCCTCGTCCGCCTCCATCGTGTCGTGGGCGTAGATGCCAATGGCGAGATCGTCGACACCGTTGCCGTCGAGGTCCGGGATGATCTCGATTCCGGTTCCGGCAGCGTCGTCGTTGTAGGTCGACGCTGCCCAGACGTCGTCAGTCGACAGGATCCGGCGGGATGCCTTCGGGGTTCCGTCTCGATTGAGAAGGACCTCCCAGACCTCGCCGTCGTAGCCGTGGACGGTATTTCGCCAGTTGGTGGCTCGAGCGGAGACGTACAGGTCGGGCACGCCGTCGCCGTCCACGTCGCCTGCGGAGGTGACGTCGTCGCCGAACGACGTGTTCGGATAGAGCGTTTCACCGAGGTCGAAGGGATCGAACGTCGTCGCCGCGACGATCCCGAAGCTTTGATCGAGGAAGAGAACCTGTACGGATCCGACACCACGGACGCCTTGCCTGTCCGCGGCCCAGGCGCTTGTGGCGAGGTCGTCGACGCCATTGCCGTCGATGTCGCCGATAGCCGCAACCGAGCGGCCGAACGAGTCCGAGGTCTGAATGCCGAGTGCGGCGATCGCGGGGTCCGTGTCATCGATGAGCCGCTCGAGGGTCGCGGCGCCGTTGGCGGGCAGTTCTGCGATGACGACCGCGCCCGGATTTCGAGAGGGGGCGGCGGAGTCTGCCGACCGTGCCCCGATCGCGATTTCCTGAACGCCGTCACCGTCGAGGTCGCCGAGCGGCGCGATCGACACGCCGAACGATGAGTTGCCCGTCAGCGCCATCGTCGTCGGGTCGATACGGGTCGTCGCCTTGGCCGAACCGTCGGTATTGAGGAACACGACATAGGCGGCGCCCTCGTTTCCATTCTCCTCCTGTGCGCCGACGAGGATGTCGACGACACCGTCGCCATCGAGGTCGCCGATCGCTTTCACGTCAGTGCCGAATCGGTCGTTGGTCTCGTTGCCGATGACGAGACCGTTCTGGCCATCCGCGAGCATCACCGATTCGGTCAGCGCCAACCGCCATCCGCCGAGATCGGGATCCAGGAAATCGGGGATCGTGTCGCCGTCGGCGTCGGCGTACCCCTCGAGTGCGTCGGGAATGCCGTCGCCATCGGAGTCGTCATCCCACATGTTTCCGATGCCGTCGTTGTCGGCGTCGGCAGTTCCTTCGACCCAGGACGGGATGAAGTCGCCGTCGTCGTCGATGTCGATGGCGTCTGGGGTGCCATCGCCGTCGGTGTCGCCGGGTTCGTCGAGTCGGGCGACACCATCGTTGTCGTCGTCGTCGTCGAAGACGTCCTTGATGTCGTCGCTGTCCGCATCGGCGAGCACGTTCTCCGGACACTCGTCGCCGTCCAGCACACCGTCACCGTCGGAATCGGCATCGAGATGGTCTGGTGTCCCGTTCTCGTTCCGGTCGAGGGTGCCCTCCTGGGCGTCGGAGAGCCCGTCGGCGTCGGAATCGGTGGCTGGCGTGAGCTCGAAGACTTCGTGTCCTCCGCTCGCGACGACGGTGATCGCCCCGTCGCTGTGGAGGTGCAAACCCCGGGGTCCCCACAGGCCGGTCTCGCTCGATGGGCCGTCGCCGGAGTTGCTCGCTACTTGCCCGGCCACCGTCAGCGTGTTGGCAAAGGCCACTCGGGTCGTCCGGTCCTCCATGGTCCAGAGGCGATTTGCGGATGCGAGATGCATCATCCCGGCATCGTCGACGACGAAGGAGTCCATGTTCAGGCTCGGTTCGTACTCCGTGGTGATCAGGCCGCTGGCCGGATCGAGACGGCGAAGCGCCTGGTTCGTTCGATCGTTGATCCAGAGCGCGCCATCGATCACGGCGATCTCGTCCGGTCGGTTGAGCTCGGCAGCGGTTGCTGCGCCGCCATCGCCCGAGAATGATGCGACGCCCGTTCCGGCGGCGATCGTCAACTCGCCGGTCGTCAGATCAACCGCGGCGACTTGGTGGTTGAGGAGCAGCGAGATGTAGAGCGTGGTTCCGTCGACGGCGACGTCGACCGGATGGTCAAACGGGCTGGCGATGGCGGCCCCCTCGATCGGCGCGCCACGCACACCGCTGCCGGCCACGGTCGAGATGGTTCCGTCTGGCGCGATGGCCCGGACACGCCAGTTGTTCGTGTCGGCGAGGTAAGCCGTGCCGTCGGGACCGAAGGCGATGCCCCTCGGAAGCCCGAGCTGCGCGGCGGTGGCCGGTCCGCCGTCACCGCTGAATCCTTGAGATCCCCCGGCGACGGTCGTGATCGTCCCATCGGCGGCGATCCGCCTCACCCGATTCGCTGACCGTTCGACAATCCACGTCGAGCCGTCCGGGGCTTCGACACTGTCCCAGGGTTGGAAGAGCACCGCGTCGGTGGCGGGGCCGCCGTCCCCGTCGCTCGAGCGGACTGCGCCGCCCGCGATGGTGGTGATCGTTCCCGTCGTGGAGTCGATTCGCCGAACACGGTTGCCGGTGACGTGCGCAATGGCAATGTCGCCATCGTCGAGAATCGCAACGCCGCGCGGCGATCCGATTCGTGCGTCGGTCGCTGCGCCTGCGTCGCCGGTGGTCCCGTTCAGGCCGGTGCCGGCGATCGTCGTGATGATGCCGGTCGTTCGATCGACGTACCGGATGCGGTGGTTGTTCGTGTCGGCGATGACGAGGTTGCCGCTCGCGTCCACTGCGACGTCGTACGGGTTGCGAAGTTGGGCGTCGGTGGCAGGTCCGCCGTCGCCTCCGTACGCACCGGTCGTGTCTCCCGCGACCGTGCTGATCCCGCCGCCGACCAGGTCGATCGCGCGGATTCGATGGGAACCACTCTCGGCCACATAGAGAATGGTTTCGTCGGGGCTCAGGGCGATTCCTGCGGGAGTCCACAACTTTGCTTCGTCGGCCCGACCGCCATCGCCGTCAGGGCCGGCTGCATCGCCGCCGGCGATCAACGTCAGGGTCTGGTCGGCTTCGATCCGGAAGATCCGATGGAAGCCGGCGTCGGAGATGTAGGTCGTGCCGTCCGAGGCCCGAGCAACACCTTGCGGGAACCGGGGTCGCAGATACTCGTCGTCGATGCCGAGAACGTCGCTGCCGTAGAGCCCGTCTCCGGTCAGAACGTCGACGGTTGCCGATCCGGGGTTCACAGCCACGACCGAATGGCCTCGACGGCTGGTTGCGACCGTCGTGCCGTCGGCGCCGACATGGATCGAGAACACGTCGTCGAGGTCGACGGCGTTGGTAGCTGCCCGGTCGATCGCGTCACCGGCAACACCGGTTCCGAGCCACGGCGACGTCTCGCCGGTCGTGAGGTCCACGGCGTAGACCAGGGAGCCGAGTCGGTCCGACACCAGGAGGGTGCCGTCGGGGAGCTGGTCCACGTCGCCGACCTGCTCGAACACGACCGATGTGGCGGGCGTTGCAACCCCGTTGTCCGGGCGTGCGCCCGCAATGCGGTCGATGGTCATGCCGGTCGGCTGCAGGCACCCGCTGAATTGTGCGTCGACCGGCTGCCCGACGACGACCAGTATCGAGCCGGCGAGCAGAAGCGCGGCAGACGTGCTGAAGAGCCAGCGGCGGACGATCGACAGTTGCATGGTGGTGCTGATCGGTCATTTCGGCTCGACGCACATCGGCCGGATCGCCCAGTGCTCTTGGGCCGGACGGATCAGGAAGCGTCGGTACGCTGGAGCGGGTTGGCTGCGCACCCTCTTGATCGGAGCAGCCCACTTCCGTTGTGGGCCCAGCTCGAGTCCGACCTGAATCGTCGACTCGCGAACGGTGAGTTCGTTGACTCGTTCCCGACCGACGCACAGCTCGTTGCTGCATACGAAGTGAGTCGACACACCGTTCGTGAGGCGATCCGTGCCCTCAATCGCGACGGCGTTCTTCGTCGCGAGCGTGGCCGGGGGACCGTGGTGACTCGGGCGGAGTTCGAGCAGCCACTCGGCGGGTTGTACTCGTTGTTCCGTTCGATCGAATCGTCTGGCGTGCCCCAAACGAGTGAGGTCCTCGATCGTCGCGTCGTGACCGAACCCGAGATCGCGGGCATGCTCGAGCTGGCGGAGTCCGAGAGTCTTTTCTATCTCGAGCGATTGCGCCGGGCGGACGGCGAGCCTCTCGCGGTTGACCGAGCCTGGCTGCCGTTGTCGATTGCGGCACCGCTTCTTGACGCAGACTTTTCGCGGACGGCGCTCTATGACGAGCTCGAGCGGCGGGTCGGGATTCGCCCGGATCGAGGCTGGGAGCGACTGGCGCCGGTGCTCCCGAGCTTCGGGGATCGTGAGCAACTCGGTCTGGGAAGAAACGATGCGGCGTTCTTCTTGGAGCGGCTCGGACGACACGGCGAGCGTCCGATCGAGTGGAGGACAACGACGATTCGGGGAGACCGCTATCGCTTCGTTGCCGACTGGTCAGCGTCTGCCGGCGGTGGATTGCCGTTGCGGGCGGCGCCGGACAGCTTCTGATCCACGAACACCTGTTCGGTGAACTTCGTCACCGCGGGTTCTGATTGTCACTCGGGCTCCCTACTCTGCTCCGGCGATGAATGAACATTACGATTCGGTGACGCCCCGCCACGAACGCCTGCCATTTCGTGTCGCCCTCGCCGCACTGCTGACGGCGCTCGTGGCGAGCGTGTTGTTCGGCGTGTCCGGGAGCGGCGCTCAGACATCCACCGACACTCCGTCGGCGCCCGCAACCGATGCGCCAGACGACGTCCAGGCGATCATCGATGCCCAAGCCGAGCAGATCCAGGTCCTCACCGAGCAGCTGGCCTTCGCCCGCCAGGCGGCGCTCCACTCCGAAGAACGCCTCGACTCACAGCGAGAAACGATCCTTCGTTTTCAGGAAGAAGGAGGCCTGACCGACGCCGAACGAGACGACGCGTTCGCCGAGTGGGTCATCGGCTACACGATCGGTGGTGGCTCGAGCCTCGATGCCTTCGAATCGATCATCCTTCCCTGCGAGTCCGGCGGCGAACCGGACCCGGATGCGGCAGTCGGCCCGACCGACGACTGGGGGCGAGCCCAGATCAACCGGCCGACCTGGTCGCGTCGTTTCACGGAGCTGACCGGCGTGCCCTTCGAGGAGTGGATCCGCGACCCGATGCTCAACGGCTACATGGCAGCCGTCGTCGAGCGCGAGCAAACGAACGGACTCGGGGCCTGGACCTGCTGGCGTCGACGCTGACCCGCAACCCTCCGTGACAATCTGGTCAATTCTGCCCACGTAGGCCGAACGACCCTTTCGAAAATGGCATTTTCCGCCGACCGATCACAGCATGAGGATTGGTTGGCTCACGTCTGCACGCGTACTCACCGCACTAGCGCTCTTTGCGTCGCTGCTCAGCTTCAGCCCCCTCGAGGCGGCCTCGCCGCCAGCGATCTCCGGTGTGGCATTTCGAGACGTGAACGCCGATGGTCTGCTCGACGCTGACGAGAACCCCCTCGCCGGCGCTCAAGTCGAGTTGCGAGACGCCACGACTGGGCTCATCGTTGCTGGACCGGTGACCACCGGACCCGACGGTGCGTTCGTGTTCGAGAACCAACCCGAGGGCACCTACCGGGTTCGGGTGACGTCGCCGGACAACTTCCTCGTGTCCGATGCGACCGTGGACAACCAGATCAATCCGATCGCCGGCAATGAGAAGGTCGGACGCAGCGATCCGATCGTGCTCGGCGCGACCGACGACATCGTCATCGGCGCAGCTGTTCGGCCGCGGCCCGAGCTGGGCCTCGGCTACTTCGGTCCCGGAATCATCGACGGCACTCCAGACTTCAATCTCGACGGCGCCTGCGCCGATCCGTCCGACACGATCGCGGACGGCGAAGACTGCGGACCCGACAACGGTGTCGTGCGAACCCAGGACATCACCCAGTTCGTCTGGTCGGTCACGGCCGACAACTACGAGCCGGGAGCCCCCAACCTCAGCGACGTCATCTTCGAACAGACGATCATCCCGTCCGGTGGCGCCGAAATGGCCTTCGAGTCGATCCCCGTCGTCTGCGTCGCGCCCCCGTCCGGCTCGGGCGGAACCAACCCGATCTCCTCCATCGTCGAGAATCCCGACGGATCGGTCACGCTGATCTGCAACCTCGGCGAATTCACCGAGGGCGGCCAGGAGTCATTCTCGACCTCGATCAAGGCCAAGGGCACGTCTCCCAACGGATCGAGCTTCACCACAACGCAACGTGTCTACTCGAACGGTGCGGGCGGCGAACCCAACGCCGTGCCCGACGATGTTCCCGAGACCGACAGTTTCGAGATCTCCGCCTCACCTCGCTTCGACATCGACAAGTTCCAGTTCCGTCATCAGGACATCATCGTCCGCGATATCGGAAACGGTCCGGAGGAGGGCTACCGCACCTACTTCAGCTTCGGCATCGGTTCGGATCGTGCCGTCGGTATCGAGGCGCTCGAACAGCCCTTCACGTTCACAGAGAATGTGTTCGCTTTCGCAAGTGACGGTACGACGCCGTATCCCATCGAGTACGAGATGATTGAGTGTCGACCACACCCGAATTGGAACTGGCCCGAGGTCGTTCTGGGCGTCGAGTCGTACCACGGCACCGCACAGTATCCGGACTCGAAGGTTATCGATTCGGGTACCTGCGGATTCAGTCGAACTGATCCGGCTGATCTGAACAGTCCCTACGAAATGACAATTAGCGGCTTGGACATGTCGGGTCTGCGCTATCCGACGCAACGGATGGGTGGTGCTGACCTCTCTGCCGGCCCGTTCTACGTCGGCTTCTACCGGGCCCAGATCTTCATTCCCTTCCGCGTCATCGACGCCGAGGATGGCGTGATGGACAACGGCAACGGCGCCATTCAGCTCTACAACTCGATCGAAGACTTCGACCCCAACGGCACGTCGGGTACCTCGAACTACGGCGATGGGGTTGAGCCCGGTTACAACCAGGCACCAATGGAGGATGGTTCACGATCGAACAACATGATCGGCCCGACGACGTTCGAGCTTCGAGTTGCGGGGGCGTGGACCAAGTACCTCCGAGGATCGCCGATGAACATCAACGGCACGAGCCACCCTCTGGTGTCTGGGCAGACCGGTTCGCACGGTGGCGATGGCGAGATCGAGCCAGGACAGTTCTTCCACGGCCTCGTCGACTTCCGCAACAGTGGTACTCAAGGGCTCAACAATCCCGTCGTGTGTGATGTGTTCGACAACGCGACCATGGTGTTGACCGACCGATCGAACCTCGGCGTCACGCCGAGCGACTACGCCTACATCGGGACATACCGGACTGCTCAGGATCAAAACAACGCAGCCTGGCCATCGAACTTCATTGTCGAGTATGCGTCGGCTGACTTCACCGGCGACGACCCACTCGTGGATGGCTTCAACGTGTTGACCAACCGATGGGATGGCACGTGGGATGTCCAGCGCTCGACGTTTTGCGATGATGACCTGGCGGTCTTCCCCGACGGGTGGTTCGCAGACCCCAATGCTGTCCCGGGCGGCATCGACGCCGTGAACGCCGTACGAGCGCGTTTCGTCGATCCAACCAACTCGCTCGCGTCGGGAGAATTCATGCGGCTCAACGTGCCACTCCAGGCCCGCGACACGTTCAACGGCGGCCCCCACGCTGGCGATCTGATTCCAACCGGGACGGTTCTTGCGAACTTCGGCAACGTCCGGACCGACGAATGGTTGCCCGGCTGGCGTAACCGCGAGTACCGCCCCTCGCCGGAGACGAGCAACACCGACGGCGACCGCGTCACGCTCACGCGTGCACAGATCCGCCTCCAAAAGCGCAGCCTCGTTCCCTTCGCCGATGTGGGAGAGGCAGGCGCAACGCTCGCTGGTAACCAGATCGTCTGGGAACTCATCCCGACGATCTCGTCGACCGTCGACGGCGCAGAGGCCACGAATGTGACGATCGTCGACGTTCTCCCTCCCGAGGTCACGTACAACGCCACGTGTACTGCCGCGACGGCTGGGGGCACACCTGCGGGACTGGTGGAACCAAACACCGCCCTCGACGGGTCCTCCGCTCCCGGATACACCCGTCTCACGTGGGTGCTGGGCGATCGTCCTGCCAACGTCGCTCTCGATCGACTCGTGATCTGCACCGACTCTGACCCGCTGGCCCCGAACGGGACGTCGGTCATCAACTACGCCGAGATGCGCGCCGACAACGTGATCTCGTCGTTGTCGCAACGGTCCGACGATCACACCATTGTTCTCGAGCAAGCCGGGTCGATTCAGGTGTCGAAGTCCGTCGACCTCACCCTCGACGATCTCGACGACGATCAGGAGTTCCAGCTCGGCTTCTCGAACTTCTCGAGCACGTTCACCGTTCAGCCGCCGACGTTGATTGATGTCTTTCCGCATGCCGGCGACGGTCTCGGCGGGCTCTCCGAACGAGACCCAGAGTCCGACTACACCGGGACGTACGAACTGGCAGGCGAGCCGACGATCACGTGGCTCGACGGATCGACACCGGGTGGCGGTGACCCTTTCGCCACGCTCGGTCTCTTCGAATACTCTGCGACGGACCCCACCCTCATCACCTACGACCCCGACGCCAACGCAGTCGACGGAGTCACGGTCTGGTGCAGCTACGCAGCCGGATCGTTTACCCAGTCCAGCGGCGTCGCCGGAACATGCCCGACGACGTTCGCCGACGTGACCGCGCTGAAGTTCACCTCGAACTACGACCTCGAGGTTGATGGAAACCCTCGTCAGGGCATGCTGATCGACTTCACGATGGAGGCCCGTGGCAACACGCCAGGCGACCTCTACACGAACCGCTTCGGGCTCGATTCGGCCACGTTGCCGCCCGAGCAGTTCTTGCGGTCGAACAACGTGACCGTTCGGATCGCCTCCTTCTCGATCGGTGACTTCATCTTCGCCGACGCCGATGGCGACGGCGCCTTCGACCCCACGATCGACATTCCGGCACCCGACGGCGTCACCGTCGAACTGCGTCGTCCGGATGGCACGCTCGTGGGCACGACCGATACGAGTGTGCTCGGAGGCGGGCGCTTCTTGTTCGACCTCTTGGCCTCTGGTGACTACGAGCTGACGATTCCGGCGTCGGACTTCGCTGCGGGCGGCGTGCTCGCCGACTGGGTGGTCACCCCTGTGACCGGCACCGAAGACGACGACTTCAACGAGGACAACGACCAGCACGGCATCACCGCCGGAACCGAGACCGCCGACGGCGTCGAGACCAACACGATCACGCTTTCGGCCATCGCGCCGGCCCCTGGACAGCTGCCCGTTGGCGAGGAGCCGCTCGGCGACAACCCTGCGGGCCTGTTCGACGAGACGCTCGACGACTTCTCGAACCTCACCCTCGACATCGGCCTCGTAGGTCCGCCCTCGATTGCCATCCAGAAGGAGATCTGCACGCTTGCGGACAACTCCTGTGCGGTGGGCGATGCCGTTGGCACGGGTGGTTGGGCCGACACGGCGACCGTCGACTACACCGAGGACGCCCTCTGGCGAATCATCGTGACCAACGACGGCTACCAAGTCCTCGAGAACGTGGTCGTCACCGACCCGGTCGAGAGTGACTGTGCCCGAACCGAAGTCACCGAGGCGGACCTCGCCCAGATCGTTCCGAATGACTCCGTGGCATGGCTCTGTACCAGCACGAACGTTGTCGACGGCTTTGTCAACACCGCTTCGGTCACCGCGGATGGTGTGGTGTCTGGCATGGTCTCGGACGATGATGCGGCCGAGGTCGACGTGCCCGCCGGTTCACCCGACATCGTCGTCGAGAAGTTCGTCAATGGACAGGATGCCAACGCCGCTCCGGGGGTTTACGTGCCGGTGGGCGGTGTCGTGGAGTGGACCTACCGGGTGACGAACCCGGGCGTGATTCCTCTCGATGGTGTCACCATCGTCGACGACGCCGGAACGCCTGCGGACGATTCCGATGACTGGACGATCACCGACGCTGCCCTCCTCTCGGGAGACACCGATAGTGATGGACTCCTCGACACCGATGAAACGTGGCTGTTCGAGGCGCCGGCGACCGGGACCGCGGTCGAAGGTCTGTACACGAACTTCGCCGCTGTTGCGGCCGACCCCGTCGGTCCAGAGGGGCCGGTACTCGACTCGGACCCGGCCTCGTACTTCGGTGCAGATGGGGGCGGCATCGAGGTCGACAAGCGAGTGAACGGCCAGGACTCGAGCGCCGCGCCTGGTCCAAACATCGCAACTGGTGACGACATCACCTGGACCTACACCGTCACCAACACGTCAAACACGCCGGTCTCGAACGTCTCGGTGACCGACGATCAAGAAGGTCCGGCGACCTTGATCAGCGGTGACGCCAACAACAACTCGATTCTCGAACCGACCGAGACGTGGATCTACGAGATCACCGGCACGGCAACGGCTGGGGCGTACGAGAACACGGCGACGGTCGAGGGAACAGGACCGGAGACGACCAACCCCGATGGGTCGACGACGCCGGGCGAATCCTTCGCTGACTCCGACACCACCCATCACTTCGGTACCGACCCTGGGATCAACGTCGAAAAGGTGACCAATACCGTCGACACCGGTGCTGGGGATGTGCCATTCATCGCCGAAGGCGCCGATGTGACGTGGACCTACACGGTGACCAACACCGGCAACGTGCCGATCGCAAACGTGACGGTGGTTGACGACAACGGCACATCCGCAAACGCCACCGACGACTTCGGCACCCTGCTTCTCTCCGGCGACGACAACATGAACTCGCTGCTCGATCTCGACGAGACCTGGGTGTTCGAAGCGGTGGGTACTGCAGTGTCGGGCGGCTACGAGAATACGGCAACCGCGTCTGGCGATGGGCCGGACACGATTGCCGACGACGGCTCGACCGTCGACGGCGACGAAGCCTCAGACACCGACGACAGCGAGTACTTCGGTACCTCGCCCGCGATCGAGGTCGACAAGGCCGTGAACACCAGCTCGGGATCGAGCATCTTCGTGCCGACCGGTTCGCCGATCGAGTGGACCTTCACGGTCACGAACCCCGGCAACATCGAGCTCGACAACGTCGAGGTGGTGGACAACAACGGGACGCCAGGAGACCCGGGAGACGACTGGACACTCACGGTCGCCGACCTGGACTCTGGCGACACCGACAACGACGGTCGACTCGATCCCGGCGAGACGTGGACCTTCGTCGTGGACGGCACCGCCACACCAGGCGCCTTCACGAACACGGCCGCCGTTTCCGGAGACGCTCCCGACACGACGCTTCCTGACGGGTCGAGCGACCCAGGCGAGGAAGTCACGAGCGACGACGACGCAGAACTCTTCGGAACCGATGGCGGGATCGCGATCGCCAAGAGCGTGAATGGCGACGGAGCGGACACCGATCCGGGCCTGTTCGTTGAGCCCGGTCAAGCCGTTGATTGGCGCTACGAGGTCACCAACACCTCGAACACCGCGTTGACCGACGTGTCCGTGACCGACGATGCCGGGACCCCGAGTGACCCCGCCGACGATTGGGTGCTGACCGTCGCCGACCTCGTCTCGGGTGATGACGACGCCGACGATGAGCTCGATGTCGGTGAAACCTGGATCTTCGAGGCCACCGGCCTCGCGACGCTTGGCCAGTACACGAACTCCGCAGTCGTCGAGGGAACCGGACCGGAAACGACCGCACCGGACGGATCGACCGTGCCGGGTGCAACGCTCACGGGCGGCGACACGGCTTCTCACTATGGCTGGTCCTCCTCGGTCGAGATCGAGAAGTTCGTCAACGGCGAAGACGCCGACGAAGCCCCCGGCCCGTACTTGGCGATCGACGATCCGGTGTCGTGGACCTATGTGGTCACCAACACGGGCAGTGTCTGGCTCACCGATGTCGTCGTGACCGACGATCAAGGCGTAGCGGTGACCTGCCCCGCCACCGTCCTCGCGCCATTCGGCGATGCTGCCGGTCGTGACACGATGACCTGCACGAGCGAGATTCAGCTCGTGACCGCAGGCGCCTATGTGAATGTCGGGACCGTGACCGGGTCGCCAGCGATTCCGACTCCGGGTGAGCCGATCGATCCCGATACGGGATTGCCGCCGCTGACGCTCGTGACCAATCCCGACGGTACGACGCCCGTCACGCCATCTTCGGGCGAGGACGCCGCGCACCACTTCGGATCCGGACCGGCAATCGAGATGAACAAGACGGTGTGCGTTGTCGACGACTGCGACATCGACGATCCAACGCACTGGGGTGAGCAGGCCGTCGTCGCCACGGGCGATCAGGCCGTGTGGCGCCTCGAGGTGACCAACACCGGCAACGTCGAGCTCACCGACATCGAGGCGATCGACCCGGCCGTCCCCGAGTGCGAGCGGTCCATCGCTGCATTGGCGCCTGGCGAGTCCGAGGCGTGGACCTGTTCGATCACCGAGGTTGAGCTGATCGTGGACTTCTTCGAGAACGTTGCGACCGTGGTCGGAACTTCGCCGGTCGAAGACACCGGTACCGACTGTGACGATCGTTCGTTGGCCTTCTGCAACAGCGACATCACGAGCACGGACACCGCCGAGGTCATTCAACCGGCGAGCTTCTCTGTGCAAAAGCTCGCCAACTCCGAGACCGCGCAGCTCGGCGACGTTGTCGACTTCACGCTCATCGTCTCGAACGACGGCAGTCGGACACTGACCGACATCGAGGTCGCCGACACACCAACGTCGGGAACCGAGGTGGTGGCGGTACCTGACGACACGGTTCGCGATGGCGACGTGCTGCGATGGACGATCGACGAACTCGGCCCCGGCGAAGTCTTCGAGATCGAGTATTCGCTTCGGATGAACGCCACGGGCGACTTCGCCAATCAGGTGGAGATCCTGTCGAACGATGTGACCAACCCGGTCGGCATCACGCCCGACGATCCCGACGACAACAGCGCCGAGATCACGTTTGCGGTGTCGAGTCCACCTCCGTTGGCGTTCACGGGCGCGAACTCGTTGACGCTCGTCCAGATCGCCCTCGGGCTTCTGCTCCTCGGCCTGTTCCTGGTGCGGACAGACCGCCGGCGCCGCCCCATGGGGTCAGGTCTGACATAGCAACAGGTGTGAAGGATCGCGTCGACACGGCGAGCCCATCGCTCTGTCAACTATGTGAGACTTGACCCCACATCGAGTTCGGCGAGAAGTGTGGTGGCTGAGCGCGGGAGCGCTCGGCCCTCGGGCCAGACGGCGCGGAGGCGTCGGGTGATGTCGAGTCCTTGCACGGCGACCTCGACGAGCTGACCGCGGTCGAGCTCGGCGGCGACGGCGAGGCGGCTCACGACGGTGGGGGAGTTGCCATTCATCACGGCGGAGCGCACGGCAGAGGTCGAACCGAGCTCGAGAACCGACCGGGGTTCGGCCAGGCCCGCCGATCGGAGCGCTGCGCTGAACGCCTCTCGCGTGCCCGAGCCCTCCTCACGCATGACGAGGGGAGTGTTGGCGAGATCGTCGATCTTCACGTCGTCTCGGCCCGCCCAGGGGTGGCGAGGCGACACGACCGCGATGAGGTCGTCGTGGCCGACGACGGACTCGTTCATGCCGTCGAGTTCGAGCGGGGTCTCGACGAAGCCAAGATCGGCGTCGCCGTTCTCGAGGCGTTCGATCACGTGGGTCGAGTTGGCCACGTCGAGCGAGATGGCGTCGTCGGGGTATTCGGAAAGGAGGCGACCGAGCCAGCCGGGCAACAGGTACTCGGCGATCGTGTAGCTGGCGGCGATTCGGAGCCGTCCCACACGTTGTGCCTTGAGGGCAGTGAGGCCGGCGTCGAGCTGATGTGCGGCCCGCAGGATCGTGTCTGCCCATTCGGCGACGACGAGCCCTTCTGGGGTGGGAGTCGAACCGCGGGCATGACGGTCGAGGAGTTCGACGCCGAGCTGGCGTTCGAGATTGCGCATACGGACCGAGACGGAGGGTTGGCTGATGCCGTGACGTTCGGCGGCGAGGCCCAGGCTGCCCAATTCGACGACGGAGGTGAAGACGTCGAGCGCGGCCAGCGCCGGGAAGCTCGGTGGAAGGAGCGCTCGCTCATCAGACATACGGCGAGTCTATCGGCACCGACCAGCCATAGATTGAAACTATGCATACCCAGAGCGTGCCCTACTTCCCGAAACGTGCCGGGCGTCACAGAATACGCTCGTGACAAAACTCGGCTTTGTGCTCGACAGCGACAACTGCATCGGCTGCCACGCCTGCACGGTCGCCTGCAAGAGCGAACACGACGTGCCACTCGGGGTGAACCGCACCTGGGTCAAATACATCGAGACCGGCACCTTCCCCAACGTCAGCCGCCACTTCTCCGTGATGCGGTGCAACCAGTGCGAAGACGCGCCGTGCATGGAGATCTGCCCGACCTCGGCGCTGTTCCGTGCCGACAACGGCGTGGTCGACTTCGACGACGGCAACTGCATCGGCTGCAAGGCCTGCATGAACGCCTGCCCGTACGACGCGATCTACATCAACCCCGAGACCAACACGGCCAACAAGTGCAACTTCTGCAACCACCGTGTCGAGGTCGGGCTTGAGCCGAGCTGCGTGGTGGTCTGCCCGACCGAGGCGATCATCGTTGGCGACCTCGACGACCCGAACTCGAAGATCTCCAAGATCGTCGCCCGTGACGACGTGGCCGTCCGGGCGCCCGAGCAGAACACCAAGCCGAAGGTGTACTACCGGGGCGCCGACCAGGCGAGCCTCGATCCCACCCGGACCGCCATCGCCAACGACGGCATGATCTGGGCAGACACCACCGCGGATCACCCGTCGGTGCACGTCGAACTCGGCAAGAAGCCGGTCGACCTCGACGGTGTCACCGCCCGGACGACCTACACGACCAAGCACAAGCAGACCTGGGGCCAGATGGTCTCGGGCTACCTGGTCACCAAGGCGATCGCCGGTGGCGTGATGCTCGTCGCGGCGCTCATGGCGTTGCTCGGCCACGGCGGCGAACAAGCCGCAGTCGGCGTCGTTCCACCGATCGTCGCTGGCGTGTTCCTCGGCATCACCGGGGCGCTGCTCGTCGGTGACCTCAAGCAACCCGGCCGCTTCTATTACCTGCTCACCCGATCCAACACGTCGTCGTGGCTGGTCAAGGGCGCGTACGTGCTCATGGGGTTCGCGATCGTCCTCGGCCTCTGGTTCATCGCCGGTATCGCCGACTCGGAGAGCCTCATCGAGATCCTCGCCGCACCGGCAGCGATCTTCGGTGCCGCAACCGCTGGCTACACCGCCTTCCTCTTCGCCCAGTGCGAAGGCCGAGACCTGTGGCAGACACCGTTGCTCCTGCCGATGTTGCTCGCCCGAGCGGTGCTCGCCGGTGGCGCCACGTGGCTGCTCCTCGACCTCTTCATCGACAACCCCGAACCCGTCGCCGTGCACTGGGTGCTTATCGGCGGCTCGATCGCCGTGATTGCGTTGTCGTGGATGGAGCTCGTCAGCCGCGGTACTCGCCACGTCGAGCTGGCCGTCCACGAGATGAGCCGAGGCGCCCACGCATCGCTCTTCTGGGGCGGCCTCGCCATCGGCTGTGCTTTGCCGATCCTGTGCTCGCTTGGGGCACTCGCGATCGGCGCCGACGAGTCGGGCGCCGTTGCGCTCGGAGCCCTCGGCGGCCTCCTCGCCCTCCTGGGCATGTTCTTGTCCGAAACGGCCTTTGTTCGGGCCGGCCAGTCGGTGCCGCTCAGCTGAGCCGCACGGGAGAAACACGATGACCGATCTGCAGAAGTACCCACCGCTCGACGAGTGGCACGACTACACCGGCCTCGACGCCAAGTCTTGGCCCGACAAGGTCGAGAAGAACTACGCCCTCGTCCCGACGAGCTGTTTCAACTGCGAGGCCGGCTGCGGTCTCGTCGCCTGGTTCGACAAGTCCACCGGCGAAATCACCAAGGTCGAAGGCAACCCCGAGCACCCGGCCAGCCGTGGCCGCAACTGCGCGAAGGGCCCGGCCACGCTCAACCAGGTCTACGACCCCGAGCGCATCCTCTACCCGATGAAGCGGGTCGGCGAGCGCGGCTCTGGCAAATGGGAGCGCATCAGCTGGGACCAAGCGCTCGAAGAGCTCGGCGCCCGCCTGCGTACGGCGTTCGAAGAGGACCGCCACAACGAGGTCATGTACCACGTGGGTCGCCCAGGCGAAGAGGGCTACACCGATCGGGTCCTCAAGGCCTGGGGCGTGGACGGCCACAACAGCCACACCAACATCTGCTCATCGAACGCTCGCATCGGCTATCAGAGCTGGATGGGCCACGACCGCCCGTCCGCCGACTACGCCAACGCCGAGGTCATCTTCTTGATCTCCGCCCACCTCGAGTCGGGCCACTACTTCAACCCGCACGCGCAGCGCATCATGGAGGCCCAGAAGAACGGCGCCACCGTCATCGTGTGCGACCCGCGGCTGTCCAACACCGGGTCCAAGGCCGATCACTGGCTGCCGACCTGGCCGGGCACCGAGCCATTCCTGTGCCTGTCGATCATTCACCAGATGCTCGAAGACGACACGTGGAACAAGGACTTCGTCCGCCGCTGGGTCAACTGGGAGACGTTCCTCGCCGAGGAGTACCCGGACATGCCCCAGGAATGGGACTCGTTCGGTGATGCCCTCAAGCAGCACTACGCCGAGTACACCCCTGAGCAGGCCGAACACGTCACCGGTATCCCCGCCGAGCAGATTCGCGAGATCGCGGCGATCATCGGCAAGCACCCCACGAAGTTCGCCTCGCACAACTGGCGGGCAGCTGGCGCCGGCAACTACGGCGGCTGGCAGGTGGCGCGCTGTTTGTTCTTCATCGCCGTCATGACCGGCTCGGTCGCCACCGTTGGTGGAACGTCGGGCAACGGCTGGAACAAGTTCAAGCCGGCCGCACCGCTCGGCGCCCCGGGGATCGAACGCTGGAACGACCTCGAATGGCCGAAGGAGTTCCCGCTCGCCTACCACGAGATGTCGATCCTGCTCCCGCACTTCCTCAACGAGGGCCGCGGCAAGCTCGACACGTACTTCAGCCGGGTCTACAACCCGATCTGGACCAACCCGGACGGCTTCTCGTGGATGGAGGCGCTCACCGATCCCGAGAAGGTCGAGTGCCACGTGGCGCTCACCCCGACGTGGAACGAAACCGCATGGTTCGCCGATTACGTGCTGCCGATGGGTGTGGGCGCGGAGCGTCACGACGTCGTCAGCTACGAGACGCACCAGGGCAAGTGGATTGCGTTCCGCCAGAGCGTGTTCCGTCGCTTCGCCGAGATCCAGGGCGAGGACGTCAACGCCGAGTCCCGGACGCATGAGTTCAACCCCGGCGAGGTCTGGGAAGAGAACGAGTTCTGGATCGACCTGTCCTGGGCGATCGACCCCGACGGATCGATGGGCATCCGCCAATGGTTCGAGAGCTCGGAGAACCCCGGCCAGCCGATCGGCCTGGACGAGTACTACGGGCGGATGTTCGCCGAGAATGTGCCCGGCCTCGCCGAAGAGGCCGAGGCTGCGGGACAGACGCCGCTCGAGTACATGCGTGACCGCACGGCGTATTCGATTCCTGGCGACCCACACACCCCGTACGAGAAAGACGTGGATCCCTCCGTCGTCGAGGGCTGCGAGAAGGACGAGTCGGGGGTGTACCGCAAGCCCGGCACCGCGGCGACGTGGGACGGAACCGCAGAGGGCCTCAGCGACATCAAGCTCCAACCGCTCGGCGACGGATCGCCCGCGATCGAGATCGATGGCGAGCTGAAGGAGGGCTTCGTCACGCCGTCGAAGAAGCTCGAGCTGTTCTCGACGACGCTCAAGGACTGGGGCTGGCCCGAATACGCCACGCCGAAGTGGATCCCGAGTCACGTGCACTGGGAAGACCTCGACATGGCCGGCACTGAGCGCATCCTGCTGCCGACGTTCCGGATCCCGACGCTGATCCACACGCGGTCGGCCAACTCGAAGTGGCTGTCGGAGATCTCCCACCGCCATCCGCTGTGGATCCACCCCGAGGACGCCGAGAAGCTCAACATCGCCGAGAGCGGTCTCGTGCGAATCACGACCCGGATCGGCCACTTCGTCATCTCGGCGTGGCAGACCGAAGGGATCCGTCCTGGCATCGTCGCGGCGTCGCATCACATGGGCCGCTGGCGTCTCGAAGAGGACAAGGCGCGCAGCTGGGGTGCTGGCAAGGCCGACATCACCTTCCCGGAGCGTCAGCCCGACGAGCGTGGGGTCTGGAAGCTCAAGCGCACCGACGGCATCGACAACTGGGAATCCGACGACGACGACACCGAACGGATCTGGTGGACCGACACGGGTGTGCACCAGAACCTGACCTTCGCTGTCCAGCCGGACCCGATCTCGGGCATGCAGTGCTGGCACCAGCGGGTGCATGTGACCCCGGCCGAGCCGGGCGACGAGTACGGCGACGTCGTGGTCGACACGAACAAGTCTCGTGAGGCGTACCTCGACTGGATGTCGAAGACCCGCCCTGCACCTGGCCCCGGCGGCCTCCGCCGCCCCCTCTGGTACGCCCGCCCCCTCAAGCCGACAGCGCCGACGTACCTCAGCCCCGACGCATAAGGGGGGTCAAGTCCCAACAAGTAACAGGCTGTACGCGAATGGGTACGCCACGAAGCTGTTACTTGTTGGGACTTGACCCCATCGCTCCGCGAATGGCGGATTCTGCCGATGTAGGTTCGTGGGCATCGACAGAAAAACGTACGTTCTCGACACCTCCGTACTGCTGAGCGATCCGGCGGCGCTCACCGCCTTCGGCGACAACGACGTGGTCTTGCCGATCATCGTCGTCACCGAGCTCGAAGCGAAGCGTCACCATCCCGAACTCGGCTGGTTTGCCCGCACCGCGCTGCGCACGCTCGAAGAGCTGCGCGAGGCCCACGACTCGCTCACCGAGCCGATTCCGTTCGGTGACGAGGGTGGCACGGTCCGAGTCGAGCTCAATCACAAGGACGACGACATCGTCCCAGAGGTGCTTCGCGAGTCGAGCAACGACCACCGGATCCTCACTGTTGCGGCGAATCTCAAGGCCGAGGGCCAGACCGTCGTTCTGGTCACCCAGGATCTTCCGCTTCGGCTGCGCGCCGGCGTCATCGGCATCGATGCCGAAGAGTTCCGCCACATCAACGAAGACCTCGACTGGAAGGGCATCGTCGAGCTCGACGTGACTGGCGCGGCGATCGACGAGATGTTCGACAATCGTGTCGTCGATGTGCCCGACGGTCAGGAACTGCCGGTTCACACCGGGGTCATGTTGTCTGCCCCCGGACAGAGCGCACTCGGCCGGGTCGATGGCCAGAACCGGATTCGGGCAATCAACGAGAAAGATCTCTTCGGGGTTCGGGGCCGGAACGCCGAGCAGCGGATCGCGCTCGACATTCTCGCCGACGAGTCGATCGGGATCGTCAGCCTCGGCGGCGCCGCAGGCACCGGCAAGAGCGTGCTCGCCCTCGCTGCGGGCCTCGACGCCGTCCTCGAACGAAACACCCATCGCCGGATCATGATCTTCCGCCCGCTGTACGCGGTCGGCGGCCAGGACCTCGGCTTCCTGCCCGGCACCGAGGACGAGAAAATGCGTCCCTGGACCGACGCGGTCAAGGACGCCCTCGACGCCATTGCGTCCGACAATGCCATCCAGGAGATCATGCGCCGCGAGCTGATCGAGGTGCTGCCCCTCACTTACATCCGCGGGCGCACCCTCACCGACACCTTCGTGATCATCGACGAAGCGCAGAACCTGGAACGCAACGTACTCCTGACCGCGCTGTCGCGGCTCGGCGAAGGTTCACGCGTCGTACTCACCCACGACGTCGCGCAGCGAGACAACCTCCGCGTCGGCCGACACGACGGCATCGCCTCGGTCATCGCGTCACTCCGCGACCACCCACTTTTCGCCCACATCACGTTCAGCCGCAGCGAACGCAGCGAAATCGCCGCCCTCGTCAGCACCGCCTTGGACTACTAATTGCCGCACGGCTCGCCGTCGGTTTGGCCCTTCGGGCCAAGCCCTTCACGAGTTTGCTTCGCAAACTCGACATGCGTAACGCCAAGGTCGCGTTCGCTCGGACCGGCGTAGCCGGCTCCGTGCTCACTTGGTGTCTGACCCCGAAGTGACAGGGAAACGAGCTGGTGGGGATGGGTGCCGGCGAAGCCCGACGTTGGTGGAGCGAAGCGGAACCGGGAGGGCGAAGACGGTGCGCATCACACCAGCGGGCGCGTCAGGCGCGGAGTTCGTTGGCGCGGTCCATGGCGAATTGGAGTTCGCTGCGGAGCTGATCGGTGATCTTCGTCAGGCCGGAGCGGGGCACCCGGCCTTCGGGCATTTCGATCGGGGGGCGCACCACGACGCCGACATTCGTGCGGCGGGGGTACTTTGCGCCCGGGGGAAGCGCTTCTTCGGTGCCGGCGATGCCGACCGGGACGATCGCCGCACCTGTCTTGGCCGCGATCCATGAGGTTCCGTCGAAGAGCTCGCCGATCGTGTCGCCGGTCTGGCGGGTCCCTTCGGGGAACACCATCAACGGCTTGCCCGAGTCGAGGATCTCCCGGGCCGCAGACGTCGCCTCCCGGTCGGCTGCGTCACGGTCGAGCGGAATGGCGCCGAGGCCAGCGATCCACCACCCGACCGGCTTGACCTTGAACAGGGACTCCTTGGCGAGTGTCGGCAAGCGACGACGGCCGAGCGTGCCCACGATCAAGCTGTCGAGGTTCGAACGGTGAACCGGCGCCACGATCACGGGAGGAGCCGTTGCAAGGTGCTCGACCCCCTCGGCGCGAATGCTGCAGATCCGAAAGACTGTCTGCTCGGTCAGGACCCGAGTGATCGTGTAGATCCGTTCGCCGTAGGGCTTGGCGGCGATGCCCTTGGCCCATTCGGCCAGCTCGTTCTCAGCCATGGGGGAGCACCCTACGCGTCTGCTCCGACCGGCACGATTTCGACGGCCCTGCCGAGCGCGGATTCGAGCAAGGCCTTGCGCTCGTTCGCCGCAAAGAGCTCGAGTTCGAGGTCGTCGCCGCGCACGCCGATCGTGACCACATCGTCGATGCACACGGTGAGATCGGCTGCAGCGTTGCGGTAGGTGCGATCGAGGGCGATGCCGATGCGCAGCATGCCGGCGAGTAGCGACACGACGCCCTGATCCTGCTCGCTGAGCGCAGCGAATGCCCGGTGGCCCGACTTGGGGGCGCTCTTGCGGTGATATCGGGCGACCTGAGCGATGAGCTCGAGCTCGCGTTCGTTGAAGCCTGCGAGGTGCTCGCTGTTGCGGATCAGGTAGTACGAGTGCTTGTGGTGGGCGCCGTGGCCGACGAATCGACCGATGTTGTGCAACATGCCGGCCGCTTCGAGCACGTCTCGCACGTCGTCGCCATGCCCGTGGAGGTCCTGCGCGGCATCGAAGAGTCGCAGGGCGATGTCGGTCGACTGGCGGGCGTGGACGACGTTCTCTCCGTGGCGTGCGGCGACTCGCAGCACCGAGCTCGCCCGAATCGAGTCGAGATGAAGGAGAGCGTCCTCGCCGGGGGTGCGTCGGTCGATGCGATCGAGCACGAGTCCCTCGCGCAACGCATCGGGTGACACCATCATGTCGTCGAGGCCGAATTCGGTCATCAACGTCTCGGCCAGCAAGGCACCGGCGACGATCGTGTCGGATCGATGGGCGTCGAGTCCGGGCAGGTTGCGGTCGGGAGCGTCGACGATCGACGAGACCCGTCGGCAGATCTCGCTCACCTCGTCGAGCGAGATCGTTCGCCCGGCGCCGATCTCGCCTACGGGCCGCGGCGCCAAGGCGTCTCGCATCGCCGCCAACGTCTCGAATGTGCCCGACGACCCCGCCGCAACGGCGACCTCATGCTCCCGGACGATCGGCGCGAGCCTCGCAACGAAGGAGCGGATGAAGGTCCGGCAGCGATCGACCGAATCCGCCTCGACGCGCCCATCAGGAAAGAAACGATCGGCAAGACGTACATGCCCGAGCTTGAGACTGCGGAGCTCGAGCGGCGTGCGGCCCTCGCCGACGATGACCTCCGTCGAACCACCGCCGATGTCGATCACGAGATGCTTCTGCGCCTCGAAGTCGACCGCCCCAAGCACCCCGAGATGGATGAGGCGGGCCTCTTCGACCCCGGCAATCACGGCGACGTCGATGCCGGCTTCGTCGCGGGCTCGGTCGAGAAAGACCTCGGGGTCCTCGGCTTCTCGAACGGCCGACGTGGCGACCGCATGTACCTCCGCGGCGTTCGCATCGGCGAGCGCACGGCACGTGATCAGCGCGTCGATCGCCCGATCGACCGCTGCGGGATCGAGCCGCTTCATGTCTTTCGGGCCGCTCCCGAGCCGCACGGGGAGCTTCTCCCGAAGCAGAATCTCCGGACGGCCGCCCGGAACCGGCTCGGCGATCACCATGTGCATCGACGAGGTGCCGATGTCGATCGCGGCGATCGCCCGCATCGCCGTCATGGCGACTCGAGGGCCAGGGTGGCCTGTTCCCACTCGACCATCAGGTCCGCTGCCCGGTCCTTGGCGGCGTCGTGGCGGGCAATGAGGTCTTGCATCTTCTCGGTGTCTTCGTAGACGGCCGGATCGGCGAGTTGGGCCTGAAGGTCGGCGACCTCGGCCTCGGCCTTCTCCCACTTTCGCTCGGCCGACTGCTGGGCTTTGCGCAAGGCCTTGGTGTTGGCGTGATTGGTATTGCGTTTCTCGGCCTCGACCCGCTTCTTGTCCTTTTTCTGCTGGCTCTTGGTCGGAGCGGTGGCCTTCTGCTTCTGCTTGGACTCGGCGGCGTCAGCGCCGCGGTCGGCAGCGACCGTGCCCAGGGGATTGAGGACCTTCTCGGGCACGCCTTCGTGCCAAACAGCCCTGCCGTTGCGTACCTCGATCAACGCGTCGCAAACACCCCGAATCAGATGCCGATCGTGGGTCACGAGCAGCACGGTGCCGGGGTAGGCCCGAAGGGCGTCCTCGAGCACGTCGCAGCTCGGCAGGTCGAGGTGGTTGGTCGGCTCGTCGAGCACGAGCAGGTTGACCGGCACGACCATCGTCTTGGCGAGGGCCAGACGGGTGCGCTCACCACCGGACAGCTCGATCACCTTGCGGTCGGCCGCGTCGCCCCCAAACCCGAACGAACCCAGCAGGCTGCGCCAGTTGCGCTTGGAGTTCTTCGGGGTGACGCCCAACAGCTCGTGGTACACCGTCCGTTGCGGGTCCATGTCCTCGGCCTGGTCCTGTGCGAAGGCGGCCATGTCGACGTTGGTGCCGATGGTGACGGTGCCCTCGCTCGGTTCGAGCGCTCCGGTGAGCAGGCGAATCAGCGTGGTCTTGCCGGCGCCGTTGGGCCCGACAAGGCCGATCTTGCGGCCCCGCTCGACCACGATGTCGACGCCCGAGAGAATCGTCTGACCGTCGTAGCCGACGGCCACGCCCTCCAGTTCGGCGACGATGCGCGACGAGCGTTGGGGCTCGGGAAAATCGAACTTCGCCGCCAGCTCCCGCTCGCCAGGCACTTCGATCAAGTCGAGCTTCTCGATCGCCTTGATTCGGCTCTGCACCTGGCGGGCTTTGGTCGCTTTGTACCGAAACCGTTCGATGAACTGCTCGGTCTGTTCGATCTGGCGTCGCTGCTGTGCGGCCTGCGCCTCGATCTGTGCGATGCGTTCTTCACGGGCCGCCACGTACTCGACGAACGTGCCCACGTATTCGGTCGCCAACCCCGTGCTGAGCTCGAGGATGCGATTGGCGACGCCGTCGATGAAGTCGCGATCGTGCGACACGAAGAAGAGTGCACCGCGCCACGCGGCGAGATGGTCCTCGAGCCAGGCGACCGAGTCAACGTCGAGGTGATTGGTCGGCTCATCGAGGATGAGCACGTCGGGTTCGGACAGCAGCAGCCGGGCGAGCGCCACCCGCATACGCCATCCGCCGGAGAGCTCCTTGATCGGTCGGTCGTTCCATTCGGGCGGAAAGCCAAGGCCCGCCAAGACCCGGTGTGCCTCGGACTCGATCGCGTAGCCGCCGAGGGTTTCGAACTCGCTCTGGGCCTGGCCGTAGCGTTCGATGATCTGTTCCATGCGGGAGCCGTCATCTAGTTCGGACCCGAGCGGTCCGGTCGCCGTAGGCGACACGAGCGGGTTGGACAGCTCTGCTTCGAGGCTCCGGAGCCGTTCGGCAACCTCGCGCACGCGTGTCGCGCCGTCGAGCGTCTCGGCGAGCACGGACCGGTCCGTCGCCTCCGGCAGCTCCTGAGCGAGATAGCCGATGGTGAGATCCTTCGGCTTGTGGACCACACCAGCGTCGGCATCCTGCACGCCCATGATGCACTCGAGCAGCGTCGTCTTGCCCACGCCGTTCCCGCCGACGAGGGCGATCCGGCGGCCGTCGGAGAGCTGCAGGGTCACGTCTCTGAACAGACGGCGCGCGCCGTGCGCTTTCTCCAGCCCCGACACGGTCAGCACGGCGCCAAGGATACGTGCCGTCCCTGCCGTCGACGCCTCTCGGTAGCCTCGATCTCGTGACCGCGACCCGCCGAGCCCTCCCCGCCGCGCCCGACGACCGTCCGATCCCGCCGAGCGAGGAGCAACAGCGCGCCGAACTCCGCCGGATGAAGATGGTTGCACTCGCCATGCTCGTGATCGCCGCCGTGATCTTCGTCATCTCCAAAGGCATCGAGAACGACGGCAGCACGATCGCCGGCTACATCCGGGCCACGTCCGAGGCCGCGATGGTCGGTGCCATGGCCGACTGGTTCGCCGTCACGGCACTGTTTCGGCATCCGCTCGGCCTCCCGATCCCACACACCGCAATCGTCCGCAACCGCAAGGACGAGATCGGCGAGGGCCTCGGCGAGTTCGTCCAGTCGAACTTCCTCACCGGTGACGTCGTCGAGGAGAAGTTGGCCGACGTCGAGATCTCCAAACGGCTCGGTTCGTGGTTGGCCGACCCCGAACAGTCTCGGTCGATCGTGAGCGAGGTCGCGGTCGTTGCCGGTGCCGTCTCCGAAGTGCTGCGGGACGACGAGGACGTCCGCGCCGTCGTCGATTCGCTCGTTCGAGACCGACTCTCCAATGTGCCCGTCGCACCGGTCGTTGGCCGGGTCATCGATGCGGGCATGGACGGCGACCACCATCACGAGCTCTACAACGCCGCATTGTCCGGCGCAGCGAATTTCCTCGGAGACAACCGTGAGACGTTCCGACGGCGGATGATGCTCGAGTCGCCGTGGTGGGTGCCCGAGCAGATCGACGACCGGGTCTTCGACAAGATCTATGCCGCGGTCATGACGTTCCTGCGTGAGGTCGACTCCAACCCCGAGCACCACGTGAAGCGCGACATTGACGATCGAGCGCGCGAGCTCGCCAACCGACTCCGCTCCGATGAGCGGCTCATCGAGCAGGGAGAGAAGCTCAAGCAGGAACTCCTCGACCATCCCGAGTTCCAGGCGTGGACCCGCGACCTGTGGTCATCGCTGCAGCGTGGCTTCGGCGATGCGACGACCGACCCGGACAACGAGGTTCGAGAACGTGTGGCACACGCAATCCAGGCCGTGGGGGAGCGGCTGATGGTCGACCCGTCGCTTCAGGCGAAGGTCGACGCCTGGCTGACCTCGACGGCGGTCTATCTCGCTGAGCAGGGCCGTGGCGAGATCGGTGCGCTCATCGCCAACACCGTGGCGGGCTGGGATCCCGACGAGACGGCGGACCGCATCGAGCTGCAGGTTGGCCGGGACCTCCAGTTCATCCGGATCAACGGCACGCTCGTCGGCGGGCTCGTGGGCTTCCTCATCCACGCCGGCGCAGAACTGTTTCTCTGAACCGAGCCCGATCTGGTCACGTTGGTGTCTGACCCCGAAGTGACCAGGTGGTGGGGTCGGTGCCGAGCGTGGCGGGGTCGAAGGGTTCGCCCTCGGCGAGGCCGACGGACGCGAGGAGCCGAGCGCGCAACTCGGCGTCCGACACGCCGAGCGATGTGAGGTCGGCGCGCGTCACGGCACCGTCGCGCTTTGCGAGCCGTTGGCCTGACTCGTTGACCATCAACGGAACGTGGCACCACTCGACCGGTGGGAAACCGAGCCGTCGCAGCAACCAGACCTGGCGGGGTGTGGTCGACAACAGGTCGGCACCGCGCACGACCTCGGTGACCCCCATGTCCGCGTCATCCACGACAGTGGCGAGGTTGTATGCGGGGATTCCGTCGTTTCGTCGGATGACGAAGTCGTCGATCCACCCGGTCGTTTCACCAGCGGCTCGATCGGCGAACTGGACCTCTTCCCCACCAGCCCTGACGCGCAGGGCTGCCGGCCGCGACTCGGCTCGGCGATCTCGCTCCGTCGAGCCGAGGTCTGCGCAGGTCCCGGGATAGGCGCCGTCGGGAAGATGGACGTGTGGGGCCGACGCGGCCTCTCGGATTTCGCGGCGAGAACAGAAGCAGGGATACACGAGTCCCGCAGAATCGAGCTCCTCGATGGCGTTGCGGTACCGGACGAACCGATCGGTCTGACGCACCGGCTCCCCGTCGAAGGTCACCCCGACTGCTTCGAGGTCGGCGAGTTGTCTGTCGAGGTGCTCGTCGCTCGAGGTCACGGGGTCCAGATCGTCGATCCGAAGTCGGAGCACGCCACCACGTTGGCGCGCACGAAGCTCTGCCAGAACGGCGGTTCGGAGGTTCCCGACGTGAAGAGTCCCGGTCGGGGATGGGGCGTATCGACCGGTGATTCCCATCAGATCGCCAGTCTCATCGGGCGGCCCGCGGGGTCGGGTTCCCCTCCGAGGATGAGCGCAGTCTTGGCGGCGAGCCGTCGCGCCGTCCAGATCAGGGCGGCCGCGTCCACGGCGTCGCCATGGAACTTTGCGGGGAGCGACGTGATCAGCGTTTCCTCGATGCTGTCGGCGACGTGATCTCGCAACGCTGCAACCCGTGCTGCCCGGCCTGCGAAGGTCGATTTGGTGTCCTGGAGCGGCGCACCGGTCATCTCGGCGAAGGTCGTCTCGGGGTGCCCTTCGAAGAGCCGATCGGTGAGTGATTCGGTCCACACGTCGTCGATCTCGCGGATCTTCGGGACGAGATTCCATGCCTGGATCGACAGGCCACGGCCGCTGGCACGTCGGGAGGCGTCATTGGCGTCCGCATGCGAGGCGTAGTCGAGGACGCAGCGGACGGGTGTCGGGAAGAACGTCGACCGTCGTGTGCCGAGGCGCGCCCGTGCGTCGACATCGGCAGGTCGACGACCATCTGCCGACAGCCCGATGGGCATGTCGACCACGACGAGGTCTGCACCCGAGTCGAGCACGGTGCGAAACGAATCCGTGTACTCGACCTCGAGCTCATCTCCCTCAACCGAACTGCTGCGAGCGACCACCCAACCACCTGCGGCACCATCGACACCGGCCACGGAGGCAGGCGCTTGACTCAACGTCGCGAGAAGAACGGCACGAGCCCTGCGGCGAGGCCGACGAGTCCGAGGACGAGAAATCCCCACTCGCCCGTCGCCCAGGTGGCGAACAAGAACACGGCGGTCAGCGTGCCCATTGCGGCGAGGAGCGGCCCCGGTGCCTGGCGTTGAGGTTTCTTCGGAGCCATCACCACACACTCTAGGAGCGCTTCGAGCGTGCACGAACGCCACTCAGTTGGGGACCAACCGCACCCGATAGGTCACCGGCCACCGCTTCCCCGACAGGAGGAAGGTGTCCGTCGGAGCGTCCCAGGCGATGCCGTTCAGCACGGCCCCGCTGTCGTCGAGTGTCGACTCTGGTCGTAGCGCCCCGGCGTTCAACACCGAGACGACTGCACCGTCGGACGGGTCGATGACGACGATCAGATCGGTCTTCCAGACGTTGGCCCACACGAGTCCGCCGACGCACTCGAGCTCGTTGAGTTGGTCGAGCAGCGCCCCGCGGTAGGTGACGCTGATCCGGCCGGTCTCGGCGAAGGAGGCGCGGTCTCTGAAGGTGAGCTCCGACGTGCCGTTCGACATGACGAGTCGGTCTCCGTCATCGCAGATTCCCCAACCCTCGCCGTCGTAGCGGTGGGTGTTGACGAGCTCGAACGTCTCCAGGTCCCACCGATAGGCGACCTCTGCACGCCACGTCAGCTGAAGAAGCTCGCCGTCGACTTCGGTGACTCCTTCGGCGAAGACGTCTCCTGGCGGCGGAGTCGATCGGATCACCGTGCCCGTCGCCGGGTCCACCTCTCGGAGCGTCGACTGCCCCACCAGCCCGGTCGATTCGAACAGGCGCTCGCCGACGAATTCGAGTCCCTGCGTGAACGCAGCGGGGTCGTGGGGAATGGTCTCGATGACGTCCATCGACAACGTGACGAGGTCGCCCCGATCGCTGACGTCCGTAATCGCGGCGTCGAGCACCGCGGGGAACGTCGTTGGCGTCGGTGCGGCCTCTAGACCGACACTTGAGGTGCTCGAGCCGCTGGAGGCGATCGAGCTGCTCGATGTCGTCGGCGCCGACGTGGTCGGGAGTTGCTGGGTGGTCGCGGGACCGGCGTCGGTCGCCAGGAGCTCCGCGCCGTCGTTCGACCCCGCAAGCCGTGGAACGATGATCCACGCCAGGAAGCCAATGGCGAGCAGCAGGACCGCGACCGACAGCGCGCCGCGAGTGTCAGCCTCCCGCAACGGCATCGGGATCGACGGCGGTTTCGCTCAGAATCGGACTCAGGATCGGCAGCTCGGGCGCACGTTCGCGGTACAGGAATCCACTCCCGATTCGGATCGTGCATGTCTCTTCGATGTACTCGAGGGTGTTGTCGATACTGATGACCGGGCGAGTGGACAGGGCAACCCAGCGGTCGTAGAAATCCGAGGCCTCGAGCTCTTCGAGATCCCAACGGGCGGGTTCGCCGATGGCGACGAAGTCGGCCAGATGGTCTGCGGCGGCGTCGAAGTCCGCATCGATCAGCCCGAGGCGGAGTGCGGACGCTGCGGTGTAGAAGCTGAGCGCCACCTCTTGTGGGCGTCCCAGCAGTCCCGATTCGAGCGGGTCGATGCGGTTGGGGTTGACGACCGCCGGAGGCGGCACACCCGGTGGCGGTCCGGCCTCGGTCGTCGTCGTGACGGGCGCCGCCGTGTCGTCGGGGCTGATCGCGCCACTCGCGATCGCGGCCTCGGAGGCGACCGTGCGGGCCTCTCGGACTTCGATGGGGATGTCGCCGTCGGGGTGCATGCCGAGATCGATGTCGCGGTCGCCCGGATTGGCGAGCGGGTCGCCGGCTCGGTTGACGAGCACCACCCGAAGACCGCGGAGGTCCTCACGAAACGCATTGGAGAGGCTGCAGAGGCGTTCGGTGTCGTCGACCGGCGGGATCGTGGTGGTGGTCGTGGTTGTCGACGACGTGGTCGTCGTGTTCCGCGAGGCGATCTCGGCCTTTGCCTCGGCTCGGTCGTCGCTCAGCCGTCCGAACAGCCAGAGGATCATCATCGCGACCAAGGCGACGACGACGATCCCGCGCAGCTCGCGGGCAAGGAAGTTCAGCCGATGCACGGGTCAAGCCTACGGTCGAATTGCGCGCGGGTCGGGGCGCGCCCTACGTTCGCGGTCATGCGGTCGGGATGGGTGCGCTTCGGCACGTACGTCGGGATGGTGTTGGCCGTCGTTGGAGTGGTCTTCGTGGCCACGCGCAACGAAGCGCCGAGTGACGGTTTGCTCGCAGGTCAGCTGGCGGCGATCGCCACGCTTGCGTGGCTGCTCACCTTCGTGGTCTGGCCTCGAAAGCGGCCGGTCTCCGACGCCCATCCGAGCCGGAGCTCTCGTCGGCCGGGACCGGTTCCGGACGAGAACGTCTCTGTCGCCGACGAACGACCGGTCGTCGTCATCGGGCACCGGCCGGCAGGATCTCCTCCGGTGTCGGAGATCCATCTCCGGAAGCAACCGACGGTTCGCTCTGCGCGGGGACGTCGTCCGGGGCCCCGTCGAGGCGGAGAGATCCGCTGGCCCGCCGCTCGCTAAGCTGCGATCTCTGCCTGCGCCGAGAGGCGGAAGAATGTGGATCTGTGCCCGGTGAGGCGCAGAATGGGACTGCCTCTTCGGCGGGATGGGTCGCGCAGGTGGAGTCGGAGGAGAAATCGACATGGTCAAGGTCCCGAAGGGCTACAGGAGTCGCAACGTCGAGGATCGACGTGGTCGACGCAGCGGCGGCGGCGGGTTCGGCTTTCCGTCACGGCGCAGCGGGGGAGGCCTCGGCGGTGGGGGCCTGGGCGGATCGTTGGGGGGCGGCACCCCATCTGTCGGCGGTGCGCCGACGGGTCGGCGTGGGTGCCTGGGGAGCTCCGGCCTGATCCTCGTGGTCGTGCTCGGACTGCTCTTGTTCTCGTGTCTCGGAAGCGGGGGAGGGTTCGGCGACCTCTCCGGTGACCTGAACACCGGCGGCGCCGCTCCAGCGCCGGTGGAGCGGGTCGACCCACCGGAGGTCGAGGACAGCTTCGATCTCGTCAACTTCGTGCTCGACGACGTTCAGGCCTTCTGGACCGACGAGTTCGCCCGGGCCGGCCAGCAATACCCCGAAGCCCGCCTCGTGATCTTCGATCAGGGAGGCGTCAGTACCGGTGGCTGCGGGAACGCGTCGTCCAACGTCGGACCGTTCTACTGTCCGGCGGACAATTCGGCCTACATCGACATCGAGTTCATGTTCACCTTGCAGCGCCAGTTGGGTGCCGAAGGTGACTTCGCTCAGGCGTACATCCTTGCCCATGAGGTCGGCCATCACGTCCAGAATGTGGTCGGCACCAACACCGCGGTTCGACAGGCCCAGCAGGGCGCATCCCGAGCGGAGTCGAACGAGCTGCAGGTTCGTATGGAGCTCCAGGCCGACTGCCTGGCCGGCATGTGGGCTCGCCACGCCGAGCAAAAGGGCATCCTCGACGCGGGCGACCTCCAAGAGGGCGTGAACGCAGCGGGCGCTGTCGGCGACGACGCCATCACGGGGAGCTCGAACCAGGAGAACTTCACGCACGGAAGCTCCCAGCAACGTGTTGACTGGTTCACGCGCGGTTACCAGAACGGCACGTACGACTCGTGCGACACCTTCTCCGGAGACATCTGATCCGGTGACGGCACGGGGCGTCAAGGTTTCGGGCGTCGACAAGGCGTTCGACGAGGTTCCGGTGCTCACCGGCATCGATCTCGACGTGGCGCCCGGACAGAGCGTCGCGCTCCTCGGTCCGAGCGGCTGCGGCAAGACGACCCTGCTTCGGATCATCGCCGGCCTCGAACGACCCGATCTCGGCACGGTCGCGATCGGCGACACCGTGATGACGGGGCCGGGTTCTTGGGTGCCGCCCGAGCGTCGAAACGTCGGCATGGTCTTTCAGGATTGGGCACTGTTCCCGCATCTGTCGGTGGGACGCAACGTCGGCTACGGTCTTCCGCGTGCCGAACGCGGGGGCCCTCGGGTCACCGAAGCGCTCGACATGGTCGGGTTGGCCGGCCTCGAGGACCGAATGCCCGACACGCTTTCTGGCGGTCAGCAACAACGTGTCGCGCTCGCCCGGGCGATCGCGCCTCGTCCGAGCGTGCTCTTGCTCGACGAGCCGTTCTCCAACCTCGACACGTCGTTGCGTGTCGAGGTCCGTGCCGAGGTCCACCGGTTGCTCGTCGAGCTCGGAATCACGTCGGTGTTCGTCACCCACGATCAAGAAGAGGCCTTTGTGCTGGGCGATCAGGTTGCCGTGATGAACGGCGGTCGGATCGAACAGGTCGGATCGCCCTACACCATCTATCGAGAACCGGTGTCGCCGTGGATCGCGTCGTTCGTCGGTGACGTCAACCTCGTTCCGGCGATCGCATCCGGGTCGACGGCGGTCATCAGCGTGGGGGAAATCCCGCTCGACTCTGCGGCCGATGGCCCCGGAATGGTGCTGATCCGCCCCGAAGATCTCGAGGTAGGGGCGACCGGCCCTCACGAGGTCACCTTCGTCGAGTTCTATGGACACGACATGATGCTCACGGTGGCGGTCGACGGCACGGAGCTTCAGGTCCGGACGGCCGCGTCACGCAATGTCGTTCGAGGTGAGCACGTCTCGGTGATGCATCGCGGTGCGCCGGCACGCTTCTTTGCCGACGCCGCGAGCTGAGATCACCCTGTCGGATCGCGCGCAGACTTGGTGCACGCCACCGAGAGGCGCAAGACTAGAGACGTCTTCTGGCCCCGTGGGTTCGAGGAGCGCGGGGATCGGACTTACAACCTGGAGGAAGTCGCGTGGATCGTCGTTCCGTTGCGATCGGTGACCGGCGGATGTCGTATGTCGAGGTGGGCGAGGGGCGCCCAATCGTGCTGTTGCACGGCAACCCGACGTCGTCGTACCTGTGGCGGGACGTGATGCCGCCGTTGGCCGAGCTGGGGCGATGCATCGCCCCCGATCTGATCGGGATGGGGCAGAGCGACAAGCTCGAGAACTCCGGTCCCGGCGTGTACCGGTTCGTTGAGCATCGAGGGTTCTTGTCATCTTTTCTCGACGCGGTCGGCGTGACCGAGGATGTGATCTTCGTGATCCACGATTGGGGTTCGGCGCTCGGGTTCGATTGGGCGCACCGTCATCCAGACGCGGTCGCCGGCATCGCCTACATGGAAGCGATCGTTCGGCCGGTGACGTGGGACGAGTGGCCCGAGGCGGCCACCGGGATCTTCCAGGCGATGCGGTCGCCGGCAGGCGAAGAGATCGTGCTCGAGAAGAACGTGTTCGTCGAACGGATTCTGCCGGCGTCGGTGCTCCGCAACATGACCGACGAGGAGATGGCGGTCTATCGGGCGCCGTTTGCGGAGCCGGGCGAGGATCGCCGACCGACGCTCACGTGGCCGCGGGAGATCCCGATCGATGGCTCTCCCTCCGACGTCGCCGAGATCGTCAGGGCGTACGCAACCTGGCTCGAGACCGCTGAAGTGCCAAAGCTCTTCGTCAACGCAGATCCCGGGATGATCCTCACCGGCGCCATACGCGAGTACTGCCGCACTTGGCCGAACCAGACCGAAGTCACGGTGCCGGGGCTGCACTTCATCCAGGAGGACTCCGGCTCGGCGATCGGCGAGGCGATCGCCGAGTGGGTCCAACAGCTCGATTAACGAATCGAGAATCGTCGGGTGAGGCCGAGCCCGAGGATCATCATCGACAGTCCAGCGGCGACCAGGACGAGAGGCTGGTTCGGTCCGGTGAGGGCGAGCTGAGCCTCGACGGCGGGCGCAGGCGCCGCAGCTGGCGCAGGTTGGGCGACGGCTGGTGTGTTTACGGCAGCAGCGACGGCCGGGGTCGTTGCGACCGGTCCGGCGATCACGGTTGCGGGGTCGGCGATCTCCACAGGTGCCTCTTCGACGATGCCTTTGACCTCGGTCTCGATGACAGGTTCGGTTGGCGTCGTCGTCGGCGCGGCCGGCTCCTCGACGGGGGGTTCGGCTTCCTGCGGCTCGGCGGGTTCTTCCGTAGCGACGGGGTCAATGGCCTCCTCCACGGCCGGTTCGTCCGCCTCGGCCGGTTCATCCGCCTCGGCCGGAGCCGGTACGGGCGCCGCAACGCTGCTGAAGCCGACGCAGATAACATCGATCGAGTTCACCGTGCCGACGCCTCGGTGCCGCACGGAGATGGTGCTCGAAGCCGGAACGGTCTGTCCCGAGTGTGTTGTGGTGATCCAATCCTGGTCGTCGGGCAGATCGGCCGACAGCGGCGATGTCCACCCCGAGTCGAGTTCGATGTACCACTGTTCGGCCGGCTGGTCGCCGTGGTGCGCACCGCTGAGGTGGTTGTCGTGTGAAACCATTGTGACGTCGTAGGTTCCGGCCGGAAGCGCAATCGAGAACGGACCCGCGCTTGTGGAGATGCTGTCGTTGAGGAGTCGGGTCCCGCTGAATCCGTAGCTGTACTCACCGCAGGCGTCGCTGGCTGATGCGGTGCCGGCCGTTGCCACGCTCGCAGCAAGGAACACCGCAGCGGCGGCGAGACGGCGGCGGGTGGTGGTGGGTCGAGGATGATGCATGGTGAGGTTCCTTTGTGGTGAGGGGAGGGGTACGCCCTCCATGCCGATGATCCTAGATCTCACGAAGCGAGAGAATAGGGCCTTCGATTCCCACTCAAACCACAACTGGTGGTGACTCACCTCCGCCCGGTGGGATCGATGCCCACACTACTCACCACCTGTCGGCGCTCCCGCGCTCCGGGTGATCGACGCGACACGATTGCCGCGCGGTCGTCGCACATTCGTCGTCTGAGCGCCGGAGATGTCGATTCGGTGTCAGTTGTGCCCAGCACCGACCGGGCGGCTCAGCGACCGATCCGCCCGACGACGGCGTCGGTCACCTCGATCAGCTGCGCTGGCTCGATCTCGAGGTCGAGCCCTCGACGGCCGGCGCTGACGAACATGGTCGTCGCAAGCATCGCCGAATCGTCGACGAAAGTTCGGCGTCGCTGACGTTGGCCGAACGGGCTGATGCCTCCTGCGACGTATCCCGAGCTGCGTTCGGCCGCCGCAACGTCGGCCATCTCCGCCCGCTTGGATCCAGCGAGTCGGGCGAGCGCCTTGAGATCCAGGGCGTCCGGTACCGCCACGACGGCGACGACGAGCTCGCCGTCGACGTCTGCCATCAAGGTCTTGAAGACCCGGTCTGCCTCGACGCCGAGCGCGGCGACGGCCTCGTCACCAAAGGACGGGGCGGCCGGATCGTGGTCGTACGGATGGAGGGTGTACGTGACGCCGGCCGCCTCGAGTGCCCGGCAGGCCGGCGTCACCGGCGGTCAGCGTCCCAGAATCTGGCCAAGGATGGCCTTGCCAGCAGGGCTGCCGAGCAGATCGCCTGCGGCATCGAGCAGTCCGCCGCCCGAGTCCTTTGCGTCCTGTGCGCCCCCGCCCGTCAACACGTCGAGGAGGCCGCCGAGGCCTTGGTCGGGGGCGCGCATCTGCTCCCGCTCCTGGCCCAACATGCCGCCGAGTCCGCCAGCGTCCATCGAATCACCGCTCAGCCGTTTGCCGATGTAGCCCATGACGATCGGGGCGAGGATCGGCAGCAGCCGCTTCACGAGCTCGATCGGAAGACCGGAGCCCCGAGACACGGACTGTTCGACGGCGGGTTGGCTCCCGCCGAGCACGTGCCCGAGGATCCTGGCGCCATCCTTGCCGAGCACGTTCGAGGCGTAACCGCCGGCGAGAAGCGGGCCGAGCATGTCCAGAATCGATCCGTCATGGTCGTTCGAGAGCGCCCCAAAGAGGGCGTTCGCGCCGCCGCTCGACGAGGCGCTGTTCGTCATCGAGCCGAGGAGCATCGGAAGCGCCGCCGCGACAGCTCGCCCGGTGGTCTCCTGATCGGCGCCGACAAGCTGGGAGATCTGTCCGAGCGTCTCCGGTCCAAATTGGCCGGCGAGGCCGCTGAGCAGTGAATTCGACATGGTGTGTTCCTCTCGTGTTCCGCCGCCGACGAGCGTAGCTGCCGCGGCGAGTCGCTATTCGGCCATCAGCCCGGCGACCTGAAGCACGCCAGGAACGGCAGTGATGCGCAGCGGTGTGTCGCCGACATACTCTCCGTCGCCCCACACCTCGGTCCGCTCGTCCACCGACGAGATGGTGACCCGAGAACCCTGTCGACGGGTCACTTCTGGCCTCGACGCACTCCCGCCGGAACGTTGGGTCAGGTGGCGAAGGATCCCGGCGCGCCCAACGCCCTCGATCGAGGTGAGGTGACAGAAGCCATCGTCGTGGCGAGCGTCGGGACAAGCGAGCATCCCCCCGCCGAAGAATCGCGTGTTGCCCACCGCCAGCATCGCGGAGTCGAGCTCGAGGCGCTCGTCGTCGACGGTCACGTCGAGTCGTCGACGCCGGAAACGCGGGAGTTCGAGCGCGGCGGCCATCGTGTAGATCGCCGAACCGATCGGGAGGGTCATCGAGTTGGCGCGCCTGTTGATGTCTGCCGGAAACCCTGCGATGGCGATCGACGCAACCCATTGACTCTGCCCAGAATCGGGACGGTCGACTCGAAGGAGATCGCTCGGTCCAGCCGGACCGAGGAGCAAATCGACCGTTGGCTCGTCGACCCCGAGCGCCGCGGCGAAGTCGTTGCCGGTTCCCGTCGGCGCGAGTGCGAGGACCACGTCGCGTCCCGCAAGCGATTGGATCGCCATATTGACGAGCCCGTCCCCTCCGGCGACCACGAGCCGCTCGAGTCCATCGCCGACGGCACGACGCAGCGCCTCGGCCGACGCGTCGGCACTCGATCCGGTCAGATCGATGACGTCGGCCTCCGTGCGAAGTGCATCGAGGATCGGCGTCGACGCCTCCGCTCCACGGCGGCCCGCTCCACTCGCCGGATTGCGAAGCAGGTGGACGACCATGTCGCCAACCTAGAGCCGGCGCAGCTCGTCGAACACGACGACGGCATGGCCGGCCTCCCGCGATCGATCCAGGTCGACCCACGCCAGGACGCCCCATTCGTCGTGGCCCGCTGGATCCCGGAGAACCTGACGAACAGCCACGTGCTCGCCGTGCACGTCGTCGACATCGACCGTCCCGGGTTGGAAGAAGGAACTGCCGCGGGCGTCGGGGCCGGTGAGGACCTCGTCGTGCTCGTCGAAGTAGCCGTCCAACATCCGTTCCACCTGCTCGGCGGACCGGAGGACCGCTGGCGCCCGTTCCTCTTCGACCCAATGGTCGGGATCGGATCGTCGAGCGAGTTCGGCCGCGTTGCGCCTGGCCACCAGCTGAACCAACCGGAAGCACTCGTTGCGAACCATGACCATGAACGCTCGCTCGTTGGTGGTCACGTCTCGAGCCGACGGCGTGTCCGGTGCGAGGCCCGACGTCTCATCGACGTCAGGGGGATTGGTCAAGCGCTCCCACTCGTCGATGAGGCTCGAATCGACCTGTCGGACCATTTCGCCGAGCCACTCGATCATATCGAGCACCTCGTCGGTCTTCTCTGACTCGGGCACGGTCTGCGACATCGCTCGCCAACAATCGGTGAGGTATCGCAGGACCAGGCCCTCGCTTCGCTTCATCCCGTATTCGCGCACGTACTCCGAGAAGGTCATCGCCCGTTCGTGGAGTTCTCTCGCAACCGACTTCGGTTTCACGTTGTCCTGGCCCACCCACGGGTGCCGGCCCCGAAAGACATCGAAGGCCGCATAGAGCTCGTCGCGCAGCGGTTTGGGGTACTCGACGGACTCGAGCCGCTCCATGCGCTCCTCGTACTCCACCCCATCTCGCTTCATCTCCGCGAGCAGGTCCGTCTTTGCCTTGTCGAGTTGGGCGGCGAGGATCGCTCCCGGATTCTCAAGTGTCGATTCCACGATGCTCATGACATCGAGGGCGTGCTCGAGCGCTCCGCCAGGTCCGTCGTAGGCCTCGCGATCGAGGCGCTCGATGATCTCGACGGCGAACAGGCTGAGCGGCTGGTTCAGGGCGAAGTCGTCCTGGAGGTCGACGGTGACCCGAACCTCGCGGCCGTCCGCATCGGGCTCGTCGAGGTGCTCGATGACCTCGGCGTCGAGCAGGGACCGGTACATCGAGATGGCTCGTCGGATGTGCGCTCGCTGAGCGGAGCGGGTCTCGTGGTTGTCGGTGAGGAGATGGCGTACGGCTCCACAGCCGCCCGCTTGGCCGTCGACCGGCGGACGGTCGAGAAGATTCAGCAGCATCTGGTGCGAGACGGAGAAACTCGACACCATTGGTTCGGGGCGGCCGTCGACGAGCTTGCGGAAGGTGTCCTCGGTCCAGTGGGCGTATCCGCGCTCGGGCGGCTTTTTCTTCTGCGCCTTGCGCTTCTTCTTGGGGTCAGCGGCGGCCTTTCGCTCGGCCGCCAGGTTCTCGACCACATGTGGCGGCGCCTGCACCCGCACGAAACCCTCGTCGTCGAATCCCTTGCGTCCGGCGCGACCGGCGATCTGCTGAAACTCGCGGACGGTCAGGATTCTGACCTGGCGGCCGTCGTACTTGAACAGCTGCGTGAGCAGCACCGAGCGAATCGGCACGTTGACGCCCACGCCGAGCGTGTCGGTGCCCACGATCACCTTGAGCAGTCCCTGTTGGGCGAGCTTCTCCATCAGGAGCCGATACTTGGGGAGTAGTCCTGCATGGTGGACGCCGATCCCGTGCGACAAGAATCGCTTGAGGTCCTTGCCGATCGGCGTGTCGAATCGGAAGTTGCCGACGACGTCGCGAATCTCGGCCTTCTCGGCCTTCGAGCAGATCGAGAGGCTCGTGAACGACTGAGCAGCTTCGAGCGCGGCCTTCTGCGTGAAGTAGACGACGTAGGCGGGAGTGCGGTCGGCGTCGATCAGGTCCTCCACCGATGCGTGGACCGCGGTGTCGAGCCAGGCGAAGTCGAGCGGGACGGGTCGTTCTGCGCCGTCGACGACGGCGACGGTCCGTCCCGTCCTCGCCGCGAGGTCCTCCTCGAATCGGGCGGTTGGCCCGAGCGTGGCCGACATCAACAAGAATTGTGTGTCGGGAAGTTCGAGGAGCGGCACCTGCCATGCCCAGCCGCGTTGAGGATCGGCGTAGTAGTGGAACTCGTCGACCACGACGAGCCCGAGCTCCGCGCTGCGGCCTCGCCGGAGGGCCAGGTTGGCGACGATCTCCTGGGTACAACAGATGATCGGTGCGTCCGGATTCACCGAGACGTCGCCGGTGATCATGCCGACACGCTCGGACCCGAACTCACGGCTGAGCGCGAAGAACTTCTCCGATACCAACGCCTTGATCGGCGCCGTGTAGTAGCTGCGCACACCCCGGGCGAGCGCCGCGAAGTGGCCAGCCATCGCAACGAGGGATTTCCCCGACCCCGTCGGGGTCGCGAGGATCACGTGTTCGCCGCTCAGGAGTTCGAGGATCGCCTCTTCCTGTGCGGGGTAGAGCTCGAGGCCGACGCCCGACGCCCAGTCGATGAACCCCTCGATGAGGTCATCGTCGGCGACATCGGCACCGGCCGGCAGGTGGTCGAGGAGGGAGATGGCCCGACCCGTCGATCAGCGTTCGACGCCGAAGCGCTCGAGCGCTGCTTTCGTCCGGTCGAGCAAGTACTGCGGAACACCGAACGGGGTGTCGCCGCCACCGGACGCTGCGCCGGCGCCGGCGTCGCTCCCGCCGGCCTCGGCGTTGGCTGCCGCCTCGGCTTCGGCTTCTTTGCGGCGATGCCAGAGATCCCAGTGGCGGGCGATGACGATGTCGTCGTGATCGACGTGCCCAACGAGCTCGCCGTTCTCGAAACGAACCCAATACCGCTTCCAGGTGATGCCATTGGACATGGCCACCTTGCCGGTCGTTCCGATCGGGACCCCGGGAAGGTCTGCGGTTGCCCGAACCTTGGCGCCAGAGCGGATTCGGGCGTCGAGATCGACGGTCTTCGGCATGGTCCACACGTTACCGGAGGGTGGGGAATGTCGGGCTGTCCGGTCGGGGTTCTCGCCCCATGCCCGGTTTCGTCTCGCTCCGATTCGCCCTGATCGCCCTGTTCACGATCCTGCTCAGTGGCTGCAGCAGCGACCTGATCGACACGGCGTCTGAGGCGGTCTCGGCCGACGGTGCCCCGACGGTGACCGACGCCGACGCGGCCGACGACGACGAGGCGTCCTCCACGCCGGCGACGTCGACATCGTTGCCGCCCGAGTCGACCACGACCTTCGTCCCCGCGCTCGATGGTCCGTTCGATCTTTCCGGTGGAGCGTCGTTCGACCGCGACGCAGCCGACGTCATCATCGACGACGATCCCGACCTGACGGGCACGCTGAGTGGCTTGAGCTTCCCGACGGATTGGACGAGGCGCACCGTCGAAGACTGGAGCGAGTTCTTGGCGGGCTTGGGAGGAAGCGATCCCCGCGACGGCATCCCACCAATCGATGACCCGGTATTCGAGACCCCGGCGTTGGCGTCGCAATGGTTGACCGAACGCGAGCCGGGTGCTCTCGTGCAGCTGGACGGCGACGCACGGTTCTATCCACTCTCGATTCTCACCCGCCACGAAATCGTCAACGACGCGTTCGGCGACGTCCCGGTGGCGGTCACCTATTGCCCGCTGTGCAACACGGCGATCGCCTTTGATCGCCGTGTGAACGGTGAGGTCCTTCGCTTTGGCGTGTCGGGCCTGCTCCGAAACAGCGACCTCGTCATGTGGGACGACGCAACGACGTCGCTGTGGCAACAGATCACCGGCACCGGCGTCGTCGGAGACTTCGCCGGAGCCCAGCTCGAGACGGTCTCGACGTCGATCGTCTCGTTCGGACAGTTTCGAGAGAACTTTCCGGACGGAAAGTCCCTCGCTGCCGATTCGGGGTTCGGGCGCAACACCTACGGAATCAACCCGTACGTGGGGTACTCCTCATCGGACCGTCCGTTCCTGTTCGACGGTACGACCGACGATCGACTGCCGGCGCTCAACCGGGTGGTGGGCGTGACCATCGACGAGGGCACCCGTGCCTACAGCTTCGCGCAGGTTCAGGAGGCCGGCGCGATCAACGACGAGATCGGCGGACGACCCATCGTCGTCTTGGGCGGTGGGGACACGGCCGACGCACTCGACGATCAGGTGATCGGATTGAGCGAAGCCATCGGCACCGCCGTGGCGTACGACCCGGTCGTGGACGGCCAGACGCTCACGTTCTCCCGCGCCGTAGACGGCAGCTTCACCGACGAACAGACCGGCAGCACGTGGACCGTGCTCGGCCGGGCGACCGCGGGTCCGCTCGCCGACGAACAACTCGAAACGGTCGTGCACCGAAACGAGTTCTGGTTTGCATGGCAGGCGTTCTTCGGGCCGGACACCCTCTGGGAGGGGTGACTCAGAGGTACGTGCCGGGGCGGGAACTCGCGTCGATCGGTTCGGATGGCATCTGTGGGGCGGCCTGCGGTTGCGCGCCCGCCTGAAGTTGCTGCAGCTGCTGGAGCGCCGCTGCCTGTTGGGCCATCGCCATCGCCTGAAACCCTTGGTGAAGGCCCTGCAGCCAACCCACCAACTGCGCCTGCGCGATCCGAAGCTCGCTCTCCGACGGAGGCGCGTCTCCACAGTCGATGCAGAGCTGGAATTCCTTCAGCTCCTCGAGGAGATCGTTGCTCATCGTGTCCTCGAGCGCTTCCATCGTCTCGCCATGAATTCGAGCGAGCAGCGCACGGCCAGCTTCGTCGAGGGGCGCCTCGCGGGCTTCGGTCATGAGCGACTGGGTCATCGTGCCGAGCCGGATCAGCTTGGCGGCGTCGGTGATGACGGAGCCCTCGGAGACGGGCGCCGGCACGGCCGCCGAAGCTTCGGCGGCGGAGGGGTCGGGCGTCGCAGAATCGATGTCAGACATGGTTGCAGTGTAGGGAGACCGACAGTTTCTCGGAGTGCTGCCGATACTGGAGGGGATGCGTCGTTGGCTGTTGCCCATTCTGCTGGTCGTGGCGTCGGCTGCGTGTTCGCCTGCTGCGGACCCCGAAACCGTCGGCGCGCCAGAAGCGATTGGCTCGACTTCGGCGCTCGGTTCGGACGCGGCGCGGGTCCTTGCGAGTCCCGACGGCGAGGCCGAGCTCGGCCCGCGGGCCGCAGCATCGCCATCCGGGGACAGTTCGTCGGATCTGGAGAGTGTCGAGGAGTCACCGGACGAAACGACGGTGATGCCCGACGGCGCCGAGTCAGAGGCGCCCGGCCCGGACAGCGAGTCGGACTCGGTCAGCACAACCGACGCCGAAACCGCCGACACCACCGACGAACCGAACGACTCGGACGGTGACGCAGAACCCGCGAGCGGCGAAACCACGTCGGTCGACGATCTCGTCGACGATCTCATCGCCTTCGTTGAGGACGAACGCGGCCACCAGTTTCTCCGTCGGCCGACCGTGGAAATCCTCACCGACTCGGCCTTCGTGTCTGCGTGGTCCGACGTGGTCGAGGCAGACGTCGCCGCAACGGGGTCCGAATACGGTGACTACACCGACATTCACCGCGCCCTCGGAATCATCGAGCCGGGCGAAGACCTCGCATCGATCTGGGCGTCGTTCGGTGACGCGGGTGTGCTGGGTTGGTACGACCCGAGCCGCGAAACCGTGGTGCTGCGAGGCAATGGTGGCCAGGTCCTTGTGCCCTCGGTCCTGGTGCACGAGCTGGTGCACGCCCTCGACGATCAACTCTTCGACATCGATCGTGCGGACTTCGACGGTCGCGACGACGAACTCACGTGGACCCACTCCGCCATCGTCGAAGGTTCGGCGATCCGAATCGAAGACCGATTCGTGGCGCAGCTCACGGCCGCTGAGCGAGCCGCTGAGGACGCAGCGGTGGCAGCGGTCCCTCGAGGGGTGTCCTTGCTGTCGTTCAGTGACCCGTTCCTCGAGCTCCAGCTCGGTCGGCTCGAGTCGGGGCGGGATTTCGTCGAGGTGGTCTGGGACGCTGGCGGGGCAGAGCGGCTCGACGCTGCATTCACCTCGCCACCGGCGACGAGCGAGGCCGTGATCGATCCGTCTCTCTGGTTGTCGGGAACGTCGAGCGATTCGGTCGCTGTCGCCCCGGTGGGCGACGGTCCGATCTTCCGGCAGGGAACGTGGGGAGAAGCACGATTCGCCGCCCTCTTCACCGAGGTCCTCGGGGTCGACGAGGCGTACGAGGCCGCCGACGGATGGGGCGGCGACGCCTGGGTGGCGTGGCGGTCCGGAGAAGCGACGTGCGTGCGACTCCACGTCGAGGCGGATTCGGCCGCCGAACTCGATCAGCTCGCCGACGCCATCGAATTGTGGGCTGCGGAGAGCGTCGACCGTCGGGTGTTCTACCCGACCGCGGATTTGATTCGCCTGACGGCCTGCGGATGAGGCGCGCCCGAACGAGGGGAGAGAGTCAGCTCGGGAGCGCGGTGCCCGCGTAGGGCGCGGGGTCCTTCGGGCCGGGGATGTTGATCGGCGTCCAGCCCGTGAGCTCGCCCACCTGTACGGCGACGTCTCGCCACGCCTCGGGATCCCATCCCGACGCCGATGCGAGGATCTCGCCGTCTTGTCGGACCAGCGTCAGCGCCGGCAATTCTTCCAACCCGAGCGCCTTGACGGCGGCGTAGTCGGGGTCGCAGAACGTGAGGTACTGCTCGGCGTAGTGATCGAGGAACGTGTGCACGCCGTCCTCGGGTCCGGTGGCCAGCCAGGCGACCCGAACACCAGCGCCGCGATAGTGGTGGAACACTCGGGCGACCGTGTCCAGCAGCCAGCTGCTCTCGTGGGTGTACGGGTCGATGACGCCGAGCAGGATCGGGAACGTCGTCAGCCAATCCGAGAACGGCCGTGGATCGCCGTTGATCGGGTCGAGATCGGGGTCACCGGAGAGTTGTGGCACGCCGAAACGGTACCGGAGCGGAGGCCCGGTCGCACGGCTCTGTGTACGAGCGCGTGGTTGGTCGAAGCGACGGCCAGGCGTCCCGGCCGGTCGATACGATCGGTTGCGTGCACCCCATCGAACACCTCCGCTACGTCGCCCGTTCGGGTGGGGCGCCGGACCATCTCCTGCTCACGGAGTCGCTGCAGGCGTTGGCGATGTTCAGCCGTGGTCCGACCGAACTGTTGATTCCGCTTCGCCAGCTCATCGTTCGCCTCCCAGACATCCCATCGATCGTGGTCCTCGGCGCCCGCATGTTGCACGACCTCGACCCCCTCACCGCCGGATGGGATCTCGTCGAGGAGGTCGAACGCGACCCCACAGCGGGGCATGCCGACGCGCTCGTCGCATCCGAAGGCGCCGGCGTCGACGTGATCGAGACCATCGCATCGGGGCCGACCTCGGTGCTCGCTGCCGCGGGCACCGAGACCTGGATCGAGTCGGCACGCGCAGCGGGTCGGGCGGTCTACGCCGTGACACCGCTCGCCACCCGCCTGCCGAAGAACCTCGAAGGATCCTTCGCTGCACGCGCACAAACGGTGCGTGATCTCGAACGCATCGATCTCGATCGCTTCGACGAGCTCGTCGGTCCGGACGGCATCGGAGCGACGTGGCGCGCCGACTGTGGCGAAGCGCCCGAACTGGCTGCGCCGGGGCGCCAGAGCTGATCGGGGTCTGGCGGGACCGATCAGCTCGCGACGCGGTTGTTGGGTGCGAACGCGGCAGGGATCGGAGGTGGGGCAGGGACCGCGACGTGTCCGGCCCGTTCTCGTCGGCGGCCGAGTGGAGCCACCATCGACCGGGTCACGAGGTCGATCACGCGGTCCTGGTCCGACTCGGAGAGCGACGATCCGCTCGGGAGGCACAATCCGGTGGTCGCCAGTCGATCCGCGACGCCGGTTGAGGAGAACTCGGAGTGCGCGTGCACCGGTTGGCGGTGCATTGGCCGCCAGGTCGGTCGTGCTTCGATGTCGTGGCCATCGAGCATCTCCGCGATCTCGTCGGGAGTCCGATGCCGCTGCGGATCGAGGTGGATGACCGACAGCCACCCGTTGCCCCGTCCGTCGGCGTCGATCGGTTGGACCCGAACGCCATCCACGTCTGCGAAGCCGTCGACATAGCGGGCGTGAACCGCGCGGGTTGCGGCGACGAGTTCGTCGAGGCGATCGAGCTGTCCGTTGCCGACAGCCGCCGAAAGGTTGGAGAGGCGGTAGGCGTAGCCGATGTCGTCGTGATCGAAGTGCCGGCCCGGATTGCGTGCTTGGGTCGCCAGATGTCGCGCCCGCTCGATGTGGCGCTCGCTTCCCAACAATGCGCCTCCGCCGCCGGTCGTGACCAGCTTGTTTCCGTTGAACGAAAACACGGCGAGATCGCCGAACGAGCCTGACGGGTGGCCTCGATGGCTGGCGCCGATCGATTCTGCGGCATCGACGACGTAGGGAATGCCGTGTCGTTCGCAGATCGAGGCGATCGTGCTGTGGTCTGCGCACGAGCCGTAGCAGTCGACCGACAGAACGGCTGCTGGCCGCCGACCCGCGCGAGAGAGGCGGTCGATCAAGGGTTCGAGTAGGGCGGCGTCGAGATTGGAAGTGCGCGGGTCAACGTCGACGAAATACGGAACCGCGCCCTGGTAGCGCACGGCGTTCGCCGTTGCGACGAACGTGACGGTCGGGACGATCACCGTGTCTCCGCGGACGACGCCAACACATCGCAGCGCAAGGTGGAGCGCGGCGGTTCCGGAGTTGGTTGCCAGCGCAGCCGGTCGATCGGTGAGCGTCGTGAGTCGCTGCTCGAACTCGTCGAGCGCCGGCCCGAACGGTGCGATCCAGTTGGAGTCGAACGCGTCGAGCAGCCGGGCTCGTTCGCGCTCGGACATGTGTGGAGGAGAGAGATGAACCCGCGACATCGCAGGGCCTATCGGCAGCAAGTTGGGCCGCTCAACCCCTCGCCGTTTCGGCCACACTGTCGGCGATGCCTGATCCAGTTCACCATTTCGCGTCCAGTGAGGAGGTTGCCTCGCTCGTGCTGGGTTGGTGGCGCCATGACGCTCCGGCTCGAGACCTTCCTTGGCGAGCGAGTCGGGACCCGTGGGCGATTCTCGTGAGCGAAACGATGTCGCAGCAGACTCAGGTCGAGCGGGTCGTCGACCCGTACCTCCGCTTCATGGAGCGATTCCCCAACCCGAGGGAGGCGGCGGAGGCCGGATCAGCCGAGGTCGTCCGAGCGTGGGCGGGACTCGGCTACAACCGACGGGCCATCATGTTGCACGCCGCGGCGACCCGGATCGTCGATCACCACGACGGTGTGGTTCCCGATCAGCTCGAGGCGCTGTTGGCGCTGCCGGGGGTTGGCCCGTACACCGCTCGGGCCGTGCTCGCCTTCGCCTTCGAACGCGACGTCGCCGTACTCGACACCAACGTCGGTCGGGTGTTGGCCCGACTCGTTGGCCGGCCGCTGTCCGCACGAGAAGCCCAAGAGCTTGCCGATGACCTCGTGCCAGCTGGCTTCGGGTGGGAGTGGAACCAGGCGATCCTCGATTTCGGCGCCTCGTGTTGCCGTAAGCGCCAGCCGATCTGCGACGGCTGTCCGTCGTGGGCGGTGTGTTGCTACCAGGGTGTCGGCGAGGATCCCGCCGTCGGTTCGGCCGGGGTCAGTGCTCGACAATCGCGGTTCGAGGGCTCGGATCGACAAGGACGTGGGCGCCTCGTCGATGCGCTCCGGTCTGGACCGCTCACCCGGTCTTCGCTTCCGGGTCTCCTCGGCTGGAATGACGATGTTCGAGTGGATCGCGTCGTCGTCGGCCTTCTCGACGACGGTCTGATCGAGGTTCACGGCGACGAGCTCCGGCTGGCCTGATGCGCGTCAATTTCGTCACATGCATTTTCGGGAAGCGTCACGAACACATAACGTTGGCGTGACCAAGATCACGTGGCGGCGCGCAACGGCCTCACGAAGCGAAGCAGAGGGAGGACCGGGATGCAGGCTGGGGTGACCGTCGCCTTCTACGGCGTGCGTGGCTCGACCCCCTGCTCCTGTTCGTCACACGCTCGCGTCGGCGGAAACACGTCCTGTGTCGTGGTGACTCGCGAAGGTGAGTCGCCGTTGATCCTCGACGTTGGGACTGGCCTTCGGTTCTACGGCTGCGATCTTGCCGGTGCCTCATTCGATGGGTCGATGTTGATCACCCACCTGCACTGGGACCACATCCAGGGGCTGCCGTTCTTCCCGCCGCTGTTGCATCCCGAGTCGAAGACACGAATCATCGGCCCTCCCGAGCTCGATCAGTCCTTCGACGAAGCGCTTGGCGGCATTCTTCGCCCGCCCTACTTCCCGGTCACCCTTGAACAGTTGGCCGGAGCGGTTCGCTTCGAGGACCTCTGGGAAGCGTCGACGACGTCTGACTCGGCGATCATCACCGCTCGCTCCGTGCCACACACGGGGCGGACCAACGGGTACCGCCTCGACTGGGGCGACTGCTCGGTTGCCTACATCCCCGACCATCAAGAACCGATCGACGGCGGTCCAATCGATCCGGGAGTGCTCGAACTCGCCGACGGGGTCGACTTGCTGATCCACGACGCCCAGTTCACCCCGGAGCTTCTCGCGAAGCGGCCCGATTGGGGGCACAGCACGCCAGCGTTCGCCGTCCGCGTGGCCCAGGAGGCTGGGGCGAAGGCCGTTGCGCTGCACCACCATGATCCGCTGCACGATGACGACACCGTCGGCCAGATGGAAGCGGATGCTGCTCGGCTCGACTCGTCGATGCAGATCTTCGCCGCCGCCGAAGGCATGAAGATCTCTCTCTGAACGCTCAGCGACGTCTCAGCCGTCCACGCGTTGCGAGATACCCGCGTTCGTGAACCTCGGCCGTTCGGGCGGGGGCGTACTTCTCGTCGAGTTGCTGGGCGAGTTGTTTTGCGCCGAACCGCTCCTCTCCGATTGCCTCGCTCACGGCCTCCATCATCTTGGCGAGCGCGTCGACATCACCGACGGGGAAGGTGCGGCGTCCGGCGCCGCCGTGCTCGATGCCGAGGATCTCGAGGTGCGGCGCAATGTCGCTGGCGATGATCGGCACCGCGGCTCGCCCGGCTTCGATCAGCGCGGTCGGCAAACCCTCGAGGTGTGAGGCGGTGACGAACGCTCCTGCGTTGGTGAAGACCTCGGCGAGCTCGTCGCGATACAGCGGGCCGGTGAAGAGGATCTGTTCGTTTGGAGCAGCTTCTTCACGAATGTGAGAGACGTAGTCTTCGGTGCCTGCGGCGCCGCCGACGACGACCAGCGGGAAGTCGGTCAGCGATCGACTGTGGGCGCTCACCAGCTCGTGCGGCGCCTTCTCCGGAACGAGTCGTCCAACCGAGACGAAGTACCGCCCCGGCTCGAGCCCAAACCTGGCGAGTGTCTCACCCGGTGGCTGTGGCTCGATCGCGTTGATCGAGTTCGGGACGACGGTGGTTGATCGACCGAACTCTTGGGCGTACTCATCGGCAAGTGCCTGGGACACCACGAAGGTCGCATGCGGGACCCGTGCGCTGATCGAGGCCGCACAACGAAGGACGGTTCGGGCCACCCGGCCCCACTTGTCTCGCCGGTCGTCACGGCCGTGAACGGTCACGACGATGGCGGCCCGCGTGAACGGCCGAGCGATGAGCGACATCATCCCCGGGCCCAGCGCATGGAAGTGAATGACGTCGAACCCGCGTCCGATCGACCACACGGTCGCCCGAAGTGCGTGCACGAGCGCACCGAAACCGGGGCGTGGAACGGCTGGCAAATAGGTCAGGGTGACGCCGTCGACCATCGGCGGATGTTCGGCGTAGTCCTCGGATCGACAAAAGACCGTCACGTCGTGGCCCCGGCGGACGAGCTGACGCGCAAGGACATCCACAACGGTCTCGACGCCGCCGTAGTTCGCCGGCATGCCCCGGGTGCCCACCATCGCAATTTTGAGGGTGTCGGACTTCCGACGACGTCTCATAGTTCGATCACTCCACACTCACGCTGGCCGCAAGAGTAGAAGAGCGAACCAACCCGCGACAGGGTCGAGCGAACCATTGCCCCGCCAGGGTGCATCAGTCGAGCCGGGTCAGTTCGGTGCGATACCGTCGCGCCCGCTCGACGTAGTTGGCGGCGTTCAACAGATTGAGTTCGACGCTGTTCGTGTCCTCACGGAACTTCGCGGGGACACCGAGGGCCATGGCGTTGGGAGGGACGACCTTGCCGCCGGCGACAAGCGCGTTGGCGCCGACGAGGGCGCCGGTCGACACGACGGCTCCGTGGAGCACGATTGCACCCGATCCGACGAGGGAGGCATCCTCCATCGTGCAGCCCTCCAGGTGGGCGTTGTGGCCGATCGTGCAATCCGCGCCGACCGTGGTGCGATGTTCGGCGGTGCAGTGCAGTACGGCGCCATCTTGGACCGATGACCGGGGCCCGATCTCGATCAGGTTGTCGTCGGCCCGAATGACCGCGTTCGGCCACACCGACGATCCTGCGTGGAGAACGACCCGACCGATGAGGGTGGCGTCGGGGTGCACATAGGCGTCCGGATCGATGGTCGGGGTCCAGTCATCGCCGAGGGAGTAGACGGGCATCGTGCAACGGTACGTCGAAGTGACGCTCGTCACCAGCCGCGAAGGAGTCGGCTCGGTTGCTTGAACTTCTTCGCGACGACCGCCAGGCACTTGAGCTCGTCCCGTTTGTCGACGTCGGCAGCGCGAATGGCCGCGATGTAGCCAGCGAGAACGCGACTGGCGTATGACAGGTCCTGCGCTCCGTGCTCCTTCAGCTCCTCGAAGTTCAGCCCGTTTCGGCCGCTGTTCTTCGCGTGGCTCCGAGAGGCGAACAGTGGTGCATCGACCTTCTCGAACGTGCCTCGCATTGCGAGCTCGACGAGCAGCGTTCGGTCACCGCCGTAGAACAGCCCGTGGAGTCGGGTCTGCATCATCGCGGCCCGACGCATCACTCCGAAGATGTAGAAGTGTCGATGATTGTTGTTGATCACGGCATCGACGCGGCGGTGCGGCTGGGTGGCCGCAAATCGATCGTCGCCGGGAGGTGGGGCGAGGGTGATGGCTTCGAGGTACCCGTCGCCGCCGAGCCAGCCCTGATCCATCTGGAGCATCGGGATGCTGTCGGGGTCAATCAGCAGGCTCTGGCTGTGCCCGATCACGGCGTCGGGTCGGTCGTCGAGCAGGTCGATCACCGCGGAGAGATAGCCGGGTTCGATTCGGTCGTCGGCGGCGGCCCAACGGAACAGTTCGCCGTCGGTGAGCCGAAAGCACCGGTTGAAGTTTGCCGGTCCGCCGACATTGGTGTCCGATCGTTCGTAGCGAACTCGAGCGTCGGTCTTCGCGAGTTCGTGGACGATGTCGGCAGTGCCATCGGTCGAGCAGTTGTCCGACACCACGAGCTCGAAGTCCCCGAAGTCCTGGTCGAGGTGGCTTCGAATCGCCTCTTCGATGTAGCGATCTCCGTTGTAGACGGGCATGCCGATCGACAGTCGGGGACGAGTGGTCATCGGGGGTCCTCGATCATGATGGTGGTCGTCTGGCCGGCCGCCGGGAGGGCGAGGGGAGTGTCGGGTTCGGGTTGCGGGCGACGAGGACCCCGGACGGGTCCCCACACGACTGCGGCAAGCCAGGCGAACGCGATGTTGAGGTACCACCAGACGATGGTGTTGAGCAGCACGTTCTCGGTGACGAGCTGGACCCCGACCGAGACGAGTGCCGCGATGGCGCCGACCGAGAGCAACGATGTGGCTCTGTCGCTGGACTCACGTCGTGCGTGCCGCCACGCACGAATCGCCGCGAGGCTCGCAACGACGAGCAGGGTGAAGAAGCCGAAGCCGCCGATCACTCCGCCTTCGATGAGGGCCTGCAGGAAGCTGTTGTGGGGGTCTTTGTACTCGACGGTCAGGGTCTTCGTCGCGTCGATGCCGACGCCGGTGACCGGGTTGTCGCCGAAGAACGGCCAGACCTTTTCCCAGTAGCCGAGTCGCCACGCCAGCGAGTCGTCCGTCTTGGCTCCGCCGTACGCCCCGGTTGTCGCGGTGAGGTTGGCGAGCCGGTCGCCGACACCGGGGACCACCGCTGCTGCCGCGAGCGCACCTGCCGCGATGACGACGACCAACCGTTTGTTGATTTGGGCAGCGAGGATCAGCGAGCCGATCAGGAAGCTCGCCCATGCGCCACGAGCAAACGTCGCGATGAGCAGGAACGTCCCGGTCAGCGAGATCGCAAGGAGCGCCACTCGTTGCCGGACGTCGACGAGTGGGACGACGCTGAACCCGAACAACGCGGCAAAGCACAGGAACGTCGCGTAGGAGTTGGGATGCGCGAAGGATCCGTCGATCCGCACGAGCCCGCTCCCGCCGGGGTCGAGTGATCCGGTCCAGAAGAACTGGACGAAGCCGACGATCATCGGTACGACGGCGCCGACGGCCATCGCGGCGAGCAGGCGCCAGATCGCAGAGCGGTCTCGGAGGAGAAGCTGCTCGGTCGTGAGATACAGGAGGGCGACGGACGCCAGTCCGAACATCGCACCCATCGAGAGTTGTCGATCGACCGAGGTGGCGAAGCTCGGCACGAAGGCGACGAAGAAGCAGACGAAGGCCAGTCCGAGTGGGGTGATCCGACGCCAGCCCCCGGTGAGTCGCAACGACAACAGATGGAGCGCACAGACGAGGATCGCCAGGATTCCGAGGATTGCCGATGGTTGGAACGTGCCGAGCTCGTCGGCCACGAGGTCGTCGAGCGAGGTCCGTATCGCAAGGGTGATGAGGAGGAACCACTCGAATCGGTACAGCCCGATGAGTGCGAGAATCGCTGCGCCCAAGAAGGTGAAGCCGAGGATGACGAGCGGGGTGTCGGGGTCCGTCGCCCGAAACGCGATCGCGACCACGAGTCCGGCCATGACGGCGAGGACCGCCACGAACATCGCCATCGGGCCGGGCGTCGGACTCGGCTCGGTCGCGACGTCCGGTTGCGGCTCATCGACGCGAATGGAGATCCGGTCGACGTGTGGATCGTTGGTGAGCGTCATGGGGTGTCCGGCTCGAACACGCGGTCGTAGCCCCAGTGATCGAGGTGGCGCCCGAGCTCGGATTCGAGGAGACGTTGCTGGTGATCGGTGAGATCGAGACGCCACTTGTCGTTCGTGTTCTCGAACCCGAAGTCGGCGATCTCCCGAGCGAAGCCCTCCGGGTGTTCGAGGTCGCAGAAGTCCGTCACCGCTTCGAACGTACTGGTTGGCGAGGCGCAGAGGTCTTCGTACCGGACCTCGAGAACGCGGTCGGCGTCGATCAGCGGTTGAGCAACGCGCATGGCGTCGAGCATGTCCGACAACTCCATTGCCGCAAGCGTGACGAATGACTGCCCCGAGGCGTCCCACCGGGCCTTCTGGTCTGGCGTCATGTCGAGCCCCCGCCAGCCCTTCGTTCCGCGCCAGCCATCCCAGAAGTCGACCTGGAGGATGCTGTTGACGACCGCTCGACCGTCGCGGACGACGTGGATGAAGCGTGCGTCGGGGAAGGCGGCATCGAGATAGCCGATGCGGGGCCATCCGGTGATCTTGATCAATGGAGTCGGGCGTTCGTCGAGGACGAGTCGGTCGATCGCCGATCGGATACGTGTACGCGACTTCGGGGTCAGGTCATCGGCCCGGAGATCGCGGAACGGCTCGGAGAAGCCCGGTGCCACACGTTCCCACCAGGCGTATGCCTCGCTCGGCTTCAGATGCCCGGGTTCGATGACCCCTCGGCGGAGGAGCGTCTGGATGCCCGGCGTGGACAGCCCGCGTAGCACGGCGGCGTTGAGTGCCTCGGCGCGAGGTGCGACATCGAGGATCTTCGAGATCCACGAGACGTGGGGGTGTCGGGCGAAGGCGTGGTGAAAGGCGGTCGATCCGCTTCGGCCCGCCCCGACGATGAAGATCGGAGGAGGGGTCGGCATCGGGCTCAGCCCGCTTTGCTGCTGGCGTCGCGTCCCCAGCGATTCGCTGACGAGCTCGGGCCGTCGCCATCTCCGTCGTCGTCGCCATCTCCGTCGCCGTTACCGTCGCTGTCGACAAGGCCTTCGTCGAGGTCTGCAGCGGGCTCTTGGGCGTCGTCGTCTTCGTCGACAACGACGAGCGGCGTGATGCGCGCCTCCGGCAAGGCGCGTGCCGACGCAGCCTCGAGGGTCCCGTGAGCGTCGATGTCGGCGGCATCGTGGCCTGTCGTGCGGGTCGGGGGTCGAAGCAGGTCGTAGATCCAGTAGAGGGCGATGAGCCCGAGGACGACGGGCACGGCGAAGAGCAACAGGCCGGTGAGCAGCGCAGTGATGCGCGAGGTTTCTTCGGTCACGACCTCGTCGATGATCTGCGGCGCATCTCGTTCGGTGTCGAGCGCAGTGATGGATCCTGCGGCGTCTCGGACCGAGGCGCGTCGCTCGGACAGTCGGAGGGAGAGCTCGGTGTTCTCGTTTGCGAGCTGAGTGAACTCTCGATCGAGTGGTGCGAGCCGTTCGACGGTCGCTTCGAGTTCGGCGAGGGGTGGCGCCGGCTCCTCCACCTGCACCTCGGTCACGTTGCCCTCGTCGTCGGTGACCTCTTCGGTGGGCGGGTTTGCGAGGAACGCGCGGCGGTCGAGAACGGCCTGCGCGGCGTTGTCGTAGGCGAGTGTCGGGTTGATCCCTCCGGCCTCGGAAGTGAGTTCGGCGATTCGGATCTCGTTCTGTTCGATCGCATCGTCGAGTTGGTCGACGGTCGCTTGGAGACTCTGGCGTGTCTTGTCCAGCGTGATCTCGAGTCCGGCGATCGCTGTTTCGACGGCGACGGTCTGGGCGATGACCGGGTCGTCGGCCACCACGTTCACGTCGACCAGCGCCACGCTCGATCCGGATTGGTTGACGGTGATCTCGTAGTCCTCTTCCTCGACGTAGCCGGTCCGCTCCTCGACGAGGCCGATCACGATCGGGAGTCGCATCGTGGTCGCGATCTCTTCGACGAAGATGTCGAGTTCTGCGGGGGCGAGTGTGTCGTCGGCGACGCGTTGCCCGTTCACCACATACCGTGCCTGCCACTGCGCCGGGTCGCCGAGCGCCAACAGGACGCCGAGCGCGCCGGCAAGACCCGCCAACAGCACGACGACCAGGGGTCGTCGGCCCGTCAGGTGGAGAAACGACGTCAGCTCGCCGGCGTTGTTGTCCACAGCAGTCATCGGAGGGCGCTTTCGCTCACCATTCAGGTGCACAGGGTAGGTCGATCTCGAGCGATCGAAAAAAGCACGACCGCCACTCGGGATGTCGACCAGTATCGATGGGTGACACCCCCAGGGACCATAAGCCATGCGAACCACCACCGCGGGCGCGCACCGGCACTTCGACGCGCTTGATTCACCGGTTCGTAACCCGATTGGCACAGGTGTCATCCGTCCCCATCACTGCCAACGTGATGGCCGCATCGCTCGGGGCGTCCGTTGCGCTGCTCGCCGTCTTCTTCGGCGTACTGGGTCTGGTTCCGGCGAAGCGCTCCGAGACGCGGGTCGCTCGAATGCTCGTCGCCGTGTGGGCCGCCGTCCTGGCGTGGTTTCTCGCAACGTGGTCCGCGCAACGCCTCGACCTCGTGACGACCGAGGAAGCCGGGTTTCATCACCTGTACGTGCTTGCCACGGTCGGGTTTCCGGTCGCTGCGCTCGTGTTGCTCGGTTCGCAACGGCGAAGCGAGTCCCGCTCGCCGGAAGGGAAGCCACGCGCCGGGGTCTCTCGACTCGGCGTCGCCGTCGCGGTGCTCTTCCTCATCCCCGGTCTGCTCGGGGTGTGGGGCACCCATGTCGAACCGCAGTGGCTCCGGGTCGATCGAATCGACATCGCCAAGACCGAGTCGCCCATCCGAATCGGCGTGCTCACCGACATCCAGACCGACCGCGTCGGCGACTGGGAACACGACGTGGTCGAACAGCTCAATGCCCAGCAACCGGATCTCGTCGTCGTGGTCGGCGACCTCACCCAGGTCGATGCTCGCTCGTACCAGACGATGCGGCCTGACCTCATCGAGCTGCTCGCGCAGATCGAGGCGCCCCATGGGGTGTTCGTCGTCAGTGGCAACACCGACCCGTCTTCGGCCGAGGTGGCCGCCGTCGCCGCGGACGTTGGTGCGGTGGCCCTCCACGGACGCGAGGCGGTCGTCCGGATCGGCAGCCGCTCACTTCGTCTGGGTGGTATCGCGTGGCCGAACGACGACGCTGATGCGGTGGCGTTCGTCAACGACTTCGTCGATGGTGCTTCGCCCGAGACGATCGACGTTTTGCTGGCACACTCGCCCGACGTCGTCACGCAGCTCGCCGGTGAACCGCTCGATCTGGTCATCGCCGGCCACACCCACGGTGGACAGATCGCGCTTCCGTTCCTCGGTCCGTTGTGGAACGTCACCGAGCTTCCGGATTCGGTCGCGGCGGGCGGTCTCCATGAGTACCGGCGACAGCGTCTCTACGTCTCGACCGGCGTCGGCGTTCAGCGCGGTGAGAGCCCGAAGGTCCGAATCGGGGTACGCCCGTCGATCGCCGTCCTCAGCGTGTGAGCGATGCGTACGCCGCGTCAACAGTCGAACGGACGGTGTCGGTCGTTCCGTCGGGCAACGCGGCAAACAGCCCGCCCATGACCTCGTCGGTGCGAAGGTCGGCCTGCGCCAACGCTTCGCGGTCTTCGTCGGTCACGGTCGGCGCTTCGGCCCAGCCGAACCCCTCGACGTCATTTGGTCGCCGAATCGCATGCGCAACGACGGGTCGACATCCGCTCGAGGCGATGGCGGCCAGGTGGACGCTTCCGCGAAGCTCGCGCATCACGATCGTCTCCTGCATGAAGGCTCCTGGACCGTCGTCGACGGCGTCGAGTGATTGGAACCCGGCGAAGAGCGGCAGCCCACTCGCGTCGACGGACTGAGAAATGGCCCGAAGTGCCGACGCCGTCTCCGCCATCCCATCGACACCGGCCAGTCGGTCACGGCCGATCTCTCGTGCGACGTCCATGTGGACCTTCGCAGCTTCACGGACCGAGCTCCGCTCACGGCTCGAGTCCCACATCTTCGCGATCAGTCCAGGCGAGAAGTAGCCGAATGCCGCCTGCACGACCGGGGCATCGACGTCACCCATCACGCCGCCGCGCCCCGCAACATAGAGACGAAACATGTCGAGCCCGATGGCCTTTCCGGCGGGTCGTGCTCGTTCGTCGAAGTAGTGGAGCGCACCGATCAGCTGAAGCTTGGGATGGATGTGTTGTTCGAGTTCGTTGATCACCGACGCGACGCTAGTGGGAGGTGGCGGGCGCGTCAGAGGCCGAGCTCGCCGTAGATGGCGAGAAGCCCGTCGAGATACTTCTCGCGGGTGAAGTTGGTCTCGACGAAGCGCCGTCCCACCGCGCCCATCTCGGCGATCTCTCGGTCGGGGCGACCGGCCAGGTCGGTCATCGCGTTGGCGAAGCCCTCGACGTCGCCGGCCTCGGCGAGCAATCCGGTCTCGCCGTCGGCGATCAGCTCGGGGATGCCTCCGAGGTTCGACCCGATCACGGGTATGCCCACGCCATACGCCTCGAGAATGACCACCGGGGCGTTTTCGTAGCACTCCGACGGCAGGACGAGGGCTCGGCTCGCAGCGACGAGATCGAAGAGATCTTCGCCCGTTCGATAGCCAACGAACTCGACGTCGGCGTCGAGTTGGTCGACGAGGCGCTGGAGTTGGGCCTTTTCGGGTCCGGTTCCGACGATCGTCGCGCCGACGCCGGCTTCGGCAACCGCACGCACGAACGTCGTGAGTCCCTTCTCCTCGGCGAGCCGACCGACGAAGACGAATCGCTCACCGACGTGGTCGGCGGGCGAAAGATGGGAGACGTCGACGGCGTTCGGGAGATGGCGGGCCTTCTCGCGCGGCATCCCCCACTCGGTGAGGGTGTCGAGATGGAAGCGGCTCGGGACGATGAACCGGTCGACGTTGTTCCGATAGCTCCCGAGCGCCCGGTGCAGGCTCGTTTCGACGGCAGCGACGGTGGACAGCGCAAGCGAGCCCTTGAGACAACGTTGCTGGACCGCATGCCAGGTCTTGCCTCCCTTGCACCGGTCACAGACGCCGTCGGGGGCCAGCATCAGCTTTGACGGGCACCCGATCTTCAGGTCGTGCACGGTCATCACCGCCGGAATCCCCTTCGCCTGCACCGCCCCGAAGATCGACGGTGTCAGGTGGTGATAGACGTTGTGCGCGTGGACGATGTCGGCCTTCGTGTCGTCGATGAGGCGCCCGATCGCCGATCGAGCCTCGAACGAGTAGACCGATTTGGCGACCTTTCGGACCCGCTCGAGCGTCCCGTAGCTGCTCGCGAAGTCGATCTCCTCGACAAAGCGGTCGCTCCAGTCCGACTCGTCGTTGAGGGGGTACTGCATGGCGAAGGGCACGATCGACCAGCCGTGCTCCTCGAGCATCGTGTTCTGATCGAGCATGACGGCCTCGGCCCCACCTCGTCGGTAGTAGTAGCTCGTGACCGAGATCTGTGTCCGGGTCGTCGTGGCCGGTCCACTCATCGGGGTGATCCCGTCGCCTGGCCGAACGAGACCTCGTAGAAGCCGCGCCCGGTCGTGCCGACGATGAGCCGATCAGGATCGTGGGGGTCGAACTCGACGGTGCGGGCGCGGGTCATCGAGAGGCCGTCGTTCATGATCGACCAGTTCCGTCCTCCGTCGATCGAGAAATGCACGCCGGTTGCGTTGGACACGTCGTGGAACGCGGGTTCGGTGGTCACGACGGCGAGGCGTGTCGGGTCGATCGGGTCGATGGCGATGGCGTGGGCAAAGGGATCGTCGAAGACCGATTCCCACCCGTCGCCGTGCCATCGTTGCACGCCCCCGTTGGGAGCTCGGAACGCCACGGTGTACATCGCATCCGGCTCGGCCGCCGACGCGTAGAGGTGCGTCACCCCGCTGGGTGCGCCGGCAACGAAGTCGAATCCGATCCCGCCGTCGAGACTTCGCAGCACCGACGAGGACGTCGCCACCCAGACGGCGTCGCCGCTGGCCGCGATCTCCACGTCGCGGACGTCGGTCAGGCCCGGAACGGGGGCCCAGAGTTCTCCGCCGTCGTCGCTACGGAGGAGTTGTCCACCAAGGGCCACGAACACGAGATCGGCTCCGCCGGTCTCGGCGATGGCGATTCCGCGTTCGTTGGGGCCGGCCACCGTGCCGGCCTCGGGCAACCCGACGTCGGCGCCAGCCAGGAGGCGGAACGTTGCTCCGCCGTCGTCGGAGATGCCGACACCACGAAAGTTCGAGAACTGACCGAGCAGCACGAGTAGGCGATCGGGGTCCGACGGCGAATAGACGCCTTCGATGGCCCCGCCCCAGCGCGAAACCGTCTGGGCGGTACGTCGCCAGGTGAGCCCGTCGTCAATCGTCTGCACGAAGTTGCCGCCATCGAAGCCGAGCAGAACCACCTCTCCGGGTTGCTCGGGATCGAACACGATGTCGGTGGACACGAGCCCGCTGTAGCCCCGACCGGCGAAGAAACCCGCCGTCGTGTCCTCGATGGTGGTGAGATCGGTCCAGTTGGTACCGCCGTCAGTCGAACCCAGGACGGCGTCGTCGCTGCCGATCGCCACTCGGTCGGCATCGTCAGGGTGAACGGCGATGTCGAACGCTCGGAGTGCGCCGTCGTAGGGGTTGGGCCAGATGGTGGCGCCGTCAGCGACGATGCGCCAGCTGTCCCCGCCATCGTCGCTGCGGTACACCGCGGCCTGGCCGGGAGCGACGTTCGACGTGTAGAGGCGCTCCGGGTCGTCCGGAGTCCCGACGATCTGGTGGAACGAGGCGGTGTCGCCGAGGGTCTGGTTGCCGACGATGGTCATGCCCTCGTTGACGGGCTGCCAGGACTCGGCTCCGTCCTCCGTTCGCCAAATGCCACCCGGGACGTGTCGTCCGTCGTCGCCGAGCGGGCCCGGGCCGAGGGCGATCCAGGCCCGGGTTGGATCGACGGGGTCTGCCCAGACGTCGTAGGTGTCGAGATGGGGGAGTCCTTGGGAGGCATCGGTCCAGGTGATGCCGCCGTCGAGTGATCGACGGGCACCGGCATCCGAGGTGGCGGCCAGGAGGAGCGTGCTCTGGCCGCCGAGGTGAGTGGCCGCCCGGATGTTGGTGTTCGGCGCAACGACGGCGAGCTGTTGCCACGTGGCGCCACCGTCGGTCGATTTCCAGACCGATCCATCGCCCTGCCAGATGCCGTCTCGGTAGACGCCGGCGGCGGGCCAGTTGCGTTGGTTGCCGTTGAAGGCCCGAATCACGCTCGGGTTCTCGGGGTCGACGAGCACGGCGTCGACGGGCATCGAGTAGTTCGAGTCCGAGAGTGGAGGCATCCCGTTCCGTCGGAGCTCCCACGTGATGCCGCCGTCGATCGACGCCTGCGGGCCTGAGAGGCTGCCTGTCCAGATGTGACCGTCGCTCGACCGAACCGGGGTGATGTCGCCGATTTCCCAGGAGGCGAGGCCGGTGGTCTCGTTCCACGATTGACCGAAGTCGTCGGTCACGGCGATGCCGAGCATGTCTCCGCCGACGAGGAGCCGATTTGGGTCGTCGGGGTCGAAGGCGAGCGACGTGATGCGTCCACCGACACCAGGTTCGGTCATCTTCGAAAACGTCGGGCCGAGCCGGGTTGGCGGATCGGGTTCGGCCGGAGTGCCCACCGTCTGGCCTGCGTCGTCATCGGCCGACGCCTCGCCCGTCACGACCGGCGCGTCGGTTGTGGGGGTGACGACGGCGTTGCCGGCCGATGCACAGGCGCTCATCAGCACCGCAGCGACGACCAGGACGACGAGGGAGCGAGACTCGGTCGTCATGGGGCGGCCATCGCCGTTGCCTGCTCGAATCGCGCGCGCTGGTCGCGTCGGCGGAGCCGTTGAGCGATGTTGACCGCGGACAACCCGGCGGCCGCGAGGAGCGCCGGCACTCCCGCAGCGAACGCCATCGCAATGGCGAGCGGGGTCCGCGAGGACGGCTCGACCGGAGAGATCGCCCGGTACCACTCCTGATTGACCGCGGCGCGAGACGAAACGATGTCGGCGAGCTCGACGACGGCACGGGCCCGGTCGAGTTGCTGTCGGCGGATCTCGATGTCGTTGCGGGCGTATTGGTCTGCGAGCGGTCGGAGATCGACAAGCTGTGCCTGCACATCGCCTTCGAGCGTGCCGGTCACTTCGGTGTCGGCGTCACCGCGGATCCCGACGAGCCGGGTCTGGGCGTCTGCGGCAGCGACGACCGGATCGGTGCCTCCCGCGAGTCGGCGCAGCCGGGCCTGGTCGTCCTCGAGTATTGCGAGGTCGGCGTCGATCGCTTCGAGTTCGGACCGGGCGGTGACCTCCTGTCCAGCGAGGACGAAGTCGACCACCTCTTCGGCGAGAATCCGGGCGATCCGTTCGGCGTCTCCGGGGCGATCCGCCCGAACGACGATTTCGACCACCGAATCCGTGTCGTCGATCCGCGACATCGTGAAGTCGTAGTCGGTGTCCGCGCGCAGAAGCGTGCGGTCCTCGATGGCGAGGAAGACGTCGGGGAACTCGACCGCGTTCACGATGTCGTTGAGGTGATCGTCAACGGTGGGGAGGGGACGGTTGAGGTAGCCGATCCGTCGCCCGTAGACGACAGTGGTGGCGGTGTACTGCGGGTCGCCTTGGAGCCCGAGCCACAAGGCTCCGAGGGCCGCGATGGCCATCGACCCGAAGATGAGCGCGAGCCATTGCGGTTCGAGCAGGGCGCGGACGACTCGTTGGTCCATCAGACCGGCTCTTCCACGTGGAGGGTCGTGGTCTCGCCGGTGGCGCGGCCTGCGCGCACGTCTCGGACCAGGCGATGCCAGAAGACCATCGATGCGATCAGGCCGATGAGGTAGGCGGCCGACGTCGTGATCGCGGCTCCGCGGATCTCGTAGAGGGGGAGGAGGGTCGCAAGCCCGAGTACCGTCGCGACGGCCGAGATGATCTGCGCTTTCGACGAATCTTGCGGCCGGTCGAACGCACCGAGAGCGCTCGTGTACACCTGGGTGACGTCGGTGGCGAAGGCGCCCGGAAGCAGAAGCAGCAGTGGCGTGACGGCCGGTTCGAAGCGGTCCCCGTAGAACAGCGGAATCACGAACTGCGCAAGCGCAGCAAGGAGTGCGCAGGCGGCCGCGGACGCCAGTGACACCCACAGCAGTGACGTGCGGATTCGGGCGAGGCGTTCGGCGTCGGTCGCAGCCTTGCGCACGTGCGGAAACAGGCCCTGCGCGATACCGCGGGCGATGGGACTGCCCAGTTGGCTGATCGCAACCGCTGCGCCGTAGATGCCGAGCTGGGCGCCGTCGACGATGCCGGCGAGCAGCAGCAGGTCGAATCGGAGCGTGACGAAGTACGACAGGTTGCCGATCCACGACCTGAACGCAAAGTTCCGGATCTTCTCGAATGCGGGCTTTGACCATCCCGCGCCCGGGAGGCTGTCGGTCCGGATCAGGGCGAGACCCCATCCGACGACGAGGGCGACCATGGTGGAGGCGAGCGCCCGGTCGACGGTCATCGAGCCGGTGATGAACCAGGCGGCGTATCCGATGGTGATGAGGACTTGGGGAAGCGCGAGGAAAACGTTGAAGCGCGTCGTGCTTCCGACGCCACGCAGCCAGAGCACGCAGGACAGGAATGGTCCGTTGAAGACGGACAGGACGATGAATGCGACGAACCATGCCCGGAGATTGGCGAACTCGTCGAAGACCTCGCCGCGCATCATCCACCAGTAGAACGGGGTGAGGGCGATGGCGAAGGGGACGGCATAGCGGAGCGTCATGTGCCATGCGGACTGGGCGACGCGTCGGTGGTCGATGTCCTTGGCGACGAAGGCGGCGGCCGCCGGAACGCCGATCTGGAACGCCCAGCCGAGCACGATGGTGTTGCGGTAGGCCGCGGTGACGGCGCCTGCGCCGTCGGTGTCGAGGGCGCGGTTGATCATGATCGAGTTGAGAAAGAACAGCCCGTTGGTGATCACGAAGGCCGCGCTGGTGACGAGCGTGTCGAGCTGTTGTCGCTCGAGACCTCGCACGCGTGCGATCGAAGTGGTGATGCGCCCAGGCACGGCCGCCATGATCGCATCTTCTCGCCGATTTGCCCCGCCGCCGGTTGGCTCGTTGTCCAGTTCATTGGGCCCATTTCACGTCTGGGCGATATTGGCCTACCGTTTCAGCCCAGTGGACCACTAATCGTGATGATCTGGGGACAAGATGCTACAGAGGGTCAAATATTCGCTGCTCGGCCTGTCGATGGTCGCTGCCGTGCTCGCCGTTCCGTCGGCGGCGACGCCGGCCGGAGCCCAAGCGGGCTGGGACGGCTTCGACACGACCGGTGTGCCGACCGGGGTCGAGGCTGGAGACAACACCTTCCCGGCGTGGAGCGCCGGTGTCACCAACGATCTCGGTGGTTCCGCTGCTGACCTCTGGGTCAACAACCACGCGATCAAGTCGGAGGCGCTGATCGACTACACGGGCGGAGGCACGGTCTTTGCCGACGCGATCCCGTCCGCGATCGCCGATCTCGACACGCATGGCGTCACCTTCACCGACATCGACGGGGACGGAGACGAGGACCTGATCGAGGTCGCTGGTCGCAACCCCGACGGGGGAAACAACCGGAACATCGTCTGGCGCAACAACAACGGCTCGCTGTCGCTCGTCGGCGGGACGACCGGTCTCGAAGACGCACCGGGGCGCGGTCGACATGCGGTGATGGTCGACATCGATCTCGACGGCGACATGGATGCCATGATCGTGAACCTCGATCGCACCGTCCTGCTCGACGAGGACGACAATCCGCTCGCCGCCGCACCGAGCGAGCTCTACCTCAACAACGGCGACGGCACCTCGTGGACCAAGGCGGCGGACCCGTCCAACGCCATCGGCGACGAGAACCGACGGTTCGCCCATGTGACCTCCAGCGGTCCGGGCACCCCCAACGCCGTCATCACGTCGAGCGCCTTCGGCGTTGCGCTCGATTCGATCAAGATCGGTTCGGCGACGCTCGCCGAATCGGACACGCCGATCCGTCAGACGGCGTTCGCTGCGAACAACGCCACCCGCATCCGTGATGTGGCGCTCGGCGACCTCGACGGCGACCTCGATCCCGAGTTCGTCGTCGCTCGACAAGACGACTTCAACAACGAACCCGACCTCCTCGGCACGCTGCCGATCGGCGTCGGCCAGATCACCCGCTCGAATCTCGTGCCGCTGGCGATTCAGGCGGTGAGCAACGACGATTTGGCAGACAGCTGCCGTGCCGTCGCCCTCGCGGACTTCGACAACGATCAGGACCTCGACATCTTCGGCGGGTGCACCTTCCAGGAGGAGGGTCAGAATCGCAACATCGTGCTCCTGAACGACGGAAGCGGGAACTTCTCGCTCGCCTCGTCGACGCAGGTACCGGCCACCGTGACCAACACGACCACCGTGGTCGTCGCCGGCGACTTCGACAACAACGGCTGGGTCGACACCTACTCAGCGACCGGTCACGACAATCAGGAGGGACCCGACCACCTGTTCATGAACAAGGGTGGCAACGGAAACCACTGGCTGAAGGTCGACCTCGTCGCCACCAACAACCCCGACGCCGTCGGCACGCAGGTGTTTGTCGGCACCGACAAGTGGCAGGTCCGTGAATCCGGGCACCGCCACCATCAGGGCCAGGACATGCGCGAGCTGCACTTCGGTCTCGGGACCAACACCGCGGTCGCTCCGCTCGAGATCCGTTGGCCCGACGGCACGCACGAGACCTGCACCGTTGCGGGTGTGGATCGCACGGTCACCGTGACGCAAGGTGGAGCCGGGTGTGTGGCCCAGACCGCATCGGGCCAGGCGGCTGCGCTGGCTGCCTCGCCGTCGCTCGACAAGTTCTGCCAGGGCGAACTCGTCACGGTCGATCTCGGTGCCGGACAGCTCCCGACCAACGGCGACGACGTGATCCTCGGAACGTCGGGGGCCGACATCGTCGATGCCCTCGGTGGCAACGACCTGGTCTGCGGCCTCGACGGGGACGATCAGATCACTGGTGGCGTCGGCGACGATCGACTCTACGGAGACGGTGGCCTCGACACGGTGAACGGCGGTGATGGCAACGACCTGATCTGGGGCGGCGGCGGCCATGACCGCCTCTTCGGCGATGGCGGCAACGACGTGTTGCGTGGGTCCCGTGGCCGGGACCTGATCCGCGGCGGCGACGGCAAGGATCGGTTGTGGGGTCAGGCGGGCCACGACTTCCTCTACGGCGACGCCGGGCACGACACCCTGCTCGGTCAGGGCGGGAACGACTTGATGTTCGGTGGTGATGGCCGCGACGACATGTGGGGCATCCAGGGCAATGACCGGATGTTCGGCGAGGGCGGTGCGGACACGCTGCGCGGTGGCGGCGGAACCAACACCTTGGACGGCGGCGATTCGATCGACGCCTGTTTCCGGGGTTCGCGCGTCAACTGCGAGAGCTGACATGAACTCCGGGTGGACGGTGGCGGCCCAGCGGGTCGCGGCCGCCCACCCGATGAGATGATGGCCCCTCTCGCACCCCGGGAGGGGTGGCAACAAGATCGCCCCGTGAGGGGCTCGCACCCCGGGAGGGGTGGCAACAAGATCGCCCCGTAAGGGGCGTGGAGGAAGCACGTGGGTGCCGGCCCGTTTGGGTCGGCACCCGACGTGATTGAGGACGATCGAGCCAACGAGATGAGAGGGTGGACGTGAGGCGATCAGGGCGGACCCGTTGGGGGCGATTGGCGGCGCTCGGCGTCGGTGCCGTGCTGGCGACGAGTCTCACGATCGCGCCCGCGCCAGTCGCCGTCGATGCGGCGGGTTGGCAGGGGTTTGCCGTGACAACCGCGCCGTCGGTCGTGGGCAACGGGGCATCGCCGTCGTGGGGACTCGGTGTGACCACCGATCTCGGTGGGCCCGGCGTCGACGTGTGGAACAACAATCACGGGAGCCTTTCCGAAGCCCTCGTCGACGTCGCGACGCCGGCGCGGACGTCGCAGACGGCCATCCAGGCGGGTGACCCGACGACGGTCGGCCCCGACACCCACGGCGTGGCGTTCACCGACATCGATGGTGATGGCGACGAGGATCTCTTCGAGCTGATGGGCCGCAACAACGACAACCGCCTGTTCCGCAACGACAGCGGCACGCTGCGCTTCGTCGATGCGGGTGGGCTCGAGGATGGCTTCGGGCGTGGGCGCCAACCGTTGTTCGTCGATTTCGACCGTGACGGAGACATGGACGCGATCATCACGAACCTCGACCTTCGCTCCGATCCTGTCCCGCAGAACGAGCGCCAGCTCAAGCCGAGCGAGATCTATCTCAACAATGGCAATGGGACTCGGTGGACGAAGGTCCCGGATCCGGGCGAAGTGATGTCGGACGGCCACATCCGAATCGCGCAGCTGACGACGACGGGACCGGGCACCGATCCAATCATCGTCACCCACGACGTGTTCAACCTCGCCAAGGATTCGATTGCGATCGGGACCGGCGCAATGGCGGAGCCGGTCAACCCGGCGACGCCCCAAACGGATACGTCGAAACCGATCCGTGAGGTGATCGTCGGCGACTTCGACAACGATCTGTATCCGGAGTTCATCGTCTTTGTCGGGAGCGAGGCCCGTAGCGGGGGCACGTGGCCGATGCTTGCGCACGAGGTGTCCGCCGCGGGAGCTGCACGCACCGTGTCGCTTCGTCGAGACGGACTCGTGGACAACTGCCGGTCAGGTGCCGCAGCCGACTTCGACAACGATGGAGATCTCGACATTCTTGCGGGATGTGCGCAGCGCCAGGAGGGGCAAACCCGCAACATCGTGCTGCTCAACGACGGCCGGGGGAACTTCTCCATCGGCGCCACGACCGTCCTTCCGGCAACCATTGCCGAAACGCCGGGGGCAATCGTCGTCGCCGATCTCGATCAGAACGGATGGATGGACGCCTTCGTCGCCAACGGGTACGACTTCGATCAGGCTCCCGATCACGTCTACACCAACCGTGGCGGAACCACCGCGCACTGGCTTTCTGTGGACCTCGAGTCAGCTGACAACCCCGACGCACTCGGCGCTCAGGTATTCGTCGGCACGGACCGGTGGCAGGTCAGAGAGTCCGGGCATCGCTACCACCGGAGTCAGGACGGGAGAGACCTGCACTTCGGGCTCGGTTCGGCGACGTCGGTCGCGCCGGTCCTGATTCGGTGGCCGAACGGCGGCGTCGACTCATGCGTCGTGGCCGGCATCGATCGGCGAGTCACGATCCGACAGGGGAGTGCCAGCTGCACCCCGATGTCCGTGGGAGCGCTTCTGGCCGCCCTCGACGTGTCCCCGACGGCGCAACCGGCAGGCACGTGTGCTGGTCGGATCGTGACGGTGGATCTGGCCCGCGGTCAACGCCCGACAAACGGCGACGACGTGATCCTCGGGTCCGATGGCGCCGATGTCATCGACGCGCTGGATGGTGACGACATCATTTGCGGGCTCGGAGGCGACGATCAGATCACCTCGGGCGGTGGGGCCGACACGGTCTACGCCGGAGCGGGCAACGACGTGGTCTGGGCTGGTGGCGGCCATGATCGAGTGTTCGGCGATGGCGGCAACGACGTGTTGCGCGGATCACGAGGTCGGGATCTTCTGCGGGGAGGCGACGGCAAGGATCGTTTGTGGGGTCAGGCGGGCCACGACTTCCTCTACGGGGACGCCGGGCACGACACGATCATTGGCCAGGGCGGCAACGACTTGATGTTGGGCGGTGATGGCCGCGACGACATGTGGGGCATCCAGGGCAATGACCGGATGTTCGGCGGGGGTGGTGCGGACACGCTGCGCGGTGGTGGCGGAACCAACACCTTGGACGGCGGCGAATCGACCGATGCCTGTTTCCGCGGGTCGCGAGTCAACTGCGAAAGCTGACCAGCGTGTTGGGTGTCTGACCCCAACGCGACCGGTCAGGTGACCTCGGCGGCTTCGCCGGCGAGCTTCCAGCTCGTCGGCAGCGGGCGTCCGCAGAACTCGGCGAGCGCGCGGTTGTGCGGCGCGTACCACTCGGCCAGTGAGGTGAGCACGTCTTCGGGGATGGGCTCGGGCTCAGCGTCGGGCGAGCTGCTCCACTCCTCCATGCGATGCCGACCCGCGTCGACGGCCCGTTCGAAGGCCGCGTGGAGCTTTTCGTTGCTCCGCACGGCGTTGCGAGCCGCCCGAACGGGCTTCTCCAAACGCATCCGCAGGGCGTTGATCCGGGGGTTGGAGACCGCGATGGTGCGATTCATCACCTCGAATCCATAGTCGGCGTAGAAGCCGGCTTCGAGCCCGTGGCGGCTGGCGAGCGCTTCCATCTCCCCGACCTGGTCGTCCCGGAGCTCCTCGAAGAACATGACCTCGACGCGGTTGCGGCCGAGGCGTTCGGCGAAGGGTTGCAAGAAGGTCTCGTACCGGCCGATGCCGAGCGTGTTCGTCTTGGGGTCCTCGAGTGAGGCCATCGACTCGAAGAACTCTCGCGCCGACGCGTCAGGGGTCGGGAGACTCTCGCGCTGTTTCAAGAATCGGTAGTCGCTGACGAAGCGGGTGACCGGGTCGCGAACGAGGGCGAGGACCCGGACGTCCTCGAAACCGTCGCTGATGCGTTCTGCGGAGGTCGCGTCGTACATCGTGAACGGCGTGGCTTCGATCCGCAGCTGATCGTCCGACGTGGCGTGATCGAAGTACTGCGCAAACACGTCGATCGGCTCGTCGGGGCCATGTGCCGCATCCTTGTGGAAGTTCGGCGCGAAGAAGTAGGTCTCCTTCACGTTCGACCCGCAGACGTCGGGATGATCGGCGAGCCATCGATACAGCGACGACGTTCCGGACTTCGCGGAGCCGATGATCAACAGGTGGCGGTTGGGCAGACTCATGCCGCATTCTCCATGGTGGTGTCAGTGGGGGTGGTGGCGGACGAAGCACCGCCACCGCGCATCGCCTTGTCGAGAACCTTCTCCATCACCGACGCCGGCAGAACGTTTCCGGCGGCGACCGCCGCACCCGTCACCAATGTTCGGCTGGGTTCTTCGGTCAGCATCTTCGGGTAGACCTTCATCGACGAGGCAAACCATCGGGCTGCCTCGCGTGGGCGGCCATCGCGGAGTTCTCGCCGTGCGTAGAAACGCTGTTGGTATCCCCGTGCGGCTTCGCCGTGTGCTTCTGCGAGCTCGGGTGCGTACTCGGCGACCTTCGCGTAGTGGCGAAGCCAATGTTCGTAGTGGCTGTCGGTGCTCGACGAGAGACTGCCCGTCGTCAGCCGGTAGTCGGTGAGCAGATCACCGACGCCCGCGAATCCCCAGTTGGTGGTCGCCGCGATTCGAGTCCAACACTCGACGTCTTCGGCGAATCGGAAGGATTCATCGAAGTAGTGGGTCTCGGTCTCGCCGTTGCGGTCGGAGTCGTAGCCGATCTCGTCGAGCACGGCGCGGCGCAGAATCGCTGTCGACCCGTTTCCGATCGGGTTGCGGCAGAACACGTCACGCACCGTCACGTCGTCCAACTTCGGCTCCATGGTCGGCCCGAGCGGCTCGCCCTCCTCGTCGATCATTCTCGAACCGCTGTAGGTGATGCCGACGTCGGGGCGGGCTTCGAGCAGGTCGAACTGGCGGCGGAGCTTGTCGGGGCGCCAGATGTCGTCGGCGTCGATGAAACCGATGATCGGCGCAACCGCGTTGCGGATTCCGGTGTTGCGAGCGCCCGGGAGTCCTCGGTTCTTCTGGGCGATGATGCGGATGCGCTCGTCGTCGTAGCTTTCGCAGATGGCGATCGACTCGCGTGGACCTTCGTCGTCGACGATGATCAGCTCGAAGTCGGTCATGTCCTGAGCAAGGACGGACTCGACAGCTGCGCCGACCCATCGCTCGGCTCCATAGACGGGCATCACGACGCTTGCACGGGGACTCGAGGTCATGCGGCAACCTCCAACTCGGTTGATGACGAACGCTGCGCCACCCGACGGAGAACGGCGACTGGTGCACTTGCCGCCTTCTTCAAGGGTACTGCCGGGTCGGACGCAAAGGATTGACGAAGGTAGCTGAGGGTGGTGCTCGGCCCGCGGCCGAGACGGAGGGACCGGCGGGCGAGGTAGTAGAGGTGTTCGGCGCGCGCCGTTTCGAGGTCGGCTCCAAGCCGCTCGGGGCCGATGCGGTCGATCATCGCCTCCCATGATTCGAGCATGTTCTCGAGGTTCGCAGAAAGGCCGTCCGGAGAGGTGCGGTAGGCGACGAGCACGTCGTCGACGCCGCGGAGGCGCCAATCGCTGAGGTGGGCGAGGATCATCCAGTGCTGGTCCTCGCAGGCCCGGAGTTCGGTGTCGAAGAGCCCGACATCATCGAAGACCGCTCGACGGACCATCAACGTCGAACACGTCGTGGCGGGATTGCCGAGAATCAGTTCTCCCAGTGATGGTGTGCCCGAAGGGCTCGATGAAATCACGCCAGTGGGTCGTGCATCAGGGCTGCGAATTTCGGCCCTGCACCACTGCACCCCCACGTCGGGGCGGAGGTCGAGTTGTGACGCCATGGTCGAGAGGAACTCGGGGTACCACGTGTCGTCTGCGTCGAGGAAGGCGAGGAGTGGGGCGGTTGTCGCTGCGATGCCGGTGTTTCGTGCAGCGGAGACCCCACCGTTGGATTGTCGGAGGAGTCGAAGGCGAGGTTCGGTCTGAGCGATCGATTCCACGATGGCCGCGGAGTCGTCGGACGACCCGTCGTCGACGACGACGAGCTCGAACTCCCGAGCGGTCTGCGCCTGCACGGACGCGATGGTGGACTCGATCGTCGCGGCTGCGTTGTAGCACGGAATCACCACCGCGATCGGGGCGTGCTCTGCCATCTGAGTCCTTCGGGGAGTTGCGCGGACACCCGCCTGCGCTGCGGCGGAAACCGGCGCCCTTCTCAATCGGTCCATTTGGCGCAGACCTGAGCCCGAAATGGGGGCGCGAGTCACGCTAAGGACGCCGCCGAATCAGCCGATTCAGGTGACGTGGAAAAGAACACGATTGACGCGCGCAGCGCCCGCATGGCGTTGTGGGCATACGTACGGTGGGCGTGGGTGCCCGTGGCTGCACTCGTTCTCGGATTCGCGGTCGGAACGCTCGTTCCCGCCGGCTCTGCCGAGGAGTCTCGGTCGACCCAAGCGAGCTTCGTTGTTGGGCTCACCAACGAGGTTCGATGGCCCTTCTTCGATGCGGTACTTGCCCGGCAGGAGGGGCTGATCGAGACGCAGGATCTGTCGGCGCTTGCCTCCGAACGATCGGGTGTGGTGGCCAACTCGGTCGAGGTGACGAGCACGAACGTCCAGAACTCGACGCTCGTCATCGCGGTCGACGTGCAGGGAAGCCAGGGAGACGCGCAGGCCTTTGCCTCGGCGCTCGGCGAACTTCTCGTCGACGCAAATCTGGCGACGCAACGCCAGGGGTACCTCGACGACGCCGCGGATCTCCGGATCGAGATCGCCGAACAAGAGGCGGTGGTCGCCGGCTACGACACGGAGCTTGCCGACTTGAACGCGCAGTGGGTCTCGGTCCAGGAGGCGATCGTCGTCGCGGAGGACGCCGCTGCGCCCGCCCTGCTCGGACAGGCCACCGACATCGACAACGAACGTCGAGCCGTGCAGCGCCGCCGCGACGCGGCGATTGGATTCGAGACCACGCTGATCACGCAGCTCGCCCAGGTCGAGATCGACGGAGAACGGGTTGGCGCCCCGATCGAGATCAGCAACCTGCCGTCGGTCGACGGTACGAGCGAGCGCGATCTCCGCCCCGTGTTCGCCATCCTGTTCTTCTTGTTGTCCCTGCTCGTCGTTCCGTTCCTCGAACGTCGATTCGGTAAGGCTCGGTCGCTCGACCAGCTCGGCGTTGCCTGGCCCGACGCGCCGATCGTCGACGCGCGGGCGTCGTCCACCGACGGTGGGGTCGATCCACTCGAGGTCGTCGAACTGATGCTGACTGCCGGGCTCGACGATGGCGAGCGTGCGGCGGTGGTCAGCCTGGCGGACGGTCCCGCGATCGCACGGCTGCGCGAGATTGTCGACGCAAAGCAGGCGCACTGCGCGTTTGTCGACATGTCGTCGATCCGGCATCTCGAATCCCTCCTCGAGGCCGACCGGGTCGGCATCGTGGTCCCGACCGGACAGGTGGCGCTGCACACGGTCCGAGATCTGGCGGTCGACCTCACGGCGCTGGGCGTGGCCCCGTCCGTTGTGGCTCTCGCGGCGAAGTCGACCAGCGCAACGACGCCAAGCCGTCCAACGGCGGTCAACGCCTCCCGACCTGGCCCGAAGGCCAAACGTTCTGAGGCGAAAGCAGCGTGATTCTGCGTCGAGTCGGGGTGACCGACATCCCATGGCTCGCGATCGTGCTCATCGCCCTTGGCATTCTGCTGAGCGTTGAGCCCTACCAACTGCCCGGCGCTCCGGAGCGGTCGCCGGCAAACGATTGGATCCGATGGGTCCTGCAGCTCCCGACATTCTGTGCGGGTATCGGCATCGTGGCCCTCGGCCGCGGCGGGCTGGAACGGCTTGTGCTCACGCCGGCACGTTGGCTTGGCCTGTTCTGCGCCTGGCAGCTGATCGCGGCGCTGTTCGCGCGGAAACCTGCCGTCAGTGTGGTCCTGTCAATGGGGTTCGTGGCTTGTGTCGGAGTGGGATTGCTGATCGCACGACGTGGGTGGCCAAATGCTCGGGGCATCCTCACGGTGGTGCTCGCCGTCGTGACGGTTGCAAGCCTGCTTCTGGTGGCGGTTGGTCAGGGCGGCTTTCTCCGTACGCAGGGGATCATGGGTCATCCGAATGCGTTCGGCGGGGCGATGTCGCTTGCCGTCGTGATCTTCGCCCGCCAGTTGCTGCTCGGGCGCAACTGGGCGGCGCCCCTGTGGCTCTCAGCCTTCGCGCTTCTCTACTTGTCCGACTCGCGGACGGCGCTGGCCGCGGCGATGCTTGGATGTTTCGTCCTCCTGGGTGATGTGTGGCCGAAGGGGGCGCTTTCGGGCGCATTCGGATTCATGGTCACGGCCATCATCTTGTTCACACAAACCTCGGTGTTCGGCACGGGCGAGTCGTTGTCGCGCTCCGGTGACGCGGCCGAGCTCGCCACGCTGACGGGCCGTACCGAGATCTGGAACATCGCCGTACCGGCGATCGTCGAGAACCCGATCGTGGGATACGGCCCCGGGAGCACCACCGAACTCTTCGCCGAGATCAAACCCGACGACGTTCTCGGCACCTTCGAGATCAACCACGCCCACAACCTCTGGCTGCAGCTTGGGCTGATCGGTGGAGTGCCGTCGATGTTGCTCGTGACGTTCGCCTTCGTCGGCTACCTGATCCGTACCCGCCACGTACGTTTGTGGGACCGAGACGCAATCGTGCTGTGTCTCGCGATCTTCGGCATCTCCGAACCGGTCTTCTCGGCCGAGCCGAACATCTTTCTCGTCATCGCCGCCGCCACACTCGGCTCGGTCGGCGTGGCCGTCTCGGACGGCACGCGCCGCGGTAGCGTCGTGGATGTCCAGGCATGGAGCAGCGGCGACGGCGAACAAGACACGCTCGAACTCATTTCGACAACGGGCTCTTCGAGCCGTGAGCGGGAGACATCATGACGACGAACTGGGCGGTCATCGCGGGATATTTCTCGAGCGAGAACGTCGAACGAGACGAGTGGTTGGGTGGCAAAGCCTCCAACGCGCGCCATCGCGTTCGGCTCATCGCCCGCGACACACCCATCACCAGCTGGCATCAGCGGCGCACGAAGTTCACGCCGCCGAACGAATGGGTCCTGCATTGGAAGCATGCTCGGCAGGCCCTTCGGAGCGATGTCGACGGCATCATCACCCTGTTTCCGCAGCTCCCCGCCGTTGCGGGTCTGCAGAAGCTGCTCCGCCTCACGAAGAAGCCGATCGTTGCGTGGATGTTCAGCATTCCGAACACCGAGATCCACCCGGTGAAGAGTGCGATGGCCCGACTGACTCTGCGCCATGTGGATCGGTTCGTGGTCCATTCGCGTGGCGAGATGGACTTCTATCGAGAGTGGCTGCGCTTTCCGGAGGAGCGGTTTGTGTTCGTCCCGTACACGACCGACGAAGCGTCGATCCTTGACTGGGTCGGCGACGAGGAGCCGGCCGAGCCTTTCGTCGCCGCGCTCGGCTCCGCGCACCGGGACTTCCCGAGCTTCTTTGGCGCCCTCGAGGAGCTCGGAATTCCGGCAACGGTCGCCGCAAGTCGCAACGCCCTCGACGGCATCGACGTGCCAGAAGCGGTCGAGACACCGTTCGAGATCGGCAAACTCGAATGCCACCAGCTCGCCCAACGGGCTCGCATCAACGTCGTGCCCCTCCTCCCGAAGCCGGGTGTCTGCGCCGCCGGATACGTCACCGTGGTCGAGGCGATGTACATGGGGTGCGCCCTGATCGTGTCGGACTGTTACACGATGAGCGACTACGTGATCGACGGTGAAACCGGGATTCTCGTGCCGCCGAACGATCAGGCCGCACTTCGCGACGCCATCGAACGACTCTGGAACGACCCCGAGGAGTGCGCCCGCCTGGGCCGCAACGCGCGGGCGTATGCGCTCGAGCACCTCTCCGAGGAGGCGGGCGCCGCTGCGTTGCACGCGATCCTTGATGAGCTCACCGCCGAGCCCCATTCGGAATCCGGGCCAGACGGGCGGTCGTTGGGCGCCGCCGCGTGAGTCTGACCGACGCTCCGGACGCAGCCGACGAGGTCGACGGAGAGGATCCGTCGGTCGGATCACAGCTGCGGAACAGTCGATGGGGTCTCGTGTCGCGAGCGGCCATCGCCGGCGGCGCGCTCACACTCATTGCGCTGCTGTCGTTGACGCTCGAGGTCGAGCAGTTCGGCCGATTCGCCGGCGTCTCTGCGCTCGTGGCGATTCTTGGTGGCGTCGCTCGGCTCGGCGCAAGCGAGCTGATGCTCGAGGCGTTGGCCCGAGACCCCGACTGTGGGCGGAGCGCCTACGGACGAGCGCTCGGGACGATTGGCGTGGCCACACTCGTCGGTCTTGCCGCGATGCTCGCGCTGCGTCCCGTCCTGCTCCCGAGTATCGGCCTCACCCTGGTGGTCACGCTCTCGCTGGGGGAGTTCTTGCACGTCGCCGGCATGGACACCGCGATGCGGCTGCTCCACGCCACGAAACGGTTCCGTCGAGCAGCAATCGTGGCCGTCGTCTGTACGGCGATCCGGCTCGCGAGCGTCGCTTCGGTGCTCGTCTGGCCGCTGGTCGACCTTGACGATCTTGGGCGACGCTTCCTGATCGCGGGAGCAGCGGTGATGCTGGTTGGCTCGACGTTGGCGGCAGGTGTCGTCGGCCGGCCCTCGCTCTCGATCCCGGCGACGATTGGCGAACTCCGTCGGGGGCTTTCGATCGCCGTTGGTCAGACCTCGCTCGTGGTCTCGACACGCATCGACCAGACGCTGTTGTTACGCGCCGGGCTCGATGCGCAGGCGGGCATCTACAGCCTTGGCGCCCGAGTGGTCTTCAACGCGATGATGCCTGCGCAGGCGGTCCTCGAGACCGTCTACCCGGACTTCTTCCGGGCCGGTGCCCGTGGCGAAGGACGAGCGCAGGCGATGGCGCGACGTCTCCTGAAGCCGCTGGGGCTCTATGGGCTGGTGGCTGCCGCGGGATTGCTCGTGATCGGACCGATCCTCGAGTGGCTGCTCGACGATGGCTTCGAGGGGGTTCGGTGGGTGATCGTGGCGATGGCTGGCTTTCCGGTGATCCGCATCGCCCAGTCGCTCGCCGGAGACGTGCTGAGCGGGCTCGGGGCGCACGCCACGCGTTCGCGCTGGACGATCGTCGCCGGCGTGTTCAACATCGTGCTCAACCTGCTTCTCATCCCAACTCTGGGTTGGAAGGGCGCGGCGATCAGCACCTACGCGGCAGACATCGCCCTGCTCGTGTTGTTCGCCTCCTCGGCGAGACGGCTGCAGGTGCCGGTCAGTTCACCGTGAAGGTGACGGTCGGTCGCCCATCGCCCCAGTCTTCGATGTTGCCGGCGTTGTCGACGGCGTAGACGTTGATCCGGTGATCGCCGGCACTGAGCGGTGCATCGATCGACCAGGTGGTGGTTCCGGTGGCCGGGATCCACACCTTGTCCGTCGTCCAGGTTGCGCCGTCCCAATAGGTGTTGGTGGCGAGGTCTCGGATGCGGACGAAGACCGTGGCGACACCGGAGTCGTCATCGGTAGCCGTACCGGTGAAGGTGACGAGTCCGGCGGCTGGCGAGCCGATCGGGTCGATGAACGACTCTGGGACGACGGTGTCGGCCGGAGTCGCAGGGTCCACGGAGAAGTTCACGGTTGGTCGGTCGTCGGCCCAGTCTTCGATGTTGCCGGCGTTGTCGACGGCGTAGGTGTTGATCCGGTAGTCGCCGGGGGTGAGGGGCACGTCGATTGACCAGGTGGTGGTTCCCGTCGTGGGGATCCAGGTGTTCTTGTCGGTCGTCCAGGTTGCGCCGTCCCAGTACGTGTTGTCCGACAATCGGCGGATGCGGGCGAAGACGGTGGCGACGCCGGAGTCGGCGTCGGTTGCGGTGCCGGTGATGGTGACGGTGCCTTCGGTCGGGGTGCCGATCGGGTCGATGGCCGAGTCGGGGACGACGGTGTCGGTCGGTGTGGCCGGGTCGACCGTGAATGTGGCGGTTGGTCGGTCGTCGGCCCAGTCTTCGATGTTGCCGGCGTTGTCGACGGCGTA
>JAHDCX010000003.1:0-81379 GCA_020629635.1 Acidimicrobiales bacterium | reverse complement strand
CGGTGATGGTGACGGTGCCTTCGGTCGGGGTGCCGATCGGGTCGATGGCCGAGTCCGGGACGACCGCATCGGGAGAGGTCGCCGGGTCATCGGTCCGCAGCGCAATCGTGAAGGCGAGGGCCTTCAGGTTTGGATGTTCGGCGACGGCCCACGTCGGTGGCGTGGTGCCGGACTGCGTCGTCGTGACGAGCGAGGTGACCGTGTTGATGTGACCGGAACCGCTCCCGATCGACTGGGCGAGTTCCTGTTCGGTCCACGGGCTCACCAGTTCGGTGCTGCCGCTCGTCTTGTCCGCCCAGTGATGAAGGATCGTGGCGGGCTCGGCGAGGGCCAGCGACGGAGCCTCGTGAGCCGCGCGAGCGAAGACCTCGCCGGCAGAGGCGAATCCGAGGATCGGGTTGGTTTCTTCGGCGCCGTCGAGGGCGAGAATCACCGCAGACCCCTTGGATCCGCTGCTGAGTGCGAAGTTCTGGACGGCGCCCGGGTCGGTGCCCGTGATCGCCTTCCAGAAGATCGTCGTCTCGAGCGAATCGTCGACCGCGTCGGTGACGAACGTCCAGCCGGCAGGCGCCGTGATCGTCGCCGCCGGGTTGTTGGTGGTGATGATGGCGATCGCGGTCTCGCCGGGGATGGCTTCGGCCGGGATGGCGATCGGATAGCTCACGGAGTTGGCGTTGAGCTCCGTTACCCCGACGATCTCGACGGGTGCTCCGCCGCCCCCGATGACGACGGGTCGGGAGCTGGTCGTGCTGTTGCCGTCGTTGTCGGTGACCGTGAGGGTGACGGTGTGGACCGTGTCGTCGGCGAGCGAGAAGGTTGCTGACGTTCCGGTCGCGGACTGGCCGTCGCTGACCGTCCAGAGAAGCTGGGCGATCGTGCCATCGGGATCGAATGATGCGGACGCATCGACGTCACAGGTGGTGCCGCTGCACAAGGTCGAGAAGAGGGCGTGTGGAGCCGCTTCGAGCCCGGTCGTGGCCTCGGGGAAGACGGCGAAGTGTGCAGTTCGATTGCCGTACGCGGTGTGGAAATCTCCGCCGGCGAGCAGTCCGGACGGCCCGATTTCGAGCTCCCAGACGCCGTCTTCGGAGTCGCCGTCTGGATTCCAGGGCAGCAGCGCACCGGTGGCGGCGTCGAACGCCATGAACTTGTTGCGGCGAATGGCATTGGCGTTGTCGTCGCTTTCGACGTAGCCGTCCGTCGGGAACGCCGGGTTGTCGGTGCCGTCGAGGAGGAACTTGTTCTCGATGTAGATGAAGTTTCCGTGCCCGCCGGCCCAGACGGTGTCCGCAGTTGCGGCGACGGCCTGGAAGTCGCCCGATCCGAATCGCTCCCAGACCTTGGCGCCCGTGGTCGAATCGAAGGCGATGAGGGCGTTGCCGCCGCCACCGAGCGAGCCGCTGCCCGCGGTGTAGACGAGATCGCCGCCCGGCCGGACGGCGACTTCGTAGACGGTGTAGGGGTAGGTGGCGGTCCAGCCGGTGTCGATTACGCCGGTGTTCTGGTCGACGCGGCTGATGTTGGCGACGGCGGTGCCGTTGATCTCGGTGTAGGTGCCGGCGATGTAGAGGTGACCGCCGTGGATGACGTTGTCGAGCACCGAACCCGTGGCTCCCGCTGGCCACGCGGTGATGTCGGCGGCGAAGCCCGTGTCGATGGCGCCGGTCGTGGCGTCGATCTTCGCGTTGCGTGCCGCGGCGACGCCGTTGAGCGAGGCGAATCGGCCGCCGATCCACGCGCTCGCACCATCGAGCGCGATCGTTTCGACGGCGGTATCGGCGTTGGCGACGAAGCTGGGGTCGACGGCGCCGGTGACGGCGTCGAGCTTGACGACACGGAGGCGGTCGAGTCCGTCAACCTTCGTGAAGCGTCCGACCGCATACACGGAGCTTCCGTCGGCCGAGACGGCGAGGTCGAGGACCTCCGCGGCTCCTGCAGGGTTGGACAGCTGAGGCGTCCAGTTGGTGTCCAGCTGTCCGGTGGCGACGTCGATCGCGGCGATCCACGGTTGGGCGACGCCGTTGACTTCCTGGAAGTCGCCACCGATGTAGTAACGGCCGTTGGCTTCGGCGATGGCCCACACGGGCGACTCGGCCGGGTTGTTGGGATCGTCGGTCGGGTCGATTGCGGCGATGCCGAGGACGTCGGTTGGGGGGTTGTTGGCGCCGGCTGCTGCCGAAACGCCGAACCAGATGCCGATGGCGAGCAGTGCCGCGATCGCGAGTCGTCCGCCCTTGCTGAAGTGCTTCATCACTGTTTCCTGCCCTGTGTCTGTGCCGATGGTCACAGAACGTGGTCGAATGGATCCCTCGCCAACACCGAAGCGTACTCCCCGGATCGGTGAACTGAAAAGACTGTGCTGTCGCGCGGAAGGATTGCTCAGTTGCCACCAGTAGTAGCGCGGCCACGCTTCGTGGGCGAGAGGAATCTGGCAGGGGACGAAGGACCCAGAGATGCAGCGGTTCGACCGAGTTCGACACGCCGACGGACCGATACCATGCGGACATGAGCACTTCGGAAATCGGCGTCGATCTCTCCAAGTACGACCTGGGATGGTCCGATGCGGAGGATTACATCTACAAACCGAAGAGGGGCCTCAACACCGACATCATCAACGAGATGTCGTGGATGAAGGGTGAGCCCTCCTGGATGCGCGACTTCCGACTGAAGTCGTACAACCGATTCGAGAAGCGGCCGATGCCCAACTGGGGCGGCGACATGTCGGAGATCTATTTTGACGACATCTTCTATTACATCAAGCCCACGGAGTCGGTGTCCGACGACTGGGACGACATCCCCGAGGCGATCAAGGACACCTACGAAAAGCTGGGCATCCCCGAAGCCGAGCGAAAGTACCTCGCCGGAGTCACCGCGCAATACGAGTCCGAGGTCGTGTATCACCGCAATCGTGAGGACCTCGAGCAGCAGGGCGTCATCTTCTGCGACATGGACACGGCATTGCGCGAGCATCCCGAGCTCGTGAAGGAGTACTTCGGCACGGTCATCCCGCCGAACGACAACAAGTTCAGCTCGCTCAACTCGGCCGTGTGGTCGGGAGGCAGCTTCATCTACGTTCCGCCCGGCGTGCAGGTCGAGATGCCCCTGCAGGCGTACTTCCGAATCAACGCGGAGAACATGGGTCAGTTCGAGCGCACCCTGATCATTGCGGACGAGGGCAGCTCGGTGCATTACATCGAGGGCTGCTCCGCGCCGGTGTACACGAGTGACTCGCTGCATTCGGCGGTTGTCGAGATCATCGTGAAGGAGAGCGCCCGGGTCACCTACACGACGATCCAGAACTGGTCGAACAACGTCTTCAATCTCGTGACCAAGCGCGCCAAGGTGTACGCCGAGGGCCACATGGAGTGGATCGACGGCAACATCGGCAGCCGCCTCACCATGAAGTACCCGGCGGTCGTGATGGTGGGCCCGAAGGCGTCGGGCGAGGTGCTGTCGGTCGCGTATGCGGGCAACGGACAGCATCAGGACGCCGGAGCGAAGATGGTGCACGCCGCGCCAGAGACGACATCGAAGATCGTGTCGAAGTCGATCAGCTCCGATGGCGGCCGGACGTCGTACCGCGGACTCGTGCACGTGGCCGACGATGCGCACGGCTGCAAGAGCCACGTGCAGTGCGATGCGTTGATTCTCGACGAGGACTCGATCAGCGACACGTACCCGTACATGGAGATCGGGTCGCGCGACGCGATCATCGGCCACGAGGCGACGGTGTCCAAGGTCGCCGACGAGCAGCTCTTCTACCTGATGAGTCGTGGTCTTTCCGAGGAGCAGGCGATGGGCATGATCGTCAACGGCTTCATCGAGCCGATCACGCGCACCCTCCCGATGGAGTACGCAGTGGAGTGGAGCCGCCTCATCGAACTCCAGATGGAAGGCTCGATCGGCTAGGCGTATCGAGCCGGTCATGGGCTTGTCAGCCCATGACCGAGTGAGGCGGGCCACATACACTCCTTGCATGTCTCCGGAGCGTGACGCCGTGGCGGATGCGGCGCCGATGGTGTCGATCGTGATCCCGGCATACAACGCGTCGGAGCACATCGTGCAGGCGATCGACTCCGTGGCGGCACAGACGATCTCTGGGTGGGAGTTGATCGTTGTCGACGACGGGTCAACGGATTCGACTGCGGCGGTCGTCTCGGCCCGGATCGACGGTCTGCGCAACGCCCGCCTGATCTCCAAGGAGAATCAGGGTGTCTCGCACTCTCGCAACCTCGGGGCGTCTGAAGCGCAAGGCTCGATCGTTGCCTTCCTGGATGCTGACGACTCGTGGCTCCCCTCCAAGCTCGAAGCCCACCTCGCACGCATGGAGGCCGATCCCCGCCTTGCGGTGACGTTTGCGCGCGTCGAGTTCATGGACGCGAGCGGCCGACCGACAGGACAGCTCACGAACAATCTTCGTGATGTCGTCACTGCGCCGATGTTTCTTCGGACGAATCCGACGGTCACGACGTCGAATGTCGTGGTTCGACGGGAGGCCTTTTTCGATGTCGGTGGATTCGACGAGACGATCAATCACTCGGAGGACGTCGAGCTGTTGTTTCGGCTCGCCCTCAACCCGCGCCGCAGGATCCAGGGTGTCGATGAGGTGCTCGTTCGCTATCGCCTGCACGGCGAGGGTCTCTCGGCGGACGTGTCGAAGATGGAATCGGGTTGGCATGCGATGATCGAGAAGGCTCGAACGTATGCCCCTGACGTCGTCGACGAGCACGTGGCGCAGGGGAGGGCGGCGCACATGATGTATTGGGCGAGCAAGTCGATGGACCTCGGACACCCCACACGCGATGCCGTCGATTATGTCAACGGCGCAATTCGGGCCGATGCACGCACGGTGCTCGGCGATCCGAGATTGGCGGCCAAGGCCGCAAAGATCTACGCCCGCCATCTGACGAGAGGGATCGTCGGGGGCGGGCAGTCAATTGGTCGTGAACACATGGCGAGGCAGAGGGAGTTCACGTGAAAGAGAAATGGACATTGCTGGCGCCGTACTTCGATGAGTCGTACGTGAAGGACAAGCGTTGGTTGGCCGAGCACGTCACCGACGACAGCTACGAGTTCGAGCTGATCACCCGTCCCCACCCGATCACGAAGTGGCACGACCGCAAGGAGGCGTTCACTCCGGCGATCGAGTGGATCCGGCACTGGCAACACGGCGTACTCGCGATGCGGTCGGACAGCGTCGGCGTCGTGACCGCGTTCCCGCAGCTTCCACTCGTCCTTGGCATCTACAAGCGACTCCGTCGGTCGTCGAAGCCGATCATCGCGTGGACGTTCAATGTCGGGGTGTTCCGCGACTCGGGCCTTCGCGGGGTGCTCGCCCGATTTGGTCTCCACGCGGTCGACAAGTTCGTGGTTCACACCCGCGACGAGATCGCGTTGTACAGCGAACATTTCCGGATCCCGGAGGATCGGTTCGTCTTCGTGCCGTTCACGTCGTCGAAGATCGAGCAGCAGGCGACCGAGCGAGAGGAAGGGCCGTTCATCACGGCGCTCGGATCTGCCCACCGTGATTTCCCGACGCTGTTCTCCGTCGTCGAAGAACTCGGTATCGAGACGGTTGTCGCGGCGAGCAGAAACGCGCTCGAGGGGATCGACATCCCGGATGTTGTCAGCACCCCGTTCGACGTGACGCGAGACGATTGTCGCCGCTTCGCCCAGGAGGCGCGTCTGAACGTCGTGCCGCTCCAGCCCAAAGACGACGTCTCGGCTGCGGGCTATGTGACGGTGATCGAGGCGTTGATGATGGGCCGCGTGCTCATCGTGACTGATGCGTACGGCATGGGCGACTACGTGACGCACGGTGAGACCGGTTGGTTGGTTCCGCCCAATGACCCCGAGGCGATGCGTGAGGCGATCGAAACACTCTGGAATGACCATGAACTCCGGGAGCGAATCGGCCGACAAGCTCAAGCGATGGCCTTCGAACAACTCGAGCACTCGAGCATCTCCGAGCATCTGACTCGTCTCCTGCGGGAGGTGCGCCGCCTCGATGAGCGCGTCCCGATCTCGGACACTGCATGAACGAGGACACTGCATCCCGCACGGTGTCGGTTGTGGTGCCGGTGTACAACATGGCCCGCTTCCTGGAGACGGCACTTCAATCCGTGCTCGACCAGACGTATCCGAACATCACGGAGATCATCGTCGTCAACGATGACTCGTCAGACGAGAGCGCGGCGATCGCTCGGGCGATGCCCGACCCTCGGATCACGGTGATCGACCAGGACAACCGGGGTCCGTCGGGCGCCCTCAACACGGGTATCCGCGCAGCGACGGGCGATTTCATCGCGTTGCTCGACGGCGACGATGTCTGGTTGCCGTCGAAGATCGCCGAGCATGTTGCGCATCTCGATCGACGTCCGACCGTGGGAGTGAGCTTCAGCCCCTCTGCGTTCATCGACGAGGACGGCTCGCCGCTCGGCGAAGTGCAGAGCCCTCGGCTGACCAACATCGACATCGGCTATCTGATGCGGTGCAACCCGCTCGGAAACGGCTCGGCGGCGGTCTACCGCCGTGACGTGTTTCGAGACATCGAGTTCGAGCGGTCGGTGCAAGGGGAGTCTCGCACCTGCTACTTCGATGAGTCGCTGCGGATGTCGCAGGACATCGAGTTGATTCGTCGCATCGTGTTGGCGACGCCGTGGCTGATCGAGGGGCTGGAGGAGCCGACGACGCTGTATCGGATTGGATCGGGCAGCGTGTCGTCGAATCTCGGCAAGAAGGTCGAGGTGTGGGAAGCGCTGTACGACCGGGCGTCGGCAATCGAACCGGAGCTGGTGGCGCCGCATCGTGAGATCTCCAAGGCGTATGAGCTGAAGTACTTGGCGCGGCGCGCCGTCCGCATCCGCGACGGTGAGTCCGCGTTGTCATTGATCGTGCAGTCGGCGCGCTCGAGCCCCAAGATCCTGCTCGAGGAGCCAAAGTCGGTGATCGGCGTGTTCGGCGCGGCGATGGCGATGCGGGTGCTGCCCTCGTCGGTGTATGACCGTCTGGAGAGACGTGCGGCTGGCCGTGCGGACGATTCGGCCGGCGTCAACACCCCTCTGGCCGCCTGAGCCGACGTCTGGCAGTTCTTGGTTGACCTTCTGAATCGGGGTCAGCCGGCCGATATGTGGGTGAGTCTCCTTCTACATTGAGAGACACAACCGGTACGAAGTGGAGCTGGCGTGGAACAACACACCGTCGATGCACGCGGCGCGCGGCTGGCCGTTCGGACGTATCTGCGCTGGTTTTGGGTGCCGATCGTTGCGGCAGGTCTGGGGTATCTCGTCGGATCGGTCTTCTCGAGTGAGGGGACGGTCGACTCGTCGAAGTCTGAGGTGACGTTCACGGTCGGCCTCACCAACGAGGTGCGTTGGCCGTTCTTCGACGCGGTCCTCGAACGCCAGGCCGGCATTCTCGAAGAGCAGCAGCTCGCCGCCCAGGCTGAGCAGGCGTCGGGGGTGCAGGCGGAGAATGTGGGTGTCTCGAGCACGAACGTCCAGAATTCGACGTTGACGATCTCGGCGGACGTCCTTGCGGGACCCGACGATGCGGTTCGTTTCGCGGAGGTGCTGGGCGAGTTGCTGGTCGAGGCCAACCGCGCAGAGCAGCAGCAGACCTATCGCGAGCAGGCGTTGAGCCTCGAATCGCAGCTTGCTGATCAGGAAGGTCAGGCGACGGTCTACGAAGAGGAGATCGAAGCGTTCAACGAGCAGTGGTTGGCCCTGCAGGATCAGATCGTGGTCGCAGATCCGACGGAGGCGGCGGAGTTGCGCGGACGGGCAACTCAGGTCGACGATCAGCGTCGGGTCACCCAGCGTCGACTCGATGCGGTCGTGACGCTCGAGAATCAGCTTCGTACGCAGCTCACGCGGACGCAGTTCGACGTCGAGCGGACCGGGTCGACGGTGCAGATCAGCGCGGCGCCGTCGGTCACCGGGCAGTCCTCCTCGGATGCACGTCCGGTCACCGCGCTGGTCTTCGTCCTGGCGGCGCTGCTGGCCGTGCCGTTGTTGGATCGTATGTTCGGCAAGGTGGCATCGGTGGATCACTTGGGTCTGATCTGGCCGAACGCTCGGCTGGTCGACACGCGCAGTCGCCTGCGCCGGCGCGGGGGCATCGACCCGATCGCGATGGTCGAGCTCGCGCTCACGCAGGCGTCCGGCGCCGGTCAGAAGTCGGTGACGATCGCCGAGCTGGCGCCGTCTCCCAACGGCGAACGCATCACCTCGGCCCTTCAACGGTCCGGTGTGGACGCGAGGCTCGCTGGGGTCGACACGGCGTCGGAGCTCACCGAGTTGGTCGAGGCCGACGCCACGGCGTTGCTCGTGCCGGCGGGGTCGGTTCGGCTTCGCCGGGCACATTGGATTTCGCACGAGCTCGAGTTGCTCGGGATCGTGCCGTCGTTGATCGTCCTGACGAGCAAGTCGAGCGACGAGTCAGCCGGGGACGAGTCCTCGGCGTCGAGGAAGTCGGGCGAGTTCGGTGACGTGTTGGCTGGTGCGTCGTGATTCTTCGCCGCTTCGGCATCACCGATCCCGCGTGGCTCGCCATCGTGTTGGTGACGATCGTGTTCTTGTCGGCGATCGAGCCGTACAACGTCCCGGGCGCCCCGCCGCGGGGCCCAGCCAACGACATCATCCGTTGGATGGTGCAGATCCCGAACTTCCTGGCCTGCATCGGGCTGCTCATGTTGACCCGAGGCTGGTGGGCTCGTATCGCGCTCACGCCGGCCAAGTGGCTCGTGGCGTTCGCGGTGTGGCAGCTCGCCACCGCGAGCTTGGGGCTCAAGCCTCAGGTGAGCACACTGCTGTCGCTCGGCATGTTGGCGTACGTGTGTCTCGGTGCCGTGTTGACTGCCAACGGCGGCTGGGCACGCGCCAGGAACTACCTGACGTTCGCCATGGCGATGGTGATGGTCGCCAGTGGCGCGTTGTACGCAACGGGTCAGGGCGGGTTTCTCCGCCTCGAGGGGATCATGAACCACCCGAACGCCCTCGGCGGTGGGGCGGGGATCGCGATGGTGTTGTTCCTCCATCGGTTCTTGCGGGGGCAGAACTGGGCGCTCGGCCTGTTTCTGCTTTCGGGGGTGCTCGTCTACCTGACCGATTCGCGTACGGCGTTGGCGGGGGCGTTTCTCGGACTGATGATCCTGATGGGAGACCTGTGGCCGCGGTGGGTCATTCCCGCGGTGTTTGCGGTGTTGTTTGCCATCGTCACGGTCGTGACGCAGACGGACCTGTTGACCGAGAACGCCGAGTCACTTTCGCGGTCAGGTAGCGCTGAGGAGCTCTCGAGCCTGACGGGCCGGACCGACATCTGGTCGATCGCCGTGGCCGGTATCGAGGACAGCGTTGTGCACGGCTACGGACCGGGATCGACGACGGATCTCTTCGCCGAGATCAAGCCCGACAACGTCCTGGGTACCTTCGAGATCAACCATGCCCACAACATGTGGCTGCAGCTCGCCTTGATCGGCGGTCTGCCGTCCGCACTCCTGGTGACGATCGGATTCTTCGATTATCTCCGGGCAACGCGAGGCCGTCGCATCCGGGACCGCGATGCAATCGTGCTGTCCTTGCTGATCTTCGGGGTGTCCGAACCGGTGTTCAGCGCGGAGCCGAACGTGTTCCTCATCATGTTGGCGAGCGCCTTTGCGTCTGTGGGGGCCGGCGACAGCGAGCCGGTGTCGCTGCCGACATCGACTCCTGTCCGAAGTCTCGCGACCTGATGAGGGTGCGGAGAGTCGTATTTCTGTGAGTGACGAAGGCCGCGAGCCCGGCGAGGTTCGATCACTGCGTTCGCGCATGGGCAACGTGCGCTGGACGTTGCTGTCTCGAGTGACGATGGCCGCATCGTCACTCCTGCTCGTCGTGATCTTGTCGGTATCGCTCGAAGCCGAGGATTTCGGTGTCTATTCGGGTGTGGTTGCGCTCATTGCGATTCTCGGTGCCATCGCTCGCCTGGGTGCCGCCGAGGTCATGCTGGAAGATCTCGCACGCCGTCCGGACGAGCAGCAGGAAGCGTTCGGTCGAGCGATCGCCACGACGACTGCGGCGTCGGTCGTTGGGGTGGTCATCGCCACGTTGTTCGGGCTGGTGATTCTGCCGGCAGTGCCATTGTTCTTCATCGTGACCATGGCGGTGGGTGAGCTGCTGTTCGTGGTGGGAAACGACGTCACGCAACGGTTCTTGCACGCGCATGACCGATTTCGTGGTGCGTCGATTGCGGCCATTGCGTCGATCCTGATCCGACTGATCGCCGTCGGTTCGCTCCTGGTGATCCCAATGCAGTCGATCGAGGATCTGGGCATTCGGTTCATGGTGTCGGGACTCGTCGCGTGGATGCTCGGAATCGCCGTTGTCGTCTCGGTCTCCGGGCGGCCACAGCTCAGTCTTCCGTCGACGTTTGCCGAGGTCCGTCGGGGCGCAGTCATCTCCGTCGGCGCAACCTCCCATCTGATCGCCGCCCGCATGGATCAGACGTTGCTGCTGCGGGCCGGGCTCGACCAACAAGCCGGCATCTACGGCCTGGCGGCGCGAGTGGTGTTCAACGCGATGATGCCCGCCCAGACCCTGCGCGCCGTGTTTCATCCCGATCACTTCCGCGAGGGGGCCAAGAGCATCGATCGGGCGAGCGACCTGACTCGCAAGCTCGTCAAACCTCTCGCGGCGTACGGCGCGTTTGCCACGGCGGTCATTCTCGCGATCGCCCCCTTCGTTCAGCGCCTCCTCGACGAGAGCTACGAGGGCGTCATGTGGGTGTTGATCCTGATGTCGCTGATGCCGCCGATCCGGATCATGCAGTCCCTCGTCGGCGACATCCTCACCGTCACCGGCTTCCACGAGACGAAGAGTCGGGCAACCATCATCTCCGCGTCGTCGAACGTCGCCATGAACCTCGCGTTCATCCCGTTCTGGGGCTGGAGGGGTGCCCTGGCAGCCACGTACGTGTCCGAGACGTGTCTGCTGATCGCCTTCACGTTGTTGGTGCGGGCCCGCCTGCGAGGCGAGCGGGAGGACCTCGGTGAGAAGCAGAACGAGCCGGTCGCGTAATGCAGTCGTGCCCGAACACTTCGCTGAGTGGCCGAATGTGGCCCCTTTCTCGCCGAAAAGTGATTTGTTCGGCCCATCGGGGCGCCGGTACCATCGCGGGTACTGAAACGGCGTGGATGCGGGTCCCGCACGAACCGGAAGGGCGTTGGCCGTGAGTACGGGCATGCGTGTCGAAGCGAGCGGGACGAACCTGGACCGCAACGACGACGCGCTCCGTTTCGCACAGGTCTGGGGCTACCGATTCTTCGACGCGGCCTCCGTCGCCGACGTGGCCGCGGCCATCCTCGCTGGCTACCGCGGTCAAGACGACGAGCTGCCGCTGCTCGTCACGCCCAACGTCGACATTCTCGTCACCCTCGAAGACAACGAGCGGCTCCGTCACATCGTGTCGAAGTCCGCCTATGTGCTCGCGGACGGCCAGCCGCTCGTGAGCTTCAGCCGACTCGGTGGGGACCGGCTGCAGGCTCGTTTGGCGGGTTCGGATCTGACGGCGGCCATCTGGCCGAAGCTCCGCTCGGCGGGTGCGTCGATCCTGGCGATCGTGTCGGACGAGTCGGTTGCAGAAGCGCTCGAGGCAGACAACCCGGCGTGTCGGGCGATCGTCGCACCGATGATCAGCGCGGAGCCGGATTCCGAAGACTTCGCCGAGTTCGCCAAGGCGTGCCTGTTCGCCGCCGCCGGAATGGCGGAGCCGCCCGAGTTCGTGTTCATCGGGATCGGGTTCCCCAAGGACTGTCTGCTCGGCTCGGAGTTGCTCGAGCGGTGGCCGTTGGAGAAGGCGCCGATGGTGCTGGCGGTCGGTGCGTCGATGGAGTTCATGACCGGCGTCAAGACGCGTGCGCCGAAGGTGATGCAACGATTCGGTCTCGAGTTCGTCCATCGGATTGCGGCCGAACCTCGGAGGCTGCTTCGCCGGTACCTCATCCGTGACTCTCGCTTCCTCGTGATTCTCGCCCGTCACACGCTGCGCAACCTGTTGGGCAGGTAGCGGGCCCGCGCCCCGGAGCTTCGAGCTCGGGCGCGTACAATTCAAAGATCTTCCCGTTGCCGCCGAAGGATCTGAGTGCAGCAGAACACCAATGACGCTCGTAGCGCCCGACTCGCCGTTCGCACGTACCTGCGTTGGGCGTGGCTGCCCATCGCCGCGCTGATCGCGGGGTACCTCGTCGGTGGCATGCTCACCGACAGCACCGAGTCGGCTGAGGCGGAGGGAGAGTTCACCGTCGGGTTGACCAATGCGGTGACCTGGCCGTTCTTCGACGCAGCGCTGGCGCGTCAGGCCGGATTGATCGAAGAGCAGAGTCTTGCCGGTCGGACGGCCGGATTGACCGGCGTGTCGATCATCTCGGTCAACTCGGATGGGTCGAGCGTGCAGGACTCGACGGTGGACGTGACGATGAAGGTCGCGGGAGACGCCGACGACCTGCGGGAGGCCGCCTCCACCCTCGGACAGCTTCTCGTCGAGGCCAATATCGAGGAGCAGCGAGCGGCGTTGCTGGGAGAAGCCGCCGACCTCCAGGCCGAAATCGATCTGCAGGTCGCCGAAGCAGACGTGCATCGGGCCGAAGTCGGTCGGCTGACGGCGGCGTGGGTCGAGTCCCAGAAGGCATTGATCGATGCGACCCCAGAAGCTGCGGTCGATATTCGATCGGAATCCAACCAGCTCGACGCCGAACGGCGTGTCGAGCAGCGGCGGCTCGAGTCGGTGATCAGCCTCGAGCAGTCGCTTCGTTCTCAGCTGGCCCAGACCGAGTTCGAGGCGTCGAGCGTCGATTCGCCCGTGCAGGTCGTGTCGCCGGTGACGGTGACGGAGTCCTCCAATCGTGATCTGCGCCCCGTCTTTGCCATCTTGTTCTTTCTGGTTTCGTTGCTCGCCGTGCCGCTACTCGATCGGGTCTTCGGCTTGGTCGGCTCGCTGGACCACCTCGGTACGGTCTGGCCGAACGCTCGACTCGTCGGCGCTCGCCCTTCTCGGTTTGGGGCGAAGGTTGACCCGCTGAGCGTGGCGCGCATTGCGCTGGGCGGCCCCCGGCTCGAGCATCAACACGTGGCCGTGGCCGAGCTCTCGGCGTCGAGCTCCACCGACGAGCTCGCCGCCTCGATGACGGAGGCCGGAATTCCGACGGTCCGGGCTGCACTCGACACCGAAGCGGGGCTCGAGGAGGTCGTCCGTGCGGGAGCGCTCGCCATTGTCGTACCGAAGTGGGCGGTCCGGCTTCGCAAGCTCGATCTCGTCGAACGTCAGCTGCGGGTGCTGGGTGTGCGCCCGGATCTCGTGATCCTCGGGCGCCGAGGCCGCTCTGGCGAGCCGTACGAGCCGCCGTTTGGTCATCTGCCGGCGCCGACGGCCAAGGGTGACAGCAGCGAGGACGCGGACACCGCTGCGTCGGATCTGGAGCGCAAGGACGACCCCGCCAGCGTCAGCGACGAGGATGTGCCCGACGCCGAGGATGTGCCCGACGCCGAGGATGTGCTCGAGGCCGACGAGGTGGACGCCGATGTCGACGACTCCGAGGACGGTGAGCTCGTTTCGAGTCGGTGGTCGCGTCCGTCGTCGAAGAAGCGCTGAGTCTTCACGACGGCTGGCTCAGCCGATGAGCGCCTCGAGGAGTTCGGGGATCCACGATCCGGTCGCCGGGTCGTATGCGCCGAATCCGGAGTGCAGCGCCCAATAGCCGGTCGACATGTCGGCGTCGCGGGCGGCGCGCTGGGCGGCCGCAGTCCAGGCGGCGCGGTCGACGAGGAGCGATTCGCCGTTGGCGGAGAAGGCGCCGAACTCCCCCATGTAGATGGGTCGGTCATTGGCGAGCCCCCACGATGCGGCGCGATCGATGTATCCCTCGAGCGTCTCGAGTTGTGTGGTGAACAGCGGGTCGCATTGGCCGTCCGCAGCGCACAGCTCGACCGCGGAGATTCGCATCGCTGAGGGATCGGGCGTGGTGTCCATCAGGCCGATTCCGGTCGATTCGGCCGGGCAGACGGTCGTGTCGATCTCGTAGCGCTCTGACGTTTCGGTGAGGGCGAACTCTGCGCCTTCGACGACGGGATCGGTACGGCAGACGAGACGCAGTGTGGTGTTTCCCGAAGCAACGAAAGTGACGGCAGCCGCGTCGATCGGCCGTCCGAGGTCGAAGGCGAACGCAGACCATTGCGTGTCGAAGCTCACGGCCACGCCAGATGACTCGGGGCGGACCGTGCTGTCCCAGGAGACATCTCGGACACCGATGGGGAGCCATTGGTAGTCGGGGCCCCAGGTGATGCCGGTGGGCAGGTCGCCGGGTACCCATGGTGCGCCCTGGTGGGTGAACTCGAACGGCGCGTAGACGTGCACGGTGGCGATGATGTTGCGGTCGTCCTCGGGGAGTTCAAGGGTCGTGAGCGCATCGACCCCGTTGCTCTCGACGCCGCCGATGATGACCTGTCGGTCGGGGTGGTGGACTCGGATCTCGGCGAGCGCCCGGAGGAGAAGGTCGTTCCAGAGCGCCGGGTCCTCGTTGAACTGGCCTTGCGGCTCGTTGAGGAGCTCGAGGACGACGTGATCGCCGGCGTCGGCGTAGTACTCCGAGATCTGGCTCCAGATCGCCACGAAACGATCGCCATGCCCGACGGGGTCGGCATGGAGCTCGTCGTAGTGATGCATGTCGAGGATCAGCCAGAGCCCGGTGCGTTCGGCTTCGGCGATCGCCCAGTCGACACGTTCCCAGATCGAGGAGAAGCCGGGCGTGGTCATCGTTGGATCGTCGAGCGGAATTGTGTACGGAGCGTCGGCATCGGCGTATCCGGCGAAGCTGACTGGAAGCCGGACGTGGTCGAAGCCGGCCTCGGCGATGGCGTCGAAGAACGAGCTCTCGGTGACCGGTCCCCACTCGCCTTCGCGTGGTGCTTCGAGCGCGTTGCCGATGTTGATCCCCCGGCCGAGCTCCTCGTTGACTTCCTCGGCGGTGAGCGGCGGGGGTGGTTCGGTCGTTGTGGTGGTGGACGTCGTGGTGGTGGACGGAGCCGCAACCACCCGTGAGGCGTCGTCGTCGGACTGAGAGGCGTCGCTGCTCGAGCCTTCTGCGCAGGCAGCGAGCAGAATCAGCAGGCTGGCGCAGAGCGCGATCGCTGCTCGACGTGTCGGGCGTTCGCTCGCTCGGGTCATTCGAGTCCTTCTTCGACCGCTCGACGGGGCGGAAGTTCCGCCGTCGAGGGAACGATACCGCTCGGGGTGGGGGCCTGACGGGTCGCGTGACGGGCAACACGCGGCAGGGGTTGTACGACTCAGTCGTGATTCGGCGTGGATCGACTACTCTCCGTGTACGTGGAGCGAGTCACGTCCCCGCCAAGCCGATCCACGGCCAGCCCCTCGCGCGCTTCTGCGCACCCGCTTCGGGTCGTTCGGGACCGGTCGCTGTACGAACGTTTCGGCAAGCGCATCCTCGATCTCGTCGTGCTTGTGCCCGCAGTGTGCCTTGCGATCCCGCTGGGCCTGGTGATCGCCTTTGCGATCCGGGTCGGACTGGGTCGTGGCGTGCTGTACAGCCAGACCAGGGTGGGCCTCGACGGTCAGCCCTTCGAGATCGTGAAGTTCCGGACCATGCGCCCCGATCGACGGAAGGCGACGCGCGAGGTGCCCGTCGAGCGGCGCGCCCAACACAAGTCCACCGCCGATCCTCGTCACACGGGTTTGGGACGCCTGCTCCGCAAGTCGAGCCTCGACGAGTTGCCGCAGCTGCTCAACGTGGCCCGGGGCGAGATGAGCTTTGTCGGGCCGCGCCCAGAGGTCTGGGAGATCGCCGAGCAGCGCGGCTATCTCGACCACGTCCGTCACGAGGTCCGTCCGGGCATGACCGGGCCGTACCAGACGAGTGACCTGCGCGAGAACGGCGACCTGCGTGACGGGCTCCGTATGGACGCCGAATACGTCCGAGACCTGTCGCTGGTCGGCGATCTTCGCTATCTCGCACGCACGATCGGGGTGCTGTTTGGTTCGACCGTCGGCGGCTGATGCATCGAGGTCGCTCAGCTTTGGCAGACTCTGATCATGCCGATGCGTCAGGACTGCAAGTACTTCGAGTCTCGCACGTACCCGAGCGGTGACACGGTCCGCAAGTGTGACCTGGACCTCGCGCCCGAGGCGCCGTGGCGCTGCCCGGATGACTGCCCGAAGTACACGCGCCGCCTGGCCGACGTGAACTGGAGCCACGGCACCCTCGTCACACCGCCGACGCCGAGCGAGCCGCCGAGCCTCGGCGAGGACGACAGCATCGCTGCGCTGCTCGACGCAGCCGAGGACATCGTGAATGCGGCCGGACCGTCGATCCGTGCCGACGTCGAGGCAGAGCAGGCACGGGCGAAGCGTCGCGGCGGGGTGCGCGGGTTCCTCGATCGGCGACGGAAGCGGGATTGACCCAACGAGGCTCTCTCGGCGGCCATCGCCACCGATACCATCACCTGCGATGTCCATGACCACCGCCCCTGCTGCGTGGCTCGAGCAGCGGCGCCTTGACGCCGTGACCGCTCGGGGCACGACCGATCCGCCGTCTGTCGACGAAGAGGTCTGGCGCTACAGCCGGATCGCCGATCTCGACCTGTCGTCGTTCGACGCCGCCGACGGGTCGGCGGGCGACGTGCCTGCCGTCGAGGCGATCGATGGCGCAGCGGCAACGGTCCTCGTTCACAATGGTGTGGTCGTGTCGATCGACGCCGACGACACCCGGTTGGCCGGAGCGACGGTTCGGGCTGCGTCGGCGGCGTCCGAGCCGATCGAGCTCGGTGTGATGCGCCGCCACGACGACCCAATCTCGGTGTTTCACGACGCGGCGCTCCGTGATGCGGTCGTGGTCGACGTGCCCCGCGGCGCAATGGTCGACGGTCCTGTCGTCATCGAGTCCTGGGTGGACGCGCCAGACGCTGCGGTCGCAACGCACACGGTCGTGACGGGCGCGGCGGGCGCTCACGTCACCGTGCTGGAGCGTCGCCGTTCGAGCGGGGCGACCCAAGTGGTGTTCCCCGAGGTCGAGTTGGCGGCCGCGCGTGACGCACGGGTGTCGTATCTGGCGGTGCAACAGCTTGGTCGGGCGACGTCGTCGATCGAGCAGCAATGGTCTGACGCCGACGAGCAGGCGCATGTCGTGGCGGCGGTCGCGGCCTTCGGCGGCGACTACGCCCGGGTACGTGCGGATTTCCGGTTGTCGGGGCGAGGCGCGAGCGGCGACCTGTTGTCGGTGTATTTCGGCGACGGCGACCAGATGCTCGACTTCCGCACGTTCCAGGATCACGAGGCGCCCGATACGACGTCGAACCTGTTGTTCAAGGGTGCGGTGACGGGCGAGGCGAGCTCGGTGTATTCGGGGCTGATCCGGGTGTCCGAGGACGCTCCTGGCACGAACGCCTTTCAGACCAACCGGAACCTCAAGTTGAGCGACGACGCCTGGGCCTATTCGGTCCCGAACCTCGAGATCGAACAGAACCAGGTGGCCTGCAGTCACGCGTCGACCGTCGGAGAGATCGACGAGCTCCAGCTCTTCTACCTCGAGAGCCGGGGCGTGCCGACGACGGTTGCCGAGCAGCTTCTCGTTTCGGGCTTCTTTGCCGAGGTCATCGATCAGTTGCCGGTGCCGCAGGTCCGCGCCGAGCTTCGCTCGATTGTGGATGCCGCCCTTGAGGCCGACCGAGCCGAGGAGGCATCGTGACCGAGACGAGGACCGTGACGCTTTGTTCTGTCGATTCCCTCGATGACGGTGTCGTGGCCGTGGCCGAGGTCGATGGAGCGACGATCGCCTATGCCCGCATCGGTGACGAGTGGCTGGCCATCGACGACACGTGCAGCCACGCCAAGGTGTCCTTGGCCGACGGCATCGTCGACACCGACGACTGCACGATCGAGTGCCCCAAGCACGGGGCATTGTTCTCGTTGCGGACGGGCGAGGCATTGACGCTTCCGGCGACCAAGCCGGTGCAGTCGTATGCGACGACGGTCGTCGACGGCGAGGTTCGGGTCGAGATCGCGGCGAGTGGAGCTTCTGATGAGTGAACTGGTGATCACCGACCTCCGAGCGAGCGTCGGCGACAAGGAGATCCTCAAGGGTGTTTCGCTGACCATCCGGAGCGGTGAAGTGCACGCGGTGATGGGCCCCAACGGCTCCGGAAAGTCGACGTTGTCGCACGTGATCACGGGTCGGCCCGGATACACGGTGACGGGCGGGTCGGTCCTGCTCGACGGGGTCGAGCTGCTCGAGTTGTCGGCGTGGGAGCGAGCTCGGGCCGGTCTGTTTCTCGCCATGCAGTACCCGACCGAGGTGCCGGGTGTGTCGCTCGAGGCGATGCTCTCTGCGGCGGCGGTCGCTGCAGGACGCGACGCAAGCGGCGTGGCGGCGGCGATTGCGCATGAGGCCGAGACGATCGGCTTCGAGGCGAAGTTGATCGACCGGGCACTCAACGTGGATCTCTCTGGCGGCGAGAAGAAGCGTAACGAGACGATCCAACTGGGAGTCTTGGCGCCGAAGATCGCGGTGCTCGACGAGATCGATTCGGGTCTCGACGTGGACGCCATGCGAGCGGTGACGCGGCGCATCGAGCAGGCCACGAACGCCGACGAGCCGCTCGGTGTGCTTGCGATTACGCACTACAAGCGTTTGTTCGAAGAGCTCGAGCCCGATGCCGTGCACGTGTTTGCCGATGGCGTCATCCAGAAGTCGGGCGGTGCCGAGTTGGCCGCCGAGCTGGAGGACACCGGCTATGGCGAATGGGTCGATCCCAATGTCGCGGTCGACGACGGGCCTTCTGCGTTCGACGATCCTTTCGGCGACACCACCTTCGCCGACCGCCTCAACCTCCACGAAGGCTGATCGGGCGCGAACTCGCAGCGAGTTGACGTGATTGGGCCACATGGCCCGGCGGCTTCGCGGCATCATGGATGCCATGTCTACAGGCGAGAATGGGCGGAGCCGGAAGGTCCTGGTGACCGGCGCGGCCGGATACATCGGGAGTCACACGTGTGTGGTGTTGCTCGAGGCGGGTTGGGACGTGGTCGGCGTCGACAACTTTGACAACAGCTCGCCGGTCGCACTGGAGCGGGTGGCCGAGCTCGCGGGGCGTCCGATCGATTTCGTGGAGGCCGATCTTCGCGACTCGGCGGCGATCGACGCGATCTTTGCGGAGCACGACGTCGATGCCGTCATCCATTTCGCTGGTCTGAAGGCGGTCGGTCAGTCGGTCGCGGAGCCGCTGCTGTACCACGACACGAACGTGGGCTCGACGATCTCGTTGCTCGGGGCGATGACGCGGGCGGGTGTCTTCGATCTCGTCTTCTCGTCGTCGTGCACGGTCTACGGCAGTCCGGATGTGGACGCGATGCCGCTGATCGAATCGTCTCCGACCAACGCGGTGAGCCCGTATGGTCGCACCAAGTTGTTCATCGAGGAGATGCTGCAGGATGTCGCCGCCACGGACCAGCCGTGGCGTGTGTTGAGTCTGCGGTACTTCAATCCGGTTGGCGCCCATCCGAGCGGCCGCATCGGCGAGGACCCGGTCGGCATTCCCAACAATCTGATGCCCTACGCGATGCAGGTGGCTGTTGGCGTCAGGGAAGAGCTTTCGGTGTTCGGCGGCGATTATCCGACGCCGGATGGCACGTGCATCCGGGACTACATCCATGTGGTCGACGTTGCCGAGGGGCATCTGGCGGCGCTCGACGCCTTGGACACGGTCGAGGGGTTCGAGCCGATCAATCTCGGTACGGGAGTCGGCTCGTCAGTGCTCGAGGTCGTCGCGGCCGCGGGACGTGCGGTCGGCACCCCCGTTGCGCATCGGATCGTCGATCGGCGACCTGGTGACGCGGTGACGGTCTATGCGGATCCGGCTGCGGCGTTGCAGCGACTCGGCTGGAAGGCCACCCGGGATCTTGACGACATCTGCGTCGATCACTGGCGCTGGCAGCAGAAGAACCCCAACGGCTACCGCTGAGTCGCGGGTTCAGGCAGGTTCGTCGACTCGGGGCACCCGGCCGGGTTCGCCCAGCTGACGTCCGACACAGGTGTTGGCCTGCTCGCCCGAGATGACGAGGAGACCGTGGGGGGTGAGCGTGGGCGGCTGTTCGATCCCGTCGCCTTCGGTCACGATGATCGAGCGATTGTTGGAGAAGACGACTCCGGCCAGGCCGCGGTCGCCGGCGAGCGTGTCGACGGTGCGGTGGAGAGACACGAAGGCGCCGAGCTCGACGAGTGCGCCGTCCCATTCTTCGATGGTTGCGGTTTCCCAGATGGCGTCGCCGGTGGTGGTGTCGAGGAGCCGGAGCCGGTCGACGCCGGAGATGGCGGGGTGGGGGTCGTTGATGACGATCTGTTGTCCAGACGCGCCCAGCAGGCTCGATCGCAGCGGTGCGGTCGCTCCGCTCTGCCACAACGGAACGCCGGTCACGGGGTCGATTGCGCCGACGAGGTAGGGGAGTCCTGGTCGTCCTTCCGGGTTCACGGTGGTGGTGATGATGTTGCCGGCATCGTCGATGTGGATCGCGGAGGTGTGTTCGATCCTCTGAAGGGCGGCGCCGGTGGTCCGGTCGAGGGTGATTCGGCCGCCGGAGGGCGCTGCGGCGGGAGAGGCTTCGACGACGACGGCCGACTCGGTGAGGTGGATCTCTCCTGCTCGGAGTCGGTCGACGTTGGTGGTCCAGCGCAGCACTTGTTCGGTCAGGTCGATCCCGAGGACGCGTGGGCCGGCGGTGACCACGAGGAAGCCGCTGTGTGCGGCCAGGTTGTCGGCGTCTTCGAGCGGCACGGTCCAGATGCGTTCGCCGGTCTGGAGGTCGATGCCGGTGACGCCCACGGTCGTGAGCACGTACGCGAGCGTGTCGTCGAGGAGGAGTCGCTCGAAGGCGAACTCGTCGGAGGTGTCCCAGAGGATCTCGCCGGTGTGGGCGTCGAGGGACAGGAGCGACGATCGCATCGAGACGATGAGTTGGTCGCCGCGTCGTTCGAGCTGTTGGGGTGTTTCGGGGAGGAAGTGTTGCCAGAGTGGCCGCTTGCTGGCGAGGTCGATGGTGCCGATTCCGGGTGGTTGTTCGGTGTCCCAGGCGAACGAGACGTGGACGATGTCACCGACATGGGTGCTCAGGCCTCCCGGGCGCGGGATGGGGAATTCCCACAGGGGCGTGCCGTCTCGGGAGTCGAAGAGGGACAGCTGTGACTCATCGCCACCGATGCACTTGCCGCGAGCGGTCGTACGGTCGACGAAGCTTGCGTCGGCGAGCGTTTCGGGGAAGACGATGGCGGCGTCGACGTCGGGTCCGGGGTCGCCGGGGGTCGTCGAGGTGCCCACCGGCTCGGCGGTCGCCGAGTTGGCGGCGGGGTCGACCGGCTGTGGGGACGGTCGGGTGATTCGGGATGCATCGTCGGCAGCGCAGGCGGCGACGAGCAGGGCGAACGTCGCCCCCAACGCTGCCATTCGGCAACGTTCGCCCATCCCCGAGATACTACTGCGTCCGCGGTGCTGTGTGGGGTGAGGGTCCGGGGGTGAGGGTGGGTCAGCGGGGCTCGGAACGGCGGTCCGCTTCGACCTGCTGGGCTTGCTCTCGATAGACGTCGGCCAGCGAGGCCTCGAGCGAGACTTGGGGCTGCCAGCCGGTGTCGGTGCGCAGTCGCCGGTTGTCGCCGCAGATCCGTGGCAGATCGGTGGGGCGCAGCAGATGTTCGGCCACGTCGAGACGGATGTTGGCGCCGGAGATGTCGATGAGCTGATGGGCGATCTCTTCGATCGACGTCTCGAGGCCGGAGCACACGTTGTAGACGCCGCTGGTGTCAGGCGACACCATCATCATCCGGTACGCCCGAACGACGTCTCGCACGTCGAGAAAGTCCCGTGTGGGAGAGAGCGATCCAGCTTCGATCGAGTCGGCGCCGTCGGCGGCCGCCTTGGCGATCCGTTGTGCGAGGCCGGAGGCGACGAAGTTGGTGCGCTGCCCCGGGCCGATGTGGTTGAACGGTCGGGCGATGACGACATCGAGGTCGGTGGTGCGTCCGACGACGGAGGCAACCGATTCGGCGCCGACCTTGCTCGCCGCGTACGGGCTGACGGGCTGGGTGGGCCGGTCTTCGTCGATCGGAAGGCTGGACGCTTCGACGTGTCCGTAGACGAGCGCCGAACTGACGACGAGGAGTCGGTGCACGCCGGCCGCTGCGCTTGCTTCGGCGACGTTGTGGGTGCCTTCGACGTTGATGCCTTCGGTTTCCTTGCGGTTTTGCCAGGACGCGGCGACGTCACTTTGGCCGGCGAGGTGGTAGACGACGTCTGGTCCGGCGGCCGCGATCGCAGCGTGGATGGCGTCTCGGTTGCGGATGTCGATGCCGTCGGTGCGGTCGAGCGCAACGACGTCGTCTCCTTGGGCACGGAGATGGGTGACGAGATGTTGGCCGACGAAGCCGGAGCTTCCGGTGACGAGTGCCCGCATGCCCGGAGCGTAGCTCCACCGGTTGGGTGGCCCGAATCCGTAGTCTCGCCGGCATGGGTGCACGACGCGTTGCCACGTGGCGGACCGGGCTCGGCCGGTTGCACCAGTATGCGCCACAGCCGCTTCCGCTCGAGTGGGGGCGCCCCTCGATGCCGGTCCCGGGTGGGCCGTCGATTGCGATGGTGACGCCGTCGTTCGAGCAGGGCGACTTCGTCGATGCGACGATCGCCAGTGTCATGCGTCAGGGGTATCGGTCGCTCGACTACGTCGTGCAGGACGGCGGTTCGACCGACTCGACGGCAGCGGTCCTCGACCGGTGGGGTGCGCGGGGTGTGCAGACGGTGATCGAGGCGGATTCGGGTCAGGCGAACGCAATCAATCGTGGTTTCGCCCGGGTCGACGGCGACGTGATGGGGTGGCTCAACAGCGACGATCTGCTCCTGCCCGGAGCGCTGGCTGCCGTCGCCGACGTGTTTGCCGCACGGCCCGACATCGACGTCGTGTACGGGCATCGAATCATCGTGGACGCCGAGGGTCGCGACATCGGGCGGTGGATCATGCCGCCTCATGACGACGACATCTTGCGATGGGCGGACTACATCCCGCAGGAGACGATGTTTTGGCGTCGGGAGATCTGGGAAGCGGCCGGCGGTGAGATCGACGAGTCGTTCCGGTTTGCGGTCGACTGGGACCTGATCGCCCGCTTCCGTGACGCCGGCGCCCGATTTGCCCGAATCCCTCGGTTCCTGGGCGGCTTCCGGGTGCATGAGTCTCAGAAGACGTCCGCGCAGATGGCGTCGACGGGCGAGGACGAGATGATGCGGCTCCGGGAGCGAATGCTCGGTCGCTCGGTGGGGCATCCGGAGATCCACGGGCACGTCCGGCCCTATTTGGTCACGGCGTCGCTTTACCAGGCGTTGTGGAAGCTCGGGCTCGTGCGTTACGGGGCTTGAGCAGATCTCGGATGTGGTCGGCCCGGGGCTTGGCTTGGGCGACGGTGCCGGACCACACGATTTCGTCGCCGACGATCACGAGCACGCCGCCGAACCGGTCGGCGAGGTCTTGGGTGGCTTTGGCGAGCACGAGTTTGGGTCGGTTGTGCACGATGAACGTGAACGCCTGACGGGATTCGGAGACGAGCGGGCTCGGGTCGTCGGTGACGATCACCCGGACGGGCTCGGAGGCCAACATGTCGGGCACGGGGTTGTCTTCGGTGACTTCGACGATCCGGGCGGAGCCGATGAGGTCGAGTCCGTCGGTCGCCGCGGCGGTTTCGACGACGTGGAGGACGGTCCAGGCTTCGGAGTCGTCGGGTGGCCGGTTGATGAGGACGAGCATGGGGCGTTTGCGGTCGATCGTCCAGGTCGACCCGTGGCCAACATCGATCGAGAGGGTCGTGGGGAGCTCGTCGGCGGTCTCTGCGCGGATGGTGCGTTCGTACCGGTGTGCGTCGACGGTGGCGATGAACGTGTGGACGGTTCGGATCTCTTCGAGGCGTCGACTCACCTGCACCATCGCCCGGAAGGTCTGTTGGACGGAGCGGGCGGCGAATCGCACGGCGAACGTGTAGGCGATGAGCAACTCGATCGAGAAGTCTTCGATCCCGTCGACGAGGATGAAGTACGCGGCGATGACGGCGAACATGAACGCGCCGTTGACGAGGCTGAGTGCTTGGAGTTTGGTGCTGGCGAGCTGGCGGTCGTGGAAGAGGCTGTCGTCGGTGTCGGCTCGGGAGAAGGACACTTCGTCGGCGCCGATATAGCCCTCCGAGAGATCTTCGAGCTGTTCGACCAGTTGGTCACGCGTGCGTTCGAGTCGGCCGTCGTACGTCTGCGTGAGGCTGGCGACCTCTCGGTTGATTCGCTCCCCGATCACACCGAAGAGACCGGCGATCGGGAGGGCGAGGAACGTGGCGAACGGGTCGATGACGACCATGACGATCAGCGAGACGACGAGCGTGAGGATGGCCGGGCCGAGTCCGAGAATTTCGGTGATGGCGATGGTCGAGCTGCGGACGCGCGCCACCATCGCCTGGTAGAGGAGCTGCGCAGGGCGGCGATGTTCGACGGCGCTCTGCCACCCGGCGCTTGCCGGATCGCCGAGCAGCGAGACGATCATCGTGCGAATGCGGGCGGCCTGTTTTCGGGCGAGCTCGGCGATGGCCCGGTCGCTCCACCAGACCGCCCAGGCGGCAATGCACACGACGATGACGAGTCCGATCAGGAAAGTGCCGGCGGTGATCGGGTCGGTCGGGTCGCCGATCTCGATGGCGAACGGTCCGAGCGAGCCATCGCCGGCTGCGGCGCGCAGGTAGAAGATGACGGCGAGCGTGCCGAACGCGGTGCCGAATGCCCCGGCGAGGGCGGCGAGCGAGATGAGCGCCATGCGGAGCGGATTGCGACGGACGACGCCTTCGGCGAGCCAGCGAGACGCGATCACGACCTCGGCGAGCTGGCTGGATCGATCGTTGTTCGACGTGGTCGACTCTGGCGCGGTCATTGGTCTCGGCCGATCTCGAACGCTTCGCCGTCGAGAAGGAATTCTTCGTCGAGGGGTGCGGGCCGAACGTCGAAGGTGTCTTCTTCGGCGTTGGCGCGCTGCACGGCCAGGGCAGCGTTGGACGGGACCCAGGTCTTGTCGGCGGTCGCCCGGAGGTTGCGCACCAAGCGCTTCCGGAGCCGTCGGCCGGTTGGAGATGGCTGGGTCTCCTCGGGGTCGTGTCGAATCCGAAACACTTCACCGGCGAGGGTCATGATGCCGTCGAACGTCTCCGGGTTGGCGTCGAGCCGGTAGGCGGCCGCGCGGAGGTGCTCGGACTCGGGGTTGTCGGCGTCGAGTGAGGCGCGGTCTCTGAAGACGTCGGCGAGGAGAGACGAGACGACCGCGCGGTCTGGCGACACGAGGATCTTGCGGACGTGGTCTGCGTGGAGCCGTTCGAGGACGAACATCACGCACCGATCTCGTAGGACAGGTCACTCATCCAGGCGCGAGCCTGAGCCGTGAGGTTCGTGCCCAAGTTGGTTTCGATGGTGACGATCTGGGCGGGGGACAGTTCGAGTCGGCCGGTGCCGACCTCGCCGCGCCGCACGAACCGTGAGTCCACATCGGATTCTCCGGTTCGGTCGATCTCGCGAGCCTGTCGATCCTCGAAGTTCCATCGGCGCGCCACGACGTCGAGGTCGACGTCATGGTCGATTCCGAGGCCGTCGAGCGCCCGGCCGAGCTGCACGGCCGTGTCGGTCCGGAGGCGCTCGTAGGTGACGACCGTGGCGGCGGTCCTGCGTGAGGCCCAGCTGTTGAACCACTCGGCCAGTCGGGTCACGCCGTGGTTCTTCGATCCGAGGAAGTCGTCCATGTCTCCGGAGAACTCGCCTCGGAGCTTGGTGGTGTAGTGGTAGTAGCTGACGAGCGAGTCGAAGGGGTCCCGGACGACGATCACGAGGTGATCGGCGCGGGGAGTGCTGTGGCTCAGCTTGTGGGTGGCGAGCCGCGCGGGGATCGGCGGTGCGTCGGGGCCGAATTGGGTGAAGAACGCCTCGAGGTCTTGTTGGGCGTCGGTGTTGACGAAGTAGCGGTGCCCGACGGGGAGTTGCAGCGATTGGCGCAGAACATCGCCGATCATGCCGGCGAGCCAGGTTCGTCCGGATCGGGGGTAGGAGGCGATGACGCCGTCGACGGTGGTGACGTCGGGTTTGGGGGTCATCACGAGGCCTCGTCTGTGGGGTGGAGCGCGTCGGCGAGTGCCGCCCGTGGGAAGACTTCGAGGTTGCCGCCAGCCGTTGCGTTGATCACGTCGACTCCCAGCATATGGAGCACGTCCCTGGCGAGGGCGTAGTGGCGGATCATGTTGTCGACGCGTGGGTGATGCCAGGTGCGACCGCGCCCGAAATAGTCGGGGGAGAAGTGGTTGGGGTCGTCGTCGGTGGACGTGATGATCAACTGCGCGTCCTCGTGGCCGGGGACGGGCGGACCCGACGTCTTGGCCGATGCGGGGATCGTGTAGCTGGTGTCGCAGCCGACGAGCACGATTCGGTCGACGCCGAGGTGTGCGGCGATCTGCATCAGGGCGATCGTGACCGTGGCGGGCTGCACCATGCCGGCGCGCAGATCGGTCGAGAACGAGCCGAACGGTGACGTCGCCGACATCTCGCCGAGGGGTTCGACAAAGTGCGCGTTGGGCAGGTTCCCGAGCAGCTCGGGTGGCTCGATGGTCCTGGCGGATCCGTCGTGCATGGGGACTCGTGCAGGAAAGATGCCGGTTGTCGTCGGATTGGTTTCGAGGAGTGAGGCGATGTCTTCGTGGCGTTCGTGGAGGTACAGCGGGTCGACGGCGCAGTAGTAGGTGGGTCGCCAGGCCACCCGGTCGAACAAGAGGTGGATGGCGTTGGAGCCGAGGACGATCTGGTCGTCGAGCAGATCGAGGTCGGTCTCGTTGAGCGACGGGCCGTTGCCGACAACGACGGCCGTCGTGGCGAGGTGGCGGTCGCGCAGCCGACCGAACGTCGAATCGTCACTGACCGGCGGGGTGTTTGAGCGCGTTGCGAAGCTGCCGACGGTCGGCTGTTCGACGGCGCGATCGGTGGCGGCGCGGCGGGCCGCTGCGCCCAACTTGGTTCGATACTCCGGCTGGGTCCGGAGTGCGTCGTAGCACCAGTTGAGTCGTGCCGGTTCGGCCGTGTCGACCACGAGCGCCGCTCCGGTGCTTCGGAGGTATTCGATGGCGTCGTTGCCGGCGGGGCCGACGGCGATGATCGGGCGCCCCGCATCGAGCAGCGGGCCAAGGGCCGCCGGATGGCCGAGAAGATCGGTGTGGCCTCGCCCCACCGCGAAGTCCTGGCAGAACAACAGCGCGTCGGCGTGAGCGTAGAAGGCTTCGATGCCACCGCTGTCGCCGTCGATCTGGGTCACGTCGACCCCATCGAAGGTCTCGAGGATGTCGCTGAGGGAGTGGCCGAGTCCGGCGGCTGGGGTGCGGACGGCAAGGTGTGTGGTCGGATCGGCGTGCGCTGCGGCGGCGGCCATGAGCAACGACGATCCGCCCGTGCCGAACTCCACCGTCGATGCCGCAGCGACGCGTAGCAACGTGTCCGACTTCGTGCTCGCCTTTGCCGATCTGGTGACGGCCGAGCTCGGCGACCACCGCTCGACGGGCCGGCCCCAGCGGCTGGCGAGCTCCTCGGCGAGGGCGGGTGACGAGGCGACCACGCGGGCGGCGTCTCGGCCGAGGGCGTCGACCTGGTCGCGTTGGTGGTTGTGGCGGTCTGGCCAGGTGTCGCGGAGCGATTCGTACCAGAGGGTCTCGATCGCGAGGGTGACCGGTACCCCGCGTCGATGAAGTCGGGTGGCGAGCGCAAAGAGGGGAGTGGTGTTGGGCCCGGCGTGGAAGACGACGAGGTGCGGGGCGAAGCGCTCCACGGCCTCGAGGGCCTCGTCGACCGAGGCGGCTCGGCCGCGCGCCGCAGATGCCGGATCGTCGACGATACGAAGTGCCCAGTCGCCATCGCAGGTGATGGCGAGGGATTGATCGGCGTCGAGGTCGCTCGCCCAGCGATGGACCACGCCGATGGCGTGACGGGAAGCGCCCAACCGAGGGTCGAGCACGAGGATCCGGGTCCCGGGCTGGGCCTGCGGTCGGGCCGAACGAGCGGCGACAACACGGTCGCGGGCTCGGCTCGCAAGGCCTCGGGCCGCCGTCCGCAGGGTCATGACCCAAGAGTACGTGGAGCGCCGTCCGCGACGCTGTAGGCCGTTCGCCCGTCCACGAAACAAGGCGTTCTCCTCACCGACCGGATGAGGGGCGCGTTCTACACTCGGATTCCGGTGATTTCCCCATGTCGATGACCGAAGCGAAACCTCGTTCGACGGCGGCTCGCGCCGGTCGGCGGGCCCTCGTGGTCGTCGACGGCGCAGGCAGCGCGACTCCGGCGCACGCACGTGCCCGCGCCCTCGCCGCCCTGTGGGGCCTCGACGTCGTTGCGGAGATCCACTCGGCCCCCGACGGGCTCTCGCTGACCACGGAGGGGTTGGTGCGTGAGTTCTCCGCCGACGAGGCGCTTGCCGACGCGGCGGATCATCTGCCCGAGATCGACGTCTGTCTGATCGTGCCGACGCCCGATGCCCTTCCGGGGGCGCACCTCGCGCTCCGGAGCGCACGTTTGGGCACGGATCTCGTCGTCGTGATCGACGAGTGGTGGCCGAAGCGACTTTCTGACGCACGCGTCTCCGACGGAGCGCTGTGGGACGGCATGCTCGAGCGTCTCGCCGCCGCAGCCTCGACCGTCGTGACCTCGAGCGCGGCCCAGCGAGTCTCGTTGGAGCATCGTCTCGGTCGAGATGTCGTCTGCGTCTCGCCGACGCACGGCCAGCAGCCTGTCGTGCAGCTGACGAACGACCGGCGCCACATCGCGCTCGGCTTTTCGGGATCGCTGAACACTTCTGGACCGTCGGTTGCGATGGTCGCCTTGGCGGCCGGCCCCGACGAGCACGTCGGGTCATTCACGCTCCGGACGCCGTTGAGCGGGACCGAGTGGTTTTGGCTGCGTGGCCTCCGTGATCTGCCCGGCGTCGTCTCTGAACCGTACGTCGCGTCGGAGCCCGCACGCCTCGGCCTCGCGGCGCTCGATGACGTTGTGGTGTGGGCGGCCGGATTCGACCAGGCGTCCATCGAGACGGCGCGCCATGACGTCCCTCAGAGTTTCGTGGAGGCGGCCGCTTCTGGACGCCCGATGCTCGTGCTCGCTCCCGCTGACCTCAAGCCCGTCTCGCTGTGCATCGAGCACGAGATGGCTGAGGTCGTGACCGATCCGGAGCTCGAGCAGGTGGTGCGTGCCCTCGCGGCGCTCGCCGACCCTGCACACCGGGCCATGCTGGCGGAGCGGTCCACCGCATTCGCCGCCCGCTTCGCTCGACCGGACGATCTCGTCGCAATCGGCGACTCGCACGACGCGCTGTCCGGCCCAGCTCCACACGTCGATCTGTCGACGGCGTTGGCGCCGGTCTCGGTCCCGACGCCTCCACTCCTGCCAGCGTCTGAGCCGACCTGGTCAGTGACCGGGCCAGCGCCGAAGCTCACGCTCATCATGCCGCTGCTCGATGCGATGCCCTGGGTGGGCCACGCGTTGTCCTCGTTGTCGGACCAACGCGATGCCTCGATGGAAGTCATCGCCGTCGACGGCGGGTCGACCGACGGGACCCGAGAACTGGTCGCCGCGAACGGTCATGTACGCATGGTCGATGCGCCGGGCCTCAGCCAGACCGCAGCGCTCAACCTCGGATTTTCTCAGGCCCGCGGCGAAATCTTCGGATGGCTCAACGGCGACGACATCCTCGCCCCCGGAGCGATCCCGTGGGTCCTCGACTGGTTCGCCAGTCGCCCGGACGCCGGGTTCCTCTACGGCGACTCGATGGCCATCAACGAAAGCGGTCGCCAGTTCGGCCTCCGATCCAACGTGAAGGCCGGCCAGTACGACGATCTGGTGAAGGGCGACTTCATCGTGCAGCCGTCGGCGTTCTGGCGACGCAGCGTGCACGAGGCGCATGGCCCGCTCGACGAAACGCTGCACTACACCTTCGACTACGCGTTCTTCCTCGACATCGCTCGCGACACCGAGCTCCACTACGAGCCGGTGATCTTCTCGCTCGAACGACTCCGCGGCGGCGCCAAGACCGCGCAAGGCGGATCCGAGCGCGCCGAGGAGTTCGTACGGGTCATGGAGCCACACATCGGCGCCGTCGTGCCGGAGGCGTTCCGACCTGAGGTCGCAGCTGTTCATGCCGTGTCTGGCTTGAAAAGGCTGAAGCGTCGGGAGATTCGGATTGCGACGAAGCTGTTCCGACACGCCGTTCGAGAGGCGAAACCGCGCTCGCGGGCACTTGCACACGTGGTAGCAGGACTTGGGTGGGGGCCGTCAGGGACCGCGAATGCGCGACTGTTGTCGAACGCGGTGCAGAATAGGCGTGCCGGTCGGCGTGAGAAGCGTTGGCCGGAAGAGGAGTTGTCATGAGATTCGCGGACTTTCGGAATCGATTTCTCGAGCGGACCGCAAGTGTTTCGGACGACGACTGGGACCGCTGGGACGACCACCCGATGTTCCATCGCGCACCTCGGCTTTCAGCACATCACGTCGACGAGTGCGTCGTTCTCCCGAATCGTGATGCCGGGCTGAGCCTTCTCGAGAGCAGCGCTCGGGTCGCTGAGGTCGGCACACAATACGGGAGATTCGCGGAGCTGATCCTCCAGGAAACCGAACCGTCAAATCTCGTACTGTTCGACATCTCTTTCGATCTGTTCGACGCCACGCTCGGAGAGCACCCTGCGTTGAAAGCTGGGTTGGAGCGTGGTGATGTTGAGCTCGTCTTGGGTGACTCAGCAGAGACGCTCAGCAACTATCCCGATGAGTACTTCGACTGGATCTACATCGATGGCGATCACCGGTACGCGGGAGTATGTCGCGACGCTCGAGTAGCGAAAGACAAGGTCAAGCGTGACGGAGTGCTCATTTTCAACGATTACACCCACTGGTCACCAATCGAGATCGAGAGCTACGGCGTTCCACGGGCAGTGAATGAGCTTTGCATCCATGATGGTTGGAAGCTGAAGTACCTCGCGTTGGATGCAAACCTCGGTTACCAAGACGTCGCCCTCGTCCGGATTGACGCGAGCTAGCGATCATCATGCTCCGCTGGTGCGTCATTGCCGCGGTACCGCGGTCAGGTAGCAATCTGCTGTGTGAGCTGTTGAGCGATCTTGGTGTAATGGGGAAGCCACGTGAGTATCTCCTGCCCGAGGATCGTGAAACACACGAGTCTGATCTTTCAATCGAGCCGTCGCTGCCACCTCGCGAGTATCTCGAGCTGGTGCACGAACGGACCGCATCCAAAGGGCTCGCGTCGATCAAGATCATGAATCAGCACTGGCGCAGCGCTTCGCCGGATGAACCGCTGCATGACATTCTCGACAACCCCCAGTATCTTTACCTGACTCGACTTGACCGGGCGTCGCAAGCGGTGTCTTGGGCACGAGCCATGCAGACTTCTGCTTGGATGTCGACGGCGAAAGAAGCAGCTGAGCCAGAGTATGACTACTCGCTGACTCGATCTGCCCTCGATTGGATCCTTCGGGATGAGCACAACTGGGAAGCAGAATTCTCCGCGTCCAAAGTTGCTCCGCTTCGATTGCACTACGAGGCTCTGATCAGCGACCCAGTTCAGGCGGTGCGGTCGATTCTGCAGCATGTCGCCATTACTGACGGCATCGACCAAGCAGTGCTGAGCGGCTTCGAAGGTCTCCATGAGACCCGTCTACAGGTACAACGTGACGAGATGTCGCAACTGTGGATGCACCGGTTCTGCGAGGATCTCGAACACACCGGGGCGAGTCACCTACTCACGCCCGAGCCGTAACGAGGATCCCCAACGAGACAGCGAGGCCATATCAACCGCGTCAGGGCGTATAGATCGTGTCGCTGTGGGTGTCGTAGAGGTGTGGTCCGTGTTCGTTCCGGTCGGGAACGAAGCCGCTCTGCGACTGGCGAATCAAGGCCCAGAGGGTTCTTCTGAGGCGTGGATCGTCTACCTGAGCGATCACTTGCTCGAGCAAGTTGAAGTGATCCTCCGCCGTTACGCCATCACGGTGCATCATTGAATCGTCCCGAAGGCGGTAGAGGCCAGCGGCGTCAGGGAGAACCGTGATGTGATGCCCGTGGAGCCAAGCTTTGGTGATTGTGATCCAGTCCTGCGTGTGCTGGCGTCTGCCCTCGGGATGGGGAAAGCGCTCAAGAAGCTCGACCGAGAACAACGCAAGCGCATCGCCGGCGAGGTTCTGACTGAAGCCAGTTCCGATCCAGCCCGGAATGGCGACAAAGGAGCTCACGTCGTTCGGTGAGGGAACGCTGCCGACGTCGGTGAAGTGGATCATCGGTTGAATCACCAAGTCGGCTGAGCTCGTCCGAGCGGCTCGCTCCAGGTCTTCAATCGCCGTAGGCAACAACAAGTTGTCCGCGTCGAGGAAGCAGAGGTAGTCGGCCTTGCGCTCGATGGCTATCTCGATGAGTCGATTGCGAGCTGCGCTCAGGCCGAGATTCTCCGCGTGATCGATGAACTCGACCTGCGGAAACATCCGACGCGCACTCATGAGTCGCGCTTCGGAGAAGTCCCCAGTACTTCCGTCGTTGACCACGACCACGTGGACGTTCGAGTATGACTGAGCACACGCTGACCGTAGGGCATCGAGCAGGTAGTGGCCGAGGTTGAAGTACGTCACGCCGATCATGACAGCTGGATGTTCAGACGGCGTTCGCTTTCGGGATTGGAGCTCAGCGTCCACAAGCTCGGCCCGCCGTCGCATGACCTCTGCGTTCTTCTTACGCCGCACTGCGTCAGTGAACGGCGCACTGAGGACGGGAGGCTCCTCAAGAGCAGCATGCACTGCCGCTGCAGCCTGCTGTACGTCGTAGGGGGCGAAACCAAACGACGGATCCCAGTTCTCGCAGTGTTGGAGTGCTTCCTGCAGTCCAGAGCCAGAACATGCGACGACTCTCACCGGCAGTTGGGACATCTCGAGCGCCGTGTTCGGGAAGTTGTCGTAGGGCGAGCCAAGGAAAACGACCGCCCGCTTGAGACTCTTCAGAAGACTGATCGCAGCCTCTCGATCCAGCTCGGTCTCGATCTGGAGGTTCTTCGAACCGAGTTCGCGGAGCGCGTACGAACGTGCGTCCATTCCCTGTTCGTGAAGGTCAGTCACACGTCCAAGCAAGAGGACTCTCGTGTTCTCCAAGCCAGGAGTAGCGCGAACGAGGTTGACGGCGTCACAGAAGGTGACGAGACCCTTTCGCTCCTCGAGGCGACCGAAGAAGACGACCGTCGGTTCGTCAACGGTGGGGTGGACGGGCACAGCTGATTCTTCGACCATTTCGTCGAGAGCGCCGACCGGGTAGGGCAGGACAACGCTGTCTCTTGTGTCCCAACCCATGCTGAGGGAGTAGTCCAAGAGGTACCTCGACGGCCCGAACGAGATGTTGGCCGACTCCATGCTGACCCGTTCGCCTTCCATGTGGAGAGTGTCGAGCCACTGGAAGTCAAGCCTGTCGAACTGACGGTTTGCGCGACGGATCCACTCCTCGCTGCTGTGTTGTCCAACGATCGAGACAAAGTTGTCCCCGAGGATGCCGCTGCGGCCGGCCTGAATCGTCAGGTGCCCCACGCCAGCCATCTCATGAAACTCCGCGACGACGGGAGTTGTGTCGGGCAACGCCCGTTGAACTGCGAGGTGGAGAAGGTAGACGAGAAACGACCGTTCCATCGCCCAGCTGAGGTGCCCCCAACCCCAGTAGGACTTGAGGCTGAAGGTGTCCGGCGACAACAAGCGGGCTGCATCGGCCAGCGTGAACACGAGGTCGAAATCATCAATCGGTGGTCGATTATTTGGCCACCAAGAATTGTCGTCGACCACGATTCCGATGACCGGTGCACCCGACTCGTGCAACTGATGCGAGAGCTGCCGGAAATAGGTTCCGATCCCGCCGTTCTGGAAAAGGCCGTCGAACTCGAGGCTGGTGAGAACGTGCACCGGCTGGTGTGACTTGCGTTCAACGAGCTCTCGAATGTGCGTCTCGACTGATGGTCCAAATCGAATCTCATCTTGGATTCTCGAGAACGCTGCGAGCTTCGGGTCAGGGTTCGTCTCGGCCATTTCAGGGGCGCCGATCGTTGTTCTTGGACATTGGTTCAGTCATCGACCAGATCTCCTGCTTCTCACGCTGGAGGATCGCGATCTCTTGCTTCAGCTTCTCGATCTCGGGGCCCGCCCACGACCACAACTCGAGGCGCTCCTCCTTCTCGGCCCTGGCATCGTGTCGGGCGCGTTGAAGCTCGGTCTCCAATCCACCAATGCGCGAATAGGCATCATCGAGTTCCCTTCTGAGCTCGGACGGGTCGACCCACCCTTGTTCAGGGTCTTCGATGAGGGTGTTGAGGTTGGCTTTCGCGACGATGAGTTCCTGCTGGGTGAGCGAGAGTCGTTGCCTTGTGTCGTGGAGCTGGTAGAGGAGCTCCTCGATCTGTTCAGGGGACGTGGTCATCTCATCTTCCTTCTTTGCGGGATTTGGTGTTCATGGGTCAGCTCATGCTCCGGAGCAAGCCGAGCTCGACGAGCTGTCGGCTGGACTCGTAGCGGTGGGTGTTGTCGGTCATCAGGGAGAAGTCCTCGCCATTCGAGAGTTGGCGGAGTTTCTCGGTGTTGTTGCCGTAGTACATGTACGGCGTCCAGGCGGCTTCCTTCTCGGCGCGGGCCATGGCGTCGCCGATGTACTTGAAGTGCAGGAAGAGCGTCGCCACCTTGGCGATGCGGCCGGGGGTGGTCTCGTGACTGCTCGACAAGAACTGAATGCCGGAGTCCGAGTGGATGAGCGGGGTCTTGGTCATCTGGAGATTGCGGATGCCGAGCGTCTCCGAACGGAAGCCACCACGAACATCCACGTACGGGCCGAGGTGGAAGTCCTGGAAATCATAGGCGTTCGTGAAGTACGGGCTCGTCTCGACCATCGAGTCGCCGGCTCTGAAGTCGACCGTGCCGTTGAGCGTCTCGCCGTGCATGTCCAGCATGTAGCCACCCGCCCCCTCGAAGCCCCGGCGGCCGAGGTCCTCGGTGAAGTCGTGGATCGACCGGGTCTCGCAGTCCGGGTAGATCAGGAGCTCGTCGACGTCGGCGAACAGGCACCAGTGCGGGGCGTCGAGCCCGGCGATCAACTCGTTGATCCAGCGCATGCCGAGACCGCTCATCACGTAGTCGTCCTCGGTGTAGAAGAGCGACACGTCCTCCTGATTCGCGAGGTACTCGCTCGTTCGGTCGGTCGAGTTGTTGTCGACGATCACGAAGTGGTCGACACCGAGCGCACGATGGTGCCGCAAGAAGTCCGGAAGGCGCCGCTCCTCGTCCCGGCACGCGGCGAACGCCACGACTGCTCCAGGGTTCGTGGGGGCGGAGGTCCGCTGCTCGAGCTGGCGGATCGACGAGTGGATCTGGGGGTAGTAGCGACGGGCGACGAAACGGCGGCCATGTTCCTTGGCGGCGATGACGTCGCCTCGTTCGATCGCGGCCCAGCCGCGGTAGACGTTGGCATCGAACGAGTCGAGGTCCGGCGGCAACTCATCGATCTCCGACAGCGCCGCCTCGCGTTCGCCGAGCGAGATGTGGGTCCGGATCAAGACGTAATCGCCATTGAGATCACGGCCCGGGTCGTCGACGAGCATCCCCCTCAGCTCGGCAAGCCTTGTGGGTTCTGCCTGAGAGCGCCGCGCCGTGTCGGCCCGTACGAGCAGTGCGGCCCGTCGGGTTTTCTCGTCAACCGAGTCGTCGGCGAGTAGGTCGTCGAGCAGGTTGTTGGCGAGATCGAAGTCCATGCGGCTCCGATGCAGGCCCGCCTCTTCGAGCTTCAGGCGGGGCGTGGCGCCATCGACCGCCCGCTTCTCCTCGAGCCAACGCTCGGCCTCGTCGAAGCGGCTCGTCTCCTGGAGCAGGTAGAACGCCGTCCGCCAGACGCGCTCGTCGTGGGGGAAACGATCGTGGGTGACCGTGATGATCTTGTAGGCGTCTTCGAGGCGTAGCTGCTTGGCCCGAAGAAGCGCCTGCGCCACGCCGGCCTCGGCAGCACCTTCCCCGTCGATCGCCTCGAACGCGTCGAAGGCTTCATCACTGCGGTTGGAGCCCATCAGCGCATACGCGCGAGCCATGTCGATCCGTTCGCTGACGATGTCAGCGTGAGCGGCGGCGAGACCGAGCGTGGTTTCGTGGCGGCCGAAGTGGTTCTCGACGGTGAGCAACGTCTCGAGGCTCTTGAGACGTCGATGCGGTTCCGCGTCCGGGGACAGGTGAAGACGCAGCTCGCCCCGCACGTCGTCGGCTCGCTCGGTCGTGAGCGCCAGCAGCATCAAGTAACCCCAGACGCTCGGCGGGGCGTGGTCGAACTGCTCGAGCAGATTCCGGCAGCGTTCGAAGAGGGCGTCCCAGTCGTGCGCCGCGCCTTCGAGATGCAACAGGCCGGTCTGGCCGACCTGATCCATCGGGTCACGGTCCACGAGGTCCTGGTACCAGGCGGCAGCCTCAGCGGTCCGGCCCGATTTCTCGAGCGCCCAGCCGCCGGTCTGGCGCCACCACCGATGGTCCGGATGCGCGTCTCGGCCCCGTGCCGCATAGGTGTGGGCCTCGTCGAAGCGTGCGGCGTTGAAGGCGTCGTCCAACAGCGCCTTGAGCGCGGCGACCGAGGTTGGGTCCTCGGCGAGGACGTCCTGGTAGAACGCTCGCGCATCGTCTGCCCGTCCGAGGCCAACGAGCGCGTCGCCTCGCATCTGTCGCCACCACTGATGGGTGGGAAACTGCATCGCGGCTGACTCGCTCAGCGCGAGTACGCCTGCCCAGTCGCCGGAGCGCATGAGGAGCTCTCCGGCCAGTTTCGGAGGTTCGGGGCTCTCTGGATAGTCAGTGGCTACCTCATCGATGAGGACGCGCGCCGCGTCGTCGTCGCCGCGATCGAGCGCAGCCCGAGCTGGTGCCAGTCGTTCCGCCGGTGTTGTCACGACTCCCAAAGTACTTCTCACTCACTGCCCGGAACACGGTCGTTTGTCCCAGTTGTCCAGGCTGCTCAGTAGTCGAACCCCCACGACCACCACTTGCCCTCGGAGGCGCTGCGGAGGGTCCCCACGTTTGAAACGAGCTCGTCGAGTGAGCCCGGGCTGTGTTTGCGAATTTCGACCTCGCCGAACCCGTACGGACGCTCCAACCCGAGCGCGAGGCCGATCCGGATCGCCTCGTTCGGTAGCGACGCATGAAGGTCCTCGTACCAGAGGGCAACGGGTGCCGTCGAGAGACCTGCGCCGAAGTCCCACAACGCCTCGTCTTCGCGGATGCACTCCTCCACTCGTTGCACGAAGTTCTTCGCAGGGATCTCCACAGCGCCGATCCGCTCTGCGTCCGGATCGCGGAGGTTCCAATCACCCGAACGCTCAGAGAGCGCCCATCCGCGATAGAGCGAGATGGCACGCCGAACGAGATTGCGTCGCGTCAACAGCAGGACCCGGACGCCCAACTCGTCGGCGAGAGTTCGCAAACCCTGCGGATCGGCAATGTCGTTGACCTTCAACTTGAATCCGACGTGGGTCTGTTCATGTGGGTGAGTGAAGAAGTCTCGAATGGACGCGAGCTGTCGTTGAGGATCCAAGTGTTCTGGTGCGAAGACCTCGTCCTCGCACCACACGCCAGGACGGCTGTTGAGCAGCTGCATCAGCCACGTCGAACCGCAGCGAGCATTGAAGATCAGCATGAATCGACTGTTGCTGTTGTGGTCCACCCAGGGCTCCCGCCGTTCGCCAGATCTCGGATCCCAATCGTAAGGGCTCCGTCGGTTGACGCCGATAGGTAATGTGCACGACGCGATGGAGCTCGACATGCCACGTCTGTTGTTGGTGGACGCCTCGGCGATGGGCGGCCCAAGCGCCACGGGCCACTTCCTCGCCACCCGATTCGACTCGTGGCCGGCCGAGCTGCGATGCCAGCTGTGGGCCGACGCCGGCGAGCCGACGCTCACCTCTTCGGCCGGAGCCGTCACCGGAGACGCGCTGCAGGGAGCGATCGAAGACTTCGCACCAGAGCTCGTCTTCGCCCGGCCCGACGCCCGCTCGGCGGCACTGCTCGACGTGCTGGACGCACTCGACCTGCGGGTTCCGCTCGTCGTCGAGGTCGTCGACGACTGGATCGCCCGCCTCGAGGTGGAGCAACCCGATGCCGTCGAGCGCTGGGCAGACCGGCTCCGCTCGCTGATCGAGCGATCCGACGCCTGTTTCGCCATCTCGCCAGAACTCGCGGCCACCCTGAAGGATCGCTACGGCACCCCCTTCGACGTGATCTCCAACGTCGTCCGCCTCGCCGACTGGGACGGCCTCGCCGGGCCGCCGGAGTCCGGCCCCATCTCGTTCCGGTTCAGCGGCCAACTGGCGTACCGGAAAGGCGGCTCCACGGTGGCCGCGATCGCCCTTGGAGTTCAGGGAGCCACCAACGTCGACGCCGAACTCGTCGTCCGTAGTGCCGGTGCCGGCCACGACGCCACCTATCTCGCCGGGCTCGACGGACTGTCCCGCATCCGCATCGAGCCGTATGCGGACACCGAGGCCGACTACCGGGCGTACCTGGCCGGAGCCGGGGCGAACGTGGTCGCCTTCAACTTCGACTCGGCCACCCGGGGCTACCTCGCTGGATCCTTCGCCAATCGGATCCCCGAGCTCCTCGCCGCCGGTCGGCCGATCCTGGCCGTCGGGCCACCAGATCTCGCCTCCATCCGGTTTCTCCAGCGGTCGGGCGCCGCACACGTCGTGACGTCGCCCGACGCGGTCGAGCTGCACCGAGCCATCAGCCTTCTTGCCTCCGATGGCGAGTACCGAGCCGAGCTCGCAGCGGCGGCCAAGGAGACCGCGACGGCCTTCGAGTGGGAATCGACCGTCCCCGCCTTCCACGAGCGGCTCCGTGCCATCGCCCACGGCGAGACATCCGAACCGATCCACGGGCCACGCTCGCTCGTGCGCTCGTCGCCGCAGACCCCCACCACCAGCCTTCCATCACCAGCCGACCTCGACCGACTGCGCGCCTTGCGCAACGCGCACGCCGGCGAGACGTGTGTCGTCGTCGGCAACGGCCCCTCGCTCAACGACACGCCCCTCGAGTTGCTCGACGACGAGGTCGTCTTCGCGTCCAACGCGATCTTCCTGCTCTTCGACGAGGTCGACTGGCGACCCACCTACTACGCGTCGGTCGACAGCCGGTTCCTTCCCGACCGACACGACGACGTCGACCAGCTTCTCCGGACCCACCCGCAGATGACCGGCTTCTTCCCGACGATGCTCGAATTGCACGACGGATCCGGCGACGTCGTCCCCGTGCGCCAATTGCTCGAGGACCAACCCAACCGGGTGCTCTTCCTCTCCCAACACCGCAAGCCCGCGGGAACACACACCGGCGCCTTCTCACTCGACGCCGTCGGCGGCCTCATCCAGCCGAGCACCGTCACGATCACCCTCATGCAGCTCGCCGCCCACATGGGATTCGCCCGGATCGTGCTCATCGGCTGCGACACGAGCTACTCGATCCCCGACACGGTGGAGATCAGCGGCCCCAAAGCCGAGGGCCACGACGAAGGCATGCTGCTGACGAGCACCGCCGACGACGACGTCAACCACTTCCGGCCCGACTACTTCGGCGCCGGACGTGCCTGGCACCACCCCAAGGTCGACCACATGATCCGCCATTACGAGGCGGCCAAGACTGTGCTCGACCTTCAGGGGGTCGAGGTCATCAACGCAACCGTCGGGGGAGCGCTCGAGGTCTTCCCCCGGATGTCTCTCGCCGACGCGCTCGGCTGACCCTGGACGGTCCTGAAGCGACGCTCAGGCGAACCAGGCGTCGTCGATCGGCGGCACACTCTCGTCGATCAGCTGCAACATGTCTTCGTCACAGCGCTCGGCACCTTCGCCCACCCGCCCCGTTCGCAGGTGATCGCTCCCCGTCTGCGCCTTCCAGTTGCCGAACTCGGTCCGCTCGGCGATCCAATCGAGGGCGCCCGGCTTCACGGTGAATCCGAAGAACGCCCGGAGCCGTTCGAGCTCACCCAGATGATCCTCGCTGAAGCGTTCGAACGAAGTCGCCCACACTCGGTCATGCGGCTCTGCCCAGGCCTCCCTGTAGCTCGCAATTCCGCGTAGCGTCGACCGGCCACTCGGCTGGTCGTCTCGCCAGAAGAACTCCTCGAAGGACACCGACGGATCGAGCTCACCGTGGCGAATTCGGTGGTGGTATGCCGACAACACGATGTCCGGGGCGTTTCGATGCATCAACAGCGTCCGGGTGTTCACGTCGCCGGTGAGGAGCTCTCGAAGCACCGGATCGTCGATGTGCGACTTGGCGTACGTGATCTCGTCGGCGGGACCGAGTTCGGCCAAGAACTCGGGAAGCCGGTCCTCGGCGACGCCGCTGTTGCCCCAGCCCTCGCGTTGGAAGTGGTCGGGTACGGGCTGACCGCCTGTCAGGAACCGGACGCAAGTGAACAGCCAGGTCGACCCGGTCTTGAACCCGCCATTGACGAAGACGATCACCGTCGCAGGTTACGCGGCCCCGCGCAGGTCGCCAGCGTCGTAGTGCTCCAAGAACCACGCGTACGTGGATTCGATGCCGTCACGAAGGTTGGTCGACGCCTTCCAGCCCATCGACTCGATCCTCGAGACGTCCAGCACCTTGCGAGGCGTACCGTCGGGCTTGCTCGAATCGAACCGCAGCTGGGCATCGGGGTGCACCGTGTCACGGATGATCTCGGCGAGTGCACGGATCGAGAGGTCGTCTCCGGTGCCCACGTTGATGTGACCGGCCTCTTCGTAGTTGTCCATCAAGAAGACACAGGCGTCGGCCAGATCGTCGACGTGCAAGAACTCTCGCAGCGCGGATCCGGTGCCCCACACCACGACTTCGTCAGAGCCGGTGACCTTCGCTTCGTGGAACTTGCGGATGAGCGCCGGCAACACGTGGCTGCCCTGAAGATCGAAGTTGTCGTTGGGCCCGTACAGGTTGGTGGGCATCGCCGAGATGAAGTTGCAGCCGTACTGGGTGCGGTAGCTCGAACACATCTTGATGCCGGCGATCTTGGCCAAGGCGTAGGGCTCGTTGGTGGGCTCGAGCTGGCCCTGCAACAACTGGTGCTCGGCGATCGGCTGGTGCGAGAGCCGGGGATAGATGCACGACGACCCCAGGTAGAGCAGCTTGGTCACGTCGACCCGGCGAGCCGCCTCGAGCACGTTCGCGTGGATCATCAGGTTGTCGTAGAGAAACTCAGCTGGTCGGGTGCTGTTCGCCATGATGCCGCCGACAGTGCCGGCGACCAGGTACACGTAATCGGGGCGCTCCGCCTCGAACCAGTCGAACACCGCCTGCTGGTCGCGCAGGTCGAGCTCGTCCCGAGTGGCGGTGAGCAGCTCATGGCGATGCGCGCCAGCCAAACGCCGCATGATGGCGCTGCCGACGAGACCTCGATGCCCCGCAACGTAAATCTTGCTCTCGTGATCCATGTGTTCGCCCTACCGCCTGTCCGTCACGCCTCGCGCCGGTTGTTGACGCAGGGTCCGTTGTACACCGCGGACGGTGAGCGGATCAACGGATGTCATGTCCAAAGTAACGCATTGGTCACATTTGCCCAGTCGATTCGTGGAGCGACATCGGACACGTGGGCCCCGAGAACCTTGGACGCGATGTCCCCACGACCGATACTGACCTCATGCCCAAAGCCCTGATCACCGGCATCACCGGTCAAGACGGTTCGTACCTCGCCGAATTTCTCCTGGGGCGCGGCTACGACGTGGTCGGGATGCTCCGCCGCTCGAGCACCGTCAACTTCGAGCGCATCGATCACATCCAAGACGAGATCACGCTCGCACAGGGCGACCTGCTCGACGGGGCATCGATGATCCAGGTGCTCCGCGACCACGAGCCCGACGAGGTCTACAACCTCGCGGCACAGTCCTTCGTGCAGACATCATTCGGCCAGGCGGTGCTCACGGGCGAGACGACCGGGCTCGGCGTCACTCGCTTGCTCGACGCCATCCGCATGGTCAAGCCAGACATCCGCTTCTATCAGGCGTCCTCGTCGGAGATGTTCGGCAAGGTCAACCAGGTTCCCCAGGACGAAGACACCCCCTTTCACCCACGCAGCCCGTACGGCGTGGCGAAGGTGTACGGCCACTGGATCACGGTCAACTACCGCGAGAGCTACGACATGCACGCCTCGAGCGGGATCCTGTTCAACCACGAGAGCCCTCGCCGAGGGCTCGAGTTCGTCACCCGCAAGATCACCGACGGCGCGGCTCGGATCAAGCTCGGCCTCGCCGACGAACTGCGCCTCGGCAACCTCGACGCCCAACGCGACTGGGGCTTTGCCGGCGACTACGTGAAGGCCATGTGGCAAATGGTCCAGCAGGACGAACCCGGCGACTTCGTCATCTGCATGGGCGAGACACACTCGGTGCGAGAGTTCTGCAAGCTCGCGTTCGGGATGCTCGACCTCGACTGGGAGCAGTACGTCACCGTCGATCCGCAGTTCTATCGGCCCGCGGAGGTCGACCTGCTGATCGGTGATCGCTCCAAAGCCGAGAAGGTGCTCGGTTGGACCCCCGAGACCAGCTTCGAAGAACTCGTCCGCATGATGGTCGAGGCCGACGTCAAGCGCCTCCAATCCTGACCCTCCCTCTCTGGCATCTGTGGACGCTCAGCCCCGCATAGCGGGGCTAGCAGTCCACAGAAGCCGTGGGGTTCAGTGGAGTTCGATGGCGCCGATGTCGGTTGCGGCACCGACCAGCCGGTCGTTGCCGAGGGCGTCGACGGTCACCACCGCGCCGAAGTCGTCCCGGCCGGCATCGATCGCGGGCGAATCGGGCGCCGGCGAATAGTCGGCTGCAGACGGGTCGATTCCTGCAGCGGGCAACACGGCGAGCGCCTCGCTCGCCGGCAGGTCGATGTTGTTCTCGCCGTCGCCGATACCCCGGTCGTCGGCGACGAAAAGATTGCCGGCAAAGATGACATCGCGACTGGCGCCGTCGCGCGCCGCAGGTGTGCCGTTCCGGGGAACGACGAGGTTGTTGACGAACCGGACATCGCTCGACTCGAACGCCGTGAGCTCGCCGTTGTCGCCGACCAGATCCGGCGTCGTCAGGTTGCCCAAGAGCGTGTTGTTGACCACATCGGCCTTCGACGACTGGTGGATGTTGACGCCTCGCCCGCCGTTGTTCACACACACGTTGTTCGCCACGAGCGTGCGGCCCGAGAACCCGGTGATGTTGGTCTGATCGATGATCACGCAGTTGCCGTCGGTCAGCCCACGTTCGCCCGCCACCGTGTTGCGATTGTCGTAGACGAGGTTGCCCAACACGTAGTTGGTGTAGCCCGCGTCGTCGTCGTCGAAGCCGAGATCCTGCGGCCGCCAGATCGAGATGCCGCTGTGCTGCCCGGGGTGATGATTGGCGTTGCCGTACACCTCGTTGCCTTCGATCGTGATGTGCGAACTCCCCGTCACGTTGATGCCCCCGGCCGGGAACCCGTGGACGACGTTGTCGACGATCCGGATGTGATGTGACGGGTGCTCGACGTGCACCCCGGCACCGAGCAGGTCCGTGCCGGAGCCCACCAGCTCGAAGCCCGACAACTCGACGTACGCCGCGCCTTCGATCTTGAATGCGTTGCTCTCGACGCCGAGAACCTCGACGGCATGACCGGGGAACGCCGCGATCCGAATCCACGCCTCGGCGGTTCCCTGGGCGTCCACGTACACCGACGTGTCCGACCGCCAGTCTTCGTCGTAGACGCCCTCGAGCACGAACAGTGTTTCGCCCGGCTCCAGATCCGACACCGCACGTCCGAGCGTGCGGAACGCCCGCGACGGCAGGGCCCCATCGTTGTCGTCGTCGCCGTCCGGGCCCACGTACATCACGCCGGGCTCCTGGTTCATACCCAGGTCCGCGGGGTTGGCGGTGGTGGTTGGTGCGTCGGTCGACTCGGCGGCCACCTCGGTGTCGGCGAGGGAACGAGCGACATCGGTCGTTGCCGGCGACACGGTGCCGGACTCGAGCCCGGTTGAGGTCTGATCGGCGAGGGTCGTCGGGGGAGCGAGGTCGACGTCGTCGTAGTTCGGCGTGCCACAGCTCAGGAGTGTTGCGAGAGCCGTCAGCCCGAGAAGAACTCGTACCCGCCGAACGGCCGCCTTGCGCGGGCGTTTCTCCACGAGGGCCACTCTACGTGAGATATTGGTCAAGCAACTGACCCATTCCGTCGATGTCTGCAACATGTTCGTCATCAAGGCGCGGAAAATCCCAGATTTCAGCGTCGAAAGTGTGACATTTCCATGAAGGACATGACTAAAGTGCCGTCCGTGCGCTCCGTCAATCGCCTGCTCCGGGCGACGCTGCTGTTCGTTGTGAGCGTAGTGCTCGGCGCCTCGCTCGTCGCTGCAGCGACGGTCACGACCAACGGCGCCATCGGACGCACGCTCGTCGAGAGCGCCGGAGATGCCGACCTCGATTCGGCGCGCATGTTTGTCGCACCGCTCGACGTCGAAGACGCCGAGCCCGCCACTGCGTTGGCTGGTGGCGTCGGAGCCCGCACCCAGCCCGGCGAGATCGACGCACAACTTCCCCGCACATCGGGCGAAGTCGTCGAAGAAGCGATCGCGCAAGCCGAGGCGGCCGCCGACGACACCACCTCCGGCGTCGCCGCAGCGAGCCCGGCGTCGGGTCCATCGTCGACCTCGTCGTCGTCCTCGTTGGCCACCGAAGCCACGGCAGGCACCAAATCCGTCTCGTCCACGTCGTCGGCGTCGAAGAGCACCCCGGCCCGCCCGGCAACGACGGCCGCACCGACCACGGCACCCACCACGACCAAGGCGCCCGCACCCACCACCACGGCGGCACCCGCAACCACGAAGGCCCCGGCCACCACCAGCGCCCCCACGACGGCCGCCCCAACCACCACCAAGGCCCCAGCGCCCACCACCACCAACGCGCCCGCCCGACAGCTGCTCCGTGTCGACTTCAGTCGCACGGGCACCGGCGGCTACTCCGGCGCCGACGTCGCCGCGGACTTCGGAGCGATCGACTGGGCGGTCACCGACCGGGCGACGGTCGTCCGAGAAGGCAAGAACGACTTCCTCCGAGTCACGTTCCCCGCCGGATCGGTCGGCCCGCACGAGGGTGGCGCCCAGTTCGTGACCGACTTCGAGAACTCGATCGGCCTCCACGACGAGCTCTACCTCTCCTACAAGGTGCGCTTCGCCGACGGCTTCGACTTCCGCAAGGGCGGCAAGCTCCCCGGATTCGGTGCCGGTTCGGCTCACAGCGGCGGCCGCCAGCCCGACGGCTACAACGGCTGGTCGACCCGCATGATGTGGGTCGACAACGGATCGGCGATCAGCTACGTCTACCACCCCGACAAGACGGCCTCCTACGGCGACGGCATGGCGTGGAACGCCAGCTTCGGCACCGGCAACTGGAACACCGTCGAGACCCGGGTCAAGCTCAACACGCCCGGCCAACGTGATGGCCTCATCCAGGGCTGGATGAACGGACGGCTCGTGTTCGAACGCACCGGCCTTCGATTCCGCGACACCGCCAACCTCAAGATCGAGAACCTCTTCTTCTCGACCTTCTTCGGTGGCAACGACTCCTCGTGGGCAGCAGCTCGCAACGAGCACATCGACTTCGACGACTTCGTCGTGTCAACCGGCCCGATCAGTCACTGATCGCCCGCCGCCGACGTCGGTCCATCGCCAACGAGTACTTCGGGGTGCTCCACCGTGGGTGGGCCAGCGGTGAGCTCGGCCGGTTTGCTCGGCGCAGGCCGACCTCGAGACACCCTCCACGCCGTCACCCACAACGTAATGGCCAGGAAGACCTCTGCGCCCAGCGTCGCCCATGCCGCTCCCTGCCAACCCTCGCGGGGGATCAGGATCAGGTTGGCCACGATGTTGAGGCCCGCGGCGATGGCGTAGAGCGTCATCCGCAACCCCTGGCGGTCCGTGCCGGTCAACATGTTGGCCGGGAACAGCTGCAGCGCATGCAGGGCGGCCATCGGCGCGAGTGCAGCCAGCATCGGGAGGGGCGGCTGCAAGCGCTCGGGGACGAGGTCGTGGAGAATGATCGTGAAGGCAACCATGCCGAGCGACGCGGCAAAGCCGTAGATCGCCGCAGGTTGCGCATACCGCACGGCGAGGTCGAAGGTCGCCCGATCATCGTGCTCGCCTTTGGCGAAGAAGTCCGCCGCGGTCATGCGGACCAACGCCATCGTCGGGATGCTGGCGATCCGGACCAGCCGATCGGCGATCCCGTACTGCCCGGTCTCCACGGTCAACCCGTTGGCGTTGAGCAGCGGGCGATCGAACCCAGCCAACAGGTCCTGCGCGCCCGCGGTGCCGACGAAGGGCAGCCCTCGCCGTAGCCGCGCCGCAGGAGGTCGGCGAAAGGTCTGTGGTGTCCCCGAACCACGCGTCGCCACCCACAAGGCCCCCGCCGTGGCGGCGAGAACGGGCGGCGCCGACAACAAGGCGTACCGGTCGAGGTCTCCGGCGCCGCTGAAGGCGAAGGTTGCCACGGCGGCGAGCCGACCGATCGCAAAGACCAGCCGCCCCCGAAGCCCGATCGACAGGTCATTCGTCGCCTGTCCCACGCGGACGGTGCTCTCGACCAGCCAGAACAAGACGATGTTGGTGGCCAAGAGGATGAACGCCGTCAAAGGTGCGACGTTTTCGAAGAACACCGGCCGCACCGCCATGCCGATGGCCAGACCGACCGCCCCGCCCGCACACTGTGTCGCAAGGGTCTGACCCCACTCGACCTCGAGGCTGGCGCGACGGGCCACGTTGCGGACGAGAAGCTCTTGAGAACCGAGATTGGCGACCGTCCCGATGATCAGTCCCGTCGTGATGACCGCCACATAGTCGCCCCAGTCGGTGTCGGAGAGCTGGGAGAACAGGCCGAAGAAAATCAGGACGCCAAGCAGGGCCTGAACGACTTCGCCACCCAATGCCGAGACGGCGTTGGCGACCCGTCCTCGAGCGGTCGTCGCCGACGACGATCCGGTGTCCGGCATGGACCGAACGCTAGGTGCGGACCGGCGGCTCGACCAAAAGCGATGGGTCGTGTCGGCGGTCGACCGACGGGTTCTTCGAAGTCATCAACACGACCGTACCCACGAGGAACGCCCACGTGATGTCGCGGTTGAAGATGCCCGATTCGGTGATCGACGCCGAGAGATAGAACGACACGAACGTCAACGGCCACAGACCGAAAACCGTCGGGACGTCCCGCACGTACCGGGTGGCGCGCAGGGCGGTCCGGTAGAGCATGACCGCGTACAGAACGAGCCCGACGAGTCCCAGATCGAGCGTCACGTCGAGGAACTCGTTGTGGCCGTGCGGGGGCAGCCAGGGGTGTTCGTTCCAGACTTCCTGGGCGGGGCTCCCCCAGCCGAGCCAGAACGCGTCGTACCCGTGGCCGAACACGGGTCGTTCGAGGGCGATCGGGATCAGGTCCTGCCACAACGGCACCCGACCCGTCAGCGAAACATCACGGCCGAGCCACGACGTCAGCAAACCGAGATTGTTGACCACGAGGAAGACCGACGCCGCCCCCGCCCCGATCATCGACACCGCGACCGCCCCGAACAGGGTGCGCCGAGCCCGGAACACGAGGTACACGAACAACAGGGTCGTCGTCAGCACCGCAACGACAAGCGCGGTCTTCGACTCCGACAGGGTCAACACGACCATCGCCACCGCCGCCGACACGGCGTACGCGGGGCGACGGCGCCGATCGAGCTTGTAGGCGGCCAGCAGCGTGAAGACCGCGAGCGCCATCGCCCGTCCCAGCGGGTTGGGGTGGGTGTAGATCCCGGTGAGGCGCTCGTCGGCGTCGGGGCCGATGCCGCCACCGCGGGGTCCGCTCCACTGCGGGAAGAGCAGAATCCACGACAGGTTGACCATGGCGACCGCAGCCAGCACCGACGCGACCATTCGCAGGATCTGGAACTGCGAGAACCGCAGGACGAGGTGTGCACCGACGTAGCTCGTCACGATCACGGCGACCGAACGGCGAATGGTCGTGTCCGGAGCGTCGGACCAGATGAACGACAGCGCTGTCCAGCCGAGCAGCATGAGCATGACGGGCTCGCGCCCGAGCACGCGCAGGACTTCGGGCCAGCGACCGTTCATCTGGATCGCGAGGAAGCCGCTGATCAGGATGAAGAACGCGGCGACGCGGGTGTCGCCGCCGATGACTTCGCCGCGGCCCGCGACACGCGACCACTCGAAGGGCATGCCCGCCGTCAGGACGAACAGCGCCACCCACATTGCGCCATGTTCGAACCGCCCCGGAGCGGTCGCTGGCGAGGTCATCGCTGCCCGGCGACCCGCTCGTATGCGTAGCGGTCCTTGCGCAGCGACACGCCGCTGTCGGAGGAGTCGCGGTTGAGCACGGCGCCGACGATGTTGGCGCCCGCACGCTCGAGTGAGGCTCGGACCCTCATCAACTCGTTGGTGTCGGTGCTCTGGCCGTCGACGACCACCAAGACGCCGTCCACGCTGGGTGCGACCGCGCCAGCGTCGGCGGTGGCGAGCACCGGCGGCATGTCGATGATCACGGTGTCGAACTGGTCTCGGAGCTGATTCACGAGATTCCCGAAGCGCGGGGAGGCGAGCAGTTCGCCCGGATTGTGGGGGAGCGGCCCGGAGGGCACGACCACCAGACCGTTCACGTCCGGCACGGCTTGGACGATGCCGGTGATCGTCGGATCCCGAAGGTGATCGGCCAGGCCGACCTCGGCGCGAATGTTGAGCAGCTTCTCGATCATCGGCCGACGAAGATCCGCCGACACCAACGCAACTCGGCTACCAGCTTGCGCCGCGGCGACCGCGACGTTGGCGGCGGTCACGCTCTTGCCCTCGCCGGGCCGGGCGCTGGTGATGATGAACGACTTCTTGTTCTCTGCGCTCTGCAGGAACGACAGCGACGCCCGCAGCCGCCGGTACGACTCCCGCGCCCGCTGCATCTTCGAGTTCTTGGCATTGCTGAGCATGACGACACCGCTGCGGCGATTGCCGATGCCGAACGACGGCACCGAGCCGAGCACGTTGGCCCCGAGTGCCGATTCGATCTCGGTGGCGCCTTTCGCCGTCCGATCGAGCCGGTCCAGGGTGAACGCCAACGCGGCGCCGGCGAGCGCACCGAGGATGAAGCCGGCGGCGAGCAGCAGATTGCGTCCGAGACCGACCGGGGCATCATCGGACTCGGCCGCCTGGATGACCTCTGCGGTCACCGCACGTGACGTCAGCGCCCGCTGGCTCTCCCGGAGGTCTCGGTTGATCTGGCCGAGATCGTTGGTCACCGAGTTTCGTCGAGCCGTGAGCGCGCTGATCGATTCGGTCGCCGCCTCGATCAGGCCCTGTCGGGCCGGGTCGTCGAACGCGCGCGCCGTCGCCGCAAGCCGATCCGCCTGTGCCGCGCCGAGCTCGGTGCTGATCTCCCCGAGCGATTCGTCGAGCGCTGCGGCCTGGGCTTCGAGGCTCGAGATCTCGGACTCGTACACCGCGATCGACGCCGCTTCTCGCCGAGCCACGTAGGCGGCCGCGATCTCGTTGGCGACGACGGCGGCCTCTGAGGCGTCCGTGGACTGATACGCCACGGCCAAGGTGTCGGAGTTGTTGACGAACGTGACCTCGAGATCCTCGACGACGGCGGCGGGCGTCTTCGGGATTCCGGCCGAGACGAGCGCCTGTTCGATCACCGCCACGCTCTGCATGACCTCGCGCTCACGTTCGAGTCGGGGGCTCACCAGATTGGTGTTGGTGGAGTTGACGATCGTCGGGTTGATGACGACCTTCGCCTCCGACTCGAACACGTCTTCGCGGGTGTTGGCGAACAACAGCGCAAGCACGGTGCCGACGATCGCCAGCAGCGCGATGATCTGCCAACGCTCGCGGATGGCGCGCAGGTAGTCCTCGAGGCCAGGAACGTCGCGACTCGACTGCGGGATCTCGTACAACATCGCCGCCGATGGTACTGCGGAACCGACGGGGAGAGTTAGCCGGTCACCGCCCCCGACGGGCGGCCAGCGGTCACTCGGTCGACGTGGTCGAACCAGAGTTCTCGAGCGCCTGAAGCAAGGTGTTGAAACCCAGCGTCGCGCACTTGATTCGGGCCGGGAACTTCGACACTCCCCGCAGGGCCACCAAGTCGCCCATCGAGAGGTCGGGCTTGTCGCCCGAATCGGTGATGGCGAGCATGCCCTTGTACGCGTCGGACAGCTCAGCGGCCTCTGCCGTCGTCTTGCCCTTGATCGCCTCGCTCATCATCGACGCGGCGCTCTGACTGATCGAACACCCCCGGCCGTCGATGGCCACGTCGGTGATGATGTCGTCGTCGTCGACGGACACGTAGACCGTGATTTCGTCACCACAGCTCGGGTTGATGCCGAGGGCGTGGTGGGCGGGCGGAGACGCCAGCTCGCCCTGGTTCCGAGGGCTGCGGTAGTGGTCCATGATGATCTCCTTGTAGAGATCTTCGAGTCCCGGCATGGCGCTGTCCTTCGTTGAGGTGTTGGGTGCGTTCAGAAGGCGAAGAAGTCGCCGGCTTCGTCGATCGCGTCGGCGAGCATGTCGACGTCAGCTTCGTCGTTGTACACGTACATCGAGGCTCGGGCCGTGGCGGCGACGTCGAGCTTCTGCATCAAGGGTTTTGCGCAGTGATGCCCCGAACGTACGCAGACGTTGCGTCCGTCGAGCACCTGAGACAGATCGTGGGCGTGGACGTCCTTGTAGATGATCGACAAGACCCCGCCCCGCGCTGCGGGTTCTGCCGGACCGTGGATCGTGATGTCGTCGCCGAAGCGTTCGGTGAGGGTGCGCATGGCGTACGCCGTGAGCGAGACCTCATGCGCTCGGACGTTCTCCATACCCAAGGCCTCGAGATACTCGACAGCAGCGCCGAGGCCGACCACCTCGGCCACCGATGGCGTGCCCGCCTCGAACTTGTGGGGCAAATCTGCGGTGGTGAAGCCGTCCTTGGTGACCTGCAGGATCATGTCTCCGCCACCGAGGAACGGCGGCATCGCCTCGAGCAGCTCGGTGGTGCCCCACATCACGCCGATGCCAGTCGGGCCGAGCATCTTGTGGCCGGTGAAGAACATCGCATCGACGCCGAGCTCGGTCACGTCCGTCGGTAGGTGCGGAACGTACTGGCTGGCATCGGCAGCACAGATCGCACCCGCTGCGTGCGCTGCGTCCGCCAATCGGCGAATCGGGTTGAGCGTGCCGAGCACGTTGGACATCGCCGACACCGACAGCAGCTTGGCGCCGTCGAGCAGACGGTCGAGATCGGACAGGTCGAGCTCGCCGTTGTCATCGACCGGGACCCACCGGAGCTCGACGCCCGTACGTTCGCGGAGCTGATGCCACGGGACGATGTTGGCGTGGTGCTCCATTTCGGTGAGCACGATCGCATCGCCCTCGCCGACGTTGGCGTCGCCCCACGAGCGAGCGAACAGATTCATCGCCTCGGTGGCGTTCTTCGTGAAGATCACCTCGTGAACGTGGGGAGCCCCGATGAAGCGGGCCACGTTGGCCCGGCCCTTCTCGAGCGCGTCGGTCGCCTCGACGGCCAGCTTGTAGGCGCCACGGTTCGCGTTGGCGTGCGACGTCCGGTAGTAGTCCGACATGGCATCGATCACGGCGTTCGGACGCTGACTCGACGCCGCCGAGTCCAGGTACACGAGGCGCTCACCGTCGAAACGCCGATCGAGGATCGGGAAGTCCTTCTTGATGCGATCCGTGTCGAAACCGGTCATCCGCCGACTCCCGCGAAGGCATCGAAGCCCTCGGATTCGACCGTCTCGACGAGTTCCATGCCGCCCGAGGTCACGATCCGCCCGTCGCTCATGATGTGCACGTGATCGGGCTGCAGGTGGTCGAGGAGCCGCTGGTAGTGGGTGATCGTCAACACACCCATGTCGGGCTTGCGGCCCCGCACGGCCTGCACGCCATCGGCCACGACTCGCAACGCGTCGATGTCGAGGCCCGAGTCGGTCTCGTCGAGCAGCGCAATTTCGGGCTCGAGGAGCGCCATCTGCAGAATCTCGTTGCGCTTCTTCTCGCCGCCCGAGAAGCCCTCGTTCAAAAACCGGTCCATGAACGCAGTGTCCATGTTGAGCGTGTCCATCCACTCCGACAGCGCCATGTAGATCTCGATCGTCGAGACGTCCTTGCCGGTGCGAGCCTGAACCGCCTGCTGGAGGAAGTTGCGCACCGAGACGCCCGGGATGGCCTGCGGGTACTGGAAGGCGAGGAACACGCCGGCCTTCGCCCGCACGTCGGGATCCCAATCGACGATGTCGTCACCGTGGAGCTTCACCGAGCCCTGTGTGATCTCGTAGTCCGGGTTGCCCGCGAGCGCCGAGGCGAGCGTCGACTTGCCGCAGCCGTTGGGCCCCATCAGCGCGTGGACCTCGCCGACGTTCACCACGAGATCGACGCCTTTGACGATCTCGGTTCCGTCGGTGGTGGCGACGTGGACGTCGGTCAGTTCGAATAGCGGAGCGGCCATGATCTGGATTGTATGGGCGGTGGCGCCGTTCTCGATTGCCTCATCGTGGGTGTCACCACAGATGTGACGGGTCACCAGCCGCGGGCGACCCAATCGTCGAAATGCGGCTTTTCCGTGCCGATCGTCGTGTCGTCGCCGTGGCCCGGCAGGACGAGCACGTCGTCATCCATGACCCGGTAGAAGCGGTCCTCGATCGACCTCATGATCGTCGGAAAGTCGCCGCCGGGGAACTTTGTGGCCCCTGCTCCGCCCGGGAAGAGGGTGTCGCCCGTGAACAGGATCGGCGCTCCCTCGAGTTTGAACGACATCGAGCCCGGTGTGTGGCCGGGGGAGTGGATCGTCTTCAGTCGCAGTCGTCCGACCTCGATGACGTCGTCGTCGGCGAGGATCTCGTCGTAGCTGTCGAGCATCGAGGCGTCCTCCGCGGTGACGCCCACCGAATAGCCGGCGTCACGCATCTGCGGGATGGCGGCGATGTGATCCCAGTGACCGTGGGTTTCGACGATGCGCCGCACGTCGAGCGCACGTGCCAGCTCGAGCAGTTTGTCGTGCTCGTTGGCGGCATCGATCAGGAGCGATTCGCCGGTCTCCGTGCATCGCAGGACAAAGACGTTGTTGTCGACTGGTCCCACCACGAGCTTGTGGATCTCAAAGCCCGAGTCGGCGTGATGAAGCGTGTGGGTGAGATCGAGCGACATGGCGCAACGGTACAGATCGCCGCCGCTTTGCGGGGCCCGCTACGGTGTGGACTCATGCAGTTCGCCTTCACCGAAGAACAAGATCAGCTCCGTGACTTCGTCCGCCAGTTCTTGGAGGAGAAGTCCGCAGAGGACACGGTCCGCGAGCTCATGGAGACCGAGTCGGGCTACGACGAAGCGGTCTGGTCCCAGATGGCCGAACAGATGGGGTTGCCCGCACTCGCAGTCCCCGAGGAGTTCGGTGGCCAGGGCTACGGCTGGGTCGAGCTCGTCGTCGTGCTCGAGGAGATGGGCCGTGCGTTGCTGTGCGCGCCGTTCTTCTCGACCGCCGTGCTCGCCACGTCGACACTGCTCTGCGCCGACGATGCCGACGCCTCGGGCGAATACCTGCCCGCCATCGCGTCTGGCGAGCTCACCGCCACGCTGGCCCTCACCGAAGAGAACGGACGCTGGGACGAATCGGGCGTGACTGCCACGGCCGAACCGGCCGGTGACGCGTGGACCCTCAACGGCGCCAAGCACTACGTGATCGACGGCCACACGGCCGGGTTGATCCTGGTCGCCGCCCGCACGGCTGCAGGCGTCTCGATCTTCGCGGTCGACGGCGACGCCGACGGCCTCACCCGTACCCCGCTCTCCACGATGGATCAGACTCGCAAGCAGGCCAAGCTCGAGCTCGACGGCGTCTTCGGGCGCCTCGTTGGCACCGACGGCGCAGGCTGGGACACGATCACCAAGGTGCTCGATCGTGCGGCCGTTGGCCTCGCCGCCGAGCAGGTCGGGGGCGCGCAGATGGTCCTCGAGATGTCCGTGCAGTACGCCAAGGACCGGATCCAGTTCGGCCGCCCGATCGGTTCCTTCCAGGCGATCAAGCACAAGTGCGCGGACATGCTTCTCGAGGTCGAGTCGGCCAAGTCGGCGGCCTACTACGCGGCCTGGTGCGCCGCGGAGGACAACGACGAGCTTCCGGCGATGGCGTCGCTGGCCAAGAGCTACTGCTCGGAGGCGTACTTCCATGCGGCGTCGGAGAACATCCAGATCCACGGCGGCATCGGCTTCACCTGGGAGCACCCGGCGCACCTGTACTTCAAGCGGGCAAAGTCGAGCGAGCTCCTCTTCGGCGATCCGACGTATCACCGCGAGCTGCTGGCGCAACGCATCGGCATCTGAGCCGCCACAACGTCTCGGGCAATGATCTGGCTCCTCGTTGCCTTGGGCGCGTTGGCCGTCGTCATCGTGGCGATCGTGGCCGTGTCACGGGTCTCGGTCGAGCTCGAGTCGACCATGGCCCCGGCGTTGCTCGAGGTCGATGACGCCGTCGAGGTCGTTGCAGAAGCGCTGCCGTTCGAGGTGTCGGCGGTGCTGTCGCACGACGACGTCGACCAGATCATTCGGTGGGTGTTGGACTGGTTCGACGAGCTCGGCATGGCGAGCGATTTCGGCGAAGAGCTCGGCGGCGATTGGGTCGAAGAAGAACGGGCCGTCGCCGATGAGATCGGCGCCGCCGAACACGCCGTTGCCCGTGGATTGGACGAGCGCCCCGACCTCGAGAGCGTGCACGTCACCGTCGTCGTCGACGAGTTCCTCACCTACCTGCGCGACATCGGCGCCGTCGGGGGTCAAGTCTGACATAGCAACAGGTTTGGTCACGGCGCTCACCATGCGGACGATGCCGCAACCTCTTGCTATGTCAGACCTGACCCCATTGAGGTAGGTTGGGGTCACCAAAGGAAGGAGGTGGTCCACATTCATACTGATTTTGGAACCTTGGAGGTGTCTGGCCGGTAGGTCGGGCCCGCTGGACCACTTGGCGAATTCCAGCCAGGCACCCCACTCGTCGGCCGACGGACGTCGTTCCTCCGTCGAATGAGGCCGGGAGTGGTCTTCCAGCGAACGAATCGGGAAGGGTCGGGGCGTCATGCCCCGGCCCTTCTTCGCGTCTGGGTTTCCGTTAGCGTTGCAGGTCATGGACCGTCCCAAGGCTTATGCGGAACACCGCTTCATCGGTGACAAGCGCACGCAGATTGCGTACGACCTCGACGAGGAGCACGACCCCGAGGTCATCGAAGAGCTCGTCGCCAGCGAGAAGGTGGCGACATTCGGCCCCGACTCGGCCGCCGAGGCCCGCAACCGCGGGTATCGCCTTGCGTCGAGCTGACCCACGTGGAGCGTGACGACGCCGCCCCGACGGCGCAGCGGTTGACGTTGCACGGCGGCGCCGGATCGATCGAGGCATGGTTGGCCGAACCCGTGGGAGACACGGACCGTCGCCATCCCGGCCTCGTCCTCGCCCCGGGGTTTCCGACCGACCCGGGCGGCGGCGCCAACTCGTTCACGACGTTCCCCGCGCTCGCCGAACGCATCGCTGCCGGCGCCCGAATGAGTGTGCTCACGATCGCGTACCGCGGGCTGGCGAGCTCTGACGGTCACTTCTCGCTCCTCGGATGGAAGCGCGACCTCCACACGGCACTCGAGCAGATCCGACGCGTCGAGAACGTGAGCACGATCTGGATGATGGGCTTCGGCACCGGCGGTGCGCTGTGTGTCGCCGCCGCAGCAGACGACCGTCGCGTCTCGGGCGTCGTCAGCGTGGCCGCACCGGCGGACTTCACCGACTGGGCCGGTCGTCCGCGCGAGCTGCTCTCTCACGCTCGACGATGCGGAGCGATCGACGACCCCAATCACCCTGCGGACTTCGGGAGGTGGGCCAAGGAGCTGACGCAGATCGCCGCAGTCGACTCGGCCGCCAAGCTCGACGAGGCACGACTGCTCGTCATGCACGGCAGCGAAGACGACGCCGTACCTCAGCTCGATGCGCGCCTGGTCGCCGACGCGCACGGCGACGCCGAGCTCCGAATCCTCGACGGCGCACGTCATCACCTCCGCCACGACCCACGAGCGATGGCGATCGCGATCGGCTGGCTCGACCGGCGCGGACTTCCGGCGCAGAGTCTCGACTTCGCCGCGAGCTGACCTGCGCTGCGCCCTTAGTGCGCGTCTCTGCGTGCGTCAGCCTCGACGCTTGGCGACGAGGGCTTTGGCGAGTTCGACGAGGTACTGCGTGTTCGTGATGGCGTAGCGCCGAAACAACCGCTTCGGTTCGAGTCCGAGCCGCCACAACCATTCGAGTCCGACACGCTGCATGACCGCCGGGGGCTTGCGCAGCTCGCCGGCGTGATAGTCGAATGCCGCACCGACCGCGAGCATCGCGGCGTTGACCGAACCGAGATGGGCGCCGACCCACTTCTCCTGGCGAGGGCAGCCGCGGCCAACGAGCACGACACCCGCCCCGGACTCGTTCATCCGAGCGATGTCGGCGGCGTCTTCTTCGGGGGTCGCATCACGAAAGCGGTCGGGTTGAACGTCGGAGATGATTGCGTGCGGCCACTCGGCGCGGATGGCGTCGACGAACGCATCGCACGTCTCGGGAGTCGAGCCGAAGAGGTAGATTCCGACGCCGGCATCGGCCGCCGCACCACACACCTTCCACGTGAGATCCGGTCCGTACACACGATCGGTCAGCCGGACGTCGTCGTGGAGCAGGTTCATCGCCCAGCGGACCGGCTGGCCGTCGCAGGTGACGAGGTCGAGGCCGTTGACGACCTCCATGAACGCCGGGTCGTGGACCGCCTCCATGAGTCCGTGCGTGGCGAGGGCAGACACGCCGAAGGACTCTCCCGCCTGAGCGGCCTCGATGATCCGGGCGGTGGCGTCGGCGTAATCGGTCACCGACAAGCCGACCCCGAAGACGTCGACCTTGTCCGGGCGTGTGGTGGCGATCACGCGTCGTCGCCCTCGGCGAGCCAGCGTTCGGCCATCTTGTCGTGGATCTCGGCCATGATCGCCTCGAGGTCGTAGGTGAACGACCAGTCCGGATAGTGGTTCTTGAAGCGGCGGATGTCGCTGACGTACCACATGTGATCGCCGATTCGGTTCTCGTCGGAGTACGTCCACTCGAGCGTGTTGCCGGACAGCCGTTCGGCGATCTCGATGGCCTCCAGCATCGAGCAGTTGATGTCCCGACCACCGCCGATGTTGTAGACCTCGGCGACACGGGGCGCCCGAGCGAAGTGATCGAACGCCGAGATCAGGTCGCTCGCATGAATGTTGTCTCGCACCTGCTTCGCCTTGTACCCGAAGACGGTGTACGGCCTGCCGATGACCGTGCACTTCACGAGGTAGGCGAGGAACCCGTGCAGCTCGGCCCCCGAATGATCCGGACCGGTGAGGCAGCCGCCACGAAACGACGCCGTCTTCATGTCGAAGTAGCGGCCGTACTCCTGGACCAGCGCGTCGGCGGCGAGCTTCGAGGCGCCGAACAGGCTGTGCGTCGATTGATCGACGCTCATCTCCTCGGGGATCCCGTGTTCGGCCCAAACGTGTGTGGGGTCGAGCTCCCAGCGGGTGTCGAGTTCGACGAGCGGAAGGAAGTTCGGCGTGTCTCCGTAGACCTTGTTGGTCGAGGTGAAGATGAAGACGGCGTTCGGGCAGTGCTGTCGGGTGGCCTCGAGGAGGTTGAGCGTGCCGTTGGCGTTGACCGAGAAATCGGTGTGGGGATCGCGAGCCGCCCAGTCGTGAGACGGCTGCGCCGCCGTGTGGACCACCAACTCGATGTCGGAGCCGAACTCGGCGAAGAGCCGGTTCATGGCGTCGGCGTCTCGGATGTCGAGCGATTCGTGGCGGTAGTTGCCGAGCGACGACGTCAGGTCGTTGACGACCCACGCGGTCGATGCCTCGGCGCCGAAGAACTCCTGGCGCATGTCGTTGTCGATGCCGACGACGAGGTCGGCAGACGAGGCGAAGTGGGTGACGGCCTGTGAGCCGATCAGGCCCCCGGATCCCGTGACGACGGTGACTGACATTGAACGACCTCGAGAAGGAAAGTTGTCGTGCGAACCGGCGGCGCCGGCGCCCTTCCGGGGCCCGGTCGCCGCACCGCTGGTGGCGGTCAGGCTACCGCCTCAGGTGAGGTCGCCACCTCCCTCGCGTTCACGTCGCCACGCAGAGCGTGAGGGTCGTCTGACCCGGCCCATATGGGGCATCTGACCGCTGACCCGGCAGGCCGGTGGACGCTACGCTCAGGCCAACGCCCCTTCGCCATCCTTGTGAGGATCATCACCGTGTACCACTTCTCGGACATCGCCGTCGAAGCCGGAACGCTCGCCGGCAAGCAGCTGCTCGCCAACTTCCGCCGTCATCAGGCCGAGGTCGGCGGGGACGAGATCCAATCGGTCGGATCCCGAACGCTGTCGAAGGAGATCACCTCGTCCAACGACCACGAGGCCGACAAGATCATCATCGATCTGATCACCGACCGGTGCCCCGATCACAACCTCATGACCGAAGAGACCGGCCACATCGACAACGGCAGCCCCTACACCTGGATTGTCGACCCGCTCGACGGGAGCAGCAACTTCCTCAACCACAACCCGTTCTTCGCCGTCTCGATCTGCTTGGCGTACGAAAACGAGCCGATCACCGGTGTGATCGTCGCCCCGTACATCGAGGAGATCGTCGTTGCCCGCCGCGGCCACGGTTGCACGGTAAACGGTCGGCCGGTCCGGGTTTCGGACACGACCGAACTCGATCGCACCTACATCGTCGGCTGCCCCGGTGGTGACCCTGACAACCAACGGTTTGCGACGATGGAGTTCGCCCTTCACAAGCAAAACAAGGACTTCCGCAAAATCGGCTCGGCCGCCATCGAGGCCTACATGGTCGCTGCAGGCCGCGTCGACGCATTCACCACGCTCAACATCTCGCCGTGGGACGTCGCCGCCGGAGCGCTTGCGACCGAAGAAGCCGGTGGTCGGGTCAGCGATTTCGACGGCAACCCATGGAACCTCGACAAGACCGACATGTTGGTCTCCAACGGTCACGTGCACGACCAGGTGCTCGAGGTCATCCAGGGTGCCGGCATCACCAACTTCGTCCGAGAGAGCTGAGCCCGATGTATCGCATTCTCGACCGTGAGGCCGTCGCGCCCTATCTGCGGGGCATCGCTGCGGTGGACGAACATCTCGGCGCCGGTGAGCTCCTCATCGACGAGGTCGGCGACGGCAACCTCAACTACGTCTACAAGGTCCGCAACGCTGACCACCCGGAGCGATCCGTCGTGCTCAAGCAAGCCGTGCCGTACCTGCGCATGGTGGGCGAGGAGTGGCCGCTCAGCCGCGACCGCATGACCTTCGAGATCCGAGCGCTCACCGCCTACAACGAGCTCGTGCCCGAACTCGTGCCGACGATCTTCCACGCCGACGAGGAGATGAGCACCCTCGTCATGCAGTGCCTCGACGATCACATCATCCTTCGGCGCGGGATGATCGACGGAATCACCTATCCGAAGGTGGCCGGCCACATCGGCGAGTTCCTCGCCGAGACGCTGTTCCGGACCAGCGCGTTCGGGATGGAGAGCATCGAACGCCGCCAGTTGATGGACCGGTTCACGCTCAACACCGAGCTCTGCAAGTTGACCGAAGAGTTCATCTTCACGTTCCCGTACATGACCCACGACTCCAACTACGTCAACCCGACGACGGACGCATGGGCCGACGAGAACCTCCGCAGCGACACCGCGTACAAGCTCGGCGTCCTGCACCACAAGGACCTCTTCCTCACCAAGACCGAGGCGCTGCTGCACGCCGATCTGCACACCGGGTCGCTGATGGTCAATCAGGACGAGACCTACGTGATCGACATGGAGTTCGCGTACTTCGGTCCGATCGGTTTCGACGTCGGCAAGATCATCTCGAACTTCCTGCTCTGCGCAACCGCCCAGTCCCAACTCCCCGGTGGAGCGGAGTACCGCGAGTGGTGCATCGATCAGATCGCCCCGATTTGGAACGGATTCGCCGAGCGCTTTGTGGCGCTCTGGGAGTCGGCCTCCCATTCGGCGATGCTCGTCGATGGCCTGTTGAGCGATGAGGAAGTTGCCGAGTTCCGGCGGTCGACCATGGCCAACATCTTCGTCGACACCATTGGCTTCGCCGCCTGCTCGATGGCCCGGCGCACACTGGGCATCGCTGGCGTTGCCGACATCCGAGACATCGAGGACACCGAAGTCCGAGCCTCGCTCGAGATCGCCAACCTCGAACTGTCCAGGATGCTCATGTCGAAGCGGTCGACGCTTGGGACCATCGCAGGCGTCCAGGATCTTGTCCGGGACTACTACTCGAACACCCAGATCTGAGGAGATCCATCGTGTCATCGAACCTCGTCGGCATCATTCCGGCTGCCGGCAGCGGTATCCGCGCCCGCCCGTACACCTACGAGCAACACAAGGGCATGTTCCTCATCGACGGGAAACCGAATCTTCAACGGCTCATCGAGACGATGCGCGACGAGATGGGCATCGAGGAGATCGTCATCGTTCTCGGTTACATGGGCGACTCGATCCAGGCGCATTTCGGTGACGGCAGCCAACACGGCGTCCGAATTCACTGGGTCGAGAACAACCATCTCGACAAGGGGTGGGCATGGTCGGTGCTCCTCGCCAAGCCGTTCCTCGGCGGACGTCAGGGTTGTGTGATGTTGGCCGACGAGTTCTACCTGGACTCCCGCCACGCCGAACTCGCCGCGCTCGATCCGGACAGCTACGACGCGGCGGTGACGATCAAGACCGTCGACGACCCCGAGTTGATCAAGCGAAACTTCTCGGTCGAAAAGGACGGCGATCGGGTGATTCGCCTGGTCGAGAATCCCGTCGCTCTTCCCAACGACATCCTCGGAATGGCAACGTTCATCATTGGACGCAAGGTCATGGACGAACTCGAGTCGGCGTATGACGGCGGACGCCCCATGATCGAATTCGTCAACTTCATCGACGACATGATCCGTGACGGGCATCGCGTCGTCGCCTTCGATCTGGGTGGGGAGTACGTCAATCTCAACGACGTCGCGAGCCTCGAAGCCGCCCAGGACATGGCCATTCGTCGCCGCCTCGAAGGCGACGCCTGAGCGTCTTCAGGCGCTGACCGTCGTTGCCTGTTCGTACCAGCGGGTGAGTGCTTTACCGGCGGATTCTTCGCCGTAGAGTTCCAACGCGTGCGCCCTCGCCTCGTCGAGTGAGATCGTCTCGCCCTCGAGCGCTTTCACGATCGCATGCGCAAGACGACCGCTCGGATCCCCGGCCCCGTCGACGGACGCCAGCGACGCGTGTCCTCCCGTGGCGTCGGGGATGGCCCCGGTGGCGAACCCGGCGATCGGCACTCGGAGGATCTGGACCAGCGGAAGCAACGTCGAGCCCGTGTCTCGTCGCGACGGAAGGACGAAGCAGCTCGCACCCGCAATCCGGGCTCGTTCTTCGTCGCGGCCGACGCCCGTCAAGAAGTTGACGTGCGAAGCAACGCCGAGTTCTGCTGCGGCGGCGCGGAGGCGCTGATGTTCGGGACCGTCACCGATCAGGTCGAGCTGCGCGTCGGGAACTTCTGCCACGATTCTCGGCATGGCGGCGAGGAGCAGGTCGTGTCCCTTCCAGCGGAGCTGACGGCCCGACGCCACGATGGTCGGACGCCCGGTCTCGATCGGTTCGATCGCGTCGAGCTGGGCCACCAGCGCGTCGGTGATGCACCCCGGCGGCCGGACCTCGTCTGCGATGACGCCGAGCGCAGCGAGTCGGTCTTCGGTGGCTGCCCCACCGGCAACGACGACCGAGTCGTCGCGGCCGAGGAGGCGTCCCCACGCGGGCACCCTCGTGAGCGTGGTCTGCGCGAGATTCCGGCCGGTCGCGGCCAACGAATCACGACGATCGCTGACGAGTTGCATCGGCGTCCGTTCGCCGCCGCCGACGGGACCGAACACGTGCGGGATTCCGAGATCGCCGAAAGGCACCGGCATCCAGAACGCAGAGAATGTGACGAAGTGTGTGAGGTCGATCGCGTTGCGGCGCGCCAGTTGTTCGCACACCGAGCGAGCGGACCGCAACCATCGCAGGAGGTGCACGGTGTCGCCGAGGCTCCGACCAGTCGACAGCGGGCCGATGTCCTCGGGAACGTCGATGAAGTGCCAGTGCACGTTCGGGACTTCGGGCGCCGCCTCGATCGCGGGACGGTTCGACTCCCGGGTCAGCGCATGCACGTGATGGCCGGCGCGGCTCGCCGACACGACGGCGTGCCAGCCGATGCCGGGGTCTGAGCCGGCGTTGGGAATGCAGTCGTAGACGATCTGAGCGACGCGGACCATGGTCGGTCGCGAGGGTACACCGGCTGCTGACGGCGATGGGGGCGAAGTCGCGCTCAGCTGATGCGTTTCCACACCGCGCCGACCGACTTGCGTGGATCCAGGACGGCTGCCGCACCCAGGAGCGCGATCCAGCGGGCCGTGTCGCCCTCGAAACGGGCGACGGTCGAGTCACGGTGCAGGTGAACCGACTTGGCCTTGGCGAAACGACGTGCCCGGGTCACCGCATCGTGAGGTTGGTCGCGTTCGAAGTCCTCGAGCGTGTAGTCCGCTTCGCCTGCGAGGTAGGCCTCGTAGCGCCGTCGGGCAAAGGCGAACCCTCGGATCACGGCGTCGGTCCCCGACACCGAGCTGCTCGAACGATGCAGTCGCACGTCGTAGAACGGCTCGTCCAAATTGGCGAACCGTCCGTAGCGGGCGGCCTCGAGGAGGAGGCTCCAGTCCTCACCGGCCCCGGTCCATCGATACCCGCCGGTCTGTTCCAGCACGGACGTGCGCCACATGGTCGTGGCATGCGACATCGTGTGAAGCCCTCGCCGCATGCCGCCGAGGATCTCGTCGTGCCCGGTCGGGAGATGGCTCGGAGATCCGAATGAATCGTCGACGAAGTGGCGGAACTGCGTCCCGACCATCACGACGTCGGGGTTCGCGTCGAGGAAGTCTGCCTGGGCTCGCATGCGATCGGGGTGACACCGATCGTCAGCGTCGAGCCGCATGATGTACTCGCCGCGGCACTTGTGCAGATACGGGTTGAGGGGTGCTCCCTGCCCGCCGTTCTCCTTCGTGAACACCACGACCCGAGGATCGGTGATCGCCGCAAGGCGGTCCGGGGTCGAGTCCGTCGAGCCGTCATCGACGATGACGAACTCGAAGTTCTGCTCGGTCTGATCCATCACGGAGTCGATGGCCTCGTCCAGCCAGTCGCCGCCGTTGTACACCGACAGGAAGGCGGACACCCGTGGTCGGGTCTCGTCGATCATGGTGCTTCGCTCTCTCGCCGATATTCCTCGACGGTCGCGCCCACGCTCGCCAGGATCTGCCCGGCGCCGACAACCGATGTTCGCAATCCCCGCGCGACGCCCTCGGCCCCGTCCGGCGACTGCCGGGCGGCGCGGACCACGCCCAGGCCGATGCGGGCGAGGCCCTCGAGCCCGGCGCGGGCCCGCACCTTGGCCTCGGGAGTGCCGTCGTACTCGGCAGTCGCGAGATCGACTCGGACCATCACGTTGCCGTTCCGGAGGAGGCGCTGCATCGCGGACCGCAACCCGACGCGTTCCGGAAGCACGATCTCATCGGCGAACGATGCCGGTGCGTAGGCGACCGTCCTGCCCGCCTGACGCAGGCGCGCGCCGAGGTGGTGATCAGAGCCGCCGGTGAGGCCGAATCGAGGGTCGAACAAGGGCGGTTCGATGGGGGAGGGGTCGATCCGGAGCAACGTGTTGTTGGTCGTGAAGTAGAAGCCGTCCTCGTCCGTGACGAGCTGGTCGGCGAAGACGCCGAGGCCGACGAACCAACCGGGGGTGCCTTCCGGGTGGTGGTAGCGCACCGCGCCGATCACGGCGTCGGCCGACTCGCCTTCGGCAACGGCGAGCAGTTCGTTCAGCCAGTTGGAGGTGACGGTCTCGTCGTCGTCGATGAACGCGATCCAACCGGCGCCTGCGTCGATGGCCTCAGCGATGGCCCGGTTGCGGGCCGCCGAGATCCCGGGTTCGGGTTCGACCACGTAGCGGGTTGGCGTGGGGGCGAGAGCCACGACGTCCTTGGCCGATTCGTCCGGATCGTTGTCGACCACGATCGGCTCGATCTGCGTCCACGGGGCCGCGCACGCATCGAGCAATGCAAGGCTGTCGAGAAGGCGTTGAAGCCCGTGTGGTCGTCGGTAGGTGACAACGGCGACCGCCACCGTCCGCTCTCTCCCATCAACGCGCGGTGTGATGGCGTCCATGGCGAGGCCAAGGCTACTCGCAGTGGTCGAGTTGTCCAGATGAGACGTTGGGGAGATTTGCCCAGTTCGCCGCCGAAGCCGTTCCGTCAGTGCGCATGCGCCGGATCGGCGGCATGCGGATCGAGTCCGTACCGGTTGATCGCGTCCGCCACGGCCGACCGATCGATCCGTCCTTCGTCGGCGAGCGCAGAAAGCGTGGCCACGATCGTGTGCTCGGCGTCGTTCTCGAAGAAGGAGCGCAGGGCCTCGCGCGTGTCGGAGCGACCGAATCCGTCGGTCCCGAGCGCCACGTAGCGTCCGGGGACCCAACGGGCGACCTGGTCGGGCACCGTCTTCATGTAGTCCGTGACGGCGATGACCGGTCCGCCCACGGTCGCCAGCTTGCGGGTGACGTCGGGGTAGACCGGATCGGCGTCGACCCGGAGGCGATTGGCTCGCTCGCACGCCAGGGCGTTCTCGCGAAGTCGCTTGTACGAGGTTGCGCTCCACAATTCGACGCCGACGTCGTAGTGCTCGGCCAGCTCTGCCTGCGCACGATGCGCGGCGCCCTGGGTCGGTCCCGAGAACAGGATCGCCGCCCGATGCGTGCGTTCTGGCGCATCGGCGAACTGATACAGCCCGGACAAGATGTCCTCGTCGGTCACGTGGTCGGGACGCGCCGGCATCTCGTAGTTCTCGTTGTAGATCGTGAGGTAATAGAAGACGTCCTCGCCGGCCTCGGCGCCGTTGCCGTACATGCGACGGAGCCCGTCCTTGATGATCGTGCCGAGCTCGTAGGCGTAGGCGGGGTCGTACGCCTCACACGACGGCACGGTCGACGCAAGCAGGAGGCTGTGTCCGTCCTGGTGCTGCAGTCCTTCGCCCATCAGCGTCGTGCGGCCCGCCGTGGCCCCCATGAGGAAGCCGCGCATCCGGCTGTCTGCACCGGACCAGATGAGGTCGCCCACACGCTGGAAGCCGAACATCGAATAGAACGTGAAGAACGGGACCATCGGGACGCCGTAGTTCGCGTAGCTGGTTCCGGCGGCGATGAAGCTGGCCATGGCGCCGGCCTCGGTGATGCCCTCTTCGAGGATCTGACCGTCGGTGTCCTCGGAGTACGACAGCAGGAGTTCGTGATCGACGGGTTCGTACAGCTGGCCGTGGGGCGCATAGATCTCGAACTCGCGGAACATCGAGTCCATGCCGAAGGTCCGAGCTTCGTCAGGAATGATCGGGACGACACGCTGACCGAACTTCTGGTCCCGCATCATGTTTCGGAGCGTGGCGGTGAATGCCATCGTCGTCGACACTTCACGACCGCCCGAACCCTTGTCGAGGTCGTCGAAGATGGATTCGGCCGGGAGTTCGAGCGGTCGCCGGGTGCGAACGGTGCGCTTCGGGAGCGGGCCGTCGAGCTGGCGGCGACGCTCGAGGAGGTACTGCATCTCGGCGGAGTCCGGTGCCGGCTTGTAGTACGGCGGGACGCCGTCCTCGAGGGAGGCCTCGGGGATCTCGTCCTGAAGATGGAGGCGCTCGCGCATCTCCATCATCTGCTCCTTGTTCATCTTCTTGAGTTGGTGGGTCGAGTTGCGAGCCTCGAAACCCTGTCCCAACGTCCAGCCCTTGATCGTCTTGGCGAGGATCACCGTCGGGCGGTCGGTCTCCTGCACGGCAGCGTGGTAGGCGGCGTACAGCTTCTGGTAGTCGTGGCCGCCGCGGGGGAGGTTGCGGAGGTCGTCGTCGGTCAGGTGCTCGACGAGCTTGCGCAGCCGCGGGTCAGGGCCGAAGAAGTCTTCGCGGATGTACGCGCCGTCCTCGACGGCATACCGCTGGAAGGCCCCGTCGACGGTGGTGTTCATCTTGTTGAGCAGGACGCCGTCGACGTCTCGCTGAAGGAGCTCGTCCCACCGGGTGCCCCAGACCACCTTGATCACATTCCAGCCCGCACCGCGGAACACGCCCTCCAGCTCCTGGATGACCTTGGAGTTGCCGCGCACCGGGCCGTCGAGGCGCTGCAGGTTGCAGTTGACGACCCAGATGAGGTTGCCGAGTCCGGAGCGTCCGGCGAGCGAGATCGCGCCGAGGCTCTCGGGCTCGTCGGTCTCTCCGTCACCGAGGAAACACCAGACCTTCCCTTGGGAGGCGTCATCGATCCGACGTTGCGTGAGGTACCGGGCGAAGCGGGCGTGGTAGATCGAGTTGATCGGGCCGAGCCCCATCGAGACGGTCGGGAACTCCCAGAACTCCGGCATCAGCCGGGGGTGTGGGTAGGAGCTGAGACCCTTGCCGCCGATCTCCATGCGGAAGTTGTCGAGGTTCTCTTCGGTGAGGCGGCCCTCGAGGTAGGCGCGCGCATAGATGCCCGGCGCGGCGTGACCCTGCATGTAGATGTGATCGCCGGAGAGCCCGTCGTCCTTGCCGCGCCAGAAGTGGTTGAAGCCGATGTCGTACAGCGACGCCGAGCTGGCGAACGACGAGAGGTGCCCGCCGATGCCGTCGGCGTGCTTGTTCGCCCGCACGACCATGGCCGCCGCGTTCCAGCGGATGAAGGCCCGGATCCGGCGTTCGATGTGCTCATCGCCCGGGAAGAACGGTTGCTCCTCGGTGGGGATGGTGTTCACGTAGGGGGTCCACACCGATGGGGGTGTGCCGATCTGCATTTCCTGGCTGCGAGCGAGGAGTTTGCTCATCAGGTAGCGCGCCCGCTGCTTTCCGGCGCTGCCGACGACGGCGTCGAGTGAGTCCAACCACTCCTGCGTCTCGTCGGGATCGATGTCGGGAAGCTGCTGGCTGAACGTTTCGCTCATATGTGCTCAGTCTCGCAAGCAAGTCGGCCCAACAGAAACTTTTGTCGAAGTTTTGATCCTGCGATTTCGATGAGCGGTCGATGACGCAACACCTCCCGATGACCGCCAGAACACGACATGATGTCCCGGTGACCCTCTTCGACCCTCCCGAACCCGAACCCGGCGACGCCCTCGCGGCGGATCGGGCCGCCCCACCGGACGGCCTCGTCGACCCCGCGGGGTTGACCGTTCCGGGCACCGGCGAGCAGCGGCGGGTGTACACCGACGGCGCCTGCTCGGGGAACCCCGGACCGGGCGGCTGGGGGTGGGTGATGCCCGAGGGGCCCTGGGCGTCCGGCGCCGAGAACCCGTCGACCAATCAACGGATGGAGCTCGCCGCCGTCCTGCACGCCGTCCGTCACGTCGAGGGGCCACTCGAGGTCGTCAGCGACTCGACCTACGTCGTCAACTGCTTTCGGGATCGCTGGTGGGCCGGATGGGAGAAACGCGGCTGGCGAAACAGCCAGAAGAAAGAGGTTGCCAACCAGGACCTGTGGAAGCCGCTCGTCGCGCTGTACAAGACGCGCGAAGACCTCACGTTCACATGGGTGAAGGGCCACGCCGGCGACCACTTCAACGACGAGGCCGACCGGCTCGCCGTGGAAGCGTCTCGCGGCGAAGGGTCGGGCGGCGCAATCCTCGGCTTCTGAGCGCTCCTCGGGTCTTGCGCGCTACCCGACCGTGACGACGGGATAGAACGCGACTCGTCCGGCGACGTCCTCGGCGCCGTCCTTTGGCTCGGGGTACCACCAGGCGGCGTTCTCGGCGACTTCGCCATCGACCTCGATGGTCATGTACGACGCCGTGCCCTTCCAGTAGCAGGACGTGTGGTGGTCGGTGTCGGTGACGACGCTCTTGTCGAGGGACTCGAGAGGGAAGTAGTGGTTGCCCTCGACTATGGTGGTGTCGTCGCTCTGGGCGATGGTGCGTCCGTTGAACGTTGCGGTGATCATGGTGTCTCCAACCGTGCTTCTGTTGGTGTCATTCCGTTTCGACGAGCTCGGCGAGCCCTTCGAGCGTCTTGTGCAGGCCGGGTAGGTGACGCTCGGGGTAGCCGACCAGCTCGATGGCCTTCGGGACGAGTGCCGTCGACCAGTCGAAGGTCTCGGTGACGAGCGTTCCGCCGTCGACCGCCTCGAGCTGGTAGCGCCAGCGGTGTTTGCCGAGGTGTTGCCAGGCGATCTGGTTGGGTTCGTCGAACTCGACGACCGTGTTGCCGATCCGGTAGGGGACACGCGCGATCTTCATGTTCATGCCGAACGTCGAACCCATCGACAGTCGCTCGGGCGTGCCGACGGCGGTCTGGACCATGCCCGACCCGTCGATGACGCCGTGCTGGGTTGGGTCGGCGAGTACGTCGAAGATCGTTTGCGGATCTGCTGCGATCCATCGCGTCGCCCACGTCTTGCGGGCGTCCGTGTCGACCGCGCCGTCGATGCGGCGATCGGTCACAGGATCGCCTCGAGGGCCGGCTCGATCGTGGGGTGCACGAACTCGAATCCGTGCTCCTGAAGGACGGTCGGGAGGACCCTCGTGCTTGCGAGAATCGAGTCGGCGAGCTCCTTGCCGAGTCGCAGGCTGACGGCGAACGTCGGGGTCGGGATGAAGGTCGGCCGACCGAGCGCCTTGCCGAGCGCCGAGGCGAACTCGGCGTTCGTGACCGGGTTGGGTGCGGTGAGGTTGACGGGGCCACTCACCGCCTCGTTGTCGATGAGGAAAAGGATCGCTCGGATCTCGTCGTCGATCGAGATCCACGGCCACCAGGCCTTGCCGTCGCCGATGCGTCCGCCGATGCCGAGCTTGAAGAACGGCAGCTGTTCGGCGAGTGCGCCGCCGTCGGGCGTGAGCACGATGCCGGTCCGGATGAAGGCGGTGCGGATGCCGGCGTCGACGGCGGGCTGGGCGGCGGCTTCCCACGCGACCACGACATCGCTCAGGAAGCCGGTGCCGCGGGCGCTGTCTTCGGTGAGCGTCTCGGCTCCGCGGTCGCCGTAGATCCCGATTGCGGATCCGCTGACGAACACGGCCGGCTTTGCGTCGAGCGCTGCGAGCGCTTCTGCGAGAAGCGCGGTGCCTTCGGTCCGACTGGTCAGGATCTCCTGCTTCTGCTCGTCGGTCCATCGCTTTGCGGCGACACCTTCTCCGGCGAGGTGCACGACGGCATCGATGCCTTCGAAGGCGGCCGTGTCGATCGATCCGGCGTCGGGGTCCCAGTGGATCTCTCCTTCGGCCGCCGAGCGGCGGACGACGGGAACAGGCGTGTCTCCGCGGTCGATCAAGGCCTGCTTGAGACGGGATCCGATGAGTCCGGAGGACCCGGTGATGGCAACTCTCATGTGCTCAACGTACCGACCCGCCCCCACCAAGGTCGGACGAAGCGAGGGGGTAGCCGAGCCCGGGAGCGAAGCGGGAAATGGCGAGCGGAGGGCGGCTTTGCCGTCCCGGAGCGGGGTGGCGCGTGCGCAGCCGGTGCGAGGTCGAGGAGCCGCTGTGCGGCGACGGATCCGAGCCCGGGAGCGAAGCGGGAAGGAAGCCGGTGCGAGGTCGAGGAGCCGCTGTGCGGCGACGGATCCGAGCCCGGGAGCGAAGCGGGAAATTCAGAGCGTGTCGGCGTTGCCGCCGACGACGTTTCGACAGTCGAGCACGTAGTCGGCGTGTCGTTCGATCAGGTCGAGGTCCAGGTCGTCGTGATCGACGAGCACGATGACGGCTTCGGCGGCTTCGAGGGCGTCGGCCGTCAGGTCGATCTCGATCGACCCTGCGGGAAGCCGGTCAGGGTCGACGTGGCTGTCGACGACGCGCACGTTGGCGCCGAGGTCGATCAGCCGTTCGGCGACGTCGACTGCGGGTGACTCGCGGGCATCGGAGGTGTTGGGTTTGTACGCCATTCCGACGAGGACGACCTCGGCGCCGGCGATCGGGGTTGCGTTGGTTTGGATGCGTTCGGCGAGTCCGGCCTCGAGCCGACGGATCACGTAGTCGGGCATGTGGGAGTTGACGTCGTTGGCGAGCTCGACGAAGCGGAACGTCTTGCCGAGCTGTTTCTCGACCGCCCAGGACAGGTAGCTGGGGTCCACGGGCAGGCAGTGCCCGCCGACGCCCGGGCCGGGCGTGAACCGCATGAACCCGAACGGTTTGGTTGCGGCGGCGTCGACGACTTCCCAGATGTCGACGCCGAGGTCGTGGGCGAACATGGCGAGCTCGTTGACGAGCGCGATGTTGACGTGGCGGAAGGTGTTCTCGAGCAGTTTGGTCATCTCGGCTTCGCGCGGTGACCGAACCGGCACGGTGGCGTCGACGCATTGGTTGTAGAACCACCGGACCGAGGCGAGCGAGTCCGGGTCGACCCCGGAGACGACCTTCGGCGTGTTGACGAGGGTCCACTTCTGGTTGCCGGGGTCGATCCGCTCGGGCGAATAGCCGAGCCGGAAGTCCCGGCCGGGTTCGAGGCCGGTCGCCGCGGCGAACCTCGGGCCGACGAGTTCTTCGGTGGTGCCGGGGTAGGTGGTCGATTCGAGCACGACGGTCGAGCCGGTCGTGAGATGCGGGGCGAGCGTGTCGACGGCCGATTCGATGTAGCTGAGGTCGGGTGCTCCGTCGCGCAGCGGTGTGGGGACCGAAATGATGGCGAGGTCGAATGCGGCGAGGTCGGCTGCGTCGCTCGTTGGGCGGTATCGGCCGCTGTCGAGGTGAGTGGCGACGGTGTGATCGTCGATGTCTTCCACGTGTGAGCGGCCCTCGGCGAGTCCGGTGATTCGGGCGTCGTCGATGTCGTAGCCGACCACGTCGAATCCGACTTCGGCGGCTCGCATGGCCAACGGAAGGCCCACGTACCCCTGGCCCATGACGACAACCCGGCACTTCGCTGGCCAGGTCGATGGAACGCTCCACTGCATCATGGTTGTCCGATCGGCAGGGCTTGGCCGGACATGAGTCGTTTGGCCCAGAAGACGGACTACCGAGTGTGTGTGGCCAACTCGTCGTTCCTCGCTCGGCGTCGGCTTGCGGCGACGAGGATGATGCCGCCGCCCACCAAGGCGCCGGCAATCGAGAGGAGACGACTCGGCGAGCCGCCGGTGATCGGGAGTTCGCCGGGCGGTGCGGGGTTGAGGACCGGTTCGTCGGGATCGGGGTTGGTCGTGATCACGCCGTCGGCATCGATCTGGACCAGCACCGAGAGGTCGAGGTCGCCGCAGCGAGCCCGGACTTCGTAGACCCCGGGTTCGACGTCGGGGAGGAGCACATTCGGGAAGGAGAACGTCCCGTCGAGCAGGGGATCGTCGCTGGAGACGGAGGTCGTGACGGCGAGGATTCGGCCCGGAACCGACTGGGTCGCCGTTGGGTCGCTGGGGGTCGGGTCGAGGCCCGGCCAATACAGGACGACTTCGACGCCTCCTTCGCAGCCCAGGCCGTCGAAGTCGGCACGGTTGTCGTCGGTGGGTGATGGGGTGACGAAGAGACCGCTGATGCCGCCGTACTGGGCGGCCAGAGGCGAGGGCATCGACAGGACGAGTCCGAGGGCGAGCGCGACGATCAGCATCGGTGTCCGAACCACCCGTCGGGGGGCCGGGAGCGCGGGAAGCACCGCAGCCGTCATGCCAATTCAGTCGGCGAAAGCCCGCGGGACATGAGATGAGCGAATCTGCTCATGGGGCCTCGACGACGACACGCACATCGTCGAGCTGGCGGTCGTCGAAGACGACCGCGTCGCCCACCGCCCAGCGCACCTGGTCTGGTTGGGCGCTCGGCCGGACGCGCAGCTCCACAGGCACCGCCTGGTCGAGCGATGCGAGTTCGTGATCGAGCTCGAGCTCGACCCGGACCGACTCTCCGGCCGGAACCACGACATGCAGCGAATAGACGGCGAGGCCAGCCTCTCGGTCGGCATCGACGGCGGCAGTCTCTCCGTCGACTCGAGCATCTCGGAGTTCGAGCGTGGAGTACACCGACAGGGTCATGCGGTTGCTGCCGGGTGGCAGGCCCTGGTCGTTCGATCCGATTACGGCGTCGGGCAACGAGCCGTCGAGCGTGGCGTCGTTGTGCAGCGTCACGGCGATCTCGTGAGTGAGGTGTGGGCGTCCGTCGACCACCCTCACCGAGCTGGCGATGTCGAGGTCGCGGCGAAGCCATGCGTCGATCTTGTTCTGCCCGGCGTTCTGGTGGGTGAGCGCAATGACGTCCTCGCCGGCAGGCGGTGCCCCGAATGCCCCGTCGATGCCCAACGCCGCCAAGGTCGCGGCATCGGCTTCGGATGGCATCCAGACCCGCAGGTGACCACGGCGGGCGAGCGGCGCAAGCTCGCTCGCGAGGGCGGTCGGCGGAGGCGGTTCGGCGAGGAGCCGATCGACGCCCTCGGCGAGCAGGGTGGCCAGCAGGACCTCGCGAGCCGGATCGTCCTCGGCGAACGCCGAGTACTGCGTCCGGAGCAGCACGTCGCTCGCGTTGGTTGCGCCGACCCGGAGGCCCGCCGCCTCGATGGGGCCGGTGAAGCTCAACAGCACGTCGAAGACCCGGGGGTCGACGACGACCAACATGTCCGGCGCGATGCCGGTGGCTTGTTCGAACAGGGACGCAGCGACGGCGCCAGAGGTCGGGCCGTCGGGGTGCAAGGCGACATCCTGGATGTGGCGCTCGACGTCGAAGCGCCCGTACCGACGTTCGTAGTCGGCGATTTCGGGAAGTTGGGCGTTGGTGGCTTCGAGAGCGTCGTTGAGTTGCTTCGACCGGAGCACGTCGACGAGTTCGACGTCTCCACGAACGACACGAAGGTGCGCCCAGCTGCCGACGAACCCGCCACCGGCCCGAGATTCGGCCGGCGTACTGAAGGCGACCACCACGTCGGCCTGCTCGGTGGCGAGCACCGCGGCCGCGATGCCGACGGCGTCCGCGGAAGCCTGGAGCAGGTCGGCGGCCGGATCGAGCATGGACGACGCCTGGTCGAGTCGGTCGCCCACCGGGGGGAGGAGCCACATCGAGCGGGCCTGACCGAGGCGTTCGGCCGAGGCGGAGGCCGTTTGGGCGAGCGCGTCCAACGCGGGTTCGACCCGGCCGACGGCGATCGGGTCGACCTGGCCGTCCGCAATGATCGGCCGGGCGCCCGCCCGATCGAATACTTCGGCGGAAGCGTCGGCCATGGCGGCGGCCTGGCTTGCGGCGATCTGGGTGGCGCGAACGTGTTGGCCGACGACGGGCACGGCTCGCGAGGGAAGCATCCACGGGCCCGAGAGTCGTCGTTCGGCAGTCCGCCAGGCGTCGGATGCATCTTCGAATGCATCGACGGCGGCATCGAGCTCGCCGGCGCGAGTGTGATCGACCGCGGACTCTGCTGCGGCGAGTCCGTCGAGCAGCGGCCCGCGCACCGAGAGGGCGGCGGCCGCGGCGACCGTGGAGAACGCGACGACGGCGATCGTGGCCCAGCGGATGGCGTGTCGATACCGACGGCGTTTCCTCCGCGAGGTCCGGGTCCATCCCGAACCGATCAGAAGCGCCCCGACCGCGACGGCGATCGCGGTGCTCGACCCGGGTCCGAGGAGCCCTTCGCCCTGTGTTGCGAGGGCGGGGCCGATCAGCGCGACCACGACGGCGTCGATGGCCGTGCGGTGCCGACGGTGGCGCAACGTCCAGGCAACTCCGACGAGCGACAGCAACGCCAGAAGCTGAGCGACAAGGGTGGCGGAGACGGCGAACGCCAGTCCGGAGGCGATCGCTCGGGGGAGCGTGCGAGCCCGAGAGCCAAACCAGACCACGGCGGCCATCGCGGCGACGACCTCGATCAGGTCGAAGGCGCGCAGCCCGGTGGGTTGAGCGCTGGTGAGACCGGCCACGATGAGTCCGGCCACGAGCCCGATCGCGCCGATCGGATCATGACGCGACGGTTTCTCTGTCGGCGAGGTACCGGTGTCGATGACGAGCACGTCGTCGATGCTGTGCGTGATGGTCATTCGGTGTGCCCGCTGGTGGGGCGGCGAGCGTCCGGACGCTCCGGACAATCGGGTTCCGGTCGGACGACACGCCCCGCTCATGAGCCGTTTGGCCCCCATCGCTGGTCCGCAGGAACTTTGACCCAGCGGCAGCTCATGATCCGCTCGGCCCATCCGACGGAGCGGGGATGGCCAACACATTTCAACGCGAGCGGAGTAGGCACGCGTCCCCCCGGGGCGGCAACGCCTCGGGGGTCGGACGCCTCCGTCGGGTCTTCGCCGATCTCCGGAGTCTCCGTGTCGTGGTCGACTCCTTGATCTGGTTCTGCGCCGTCGCGATCGGCGCGGCGGCGGCCGGGACGTCGATTCGCCATCTCGTGGCCGCGTCGTTGGTTGCTGTTGCGGTCAACCTCGTGGTCGGCAGCGTTGCGGGCCTCTACCGCGGACGCTGGCGGATCGGGAGCTACGACGAAGCCGTCGCGCTGACGGCCTGCACCGCAGCGACCAGCGCAATCCTGCTGTCCGTCCGCACCGTTTTCGCCTGGCGAGGCGTCGCGATCGGTTTCGACACCCTCTCTCCGTTTGTCGCCTTGTTCGCGGCGGGCGCGGTGCGAGCGATCCATCGCGCACAACGCTCACCACGACCGGCGGGCCGGGTCGACGATCTGGCGCCCGTCCTGGTCTTCGGCGCCGGCGACGGTGCGGCACAAGTGATCTCCGCCATGCAGCGCAACCGGAACTCGCGGTATCGGCCGGTCGCCATGCTCGACGACGACCCCCGCAAACAGAACCTGCGACTCGGTGGTATTCCGGTCGCCGGGGGGCGACACGACCTCGCCGCGGTCGCTCGTGCGACGCGCTGTCGCACACTGCTGATCGCCATCCCGAGCGCAGGCGCATCGGTCATCCGAGAGGTGGCGACGCTTGCCGAAGACGCCGGTCTCGACGTGCGAATCCTCCCGCCGACGCAGGAGCTCGTTGATGGTGTCGTTCGGCTCGAGGACATTCGTCAGCTCGCCGACGACGACCTGCTCGGCCGCCGAGCCATCGACATGGATCTCGACGCGATCGCGTCGTATGTGACCGGTCGCCGGGTCCTCGTGACCGGCGCCGGAGGCTCCATCGGATCGGAGTTGTGCCGTCAGCTCTCGCGTTTCGGCCCCGAGTCACTGATCATGGTCGACCGGGACGAGTCTGGTCTGCACGGTGTGCAGCTGTCGCTCGAAGGTCGCGCCCTGCTCGACGAGCGGACCCTCGTGGTCGCCGACATTCGTGATGCCGGCCGGATCGCCAGCGTCTTCGCCGAACATCAACCGCACGTGGTGTTTCACGCCGCCGCACTCAAACATCTGCCGCTGCTCGAGATGTATCCGACCGAGGCGTGGAAGACGAACGTGCTCGGGACCAACAACGTGCTGCGTGCCGCGGCGCAGGTCGGCGCGACCCACGTGGTCAACATCTCCACCGACAAGGCAGCGTCGCCGAGCAGCGTGCTCGGGTACAGCAAGCGCGTCGCCGAGCTCCTCACCGCCTGGTACGCCAACCGGGTGCACGGCGATTGGGTGAGCGTGCGCTTCGGCAACGTACTCGGCTCCCGAGGTTCGGTGCTCGAGGCGTTTCGGGCCCAGGTCGCGGCCGGTGGCCCGATCACCGTCACCCATCCCGAGGTCACCCGCTACTTCATGACGCCGAGCGAGGCCGCACAGCTCGTGGTGCAGGCCGCTGCCGTCGGGTCGAGGGGCGAAGCGCTCGTGCTCGACATGGGCGAACCCGTCCGCATCCTCGACGTGGCTCGTCGCCTCGCGGTGGCCGCTCCGGGTCCGGTCGACATCGAGTTCACCGGTCTTCGGCAGGGAGAGAAGCTGCACGAGGACCTGGTCGGCGAGGGCGAACTCGACATTCGCCGCAGCCACCCGCTGATCTCCCACGTGGCGATCCCGCCCCTGGCGCCGGGTCAGCTCGGGCGATTCGACGACTCCACGCCGGACCGCGCAAGAGATTCGCTGGCGATGCTCGCCGGCGAGGAGCGAGTCGACTCGATCACCCTCGTCTGATCAGCGCCAGCTCACGAGTGGTCGAGGTCGGGAGCGTCCGCACGGGTGCGGCCGTTCGGTGCGACAGCGAGCACGGTCACGTCGTCGCCGAGCGCAATCGACAACTCCTCGAAGTGATGGGTGGTGCGTTGCGTCACGCCGGTCACCACGATCGCCTGGCGGGCCAACGCGGGGATGCCCTTTCGTCCGCCACGCCGGTCCAGCAACACGGCGGCAGCTCGGGCGGGAGTCAGCCGGTCCCACTCCCCGCAACCGGCGACGGCGGCAACCCGGTCCGGACGAAAGCACACATCGCTGATCGTCTGACCGAGCGCGGCGACTCCGAGGCAGTTGATGACCAGGCTGGTCCGCTGCGGGATCACCGGTTCGAAGCTCTCCGGCGATTTGAACGGTCGGCCGCGACTGCCGTCCGCTTCGACGAGCACTTGGTCGACGAAGCCCGACCAGCGATCGCACTGCGAGGGAGGAACGCCGACCGCACGTTTCTCTGACGCGCCGCCCCAGACGAGCACGCTTCGGTGGGCGGTCTCGGCCCGCACCTGATCGTCGGTCGGAGCGACCAGCACCGGGAAGCCACCGGTGCGCTCGGCGCCCATCTTCGTCGTCGTCGTGATGAGCGCGCCGGCGGGCAGGCTGCGGGCGATGGCGAACATCGACGACGTCTTTCCGCCGCCGCCGACGAGCGAGACGACTTCTCTCGGTCGGAGACCGAGGGCGGCCGCGAGCTGGTCCTCGTCGATCACGTCCATGACTTCTCTGCCTTGCTCCGCCGTGGACGACGGAAGTGCGTCCGTCAGTCGACGCTACGTGCCGGGACGCCGGCAACGGTGGCACCGGCGGCGACGTCGCGGGTGACGACTGCGCCGGCACCGATCAACGCGTCGTCGCCGACGCGGATGCCGGGCAGGACGACGGCGCCAGCGCCGACGAACACCCGGTCGCCGATGTCGACCGCTCCGGTGATCCGAACGCCGGGGCAGATCGTGACGTGCGAGCCGATCCGGACGTCGTGGGAGATCGTCGATCCGACGCCGCAGTGGCTGTGTCGGCCGAGGGTCACGTTGGTCGTGACCACACTGTTCTGGGCGACGACGACACCGGGTGCGAGGTCGCACAGGCTGCCGACGGACGCCGTTGGGTGGATGAGCGGTCCGCTGCTTCGTTCGCCGAACTCGGCGTCGAGCCGGGCCCGAACGTGCGGGGCGCCCACGCCGATCCACACGACGAGGTCAAGGCGTTCACGAAGGTGGTCGGTGTTGCCGAGCAGGCGCAGACCGCCGCGTGCGAGCAGAAGACGGTCGGGCTCACCATCGTCGACGATGCCCAGGAGCTCGACGTCGAGTCCGTCCATCTCGCGGACGATGTCGGCGAGTTCTCGGCCGTGTCCGCCAGCGCCGATGATCACCCCCTGCGCGGTGCGGCCTCGGGGAGCGGGCGTGGCTTGGGTCGCCTTCTGGCCGGGACCCACTTCGGGGACCGGTGCGGCGGGGCGGAGGCGGGGCGAGTTCATTCGGTGCCCTCACGGACGAATCGATCAGCGGTGGAGTGGCCGGTCACGCCTCGGAGGTCGAGCACGGCCGACGGGGTTCGGCGGAGTTCGTCGAGGTACACCGACACGCTCGCCGTCGTCGTCCATCGCAGGTCGAGTTCGATGCGTTCGGACCAGTCGAGCCGGTTGCGTCCCCGGGTTTGGGCCATGCCCGTCATGCCGGGGCGGGTGTCGTGGCGAGCGGACTGTCGGCGGTCCAGACGGTCGGCTTGGGTCGGCAGCATCGGGCGAGGTCCGACGAGACTCATGTCGCCTCGGAGGACGTCGACCAGCTGGGGCAGCTCGTCGAGCGAGGTGCGCCGGAGCCACCGGCCGATCGGCGTGATCCGGTCGGGGTCGGGCACCAGCGGATTCGGGCCGGTGCGCATGGTCCTGAACTTGTGCATCACGAACGGTCGGCCGTGACGTCCGATCCGCTCCTGGCGAAACAGGACCGGTCGGCCGCTCGTGACCAGCACGACCGCCGACAACACGGCCAGCGCCGGCGCCCAGATCGGTGCGGTTGCGCACACGATCGCCAGGTCGACGAGGCGGAGCCGCCCCGTGCTGCGCCGTGCTGCGCCAGCCGTCGTGCCCATCAGCGTTCGGACGCCGCCAGATCGACGACGGTGTCCGAACTCGACGCGAGGTGACCGCGCATCCAGTCGACCGTGGCGAGGAGCGCGTCGTCGAACGACGTCGGTTCGATCGTGGGGAAGTGCTCCCGGAGAAGCGTTGGATCGGCTTGGGAGTGCGGGACGTCGCCTCGACGGTTCTCGACGTGTTCGACGAGCAGGGGAGCGTCGACGAGTGTCGCCAACCGGTCGATCAGCTCGTTGAGCGTGATCCGCAGGCCGAAGGCGAGGTTGAGCGGTTCGGCCGACGACATCTGGCACTCGACTGCGGTCCGCAGGGTGGCGACGACCGTCGCCACCGGAGTGAAGTCACGCGATTGGGTTCCGTCACCATGGACGGTCAGCGTCGTCCCGGTCAGTGCGGCATGGATGAATGCGGGGATCACCGCCGCGTACGCGTGCCCGGGCATCTGCCTCGGGCCGAACACGTTGAAGAATCGGAATGCCACGGTGGGCAGGTCGAACGAGCTGCGATGGCCGAGCGTGTAGGACTCGGCGGCGAGCTTCGAGGCGGCGTAGGGACTCATCGGCCGAGTCGGCGACCACTCCCGCTTGGGAAGTTCGGCGTTGGCGCCGTACACCGACGACGACGAGGCCACGATGACCTGTCGTTGCGTCGATGCGCCCGACACGAGGCGCGCCGACTCCAACACGTTCAGCGTGCCACCGGCATTGACCTCGTGGGAGGCGATCGGGTCGTCGAGCGAACGGGGCACCGAGGAACGGGCGGCGAGGTGCACGATCGCGTCGGCCGAGCGAACGAGCCCATCGAGGGTCGTGCGATCGAGGATCGATCCGTGGACGAACTCGGCCGACGTGCCGTCGAGGTTCGACTCGTGGCCGGTGGAGAGGTCGTCGAGTACGGCCACATGGTGACCGTGCGTCTCGAGCTCGCGGACGAGATTCGAACCGATGAAACCGGCGCCGCCGGTGACCAACACGTGCATACCGTGCTCGTCGGCACGCGGGTGCCCACCATGAGTCGTTCGGCCCTGCTCGACCTGAGTCGTTCGACACTGCAACACCTGAGTCGTTCGACTCAGGTCGCCCCGAGCGTACGATCGGCGTCATGTCGGCAGACGTCGCTCCCGAGCTCAGCGTCATCTTGTGCTCACGCAACGGCGAGCGCACCATCGCCGACCAACTCGACGCACTGGCTGGCCAGGACATCGATCGGCCCTGGGAGATCCTGCTCGTCGACAACGGCAGCACCGACTCGACCGTCGCCGTCTTCGAGGCCACGACCTTCCCGACGGTCGCTCGGGTGATCGACGCCTCCACCCGTCCGGGTCTCGCGCACGCCCGCAACCAGGGTGTCGCCGCAGCGCGAGCACCCCAGGTGGCCTTCTGCGACGACGACGACGTCGTTGCCGAATCCTGGGCTTCGGCAATGCTCGACGCCCTCGGCACGCACCCGATCGTCGCCCCCGCCTTCGAGTACGAACGGCTCAACGCCAGCGACACCTCCGCTGGCCGAACCACCTTTCAGGCGTCGAAGCTCGAAACCCTCTTCGGCATGCCCGTGTGCGCGGGAGCGTGCGGGGTGCGGGTGGATGTCTGGAATCTCGTGGGCGGCAACGACGAGGCGCTGCTGGCGACGGGCGAGGACTTCGACTTCGTGCTGCGAGCACGTGCACACGGGATCGAACCCGTCTTCGAACCCCGGGCCATCTATCACCTCCGCTTGCGTGACGATCCCGATGCCGTGTGGGGGCAGGCCAAGGCGTACGGCGCAAGCCAGGCCATGCTCTGGTCACGACACGGCGACGGACGAGCTCTGCCGCCAGACGAGCTCCGACGTGCGGCCAAGGACTGGTGGTGGATCCTCACCCGTGCGCCGATCTCTCGAGACGCCAGCCGACGCGCGACCTGGGCGCGGCGAGCGGGCCGCCGGTTTGGACGGCTCCAGGGCTCGTTCCGGCATCGGGTATTTGCGCCATGACCCGCGAGTTCGCCGTGGTGATCCCTGTCCGAAACGGCGCGTCGACGATCGGCGCGCAACTCGATGCGCTCGCCGCCGACGCGACGTCACTCCTCGACGGTCGCGGTGGCGAGGCGGTGACGGTGATCGTGGCCGACAACGGCAGCACCGACGATCTGGTCTCTGCGTGCCACGACCGGCCGGGTCTCGACATCACGGTCGTCGACGCGAGCGACACACCTGGTGCGGGGCCCGCACGCAACGTGGGGGCGATCCATGCGGGATCGGCCGACCTGCTCTTCTGTGACGCCGACGATCAGGTGAGGCCCGGATGGATGGCCGCCCTGCTGACGGGACTCGTCGGCCATGGAGTTGTCGGGGGTCGACTCGACGACCAACGACTCAACGACCTGGAGCGCCGTAGCCGGCCCAGTCCATCCGCTCATGGCCTGCCTGCGCCGTCGGGGTTTCGGCCGTTCGCCGCGTCATGCAATCTGGCGGTCCGTCGAGATGTCTGGGACGCACTCGGCGGGATGCGCGTCGACTACGAGACGTCTGAGGACATCGACTTCAGCTGGCGCGCCGCGGCTGCCGGTCACTCGATCGGATGGGCGCCCGATGCGGTGATCGATTATCGCCATCGAACGACGACGCGGGGAATCTTCGATCAGGCGCGGCGAAGCGGCCGATCGATGGCCCAGTTGTATGGCGACTACCGAGCCGAAGGTCTGGCTGGCCGGTCAACCGCAGACACGGTTCGTGACTGGATCTGGTCGTTGACGCGGATGCCATACCTGCTCGATCCCGGCCGCCGCGGACTCTGGATCCGCCGCTTCGGCCAAGTCGTCGGCCGCATCGAAGGCAGCCTTCGCCACGGCGTCCGCTACCTCTGAGTTGGTGCGGTTCGGATCGGCGCATCTGGGCGTCCGGTTGTGCTAAGAACGTGACCACGGCGGACCACTTTGGTCCTTGATCACATAGGGGGATACGGCATGTTTGTCGTTCGGCGACGGCTCTTTGCTCTTGTGGTGGCGG
>JAHDCX010000015.1 GCA_020629635.1 Acidimicrobiales bacterium | reverse complement strand
CCGCCACCACAAGAGCAAAGAGCCGTCGCCGAACGACAAACATGCCGTATCCCCCATGTAATCCGCCGACCCCGACCCACACGCCGAGACCGCAACCAAGCCATCCGCCCGGTATCCATTACGTCCTACCACAAACCAAAACCCGATGTGGCCTGTTTGCCCAAAATTCACTTGGCCGACCGAGTCCTCGACGCGACCGACTCAACGGAGTCACTCCGAAGCACTGCAAACTTGCGACAGCACGGGTCTGCGATCAGCCCCGATGTCCCAAACTCAACTCAGCTGACGAGAAGCGGAATGAAGACTCAGCGCCAGACCACCGCCTTAGTCTCCGCCGGTGTCTGCGTGAAGACGTGCGTTGACCACGTGATCGGCGTGATTCGTGATCGCTGATGCAATCTGATTGACCGCCTGAGCGAGTCGATCGTCGGCCGACACCGCCGCGTCGACCGCCTCGTTCACTGCCTGAGCGAGCATGGCGTGCAGCTCGTGGATTCGCTCGATCGTGGCGTTCCCTGATCCACGTCGGGCGACCCTCTCCGCCGATCCGGTGAGCCAGACGCTTCTGCCGTCGCCTTGCCGGATACGGCGCATCCGAAGCAACGTCGTAGAGCGGCGCGAGCCGGGCGTCCTGTCCGGACAGAAGCATGCTGTAGTTCTTTGCGTGTGCGTCTGGTCCCCTGATGAGCCAGTTGAAGATCAAGGCGTCTCTGAATCGCGCGACGTCAGCCTCGGCCGCTGACGAGTAGGTGCGGATGACTGCTCCGATGTCGGCGATGGAGGGGCCTCCATCTGCTTCGTACTTCATCTCTGGATGCACCCCCAGAGCCTGAGCCATGTCTTCCTGATGCACACGTTGCACCGTTTGATCGGGAGCGCGGACCCTGTCGTAACGGGTCACCACCAGGGCCGTCCGTTCACCAAACCGCTCGAGCGATGATGACGCCGCCGACAACCCCATCCGCGCCGCCGTCGCCATGGAGAGGTGCTCGTTCAGATCGTGGTCTGCGAATCCGGCGATCGCCGGCTTGATGATGTGGGTCGTCGGCGTGGCGCCTGAAGGAATGCCCCAACGTCCTTGGGAGTCGCGGTACATGGCCAGCTTGCGCTGTGCTCCCGCAAGGCTCCACCCCTGCCCGATCGGTCGCCACGCCGTACTCGTGCGGTCGAGCTCGTCGAGACGCGCCGCCATGTAGGCCTCGTCAACCCACTCAATCGAACCCGGATCGGCCTCCTCCGGCGTCTCACCTGACGGCACGTACTGCGCGGCCCCGCGACGTCATTACCGACGTGGGCAAGAATCCCGAGGATGTCGTCTCGTGACGTCCCCGCCTCACGAGCCCACTGCGCAAGAGTCGCCGCGTCATCCGGCAAGAAGCCCCAAAGATACGCGTCGACCTTCGAACCCCGGTAGCGACGGCCCTGGACTGGCATGGCGAGCGACAGTGGGGTGGCCTGGCGGTCGGCAAGGTGTTCGTCGGTGTAGGTCACGATGACCGAGGTTCCGGTTCTTGTGGGCTCCACGACCGCCACGTGTCGGTCACCGATCCACACGTTGAGTCGGTCGCTCATCCCAAGTGGCTTTCGACGATGTCGTCGAGCACCGAGCCTGGTTGCGGCGTCGGTTCAATCGACAGCGAGAAACCAAGCGCCGTGACCGTGCGCATGATCTGTTGGACCTGGGGATTGTCGATCTGGCCCGACTCGATCTGCACGATCCAGAACCTGGACACCTTGGCCTGCTCGGCGAGCTGACTTTGCGTCAGGCCGCGGTCAGTTCGGAGTCGCCGGATGATTGCCCCGAGCTCACCCAGATTCGAGATCAACATGATGTCAGGGTACACCTACATCCACTCGATGTCATCGGACACCAACATCACGACGATGTCAGCATCCGTTGACAGGCGGAGGCCTGCGTCACTGTCTGGGACAGGCCCTTGGCCGACGGCCGCTCCGGCACCCCAGATTCTCACCACACAAGAACCACCGCACCGACCCGACAGCAGGCTAAGACGAGGGAACCGGGCCTTCGACTCGGCCACCGGCATCGATCCACATGGAAACGAGCGTTCCCTCACGAGCACCGCTGACCGTGTCAGCTTCGATTCGTGCCGCGCTGCGTATCTTCGCGTCACCACAGTCAAGGTGGACCCTGTACACGTAGGAGGAGTTGATCAATCTCTTGCGCTCGAACGAGAGCCTGCAATCGGCGTCAATTGCATGCGAATGGACGCGGGTCCAGTTGCGGATAAGCACCGTCCTTCGATCATCTGCGGACCTCTGGATTGCCACGAACGGAAACCTTCGAACAAGAAAGACCAGTCCCGACACGAGCCAGCCCGCCAGAGCGAACGCGGGCGACACCAAGGTCGGGTAGCCAATGGCGCCAACGGAAACCACGACCAGCTGCACGCCATACACGCGCCGATACACCCTGAATATCGGACCAGTGGCCGTGAAGCGCCACGTGCAGCGGTCGCCCAGCGCAAGCTGCTCCATCACTGCAACCGTAGGTCGAATGAACACCCGACCAGCCAGATCCGCAATGCAGAGCTGGGCCGCATCAGTCGCCTCGTTTCTCGCGGCGGGCGCGGAGGAGTTCGTTCACCGTGGCGGAGCTCGCGGCTTCGGGCTCCTCGGCCGGGGTTGCCTCGGGCTCGGCGGGGGGCGGTGGTAGCGGGCCGGCGGACGGTGGCGGCTCGGTGGCCGCTGGGGAGCGAGCATCGGCCCGCGAACGCGGTTCGGTTCGGGTCGTGCGTTGCGGACGGGCTCGGGGGGTCGGTGTCGAGGCGGGCCGTTCGGTCGCAGTCACGCCCGCGCGGCGCAACCACAACCGGCTGAGGATCGCCGCCACCAGCCACGCCAACGCGGCGCCGAGCAGAAACCACGTCGCGAGCTCGATCGAGCGCCGACCCGCCACCAGGCCATCGCCATCGAACGCGTCGACCGCCGAGATCGCACCCCGACCGCCCGAGAGCTCGCTGATCCGCGCCAACGCCGACTCGTCTGCGTCACCCGGTCGATACTCCGCCGCATACGACACCGACGCGATCGACGAGCCGACGATCGACTCGCCGCTGCCACTGTCGCCACGCACCCCCACCGCGTAGTTGCCGGCGCCGTCGGCGCGGACCGACCCTTCGAACACGCCAGGAGCGACCTCCCGCAAGCGCACGTCGCTGAGATTTCCGTCCGGAGACGTCACCACCGCGTCCAGCCGGGTCTGACCCGGCTCCGCCTCGGCCCGAATCGTCAACGTGTCGCCATCCACGACGGTCCGCACCGAACCACCGCCCTGAACCGGGAAGGTGTCTCGCACCACGCCACTCCAGAACGACACGTACCCGTCCCAATCGGTCCACAACTGCGACCAGCGGGGATTCGCGTCGCTCGTCCACGACGTCACCCGGCCGAGGCCTACCTGCCATGACGCGAGCAACGGATCCTCTTCGGGGCCGATGCGTAACAGCGTGCGACTCGTCGTCTTGGACGTCGTCGCCACATAGCCGAGCAACGGCGGAGACTCGACCAGCGTGTCCACCACCGGAGACGTGTCCGTCACGATCGGCAAGAACTCGCCTTCGGTGATGAACTGCCGAGACGCCAACACCGACTCCTGCACCAGGATCTCCGGGATGCGGGTCAGGTCTCGGCCCGGATAGAAGCGGCCTCCGCCAGCCTCGGCGATCGCCGCAAGCTCACGTGCGGCGCCTTCGCCAGTCGCCACCACCGAGATCGTGATGCCGTCGGCCCGGATGTCTTCGGCTTGGCGCCGCATCAACGCCAGGTCGCCCTCGGACGTGAACCCGTCGGTGAACAAGATGATGTGCTTCAGCCCGGCGTTGGACGCCCGAAGCGCGTCGGCGGCCGTCGGCAACGTGTCGGACAACTCGGTGTTGCCCGACGGCACCGCCTGCGCAAGACCGGCGTCGATCACGTCGTCGGCCGGCAGCTGCTGCAGGTCGATCAGCCACCGTTCCTGGGTGTCCACCGCCAACACGCCGATCTCGTCGTTGGCGTTCAGGTTGGCGATCGCCCGGGCCGCTCCCGCACGTGCGATCGCCGTCTTGTTGACCCCGCCCTCGTCGCCCGTCGGTTCCATGAAGCCGTCGGCGCAGTGACACTCGCCCATCGACTCAGACGTGTCGAGCGCCATCACCTGCGCCACCTGCCGCTGACGCATCGGATCAAGCACGTCGCTGATCACCGGCAATACCGCTTCGAGCTCGGAGTCGCGGTAGCCGCCCATCCCGTACGACTGGGGACCGCCCACCGTCACCAGGCCGCGGCCGAGCTGCCGGGTGGCCGTCACCAACGACTGCACCTGGTCGTTCGACAGCTGGTCGATCGACACGTCGGCCAGCACGATCGAGTCGTAGGCGATCAGGTCGTCGAGGCCCGGCACGGCCGTCGCGTCGATGACGTCCACCTGCAGTCCGGAGGATTCGAGCGCCGTCGCCAGCGAATCGCCGGCGTTTGCGGTGCCCTCGATGAGCAGCACCTGGGCGGGCCCGTCGACGTCGACGATCGTTCGGGCCGTGTCGTTCTGGGCACGCGTGTCGCCGGCCGTGTCGACGGTCGCCGAGTAGTCGACGACGCCGGTTCGGTCGGGTTCGTCGGTGAAGGTCACCGTGTTGAGGCCGGGTTCGAGCAAGACGTCGATCGTCGCCACCGGTTCGCCGTCACGACGCAATGTCACCAGCGCCGGTTGTTGCAGGGTCGACTCGACCGTGACCTCGATCGGGATCCTCGCTCCCTCGTCGACCGAGCCGGGCGTGTCGATGCCGATCACCGCTGCGTCGGCGCCGGCCGTCGAATCGAGCACCAGGTAGTCGACCGGGATCCCGCGTTCGCCGAGAGCCAACGCCTCGGCGTCGGCGTCGCCGGTCGTCGTGCGGCCATCGGACACCACGACGATCCGCCGCTTCGCGTCGTCGGGAAGTACGGCACCCGCCAGGCGAAGCCCCGACGCGAGGTCGCTGCGATCACCGTCGATCGACGCGGTCGCGAAACCGGTCACCTGATCGGCGTCGACGAGAAGCTGTTCGATCCGGGCACCATCGGCGCTCACCACGATGCCGAGGCGGGCGTCGTCCGGCGCGGCGTCGGCCGCCTGCTGCGCGGCGTTCGACCCGAGCGTGGCCCCGGCACGGCCGACCGAGTCGCTGCGGTCGAGCACGAACACGGTCGCCACCTCGTTCGACCGCAGCGGAATCGACGCGCCCAGCAGCGCCCCCACCAACAACGCCGCCGACACGATCCGCAGACCGTTGGCGACTCGCCACTGACGCTTCGGTACGCCCCGGCGACGCCGCGACTCGACGAACTCCCACACGCCGATGGCGAGGGCGACCAGCGCGACGACCCATCGCCACGACGTCGCCGACCGGGGCGGCTCCTCGCCCGGACGAAGCGGGCGAGGATCGGTTGGGGCGACCGGCAGTGGGTCGATGGCGCTCTCGTCGGGTCCCAACGACACGGCGATCGTGCGGACGGCACCCCCGTCGGGGGCGACGGTCCAAAAGCCCGGCCGGTCGGCGACGATCGCACCCGACCCGGCGGGGCGAAGACGCTCGGTGCCGTTGGGTGCCACCACGGTCGCGTCACGGCCGACCGGAGGCACGATCGGATCGCCCACCTCGAGCGCGGGCGGGATCCGAACCGAACCGCTCAGCTCCTCGAGGATCCGCTGGCCGAGCACGGGGAAGGCCAACTCGACCGGCAGCGTCGAATCGCCCACGGCGAAGCTCAGATACAGATACGGCACGCCGCCGCGGCTGCCGCGTAGCACCAGCGGCACACCTTCGGCGCCCACCAGCACCTCGGCGGCCGGTGCGTCCACCTGTTGTGCATTCACGATCCGCAACCGGGACAGGTCGAGGCCGGTGAGCAACGGATCGGACGATCGCACGAGCGTCACGGCCGGATTGTCCGACTCGCCGACCACCTCCACACCCGGCGACCCCGAAGGCGGCGCGATCGCGAGGAACGGCCGGGTGATGTCGTCGGGCACGTCGACGCCCGAGAAGATCGACACCTCCGGTTCTTCCACGGCCGGGTCCACGATCGTGATCCCCGGCACGACGGACAGGAGCGTCTCGAGGAACGGGTCGAGATCGCCCTCGACCGCGACCGCCAGCTCGGTCCGCGACCGGGTCACCGCGTAGGCGGTGTTGTCGATCGCCAACAGGTCGTCGCCGCCAAGCCGGGCGACGATGCGTTCGCCGTCGGGCAATGCGACCTCGGTGATCGTGGGCGAGCCCGGCTCGATGACGACGTCGATCACCGCCTGGGTGACGTCGTCGACGTCGAAGCGCAGCGGCGCCTCCACCCGTCCTCCACCGGTCACCTCAGACACCGCTATTGCGGTGAGCCCGGCGTCGGTCCGCTCGACCCGAAGGCTCGTCACCGCGTGATTGACGTCGGACGTCCCCACCAACCGATGCGACACTCCGGTGGGCAGAGCCGCCAACTCGAAGTCGCGGTGCGCGCCATCAGAGATCAACACGATCCCGAGCTGTGCGTCGGGCGTCTCGAGCCCGTCGGCCAACGCCATCGCCGCCCGCAGATCCGCTGGCCCGTCGGCCAGCCGAACCGCCCGCACCGCCGTTTCGAACGCAGCCGAGTCGGTCGTGCCGCTGACTCGCACGCGTGGCGTCGGCCCCGCGGTCACGAGCGAGACTCGACCGCCGCGCGGGATCTCGTCGAGCAGGGCGATCGCTTCGGTCTTGGCGTCCGCAAGGCGATCCGGCGACCCGTCGATCGATCCCATCGACGCCGACGTGTCGAGCACGACGACCGTGTGCTCGGCGAGACCGGTCTCCGCCCGCGTCGTCGGGTCCGCCAAGAGCAACGCCCCCAGCACGACGAGCAGCAACTGCAACAAGAGCAACAGCGTCGGCGGGAGGCGCTGCCACGGCGACGCCGCCGTCGCTCCCACCGTCTGCTCCTCCCACAACATCGACGACGACACGACCACTTCCGCCCGCCGAGGCTTGAGGAGATGGATCGCGATGATCGGGATCGCCGCCAGCAGAAACAGCAGCCCGAGCGGGTTGGCGAAGCTCACGCCACCACCTCGGCCCGCCGAAGCCCGCCCAACAAGACCGTGCGCAACGGCACCCGAGTGTCGACCAACGCGTAGCTCGCGCCCAGGCGCCGGCACGCCGTCTCGACCTGATCGAGCCAGTCGTCCAGACGCTCCCGATAGTCCTCGAGATGACCGGGCGTCAGCGTCTGCGCCACCCGATGCCCGGTCTCGACGTCGACCAGATCGACATCACCCAACTCCTCCGGGTCGAGCTCGCCACGGCCGAGCGTGTGCAGCACCACCGTCTCTGCGCCCCGCGCCGGAAAGCGATGCAACGCAACGTCCCAATCGGGCTCGAGCAGATCCGAACAGACCACGGTCATTCCCGGCCCGCGCTGGCGGGCCAATACCTCCGCCGCCGTCTTCGACAGCGACCCCTGGCCGCCCGCCTCGAGGCCTTCCAACCGCTCGAACAGCGCCGCCACCCCCGACCGGCCGCTGCATCGCAGCGGCGTCTGGCCCGGCACGTGCAACTCGACCCGATCCCGTCTGGTCAACGCCACAAATCCGAGGGCGCCCGCCATCTCGGCCGCTCGCTGCAACTTGTTGTCCGTCGACATCGACGCCGACGTGTCGACCACGAGACGAACCGTCAGGTCGTCCTCGGCGTCGTACAACCGGATCAGCAGTTGGTCGAACCGCGCCAGCGCAAGGTGATCGATCCGGCGGTAGTCGTCGCCCGGCTGGTACTCCCGGAAGTCCGCGAAGTCGAGCGAGCTGCCGTAACGGGTCGACCGGTGTCCGCCGACGAGTTGACCCGCGAGACGACGCCGCGACCCGAGCTGCATCCGCTCGAGAGCGCCGAGCACCTCCGGCGTGCGGAGCTCATGGAGCACCACGAACCCCGCTGCCCGGTGCCGGGACCGCCTCCAGAAGCTCGCCGATCAGATCGCCACGGGAGCGGCCATCGGCCGCCGCTTCGTACCCGAGCACCAGCCGGTGGCCAAGTGCCGCCGACGCCAACGACCGGACATCATCGGACGACGCCGACGGCCGCCCGTCGAGCAGGGCCATCGCCTTCGCCCCAAGGATCAACGCCTGTGCACCGCGCGGCGACGCGCCGGCACGCACGTAGGTGCGGATCGGGTCGATCGCGGCGTCCTGATCGGGGTGGGTCGCCACCACGAGATCGACGGCATGGCGCACGACGTCGTCCGCGACCGGGACCTCCCGAGTCAGCTCGATCATCGCCTGCAACGTCGCCGCGTCCGCAGCGACCGACGGAGTGGCCTCGGCAGCGCCCGTCGTCCGCGACACGATGTCGGCCAGGTCATCAGCACTCGGAAATGGCACGACCGCCTTGAACAAGAACCGGTCGAGCTGGGCCTCGGGCAGCGGGTACGTGCCCTCCTGTTCGATCGGGTTCTGCGTCGCCATCACCAGAAACGGCCGCTGGAGCGACCGCGTCGTGCCCGCAACCGTGACCGACCGCTCGGCCATCGCCTCGAGCAACGCCGACTGCGTCTTGGGGGTCGCCCGGTTGATCTCGTCGGCCAGCACCAACCCGTTGAACACCGGACCCGGACGGAACACGAACGTGCGCGAACCATCGTCGTCGGCGTCGAGCACCTGGGTGCCCGTGACATCGGCCGGCATCAGATCGGGCGTGAACTGAATCCGTCCGAAGTCGAGCGACACGACGTGCGCCAACGTGGTCAACAACTTGGTCTTGCCGAGGCCGGGCACACCTTCGAGCAACACATGACCCTCGCACAACAACGCCAACAACACCGACCGCACAACGTCGGTCTGGCCAACGATGACCCGGCCGACCTCCGCCTCGATCGTGGCAGCCACCTCGGCATACCGCTCCGGCGTGATGGTCTCGATCGAACTCATCGGTCCCCCTGGGAGATCTGGTTGAAGTAGTCGTTGACGGTGGTCGCCTCGGACCCGGAGATGTTCGTGCCGTCGAGGGCGTCGCTCGCCCGATCGGCGAAGTCGTTGGCGATCGATTCGAGCGGCACCGTGGCCGTGCCCGATCCGGTCGGGCCCTCGACGCGCTGATCGCTCTGCGTCGTCCCGTCGCCGGTGACATCCACGTCGGCCGAAGCGGTGTCGTCATCGATCCCGCGCGGGATCAGCACCGGCGTGTCCGGGGGCGGAGCCTGGATGCCCTCGCCCATCTCGCCGCTCCCGGCGACATCGGGATTGCTGCCGGCGCGACCCGACGGATTCTCGCCGGTCGCCTCCATGCCCTGCCCGCCACCTTGGCCCTGACCCTGGCCCTCGCCCTGGCCCTGACCCTGGCCTTCACCCTGACCCTGACCCTGACCCTGACCCTGGCCCTCGCCCTGACCCTGGCCCTCGCCCTCGCCCTCGCCCTGACCCTGACCTTCGCCTTCACCCTGACCCTGGCCTTCGCCCGACGCCGGGTCGGCCAGTTCGTCAGCGGCCTGGCCGGCAGCCGCGGCCGCCGCGGCGGTCTCGGCCGTGGCCTGAGCCGATTGGGCCGCCTCGGCAGCCGACGCGCTCGCCGACTGCAACGCCGCCGCTGCAGCCGCCAGATCCCCCGCCTGAAGGGCCGCGGCCGCGTCGGCCAACGCCTCCGACGTCTCCGGATCGCCTGCCGACTGCGTCTCGGCCAGTCGCTCCAGCCGCTCCGCCAACGCCGCCTGCTCCTGTGCGTCCAGCGACCCCAGCTCCGAAGCCAACGCCGACAACTGCGCCGCAGCCGTCTCCGCCGCTTGCGCACCCGCCGTCGGCAACGGGTTGGCATCGAGCGTGCGCTCCAGCCCCTGCGCCGCCGCCCGCTCCGCCAACGCATCCGCGTCGAGCGATCGCAGGAGGTCCTCCTGGGTCTGCTCCAGCTCGCCGATCGCAGAGTCGAGGTCGTCGGCCTGCCGCAACGATTCGGCCAACGCCCGCAGCTCCTCCGCCAACGCGTCGGCCTCGGGCGTCTCCTCCAGCGCGAGCTCGTCGGCCCGCTCGTCGAAATCCTCGGCGACCGCCTCGACTCGCTCCGCGTCGATCGCCTGCTGGTCACGCACGTCGTCCTGCGGATTGCGAATCACGATCGCCGCCACCAGCACCAGCAACAGCCCGGCGATCAGTCCAGCACGCTTCGGGTTCCACGGCATCGGCATCGCCGTGCGGACGTCTGCGTCTGCGAACCGCTCGGCACGGGCGTGGATGCGCGGACCGAACGAATCCGTCGGCGAGAACTGCAGCGCAGACACGAGCGCGTCATCGGTGTCCAGACCCCGATCGAGCGCCCGGGCCACGGTCGTGTCCGACACGCGCTGGCCAAACGCCCACACGAGTGCCGCCCCGGCCGATACCACGACCACGGCCATCGCCGCACGCTCCGGCCACGCCCACGGCCGAACCCAGGCCAGCGCGGCGATCGCCACCGCGACGCCCGCTACCACCGGACCGAGCTCGTGGGTGGTCGCCGACAACCACACCGACCGGAGACGGCGCCGTCCCCGTCGGAGCAGCCCGTCGACGCCAGCGCTCATCGTTCGGTCTCTGCCGGAGTCGATACGTTCTTCGTCGCCCGCCACGTCGCAAACGCAAACACCGCGATCCCGACCAGCACGTACAAGAACCACACCAGACTCGTGTCCGGCACGGCGAAGCCGTTCTCGTTGAAGTTCCGGTTGCCGTCGAGCTCGCTGATCAGACTGCGGATCCCGCCAAACGGGGTCGACGTGTCGCCGCTGAAGTTTCCGCCGGCGCTCGGCAAGGCGCTGCCGATGCCACCGAAGGGATTGAACGCGAGCAGCGACTCCGGGACGTCGACGTCGTCGAACGGATCGAGCGCGGCCTGGATGATCGCGATGATCGCCATCGCCACGAAGCTGCCGATCGTGAACACCAACGCCACGGCGTAGCTGAGCACGGTCGCCGACGTCGTTCGCTTGACTTGCGAAGAGATCCACACCCCGACCGAGCCCAACACCAGTCCGGTGAAGAGCAACATCCCGAGCCCTCGCACCATGTCGAACACGCCCACGCCGCCCACCAGCAGCGACACCGACAACAGCGGCAGCGCCGCAACCACCAGGAACACGAGGAAGGCCAGTGCGGCAGACAACTTGCCGAGCACGATGTCGACCGGGCGCATCAAGGTCACCTGCAGCGGCACCAGCGTCTGGCGTTCGCGTTCACCCGTGATTGCGCCGGCCGTCAGACCCGGCACGAAGAACAGCATCAGGAGCAACATCCCGAACAGGACCCACTCGTAGATCTCGCGACCCACCCGACCGAGCTGGCCGATGTCGACCCCGAACCCGTCGTTGATCGCGACCGTGCCGAGGTACGCGAGCACGCAGATGCCGGTCAGACACGCCAACCAGATCGTCAAGAACGCAACCGCCTTCGCGCCACGCATCCGCTCGATGAGCTCGCGGCGCAGCACCGGATTGTCCCGAAGAGAGATGCCGCTCATTGCACGATCCCCTGTGTCACGTCCATGAACACGTCTTCGAGGCCCGCGGCGAGCTGACGGAATTCGAGCACGATGCGCTCGTCGTCGACCACCAAGCGACGCAACAGCTCCGCCTGCGCCGCCGCGTCGGCAACCTCGAAGACCTCTTTGGTCCCGTCGACAAAGGCGACCTCGATCCGGCGACCGACCCCGGATCGAGTCGAGATGTCCTCGGGCGACCCTTCGGCCAGAAGGCGGCCGGCTTCGACGATGCCGACGTGCGTGCAGATCTCCTGGAGCTCGGTGAGGATGTGCGAGCTCACGATGATCGTCTTGCCCATCGACTGCAACTGCCACAGCAACTCACGCAGCTCCACCCGCGCACGCGGATCGAGACCAGAGGCCGGTTCGTCGAGGATGAGCAGATCGGGGTCGTGGACCAACGACCGAGCCAGCGACAGGCGCTGCTTCATGCCTCGACTCAGCGAGTTGACCGCGGCATCGCGCTTCACCTCGAGATCGACGAGCTCGAGCAGTCCCTCGATGAGCGGCGGCCATTCGTCGCGCGGGATCTTGTAGGCGGCGGCGAAGAACTCGAGATAGCCGCCGACGTCGAGTCCTTCGTAGACGCCGAGACCGTCGGGCATGTAGCCGGTCTTTTGCCGGACGGCGCCGGCGTCGACCGACGGGTCGGCACCATCGACCGACACCGAACCGCTCGTCGGCGTCAGCAACGAACAGATCATTGTCATCAGCGTCGTCTTGCCCGCGCCGTTTGGCCCGATCAGCCCGTAGATCGAGCCGCGGGGGACCGCAAGATTGACGGCGTTGACCGCGATCAGGCCGCCGTATCGCTTGGTGAGCTCGGACGTTCGCACGATGGCGTCGTCGACCTCGGGCGCGTCCATCGGCCCGACGAACACCGGGGCCGCCACGGTCGCATCGCCGATCGACGTCGGGCTCTGGTTTGGCTTCGGCGGAGGTGGCTGTTGCTCGCTCATTCGTCGCCTCCTTCCACCTCGATGGTCACCGTGTAGCTCCCGAAACCGCCGAACCCGCCGAGCTGACGGGTCTCGATCACGTACTCGCCGTCGGTGTCGGCCCGGAAGTCGACCCGACTGTCACAACAGTTGCGGAAGTCGTCGTTCTGGGCGACTTGTTGGCCATCGGGGCCCCTGACGATCAGCTCGGGGTCGAGCTGGCCACCGCCGAAGGCGCCGCCGTCGGCGAACATCCCGACCCGCACCTCCTGGCCTTCGGTCAACTCGATACGCCACAGATCGTGGCTGTTCTCGAGGAACCCCTCAGCATCGAATGTCTCGCCGACCTCGAACTCGACCACCGTGTCGGCGCCGATCTCGGACTCGCCGCCTTCGAAGAACTCCTCCTCCATGACACCGCCGTCGAAGAACGCCTCTCGATCGGATCGCTCACCGGCCGGCAGGAGCTCCGCGTCGAGCGCGGTGACCCCCGCGCTCACGAGCCGTCGGTCGACCTGGCCGGGTTCGCCGAAGAACTCGGCGATCGTGTACTCGGCACGAAGCTCGTCACCGTCCCACGCGTCCGCGGGGACCCGCACGACCTGTCGCCCATCGGCCCCCACGTCGAGCGCCCGCCACTCGTCGTTCACCCACACCCGGATCTGCGAGACGTCGGCGCGCATGTCGAAACCGATGTCGGTGGTGTCGGCGCCCTCGGGACGCACGTGGCTCGTCACGATGATCGAGCCGGCACCGAAGTCGATCGGGCCGAAGTCACCGAAGTTGGAGGCCGGCGCCTGGTGGGTGAACTGGCGGATGCTGGCCGCAGACACGTCGCCGATCGCCGGGATCGGCGACCGCACGACGAAGGCGGTCCGCCCGGTCCCGCCGTTGGTGATGCCCTCGGCGTCACGCGTCCAGCCGACGATCGTGACCAGCCCGTTCGGCGCTGCGGTCCCGACCGCCGTCGATCTGAACTCGATCCACGACGCCCCGTTGATCGGACCATCCCGAAGCTCCGCACGATTGTTGAACCCGAAGTCGTTGAAGTCCTCGACGTTCCAGCGGCGCAGCTCCGGAAGTTGCGCTCGGGCGAGTCCGGTCAGGTCGATCTCCCAGTCCACCGTCTGACCGTCGCCGAGGTCACCGAGTTCGGTCAGGTTGCCGCCGATCATCGCAACGGTCTCGACCAGGTCGGCCCCCGACCGGTTCGTGACGGTTCCCGAGATCGAGTCCACCGAGGTCGCCGCGATGGTGATCGCCAGCGCCTCGTCGTACTGGCCGGCGGGTCCGGTCACGATGGCCGAACCGGCGCTGCCGGTATCGATCTCGAAGACGACATCGGTGCTGTCGCGGTCGGGCCGGAACGTGAGCGGGGCGCCGGAGTCCTCGACGAAGGAGAAGCTTCCGTTGAGCGGCGACCATCCGTTCGGCAACGTGACGGTGCGGGTGCCGCTCTCGGCGATCAGCACCGTTTCGGTCGCCCACGCTCCCCCGCTCGTCACCTCGATGATCGTCGCGTGCCCATTGCCGCGCCCGGCCGTCACGATCGCCCCCGCGATGAACACCCCGGCGGTGAACACGACGGCGAGCGCCGGAATGACCCCCCACGCCAGCGTCGACCGCTTCATCCGGGCGAGCACCGCAAACGCGATCGGTCCAGCGACCAAGAGGTACACCACCAACAGGATCGAGATGACGCCGATACCCGGGAAGCGGAACCCGGCGTCGTTGAGCAGCGGCTGGTTCGACTGGTCGAAGAAGCGCAGCGCGTTGGGGTGCACCGCGATGCGGCCACCGGCCTCCACGCCTCGCTCGGCCCAATCGGGACCGACGTAGCGAAGGACGCCCGCGTCGGCGAGCACGTGACCAGCGTCGTCGCGCCAGGGAGCTGGGAGGAGCTCGTCGATCGCACCGGGTTCGCCCACGACCACGAGCTGTCCGCCGACACCGACCCATCGCAACAGCGTCGACAACTCTTCGGAGGTGAGGCTGCGCAGCCCCTGCGGTGCCGCGACGACCGAATCGAGCGCCGGCAGCAGACGGATGTCGTCGAGGTCGGTCACCGATGCAACACCCAGGGCCGGAACGACCGGCACCTCGGCGGGCGCCTCGACCCCGAGCACCGCGATCGCGTTGAACGCGGCGCGGGCGTCGTCGTCCAGGTCGGCTTCGGCGATGACGTCACCAGACGAGACGAGCTCGGCCTCGAGCTGAAGGTCCCGAACGGTCGTCGGCACCACAAACACCTGCTCCACCACGCTGTTGGCCGCCAGCGCGTAGGGCACTTCCCAACCAGCGCTCGAATCGCTGGTGCGCAGGCGCAACGTCGCCTCGATCGCACGGGCAGACGTGATCGTGACCCGAACCGGCACGACCTCGGCACCGCTCGACGTCCGGAGCTGCTCGATCTGGATCTGCGCGATCGCCTGATCCTGCGCCGCGACCGGCGACGCCGTAGCGACCGAGACCGCTCCACCAAGAACGACGACTGCGAGGACCAGAATCATCGCCGACCACATGCGCGCCATGGGTCGCAACTGTAGGTCGCCGCGACCGCACGCCTGTGTGGGGGTCGCCCCCCGGAGAACATCCATCACCTTCTATACGTCGGCCGCACCGAAAGGGTTCCGAAAGAAATCTGCGCGGGTTCCTATGGTGGTGCGATGGCCGAACCGGACCGCAACCTCGTTCTGGACGAAATCGAAGAGCGCTTCCATGCGTTTCAACTGGTTCGCAAGACCGACGAGAGCGCCAAGACCGACGTGCTCAACGAGCTCGGTGCCAGCGACGACGTCGACGGCGACATCATCCTCGAGCTGTCGAGCGAGTGGCCCCTTGGTCACCCCGACCGATTCGACCGAGCCCACCGACTGGTCGTGCGCTCCCTGGAGGTCCTCGACCGCAACGGCGCTCGCGGCGTCCGGACGCGTGCGCCGATCGGTCCGCTCAATCACGTGGCCGGGTTCCTCGTCCAGCTCGTCACCCGGTTCATCGTCCGCCAGCACCTCAAGCGCCAGGTGAAACACCTGCACTGGCTGTACGTCCGCCGCGAAGCGAACACCGACCTCGACAACCCGTTCCGTTCGCAGCTCCGGCGAGCCCGCATCGAGTCCGAACGACTCGTCCCCACCTTCAACACCAACCCGCTCGGCGTGCCGACCTTCATCTTCGGCGGAGCGGTCCTGTCGTGGGTCTTCGGATCGCTGCAAGTACTGATCGCCGGACTCAGCACCTGGTATTGGCAGGTCGTCTTCGCCGCGGTGGTTTCACTCCTCACCGGCATTGCCTCATGGATCGTCGTGCGCGGCGCCGCAACGGCACAACGACGCATTCGCCTCACCACCGACCGCCCAATCAAGGCGCTCTACGAGACCATCGGTCGATGCGGCGATCCCCCACGCGACGACTCGATCGTGTTCATCGTCGTCGCACTGATCTTGGGCATCGTCGCCGCAATCGCGCTGCCGATCGCCCTCGCGATCGCCGGCGGTTCCAGCCTCCTCTAAATGGGGTCAAGTCTGACATAGCAAGAGGTTGCGGCGACCTGCGAGTGACAAGCGTCGTCCTCTTGCTATGTCAGACTTGACCCCACATGGTGACCCCACATGGTTAGGCGGGGGCGACCTCGGTGCCGAGATAGGCGGCGAGCTTCGCATCGGCGTGCTCGCCGAAGAGGATCTCCGCCACCTCACGGAGGCCGTCGCCGTCACGAAGCTTGTGGTCACGGACCACCAGATCGATCTTCGACCGGCGCAGCATGAAGTCCTCGAGCTCGGTGACCATCTCGTGGCGGGCCGCATGATGCAGCTCGACCCGGAGATAATCGGCTGAGCGCAGGATGTCCTCGCCCATCGTCGGATCCTCACGAATCGCATCGAGCATGGCGAAGGCCCGACGACCGTACCGACGCCACAGGCGCTCGCTCAGCGGCTCGACACCCTTCTTGTGGCGAAGATCGTCGAGACGCATGCGCTTGGCCTGTCGCATGAAGTCATCGCGGACTTCCTCGGCCGGCTCGCCGAACCAGTCCTCGTTGTCCGGTTCGAGCACGAATCCGAGCGACTCGATCTCCTCGGCAACCTCCTCGCCGACGTTCAGACAATCGGTGAGCTTGCCGCCGAAGATGGTCACCACCCGGCGCTCGAGATCGGTCTCGATCTCGTGCTTGCGGGACAACGTCGTCCAGTCGATGTCGCGCCGATCGTTGCCATCGTTCGTCACGACCAGCGGTCGCACCCCGCACCGCTCCGAGATGATGTCGTCGCGAGTCAACGGCGACTCGAGATCCAGCCGTGCGTTGATCTGATCGAGCAGGAAGTCGCGGTCTTCGTCGGTCACCTCGGTGAACGGCGTATCGACTCGGGTGTCGGTCGTCCCGATCACCGAACGACGCCCCATCGGAATCACGTAGAACAGCCGCTGCGTGTCATCGAAGAAGGCGAGCACCCGCTCGTTCTCGGTGAGCTGCGGCACGACCAGATGGATGCCCTTGCTGTACACGATCCGATGATCCGTCGAGTTGCCCCAGCCCTCGTTCAATCCATCGACGAAGGGACCGGCCGCATTCACGATCGCCTTGGCCGTGAAGGCCAGCGAGCGGTCGTTCTCGAGGTCGGTCGCCGAGATCGACCACCCTCCGTCCGTGCGGACGGCTTCGGTCATCTCGACATAGTTGGCCGCAACGGCCCCTGCCTCGATCGACTGGCGGACGAAGTTCCAGACGAAGCGCGAGTCGTTGTCGCGGAGGTACGCATCGAAGTACTCGATCCCGCCCGACACGCTCGTCGTGTCGATCACCGGCTCCTGGTTCTTGATCTCCTCGGGGCCGAGGAACGACGGGCGATGCGTCTGGAAGTTGCCGATCGCCCAATACGCCGAACTCCCGAGGGCCGCGAGCCACGGCGGGAACGGCGACGTCTTGTCCAACGCCGCCAGAAAACCGAGCTGCGTGATGTTGGACGGGTACGCCTTGAGGAGCCGGTTGCGGCTCATCGACAGCTTGCGGACGAGGTTCAGCTCGTAGTTCTCGAGGTACTTGAACCCACCCCAGGCCAGATTCGACGACGACGAGCTGGTGAAACCCGCCCAATCGCCCCGATCGATGATCGCGATGTTGAGGCCCCGCCCGGCGAGAACCGCCGCCGAGACCGCACCATTGATTCCGCCGCCAACGATGCACACATCGAAGGTGCCGCCGTCGAGGCGGTCGACATTGCTCGTGCGAAGTTCCATGCGATTCAGGGTACCGAGCCGTGCTGTCGAGAACCTGAGTCCTACGATTGTGATCTGTGAACGACGAACCCGTCTCCATCTATGAGGCAGTTGGCGGACACGACTGGTTCGTGGCCCTCATCGACCGCTTCTACGACGCCGTCGCCACCGATCTGTTGCTTCGACCCATGTACCCCGACGACCTCACCGAGGCACGAGACCACATGGTGAAGTTTCTCTCCCAGTACTGGGGCGGCCCCACCACCTACTCCGACGAACGTGGCCACCCGAGACTCCGGATGCGCCACGCACCCTTCATCATCACCCACGCCGAGAAGGACGCCTGGCTACGGCACATGCTCGACGCGGTCCGAGCCGGCGACCTGCCCGAACCCATCGAACAACGCATGGTCGAATATTTCGAGATGGCGGCGCTCCACATGATCAACACGGCGTGAGCACCAGCACCCCATCACTGGGGGTCATCACTGGGGTCAAGTCTTTCCAATAGACAACTGTTGTCTATTGGAAAGACTTGACCCCAAAGAGACCCCACCGAGCGCTGCACGCGAACGAGCCACCGCCGAAGCGATGGCTCGTGTCGGAGTGGTCGGGCCCGGCGTCGATCCGGGGACCTACCGCTTTTCAGGCGGTCGCTCTGCCAACTGAGCTACCCGACCAGTTATTCGCTGCGAGTTCGAGCCCTGCGGGCTCTCATGCGCAGATTTTCGCTGCGAGTTCGAGCCGGAGGCCCTCATGCGCAGATTTTTCCGCTGGTCTGCTCGGGTGGGCAGTCCGTGCGTTTTGCGGTCCCGACGAGATTTGAACTCGCGACCTCCGCCTTGACAGGGCGGCGTGAACTCCTGACTTCACCACGGGACCTTTACTTGCTGCGAGTTCGAGCCCTGCGGGCTCTCATGCGCAGATTTCTTGCTGCGAGTTCGAGCCCTGCGGGCTCTCATGCGCAGATTTCTTGCTGCGAGTTCGAGCCCTGCGGGCTCTCATACGCAGATTTCTTGCTGCGAGTTCGAGCCCTTGCGGGCTCTCATACGCAGATTTTCGCTTTCCCATTGCTGGGACAGCGAAACAGTACGTTACCGGTCTTGTTTCGGCAATCCACGCGCGCATCACACCGGTGCCTCCGCTGCCGATGGGCACGTCGTGCTTGCACTCACTCCGCCACTTCCTGCCACCGCAGCCGGCATGGCCCTGGCGCTCGGCGCAGCCGCCGCGACGTTTCTCATCGTCTGGCGTCACGCCAGCGAACGCACCCGCTTCCTCGGACTCCTCCGCGCCATCGCCGCAGGCGGACTCGTCTTCCAGGTCATCCACGTCCTCGAACACCTCCTCCAGTTCGGATTCTGGGCGGCACGCCCCGAAGAACGCCCGTGGCTCTCGTCGTGGGCCGGCGGAACCGCCGACGCCCTCGCCTACTTCTGCGGTCTCGTCGATGCGCTCGACCAGCCATCGGTCGGCGTCGAGATGCTGCACCTCACCGGAAACCTCGTCTTCCTCGGTGCCCTCGCGGCCTGGCAGATGCACAGTCGCCTCAGCCGACGACCCTCAATCCGATCGCTCGACCGCGCCGAGCTCGTGCAACGCATTCACGTGCTCGAACACGTCGTCCTCGTCACGACGTTGCTGACCCTTGGTCGCCCCGATGGTCTGTCCACCGCATTCGGACTCGTCGAGGGTCAGACCCTCGTCGCCCTCCGGGTGTGCTTCCACTTCGGGATCAACGCCCTCGCCACGACCTTCGCGGTGCACGCCGCACTCGACGAGCGGCGCTGGCACCAGCGGCTCTCAGGGAGCCAGATCGACCTGTCCGGTACCCGAGACGATCTCCCCGATCTCGAACGCCTCGTGACCCGACTTCGTCAGTGACGCCACCGTCGACGCAGCCGACTCCGCGCCAACGACGAGCACCATGCCCACACCCATGTTGAACACGCGATACATCTCGGCCGTCTCGACCTCACCCAGTCGCTGAATCTCGTCGAAGATCCGCGGACGGGTCCATCGCCCGGTGTCGATCCGAGCGTCGACCGTGGCGGGCATGACCCGAGGCAGATTGCCCGGAAGTCCCCCACCCGTGATGTGGGCAACCGCATGAACGTCGACCTCAGCGATCACGTCCAGAACCGCGGGCGTGTAGATCACCGACGGGTCGAGCAACACTTCGGCGACCGTCTCGTCCGCGCCGTCCCACGCCGGATCGTCCAGCCCCAGGCCGGCGATGTCGAACAGCACGCGGCGCGCCAGCGAGAACCCATTCGACCGGAGGTTGGGCGAAGCGATCCCGATCACGACATCGCCCGGACCGACCCGATTTCCGTCGATCACCGCCTCTCGAGGAACCGCCCCAACGGTGAACCCGACGAGATCGAACTCGCCTGGCGCCATCACGCCCGGGTGTTCGGCCATCTCGCCACCCACGAGCGCACAGTGCGCCTGGCGACATCCCGCCGACACGCCGCCCACGAGCGCTTCCATCTGTTCGGCGTCGAGCTGGCCCACGGACACGTAGTCGAGGAAGAAAAGCGGAGCCGCGCCCTGGCAGACGATGTCGTCGACACACATGGCGACCAGGTCGATGCCGATCGTGTCGAACCGCCCGGCCGCGGTCGCGACCAAGGCCTTGGTTCCGACACCATCGGTCGACGAAACGAGCAGCGAATCGGGGTGACCGGCCGCCGCGAGGTCAAAGAAGCCGCCAAAGCCACCGATCCCACCGACGACACCGGGTCGGTCGTGGGTCGAGGCGACGAGCGGCTTGATCCGCTCGACCGCGTCCTCACCCGCGTCGATGTCAACGCCCGCTGCTCGGTAGGTGGCGCCGCTCATGGGTCGCCGGAACCGAAGACCAACGCGCCGGCGTCGTTTCCGAGCACGCTCGTGGCAAGACCGCTCGGATCATCCCCCGATGGCCCGCGGGCGTCCTCGTCTTCGAGGACGAACTTCGCCAGGGTCTCCGGGATCTCCACCGGATACTCGCCCGTCAGGCACGCATCGCAGAAGCCAGCACCGTGCGCACCGATCGAATCGACGAGCCGATCGAGTGGCAGGTACGCGAGCGAATCCGCTCCCGTGTACGCCCGGATCTCGTCGACGGTGAGGTTGGCAGCCAGCAGCTCGCTGCGCGTGCCCGTGTCCATCCCGTAGAAGCACGGCCACCGGTACGGCGGGGACGAAATGCGCAAATGGATCTCGGTAGCGCCCGCCTCCCGCAACATCGAGACCATCGACTTGGTGGTCGTGCCCCGCACGATCGAATCGTCGACGACCACGACGCGCTTGCCGGCGATGTTCTCCTTCAGCGGGTTGAGCTTCATCCGGACACCGAGGGCACGAAGCGCCTGGTTGGGAGCGATGAACGTCCGGCCGATGTAGCGATTCTTGACGAGACCATGACCGAAGGGAATGCCGGTGGCCTTCGCGAAACCCTCGGCAGCGGGAATCCCCGACTCCGGAACACCCATGACGAGATCGGCGTCCACCGGCGCCTTCGCCGCGAGCGCCTCACCCATGCGAACCCTCGCTTGGTGCACGTTCTGTCCGTACAGGTTGGTGTCGGGTCGGGCGAAGTAGACGAACTCGAAGACGCAGAGCTTGGGGTCGGGGGTGTCGAACGGTCGCGACGAGTGCACTCCGTCGTCGTCGATCACGATCATCTCGCCCGGATCGATCTCCCGAACGAAGGTCGCACCGACAACGTCCAGACCCGGATTCTCTGAGGCGATCACCCATCCGCCGTCGTCGAGACGGCCGAGACACAGTGGTCGGAATCCGTGCGGATCACGGACGCCGACGATGCGGTCGCGGTCCATGATTGCCAAACAGAACGCTCCCTCGAGCCGAGGGAGGACGGATTCGAGCGCCGACATCAGCGGATCGGCCGCACGCGCCGATCCACCCATGAGCTCAGAGGCGAGCAGCTCACCCACCAGGTCCGAGTCGCTCGCAACCGTGCCCGGCAGCATTCCCGCGTCCTCGACCAGGGCGGTCGTGTTCACCAGGTTTCCGTTGTGGCCGAGGGCGAACTCGAGGTCACCGACACCGCGGTAGATCGGCTGCGCGTTGCGCCACGAGGACGAACCGGTGGTCGAGTACCGCGTCTGTCCGATCGCCATGTGACCGGGTAGCGACGTCAGCGCCCGATCGTCGAACACGTTCGAGACGAGACCCATCTCCTTGACCACCGTGACGCCCTCGCGGTCCGACACGGCCATCCCCGCAGACTCCTGACCCCGGTGCTGCAAGGCGTAGAGACCCAGGTAGCTCAGATGGGCCACCATCCTGCCGGGGGCGTGCACCCCGAAGATCCCGCACATCTCACTCGACTCCGAGGGCCGAAGGGATCGTGCTCTCGAACCGACTCGTTGCGTCGGCGAGCGAGCCATCGACGAGGCCCTTGAACGAGATCCGGTCGCCGGTGGCGAGTCCGAGGCGAGTGATCGGAACGCCCATCGACGCCGCCATGTTCTCGACCGTCCCCATGTCGTCGGGGGCGACGCCGAGCACCACTCTCGACGGCGCTTCACTGAACAAGGCGTCGTGATCAGAAACCCGTGCCGCGATCACACCGACGCCGCCAGCGATCGCCATCTCGGTCACGGCCACGCCCAGGCCGCCCGCACCGACATCGTGCACCGCCGAGACGAGCCCGCCAGAAACCAGCGCCCTCGTCACCTCAGCGACCCGAAGATGCATGTCGTAGTCGAGCTCGGGCAGGGCACCACCCTTGGCGCCTCGACCACGCGCCCACAGCGATCCACCCAGGCCCGACCCGGTCGGTCCGAGCACGATCAGGCGGTGGCCGTCCACCAGCCCCATCCCCGGCGGCGGCTGATCGAGCGAGCCCGTCATACCGAGCATGCCGACGATCGGCGTCGGGTCGATGTTGTGTCCGTTCGACTCGTTGTAGAGCGACACGTTGCCGCCCACGACCGGAACGGTGAGCGCCTCGCACGCTTCGGTCATCCCGTCGACCGCCTGACTGAGCTGCCACATCGTTTCGGGATGTTCGGGATTGCCGAAGTTGAGATTGTTGACGAGCGCGAGCGGCTTCGCTCCGACGCACGCCAGGTTGAGGACCGCCTCGGCGACGGTCATCGCCGTCCCCCGGTGCGGATCGACGATGCACCAGTGGTGGTTTCCGTCGGTTGTGATCCCGAGTCCCCGGCCCGTATCGACCCCGGTCGTCGGATGCTTCAGTCGCAGGAGCGCGGCGTCGTCACCTGGTCCGATGATCGTGTTGAGGAACAGTTGGGAGTCGTACTGACGATGCACCCACGACGTGTCCATGAGCAGGTCGCACAGGTCAGCCCACGGGTCCTCGGGTGCTGCAAGTCCCGCGGGATCGATCTCTGCCGATCGATCGGGCTCGGCCATCGGCCGGTCGTACAGCGGCGCAGCGTCGTGGAGCGACGACGCCGGAATGTCGGCGAGGATCTCGCCACCGGGACCGTCGAGGATCCGGAGCTGACCGCCCTCGACCACGGTGCCGATCGCCGATGCGGTGACCTCCCATTTGGCACACAGTTCGAGCACACGATCGACGTTGGCGGGCTCGACGATCGCCAGCATCCGCTCCTGGCTCTCACTCGTCATCACTTCGAATGGTTCAAGATCGGCCTGGCGCAGATGCACCGCGGTCACGTCGACGTCCATGCCCATGCCGCCACGAGATGCCGTCTCGCTCGTCGCACAGCACAGACCCGCGCCGCCGAGGTCCTGGATCCCGACCACCAGACCCTCGTCGAGCAGTTCGAGGCACGCCTCGATCAGCCGCTTCTCCTCGAAGGGGTCACCCACCTGCACACTCGGGCGCTTGGACGAATCGTCCTCGTCCTCGTCGAACCCCGCCGACGCCAGCACGCTGACCCCGCCGATGCCGTCACGTCCCGTCGATGACCCGAAGAGGATCGCCACGTTGCCGACGCCCGTCGCTTCGCCGAGCACCAGTCGTTCGGTCGGCATGACGCCGAGACAGAACACGTTCACGAGCGGGTTGCCGGTGTAGGTCTCGTCGAAGACGGTCTCGCCGCCGACGTTCGGCACGCCGACGCTGTTCCCGTATCCCGAGATGCCCGAAACGACCCCTTCGGCGATCCACCGGCTCCGCGCATCGTCGAGCGACCCGAACCGGAGCGGATCCATGATCGCGATCGGTCGGGCGCCCATCGTGAAGATGTCGCGAAGGATGCCACCGACTCCCGTTGCCGCACCCTGATACGGCTCGATGGCCGACGGGTGATTGTGGCTCTCGATCCGAAAAGCGGCGGCGATGCCGTCACCGACATCCACCACGCCGGCGTTCTCCCCCGGGCCGACCAACACCCATGGCGCTTCGGTGGGCAGTCGCTGCAGATGGATCCGAGACGACTTGTACGAACAATGCTCGGACCACATGACCGAGTACATCGAAAGTTCGAGTGGATTCGGATCACGACCGAGGATTTCGGCGATGGAGTCCGCCTCGTCGTCGGTCAATCCGAGGGCGCGGTGAAGAGGCTCCTCCATACGGTCGCCAACCTAACCGCCGTGGCCAACGGTTGGTCACCTTGGCGACGTCAGATTCTGTCGAAAATCGGCCGGCGATCGACTGGCCGTTCACAGAAGAGGCACTGGTCGGACCCCACCGGGATCGCCGATCCGCATTCGCACCGGGTCGGGGTGGCCGTGCGTTTGCGATCGCGGCGACCATCGGCGAGGTCGAGGTCGTCGATCATCCGATCCAGATCCGCGTCGGTCATGCCGGTCCGATCACGCAGCAAGGCCCACATCGCCTCGCACACGAGGGTCAGGTGTTCGACGCGATCGTGGATCTCGTCCCGGTCCTGGCGCGCGGTGCGCCGCTGGTGATCGAGCTCCGCCGTCGCGCGCCGTGCCTCGAATCGTGCACTCTTGATCTGTTGACGCTGCACCAGGTCATACATGTCCATGACCAGAGGATCGGCTCGCCCGGCTGACGCCTTGACCGGGTTCGGGGTCTCAGGCGGCTTGTCGGTCCTCATCGTCGTCGTACGACGAGTGTCCGAGTGTCTGTTGGATCGGCGTCCACTCGAGCTCCGACGCGACTCGACCCGCCGCCGTGGGACGGGCCACGAGATAGCCCTGGATGAGCCGACAACCAAACGACTCGAGCGCACTCAACTGCGCAGGCGTCTCGACACCTTCGGCGATTGCCCGAAGCCCAAACCGCTCCGCGAGGTCGACGATCACCCAGGCCAAACGTTGGCCGAGCGCATCGTCGTCGGCATCGGTCGCCCACACGAAGCTCTTGTCGATCTTCAGGAAGTCGGCGGGGACCCGAGCGAGGTACGACAACGCGGAGTATCCCGTCCCGAAGTCGTCGATCGCGATCTGGACACCGAGTTCGCGCAATGCGGTGATCGCCGCGACCGCCCGATCGAAGTCGTCGAGGAGTTCCGATTCGGTCAACTCGAGGATCAGACACGACCCGCCCAACCCGTGTCGAGCGATCGTCTCGTTCACCAACGCCAGAAAGTCTGCGTCGATGAGTTGGGAGTAGGTGATGTTGATCGACAGGGCGAGTGTCTGCGGCTCCCGATACCTCTGGCGCCACTCCTCGAGCTGCGCGCACGCCGTTTCGAGGACGTGTCGACCGAACCGATTGGCCAGACCCAACCGTTCGATGGCCGGCACGAACTCGAGCGGACTCACCGACCCCAACGTCGGCGTCGACCATCGGGCGAGCGCCTCGACGGCCAAGGTCCCGTCGACGGTGTCGACGATCGGCTGGTACACGACTTCGATTTGGTTGTTGTCGATCGCCCGGTGCAGCTCCTTCTCCAGAACGAATCGTCGAGTGACTTCTTGACGGAATCGATGGTCGAAGACGCGGAAGCGGGTCGTCGAATTGTCCTTCGCCCGATACATCGCGGTGTCTGCGTCGCGCATCAGATCGTCCGTGTCGATGTCGGACCGGTCGGCGACCGCAATCCCCACCGACGCGCCAGTCGGGATGACCTGATTGTCGACCACCACGGGTTGATGCAGCGCGTCCGCGATCGTCTTGGCGAAGTTGTCGACGTCGACGGCCGACTCGACGATGCGAGCCACCGCAAACTCATCCCCGCCAAGTCGAGCGATGAGATCATCGGCCTCGGCGACGCCGCGCAACGCATGCGCCATCTCGATCAGGAGTCGATCGCCCGCATGGTGGCCGAAGGTGTCGTTCACCAACTTGAACCGATCGAGATCGACGACCGCGAGCGCAAGACGACTGCCTTCGTCGAGTTCGGTCAGTCGGCCCCGAACGGCGCGACCAAACGAGTATCGATTGAGCAGGCCCGTGAGCGAATCGGTGTTGGCGAGTCTCGACAGCTCACGGTTCTTGTCCGACAGGGCGGCGTTGAGCTCTTCGATCTGTTCGCTTCGTAGCAGCGACTCGAGCGCGTCGTTCAGCTCGGTGTTCTTCGTCGCCAGCTGCAAGTTGAGGGCGGCCATCTCGTCCGAGGCAACCGAGAACGCGTGGTCATTCAACCGGCGCTGATCGTCGGTCTCTGCGTACGTGCTCCGGACGAGCGCGACGAAGGCCTCCTCTGCGCTGCCGGGCTCGACCCGCAACCCCGCCTTTCGGAGCTGCCGGTTGACAAGACGCTCGGCTCGGGCGTGTCCGTCGGCCATCGCGGGAACTTCTCCGACCTCAGGCCTCGCCGATCAGGGCGAGCGTCATCGTCTGATTGTGGAGCTCACAGCCACCCGTACGCCCCGGTGCGAGCTCTCCGTAGGAGTAGAAGCCGGTGAAGGCGACGCCGGCGGGCAACTGATCCAGTACCGCGTCGAGCTCTTCATCTGACCGCTGACCGAGCACCAGACGTCGACCCACACACGAGACGCCGACGCACAGGAGGTCACCGGACACATCGAGTTCGCGAAGCGCGGCGCCCGCATGTTCGGCGCCGTCGATGAGCGCATCGAAGCTGGCCCGCATCAACTGCGCTTTCCAACCAACCGGCATGTCGCCGGCGAAGGTCATCGACGAGTTGGCCTCGTCGACGCCGAGGATCGTTCGCACGACCGCGGTGTCCTTGGGCGAATCGGGAGGGTGGATCGAGAGCGGAAACAGCAGCGCCGATCCGGGCAGCTCCGACGCTCGGTCGCCGAGATAACGCGAGTACAACTCGAGCGCTCGTTCGCCGTCGAGCTCGTGAAGCACCGACCCCGACGCCGCGGTGATCGTGCGCTCCGGACCGAAGATCTCCCAGCCGCCCTCCGAACCCGTCGCGATCCGAAAGCGATCTCCGACGAATCCGATCGCCGCCACCACATCGGCCCCGCGCGATTCGTTGGCCATCACCATCGTCGTTTCGAACGCCGATCCATCAGCGGCGAGGCCCCCGAAGATCGTCACGTCGCTGCCGATCTCGGCTTCGAGGCCGGCAACCAGCGCAGTTCCGTTGCAGGTCGTCCCCTCCGAGAGAACGAGCACCGCTCGCAGGTCCGGGTGCGCCAACGTGGCGCCCAGCTTGCGGCCGATCTCCTCCGAGCTGCGATCGCCCGACGATCGCTCGACCGCCAGTGCGAGTTGGGTGTGGTCGAAGCGGATCGACGTGCAGATGGGATGCTCGTCGACGAGGTCGCCTGCGGCGAACTGTCCGGCCGTCGAACAACCGGCAATCAGCGCCTGGGGAAAGCGGGCGGCCAACAAACGGTGATGATCATCAGCCTCGAGTTGCGACCGAGTCCCGAACACGAGGACAAGGTCGGCGTCGAGCAGATGCGGATCGTCGATCGTTCCCACCATGCATTGCATCGTCGCTACCTCACAATCGATGGGCAGTCCGCTGCCCTGTCGTTTGTGATCGGTATCCGAGCGGCAGGATTGAGGGTGGACGCGGGGTCCAAACGAATTGATCAGATGGCCTCGAGCAGCCCGCGGAGCAACACGTTGCCGTCTTCGGACCCAAGCAAGGCATGCGACGCCCGCTCGGGGTGCGGCATCAGTCCAACGACATTGCGGGCGTCGTTGCAGACGCCGGCGATGTCACCCACCGATCCGTTCGGGTTGTCGACATAGGTCAACACGATCTGATCGTTGTCCCGGAGCGACGCGAGCGTCGCGTCGTCGCAGGTGTAGTTGCCCTCGAAGTGATTGATCGGAATGTCGAGTTCCTGACCTTCGGTCGCCGCCCCCGTCAACGCACTGTTGGTTGATTCCACGCGGATCGCCTGGAACTCGTTGATGAAGGTCAGGCCCCGATTCTTCTGCAACGCGCCTGGCAGCAGGCCGGCTTCGGTCAACACCTGGAACCCGTTGCAGATCCCGACGACGGGCATTCCCGACTTCGCTGCATCGGCCACCGACGTCATGATCGGCGAGAACCGGGCGATCGCGCCGGGTCGGAGATAGTCGCCGTGCGCAAAGCCGCCGGCGATCACGACCGCATCGACACCCGACAGATCCGTGTCCTCGTGCCACAGAATCTCTGCCGACCCACCGAGACCGGCGATCGCCTCGACCGTGTCGAACTCGCAGTTGGTTCCGGGGAACCGAACCACACCAACAGTGCTCATGACGCCTCGGTGAGCGTGATGCTCGCCGCCTCGATCACCGGGTTGGTGAGAAAGGTCTCGCATGCTTGCTCGAGGCGCTCGCGAGCCGTCGCCTCGTCGTCGGCCTCGATGTCGAGGTGGATCGACTTGCCGGCCCGGACGTTCGACAACGAGTCGAATCCGAGCGTCGGGAGCGCCCGCTCGATCGTCGATCCCTGCGGATCGGCGATCCCCGGATGGAGTTGGACATCGATGACGGCTCGATATTTCATGTCGTGGGGCTTTCGGTTGCTGGAGTGGATGGATCGGTGGCGCCGAGCCACTCGTCAAAGGAGCGGTCGGTCAGGCGTTCGTACGCATCGATGTAGCGCGCCCGAGTAGCCGCAATGACCTCGGGGCCGAGCGGAGGCGGCGGCGGAGTCTTGTCCCAATCGAGCCCGTCGAGGTGGTCGCGGACCGGTTGTTTGTCGAACGACGGCGGCGTCGTGCCCGGCTGCCAGTCGTCGGCGGGCCAGAACCGGCTCGAATCCGGCGTGAGCATCTCGTCGGCGACGACGAGCGTGCCATCGACGATGCCCAGCTCGAACTTCGTGTCCGCCAGGAGGATGCCTCGCTCCGCCGCGTGGTTGGCAGCAGCGGTGTACAGGCGCAACGAGAGGTCCTTCGCCTGTTCGAGCAGATCGTCGCCGACGAGCTCCGCGGCCCTCGCAAGGTCGATGTTCTCGTCGTGGAGTCCGTCCGCCGCTTTGGTCGACGGCGTGAAGATCGGCTCGGGCAGACGATCAGCGAGTCGCAGACCCGACGGCATCGCTGCGCCATGCACGGTGCCGCGGTCGTGATACTCACGCCAGCCCGACCCTGCGAGATACCCCCGAACGATGCACTCGATCGGCAACATCTCCGCCTTCGACACGAGCATCGTTCGACCGGCGAGCGACGGGTCCTTCGCGCCGTCGGGAAAGTCGGCGACGTCGGTCGAGATCACGTGATTGGCGGCGACCGCCCGAAGGTGTTCGAACCAGAACACCGACAGCCCGGTCAGCACACGACCCTTGTCCGGCACGGCCTCGGCCATGACGACGTCGAAGGCTGACAATCGATCGCTCGCGACGAGCAACAGGCGGCCGTCGCCGGCGTCGTGAACGTCTCGCACCTTCCCGCGGTGCACCAGTGGCAGGTCGACAACCACGCGTCGAACGCTACTCAGAAAATGCGGCCGGGGTGATAGGCGGCCGCGTCGGGATCGGCGGACACGAGCGCACCAACACGGGCGACGACTGCGGCGACCTGCGCAGACGCCAGACCGGCGAGCACGTGCGGATCCGACACCGCATCGCGGACCACCTCGGGATCGACCGCGAAACGGTCGTCGGCGACGAGACGGTCGAGCAGGTCGTTCGTCGTGCGACCCTCCCGCATCTCGAGCGCGACGGCAACGGCGTGCTCCTTGATCGCCTCGTGTGCGTCCTCTCGCCCGGCCCCCTCCTTGACCGCAGCCATGAGCAATCTCGTGGTCGCGAGAAACGGCAGGTAGCGCTGGAGTTCGCGGTCAATGACCTGCGGAAAGGCGCCGAACTCGTCGAGCACCGTGAGCAATGTCTCGACCAGACCGTCGAATGCGAAGAACGCGTCGGGCAGTACGACCCGTCGAACGACCGAACAGCTGACGTCGCCTTCGTTCCACTGATCCCCGGCGAGCGAACCGGCCATCGTGACGTGGCCCCGGAGAATTGCGGCGAACCCATTGATGCGTTCCGACGACCGGGCGTTCATCTTGTGGGGCATCGCCGACGACCCGACCTGGCCTTCGACGAATCCTTCGGTCACCAACTCCGCTCCCGCCATGAGCCGGAGCGTCGTCGCGAGGCTCGAGGCAGCCGCTGCCGCCTGCATCAGCGCGGTGACGACGTCGAAATCGAGCGAGCGTGGATACACCTGACCAACCGAGTCGAGCGTCGACTCGAACCCCAGATGCGAGCGGATCTCTGCTTCGAGGCGTTCGACGTGTTCGGGATCGCCGATGAGGTCGACCATGTCCTGTTGGGTTCCCATCGGACCCTTGATCCCACGGAGCGGATACCGGGCAAGGAGATCATCGAGTCGGCCGTGGGCCTGAAGCAGCTCCTCGGCAGCATTCGCGAACCGCTTGCCGAGCGTGGTCACCTGCGCCGCCACGTTGTGGCTGCGCCCGACCATGGCCACCTCGTCGAACTCGGCTGCCCGCTCAGCGAGGCGAGCCAGGACGGTGACGACCCGCGACCGAACGAGCACGAGGGACTCGCGAATCTGCATCTGCTCGACGTTCTCGGTCAGATCACGCGACGTCATCCCCTTGTGGATGTGCTCGTGGCCGGCAAGGGCACAGAACTCCTCGATCCGTGCCTTGACGTCGTGACGAGTGATTGCATCTCGACGGGCGATCGACTCGAGATCGACTTGATCGATGACCGACTCATACGCCTCGATGACCCCGTCGGGGACGTCGACGCCGAGACTCGATTGGGAACGGAGCACTGCGACCCAGAGTCGACGCTCCGCGACGATCTTCGATTCGGGCGACCAGATGGCCCGGATGGCGTCGCTCGCGTATCGCTCCGCAAGCACGTTCGGGACGACGCCGCTCATGTCCGTGCCTGCCACGCGATGTCGCGACGGTGATGCATGCCCGGCCACGAGATCAGATCCACGCCGGCATAGGCGCGGGCTGCCGCCTCGTCCACGGTCGCCCCCCGACCGACGACGTTGAGCACACGTCCGCCGGCGGTCACGAGCTGTTCGTGGTCGTCCTTTTCGACGCCTGCGCAGTACACCGACACCCCATCGAGTGCTCGGGCGTCGTCGATGCCGTCGATCACATCACCGGTTCTCGAAGACGCGGGGTACCACTCGCTTGCGCAGACGACGACCACGACCGCATCGGACGCAAACACCGGTTGGTGTTCGATCTTGCCGGCGGCGGCTTCGGTCAGGAGCTGCGCCAGATCGGATTCGATCCGCGGCAGAACCACCTGGGTTTCGGGGTCCCCGAACCGCACGTTGTACTCGAGCATCTTCGGTCCCGACTCAGTCAACATCAGGCCGGCGTAGAGCACGCCCCGATAGTCGATACCCCGACGACCAAGTTCGGCGAGGGTCGGCTCGATCGCGAGCTGCATGACCGTGTCGACGAGACCGTCGTCGGCCCACGGCAGTGGCGTGTATGCCCCCATGCCGCCCGTGTTCGGGCCCGAATCGCCGTCGCCAACACGCTTGTGGTCCTGCGCAGCGGCGAGGGCGACGGCGGAGTTGCCATCGCAGATCGCGAACACCGACACCTCCGGACCCACGAGACCTTCTTCGATCACGACGGTGGTGCCGGCGTCGCCGAAGGCGGTCCCGGACAGATACTCGGCGACGGCCGCCTCGGCTGCTCCACGATCGTCGGTGACCAACACCCCCTTGCCGGCAGCGAGCCCATCGGTCTTGACCACGAACGGCGGCTCCATCGTGGACAGAAAGGCGAGTGCGGGTTCGAGCTCGGTGAACGCACCGTGGTCGGCGGTCGGCACTCCGGCGGCGACGAAGAGTTCCTTCATCCAGGCCTTGCTGCCCTCGAGCCGAGCGCCGTCAGCCCCCGGACCGAACACGAGCTTGCCCTGTGCCCGAAGTTCGTCGGCCAGACCGTCGACCAGGGGCACCTCGGGGCCGATGACAAACAGGTCGGCGTCCAACTCGGTGGCGGGTGTCGATACCGACCCGGAGATCCCCGGATTTCCTGGCGTGACGATCACGTCGCTCGTGCGGCCGAGCACATCGGCGAGCGCATGCTCGCGGCCACCCGAACCAACGACGACGACTCGTCTGGTCATGATCGGCCGACCTCAGGCCGCAAAGTCGAGCACTTGTTTGCGGCCCGGACCCACCCCGACGAGGCGCACCGGCATGCCGCAATGCTCCTCGATGAACCGGAGATAATCGGCTGCAGCGGTGGGCAGCTCCGAACGATCGGTGATGCCGGTCAGGTCGGTCTTCCAACCCGGAAGCTCTTCGTACACCGGCGTAACGTTGTGAAGAACCGATTGGTGATACGGGAAATCGTCGATGCGTTCGCCATCGTGCTCATACCCGACGCAGACCTTGATCGAATCGAGGCCGTCGAGCACGTCGAGCTTGGTGATCCCGAGCTCGGAAAGCGAGTTGACCCGGCGGGCGTAGCGCATCATCACACAATCGAACCATCCCGGCCGACGACGGCGACCCGTGTTGGTGCCGTACTCGTGGCCGACGTCGACGATGTGATCGCCGACCGAATCGAACAACTCCGTCGGGAAGGGTCCCGCCCCCACTCTCGTGATGTACGCCTTCGCCACGCCGACGACCCGATCGATGTAGCGGGGTCCGACCCCGCTGCCGACACAGGCGCCACCTGCCGTCGGGTTCGACGACGTCACGTAGGGATAGGTGCCGTGATCGAGGTCGAGGAACGTGGCCTGGGCACCTTCGAGCAGAATGTCCTCGCCGGATTCGAGCGCACGATGCACGAGCGAGATCGCGTCAGTGATCATCGGCTCGAGCCGAGGACGGTACTGCTCCATCGCCGTCTCGACGATCTCGTCGATCTCGAAACCCAGCTTGTTGTACACCCGGTTCATCACCGGATTCAGCTGATGGAGTACGACCTCGAGCTTCTGCCGGAAGATCTTCTCGTCGAGCAGATCCTGCACCCGCAAACCCGTCCGCATGGACTTGTCCGCGTAGGCCGGGCCAATACCGCGCTTGGTTGTGCCGAGCTTGTTCTTGCCGAGATGACGCTCCTGGAGCGCATCGAGACTCTGGTGATACGGAAAGATCAGATGCGCGTTGCCCGAAACCCGCAGTCTCGACGTGTCGACGCCCTTGCTCTCGAGCATGTCGAGCTCACGCAACAGCACGCCGGGATCGACCACGACACCGTTGCCGATGACCGGCGTGATGTGCGGGTAGAGAATGCCCGACGGCACGAGTTGCAATGCAAAGCTCTCGCCCTCGACCACGATCGTGTGTCCGGCATTGTGGCCACCCTGGAAGCGAACCACTTGGGACATGTCACGGGAGAGGAGGTCGGTGAACTTGCCCTTGCCCTCATCACCCCATTGGGTACCGACGATGACGGTGGCGCCCATCGTGTTCCTTCCGATCGGCCGAATGCGACCGACCGATCCTATCGGGACACTCAGCCGGTGAACGTGGGTGTACCGGGCTGAGCCTGCGCCGTCGGCGCCGTCTCGACCTGGCCTTGCACCTGCGTGGCGATCGTCGTGGTCGTGGTCGCCGCTCCCCCGCCGGTTCCGCCTGCGCCGGTGTTCGTCGCAACGGTGGTCGTCGTGGTTGCGGTCCCGTTGCCGGTGGCGACGGTCGTCGTGGTGGTCGCCGTCGCATCAGGCAGCGTCGTGGTGGTGACCGCAGTGTCCGCGGCACGGCACGTGATCGTGACCTCGACATCGGTTGCTTCGGGGACCGTCACCGCGATGCCGTTGGTGATGGTCTCCGTCGTTGCTTCGGTCGGCGACACGACCACTGCGCAAACGGCGTCGGTCGGATAGGTGATCTCGCATCGCTGCGGACCCTCGATGTCATCGAGGAGCAGCTGTACGAGTCGGCCAGTGGCCGACTGTTCTTCGGTGCCGCAGGTCAACGTGAGCGTCGAGGACGACGCGTCGGTGTGTTGGATCGTGACCGAGATCGTGCTCAGCTCAGGTGTCGTCGCCTGGAGCGACGCACCAATGCACGTCGGACGAACCGAGTTCACGCTCGCGGCGCCCGGCGCAACGTGCACCGTGCGAATCGTCGTGGCCTCGGCAGCGAGCGTGACCGAACCGAGCGACCCGGCCCATTCGGCCTCGATCACGCTGTCTTCGATGTCGGCACTGGTGCCGGAGGTGGCGAGGACCGTGCCGTCGGCCGCCAGGAACTCGGTGTACCACTGCTCCTGCGTCTGCGGCGAGATCGAGTCGCGACCGGTGTAGCCGTCGTAGCTGACTGCGGTCACGTCCCAGGTGCCGGCTGGCATGGGACTCGGCAGGTCATAGGTCCGCGATTGCGGAGTGCTCGACATCAGTCGATTGCCGAAGTCGCCGAGACCGAAGTACTCCGAACCGAAGGTGACGGTGACGTCACCCGAGCACGTGCCTTGTGGTCCGGATTGGGCCGAGGCCCGATCGTTCATCGCCAGCACCAGAATCGCGGCAAGGAGCGTCGCCACGATCACCATTGCGGTCATCGTCAGACCACGTCGATGCGTCGAAGTTGCAGTCATGTTTTCCTCCCGAGCACTCGCCACGTACTCCCCTGTGCCGCCCAGATCAGACGGCCCACTCCGCGCGCGAGAGTAGATGCAACCACGCGATCGTCCAAATGTCCGGGCACGTCGACTCAGGCGAGCGTCGTGGCCTCGAACGCGAGCTCACCGTCGACCACGTCGACCGTGATGTGATCGTCGTCGCCGTAGGTTCCGTCGAGCAACCGGACGGCCAGCCGGTCGGCGAGATCCCGTTGCACCACGCGCTTCAGTGGTCGAGCGCCGAAGGCCGGGTCGAATCCAACCGCCGCGAGATGATCCCGGGCGGCGTCGGTCAGCGTGAGCTGGATCCGGCGGGCGTCGAGCCGGCGACGGAACAGGTCGAGTTGAATGTCGACGATCGACCGCAGATCGTCCTCGGTCAGCGACCGGAAACGAACGATGTCGTCGATTCGATTGACGAACTCGGGCCGGAAGTGGTCGATCGGCTCGCCCGCCAGGTTCGACGTCATGATCAGCACCACGTTGCTGAAGTCGACCGTTCGACCCTGACCGTCGGTGAGGCGACCGTCGTCGAGCAACTGCAGCAACACGTTGAACACATCCGCGTGCGCCTTCTCGACCTCGTCGAGCAGCACCACCGAGTACGGACGGCGACGGACCGCTTCGGTCAGCTGACCACCCGCGTCGTAGCCGACGTAGCCGGGCGGCGCGCCGATGAGGCGCGACACGGAATGCTTCTCCATGTACTCGCTCATGTCGATGCGAATCATCGCCCGCTCGTCGTCGAAGAGGAAGTCGGCAAGGGATCGAGCGAGCTCGGTCTTGCCGACGCCAGTCGGGCCGAGGAACAAGAAGCTGCCGATCGGACGGTTGGGATCCGACAAGCCGGCTCGGCTCCGACGGATCGCGTTGGCAACGACCGCAACGGCATCGTCCTGCCCGATGACCCGCTCGTGCAGAACGTCTTCGAGGCGAATCAGTTTTTCGACTTCACCCTCCATGAGGCGAGAGACGGGCACTCCCGTCCACGCCGAGACGACCTCGGCGATGTCTTCGGAGTCGACCTCTTCTTTCAACATGACCGTCTCGGACTGCAGCGCGTCGAGGCGATCGGTCGCCTCGGTGACTTCTGCTTCGAGCGTCGGGATGAGCCCGAATCGAATCTCGGCGGCCTTGTTGAGATCGGGCTCGCGTTCGACGTCGAGTCGCAGCTGCTCGAGCTGTTCCTTGCGGCTCCGGATCTCGTCGATCGCGTCCTTCTCGGCCTGCCAGTGCACCTTCATCGCCGAGAGCTTCTCGGTCAGATCCGCAATCTCGACCTCGATGTCGGCCAGTCGTTCGGTGGAGGCACGATCGGACTCCTTCTCGAGCGCGACCCGTTCCATCTCGAGCTGGCGAATGCGCCGGTCGACAACGTCGATCTCGGTCGGCACCGAGTCGATCTCGATGCGCAACTTCGAGGCGGCCTCATCGACGAGATCGATCGCCTTGTCGGGCAGGAAACGCCCGGTCAGGTACCGGTCCGACAGCACGGCGGCGCTGACGAGCGCGGTGTCCTGGATCCGCACGCCGTGATGGACTTCGTACCGTTCGGCGAGACCACGCAGGATCGCGACGGTGTCCTCGACCGACGGCGGCTCGACGAGAACCTGTTGGAAGCGACGCTCCAACGCCGGGTCCTTCTCGATGTGCTGCCGGAATTCGTCGAGCGTCGTCGCACCGACGAGTCGAAGTTCGCCGCGGGCGAGCATCGGTTTCAACATGTTGCCGGCATCCATCGCCGAGTCGCCGCCCGCGCCGGTGCCGACCACCGTGTGGAGTTCGTCGATGAAGGTGATGATCTGGCCGTCGGCGTCGTCGATCTCCTTGAGCACGGCCTTCAGCCGCTCCTCGAACTCGCCGCGGTATTTGGCACCGGCGACCATCGACGCCAGGTCGAGGCTCATCACCGTCTTGTTCTTGAGCGACTCGGGCACGTCGCCCTCGACGATCCGGCTGGCGAGTCCCTCGACGATGGCGGTCTTACCAACCCCGGGTTCACCGATCAGGACGGGGTTGTTCTTGGTGCGACGCGAAAGGACCTGGATGACTCGGCGGATCTCATCATCGCGGCCGATCACCGGGTCGAGCTTCTGAGCGCGTGCTTCGGCAGTGAGGTCCCGGGCGTACTTCTCGAGCGACTGATACTGATCCTCGGGATTCTGCGTGGTGACCCGATGCGACCCGCGGACCGCACGAAGCGCCTCGACCACATCGGTTCGGTCGAGATCGAGCCGGTCGACCAACGCGAGCAACAGATGTTCCGTGGACAAGTAGTCGTCCCCGAGGTCGATGCGTTCCTTGTCGGCGCGCTCGAATGCGGCGATCAGGTCACGTGACTGCTGGACGTCACCGCCATACGCCTTCGGCAGCGAGGACAACCGACCCTGAAGTCGATTCCGGACGGCGAGCGGCTCCTGTCCGAGCTTCTGGAGAATCGGGAGGACCACGCCGTCCTCTTGTCCGATCAGCGCGAGCAACAAGTGATCGGGCGTGACCTCGGGATTGGCGGCTTCGGTGGCGGCCGACTGCGCGGCGAGGAATCCCTCGCGGGTCTTCTGTGTCCATTGCTGCGGGTCGATCGCCATGGGTACTCGCTGCCTTTCGTGAACTTGAGTCTGACTCACTCAACTTCTGAGCGTTGGATCTATTCCGCGATCCTCCACCATCATGGACTGGTGACCCGGACCCATCGCAGCCACCTGAGCTACATCGACGCCTCCCGCGAGTACTACGCCGCCATGGGCTACGACACTCCCTACGCCTGGGCGGTCCACGACGAGGTCGCCTTCAGTCGAATCCGTACCCCCCTCGAGCAGGCACGCGTCGGACTCGTCACCACGGCGGCACTCCCCGGGCATCGTCGACGCGAACCCTTCGCCGCTCCCACGTTTCCGGTCCCGCCGCGTCTCGTCACCGACCATCTGCACTGGCACCACGAGGCAACCCACACCGACGACCTCGGATCCTTTCTCCCGATCGACCACCTCGTCGCGCTCGCCGAGGATGGCGTGATCGGCAGCATCGCCCCACGGTTCCACGGGATTGCCACCGTCTACAGCCAGCGCCAAACCACCGAGACCGCGCACGCCCTGGTCGACGCCGTTCAACACGACGAGGTCGACCTCGTCGTGTTCGCACCGCTTTGACCGGTCTGTCACCAATCGGTCGGTCTGACCGCAAACGTGCTCGAAGCCGCCGGCATCCCCACGCTCATCATCGGGTCCGCCCGAGACATCATCGAAGAACTCGGTGTGCCCCGCTTCGTCTTCACCGATCTCCCGCTCGGTAACCCCGTCGGCCCCGCCGACGACCCACGTCAACAACGACGGATCCTCCGCGCCGCACTCGAGGCTGCGGTGGCCATGACGATGCCACGCACCACGGTCGAACTCCCCGTCGTCTGGCACGGCTCCGCCGACTGGCGAGACACGTTCATGTCGACGAGCGACGCCGACGCACTTCGCCGCGAGGGCCAACAACGGCGCGCCCGACAAGCGGCGCGACGTCAACCCTCGTAACGCGACAACGTTTGACGGAGCGGTACAAGGTCCCGGCGATGTTTGGTTCGGAGCCCGGCGAGCTCGGATTCGAGCTCGGCCACCCGCCGTTCAAGATCGAGGATGCGCTTCACCCCAACCAGGTTCATGCCCTCGGACGTCAGCTCGGCGATTCGTCGGAGGAGCGCCACGTCCTCATCGGAGTATCGGCGACTTCCCCCACCCGTTCGAGCGGGGTGCACCAAACCCTTCCGTTCGTAGATGCGAAGCGTCTGAGGATGCATACCGGTCAGCTCCGCGGCGACCGAGATCACGTACACCGCCTTGGCCTCCACGATCAGACCTCGATGCCACGCGGCGCCGACTCGGTCACCTCTGCCAGCCGTTCGACCAGCTCGCGTTCGGTGGTGCTGAGTTCGGCGGGCACGTGCACGGTGACCGTCACGAGCAGGTCGCCCGTCGACGAACTGCTCTGCACGCCTCGCCCCCGGATCCGAAGCACCTTGCCCGACGGCGTACCCGGGGGGATCCGAACCGTCACCGTCGACCCCGACACCGTCGGCACCTTGATATCGGCACCGAGTACCGCTTCGGGGAAGGTCACCGGAATCGTCACGAGAAGGTTCGCGCCGTCGCGTTCGAACACCGAATGCGACTCGATCGAGATCGTGACCAACAGATCGCCCGCATCGCCGCCAGCCTCCGACGGAGCACCCTTGCCGGGCACACGAATGCGCTGTCCGTTGCTGACCCCCGGAGGGATCCGGACGTTGACCTCCATTGGACCGCGGAGCGCGTCGGAGCTCAATCGAACCGATTTGGTCACCCCCGACACGGCCTCCTCGAACGTCAAGGTCAGCCGTGCCTGAAGATCCATCCCCGGCATCGGCCCGAAACCGCCGAAGCCGCGACTGCCACCGCGCCCGCCAAAGAGCCCTCCGAGCAGGTCTGAAAGATCGCCGAGGTCAGGGCCCTCTCCTGGACGCGGGCTGTACCCACCGAATCCGCCGCCGCCGAGGCGCCGGAACTCGTCGTACTTCTTGCGTGTCGACTCGTCGCCGATGACTTCGTAGGCGGCAGAGATTTCTTTGAAGCGTTCTTCGGCCTTCTCGTCGCCAGCGTTGGTGTCGGGGTGATACTTGCGCGCGAGCGTGCGATACGACTTCGAGATCTCCTTCGCCGTCGACGTCTTCTGGACGCCCAAAACGGCGTAGTAGTCCTTTTCGAGCCACTCGCGCTGCGGTTCCACGATCTACCCTGCCACCTTCACCATCGCTGGACGGACCACCTTGCCTTTCCAGACGTAGCCCGCACGGAGCACCTCGGCCACGACCGGTCCATCGTGTTCTGCATCGGCCGCAGCGGCCTCATGCATGACCGCTTCGTGCATTTCGGGGTCGAAGCCGTCACCGTCGGCTGGGGCCAACAACTCGAGTCCGCTTCGCTCGAGCTCCCCCAACAATGCGGCGCGGATGGCACCAACCGGCGACTCCGGATCCTGGACGATGGCCGAATCACACGCGTCGAGCACGGGCAGCAAATTGCGAACCAGCCCAGCGGATTGGGCCGCCGCGGTCTCGGCAATTCGTTTCTCGGACTGCTTGCGATAGTTGGCGAAATCGGCCGCGAGCCGCTGAGAGTCGGCGAGGTAGGAGTCGCGCTCGGCGATGACGTCGTCGAGGGACCCCGTCGATCCGTCCGATTCCGACTCCACCGACGGACTGTCGTCGGCAAAGTCGATTCGAGGACCATCGTCCTGCGTCGATGACGGCTCGGCGTTGTCGCGTTCCTCGACGAGTTCGTCGATCTCGTCGCGCATCGCCAGGTTGTCTTCGATGATCGCGTCGACCGCGCTTCGGTTCTGATCAGACATGCGCCTGGTTCCTTCCCGTCGGATCCAGTGTCGGGATCAGGCTTCGTCGGTCGGCTCGTCGTCTTCGATGATCTCCGCGTCGACGACGTCGTCGGGCGTGGGTTCGGCGAAGTCCGCCGAGTCGGCAACGTCCTCGGCCGAGGCCGCTTCGTAGAGTCGCTGCGTGAAGGCTTGGGATGCGGTCATCAACGACTCGGTCTTCACCTTGATGTCGTCGATGTCGTCGCCCGCGACTGCGGTCTTCAGATCGGCGAGCTTGGACTCGACGTCGGCCTTCTCGTCGCCCTCGAACTTGTCTCCCTGATCGGCGAGCAACTTCTCGGTTTGGTAGACGAGCGAGTCCGCGTTGTTGCGGGCTTCGGCCTCGGCACGACGACGCGAGTCCTCCTCGGCGTGTGCTTCGGCATCACGAACCATCTGATCGATCACGTCAGAATCGAGCGAGCTCTGACCCGTGATCGTCATCGACTGTTCCTTGTTGGTCGCCCGGTCCTTGGCCGACACGTGCACGATGCCGTTGGCATCGATGTCGAAGGTGACCTCGATCTGTGGCACGCCACGCGGGGCGGGCGGCAGATCGACGAGCTGGAACTTGCCGAGCGTCTTGTTGTAGCCGGCCATCTCGCGTTCGCCCTGGAGGACGTGGATCTCGACCGACGGCTGGTTGTCGTCAGCGGTCGTGAAGACCTCGGTCCGCTTGGTCGGAATCGTCGTGTTGCGCTCGATGAGCTTGGTCATCACGCCGCCCTTGGTCTCGATGCCGAGCGACAAGGGGGTGACGTCGAGAAGCAGGACGTCCTTCACCTCACCCTTGAGCACGCCGGCCTGGACCGACGCACCGATGGCCACGACCTCATCCGGGTTGACGGTCTTGTTGGGCTCCTTGCCGGTGAGCTCCTGGACCAGATCCGCGACGGCGGGCATGCGGGTCGAGCCACCGACGAGAATCACGTGGTCGATCTCTCCCTTGGTGAGACCGGCATCCTTGATCGCCTGCTCGAACGGCACGCGAGTGCGCTGCAACAGGTCCGACGTGAGCTCTTCGAACTTGGAGCGGCTGAGGCCGTAGTCGAGGTGAAGGGGACCCGCGTCGGTCGCCGTGATGAACGGCAGGTTGATCTGGGTTTGCTGGACCTGCGACAGCTCGATCTTGGCCTTCTCGGCGGCTTCTTTCAGGCGCTGGCCCGCCATCGAATCGGCGGACAGGTCGACGCCGTGGTCGTTCTTGAAGCTGGAGACCAGCCAGTCGATGATCGCTTCGTCCCAGTCGTCGCCGCCGAGTGCGGTGTCGCCGTGGGTCGAGCGAACCTCGAACACGCCGTCACCGATCTCGAGGACCGACACGTCGAACGTGCCGCCACCGAGGTCGAAGACGAGGATCGTCTGGTCGCTGTCGCCCTTGTCGAGGCCATACGCGAGCGCGGCGGCCGTCGGCTCGTTGATGATGCGGAGCACCTCGAGACCAGCAATCGTCCCCGCCTCCTGGGTGGCGGTGCGCTGCGCGTCGTCGAAATACGCCGGCACGGTGATGACGGCCTGGGTGACGGACTCACCGAGGTAGGCCTCGGCGTCGCGCTTGAGCTTCATCAACGTGCGGGCGGAGATCTCCTGGGAGGTGTAGCCCTTGCCGTCGATGTCGATCTTCCAGTTGGTGCCCATGTGGCGCTTGACGGACCGGATGGTGCGATCGGGGTTGGTGATGGCCTGACGCTTGGCGACTTCGCCGACGAGGACTTCGCCGTCCTTCGCGAACGCGACGACTGAGGGGGTGGTTCGCGATCCCTCCGAGTTGGCGATCACGATGGGATCGCCTCCCTCGAGCACGCTGACGACCGAGTTGGTCGTACCGAGATCGATGCCTACTGCCTTGGACATGTGCGGGGACTTCTCCTGTGTTGGGCGAAAGTTGCGTGACCGGCGCTCAAGTGTAGAAGCGTCGTTCGGTCACTCGGAGGTCCGAGTGGCCCGAATACGTCCGAACGAACCTCGTGCAGACGCAGCCTTCAGTCAGACCCACTCAACTTTGCAGAAGAAGGTTTATTCCCGCTCAGGCTGGTTCGATCAGGCTCGGGTCGTAGTCGTCGGGGGCCGCGAGTCCGAGCAGGTTGCACAACGTGGCGGCCACGTTGCTCAGACCCGCGGATTCGAGGTCCGCGAGCCGCCAGGTGCGGTCGCCGCGGGCGTCGTGCACCGCGAAGGGCACCGGACTGAGCGTGTGACTTGTCACGGGCGACCGAACGCCGTCCTTCTCGGTGAACATGATGTCGGCATTGCCGTGATCTGCCGTGAAGATGAGCACCCCGCCGAGCTCGTCGATCACTTCGATGAGCGCCCCCATGCAGTCGTCGAGCACCCGAATCGCTTCGATCGTCGCGTTCAGGTCGCCGGTGTGGCCCACCATGTCGGGACTCGGAAAGTTGAGTCGTCCCCAGTCGTTGTCGCCACCGCGCAAAAGCGCAATCACTTCGTCGGTGATCTCGCGGACCTTCATCGCCGGCGTCTTGTTGAACTCGACGTTGTCGGATGGGATCTCGACGTACGTCTCGAGCGTCTCGTCGACCTTGCCACTGCGGTTTCCGTTCCAGAAGTAGGTGACGTGACCAAACTTCTGGGTCTCGCTGACCGCGAAGCTCGACAAGTCGCTCGCACACAAGAACTCCGACACGGTGCGATCGATCGACGGGGGTTCGACCAGGTAGTTGGCGGGGATCAACGCGTCGCCGTCGTATTGGAGCATGCCGGCGTAGAAGACGTCCGGCCGCGGGCCGCGATCAAAGCCGATGAAGTCCTCGTCGTCGAACGCCTGGCTGATCTCGATGGCCCGGTCCCCACGAAAGTTGAACAACACGACGGCGTCACCATCGACGATCGGACCGATCGGACCGTCGTCGTCCACAATGACGAACTCGTCGAGGTACTGGTCGCCCGCATCGGACTCGCCGTACATCGTCTCGACGGCATTGCGCGCCGACACGAAGGTCCGGCCGATCCCGCGGACGTGTGCATTCCATCCTCGTTCGACCATCGGCCAATCGGCTTCGTAGCGATCCATCGTGATCGTCATCCGGCCGCCCCCCGACGCAATAGCGATGTCCGCCTCGGGGTGGTCGTGACCGATCGCGGCAATCGCGGCAGTGGTCGCATCGAGATACTCGAGCGCAGAACGGGCAGGGACGTCTCGTCCGTCGAGAAGGAGGTGGAGACGAATTCGCGGAACTCTGCTCGCGGCGGCCTCACGGATCAATGCGTAGAGATGATCGGTGTGGGAGTGCACGTTTCCATCAGAGTGCAGGCCAACGAGATGCAACGTTGCGTCGCCGGCCGTCTCGACCACCGATGTCCACGCCGCAGACGAAAAGATCGACCGATCCGCAATCGCGTGGTTGACCAGTTTCGCCCCTTGGGCGAAAACACGTCCCGCGCCCAGGGCGTTGTGCCCGACCTCGGAGTTGCCCATGTCGCCCTCGGATGGCAGCCCGACGGCTGGACCGTGAGCGAGGAGCAGCCGTGAGGTAGTGGCATCGCTCAACAATGCGTCGAGATGTGGAGTCTCGGCCTGGCTGATCGCGTTGCTCTCCGCATCAGGAGCGTGACCGAAGCCGTCGGCGATCACCACCAGGACAGGCCCGTCGGGAGCGGCAAAGGTGTGATGGGTATCGAGCGCAGCGACCATGCGCCGATCGTAGGCGCGTCGGTCAGTCTCGGTAACCCGGGCGCTCCCGATCGAGGTCGGTCATCGATTCAGTCCGATCGGCCGGCCGCGGCTCGATCGATGCGTTCGGCGAGCTCGACGTCGAGTGACGACAGGCCACCCGCATCGTGGGTGGTGAGTTCGATGACCACGCCGTTGTAGACGTTGGACCATTCGGGATGGTGATTCATCGCCTGTGCATGGACGGCGACTTCGGCCATGAAACCAAACGCTTCAGCGAAGGACCGGAACCGAAGCTCTCGGCGGAGCCGGTCGGACTCGAAGTGCCAGTCGGTGTGGAGGACCCGTCGGGCCGCTTCGATCTCTCGGGTCTCGAGCTTTGACGGAACGTCGCCCACTAGCTGACCCGCACCGGCATCAACAGGTACAGGAAGTCGCTGGACTCACCGCTTCGGAGCACCGCCGGCTTGAGCGGATCGACGGTCTGCAACCGCACTTCTTCGCCTGGTGTGACGTCGATGCCGTCGATCAGATAGTCCGGGTTGAATGCCACCGTGAGCTCGTCGCCCGAATAGTTCGCGTCGAGTGCCTCCTGCGCCTGACCGACATCCTGGGTGACCGCCACCAGCTCGAGGCCATTCTCGGCGCTCATGTTGATCCGGATCGGTGTCGCTTCCTGGGCCATCAGGCGCACTCGACGGACGGCGTCGAGCAGCTCGGCGCGGTTGACCGTCAGTTCGTTCGGATACGTCTCGGGAATGAGACCTCGGTAGTTCGGGAACTCCCCCTCGATGAGGCGGGTCACCACTCGCGTGCCACCGACTTCGAAACTCGCATCCTTCTCGCCAAGACGCAGCTCGGCGGTTTCGTTCTCGCCGAGCACCCGACTGAGCTCGGCGAGCGCACGCGAGGGGACGAGCACGGACTGATCGCCCGAGAGCACCGACGTTCCCGGAAGGTCACGAACGGCGAGTCGATAGGAGTCCGTCGACACGAGCCGCAGCCCTTCGCCCTCGGCCGCCATCAAGACACCGGTGAGAATCGGACGAGAGTCGTCGCCCGACGCGGCACGTACGACCTGCTTGAGCGCTTCGTTGAGGTCGTCGGCACTGAGGGTCACCGCATCGCCCTCGGGCGGACCGAGCCGCGGGTAGTCGTCGGCGGGGATCGTGCGCATGGAGAATTCGGAGCGACCCGCGGTGATCTGGGCTTCTTCGCCATCGATGACGAGGTCGACTGCTCCAGGGCCGAGTGCACGAACGATGTCGGCGATCAGCTTGGCTGGGACGAGCGCAACGCCATCGGTGTCACCCCCAACCGTGATCTCCCGAGTGATGGTGAGATCCAGATCCGACCCGGTGACCTTGAGCACGTCGCCCTCGAGGGCGAGATGGAGACCGGACAAGGCGATCGTGCCGGATCGACCGCCAACGGCGCGTCCGGCAGTGCTGAGGGCGTCGAGCAGTACGTCTCGTTCGCAGCGGAATTTCATCGTGTCCACATCTCTTTGGTGATCGGAAATGAATTCGGTAGAGGAGAAAGTAGGCGTGTGGATTGTGGATGAACATGATCTCGGCCTGAAATTCCGGGATTTTGTTGTTCGCGCGTTGTCCACCATCGTGCACAGGGTCGGCCGGGCGGCCGGTTGGGTGTGTGGATGACGGGTTCGTTGTCCTCAGCGCGCAGCGTCGAGTCCACAATCACTTCCACAGCGCGCCCACGGGGATCTCGGGGGTTGGTCCACAACTTATCCACAGCTGTGTACACGCGCGGTGAGGTCCGTGGCCCGGATCTCACCGTCATGGAGTGCTTTTGAGCCGTGAGGTCAGCTGGGTGACCTGGTCGTAGATCTGACGTCGCTCCGACATCAGGTTGCCGATCTTGTCGACGGCGTGAATGACCGTCGTGTGATCGCGTCCACCGAACTCGCGGGCGATCGCGGGGTACGACAGATCAGTGAGCTCTCTGAAGACGTACATGGCGACCTGTCGTGCGGTGACGAGTGGGCGACGCCGGCTCGCGCCGATGATCTCCTCGATGCTGAAACCGAACATTTCGCTGGTCTCGTGCAGGATCATCTGTGGGGTGATCTGGCGGGGCTGTTGCGTGGTGAGTAGATCACCGAGCACTCGCTGACACAGGTCGATCGTGAGCTGCTCGCCGGTGAGATTCGCGAAGGCGGTGACTCGAATGAGCGCGCCTTCGAGCTCTCGGATGTTGTCGGTCACCCGTTCGGCGATGAACAACAGGACGTCGTCGGGGATCACCTGGTGACCGGTCTCGGCCTTCTTGTGAAGGATGGCGAGGCGAGTCTCGACGTCGGGCGGCTGGATGTCGGTGATCAGCCCCATCTTGAATCGACTCCGCAGCCGATCCTCGAGTGTGGGGATGCTGTCGGGCGGCCGGTCCGAGGTGAGGACGATCTGTCGATTGTCCTGATGGAGCGTGTTGAAGGTGTGGAAGAACTCCTCTTGGAGTCCCTCTTTGCCTTCGACGAACTGAATGTCGTCGACGAGAAGCACGTCGATCTCTCGATATCGGCGTTTGAACTGGATCGTCGTGTTCTTGCGGATCGCGTCGACGAACTCGTTGAGGAAGGTTTCGGTCGACACGTATCGCACGGTGAAGTGCGGATAGTGCGTCGACACGTAGTGCGCGATGGCCCGAAGAAGGTGGGTCTTGCCGAGACCGGCATCGCCGTAGATGAAGAGCGGGTTGTAGGACTTGGCTGGCGTTTCGGCGACCGAGAGCGCCGCGGCATGGGCGAAGCGGTTGCCGGTCCCGGTCACGAAGGCTTCGAAGGTGTAGCGGTCTTCGGTGTCGATTTCGGGAACGGTGTCGTCGTTCTCGGGCAGCTCGGGGAGCGCAACTTCGATGCGGGGGGTGTCGTTGGTCAGGTTGAGCACGGTTGTCTCGAGACCGAGCAACGCCTGGTCGCTGGCCCGGACCTCGAACACGATGTCGATCTGTCCGTTCTGGTGCACCTCATGCACGGCATCTCGGACGATTCCGAGGTATCGGGCTTCGATCCGTTCCTTCATCAGGCGAGACGGGACCGTCATCGTCAGGTGATCGCTGGTCAGATCGATCGCGTGCAGCTGACTGAACGTGCTGTTCCAGACGACGTCCGACACCTGGGCGCGGATGAGGCTGGAGCACGAATCCCACAGCTGCGCTGCGCTTTCCACGTGACCTACTCCCATAGTTTCCACAGCTCGTTCCACAGATGTGGACAGTCCGCCGGTCGATCACCTTCGCGCGCGCTGTTCGGCGCGCGCCAAATCGACACGACGCGATTTTCGAAAACCCGCCAAACGGCCCGTTCCACCCCCAACCGCGCGCCGGGAAGTGGTGCTGTGGGGTATCCGGCGCCGAGGGCGACGGGACATGAGTGCGCCGGAGAGGGCAGGGCTGTGGGGGTATCCGGCGCCGAGGGCGCCGGGACATGGTTGCGCGCGTCGGGGGGTGCTCGTAGCGTTGATCGTTGGTTTGTTCTCAACTGCGAGCGTGAGTGCGTCCCACTTCGACTGCACCGGTGCCGTTGCACCGATGTTTGCACCCGCTCCCCCACCGTTTCTGGAGACTCGAACATGAAGCGCACGTATCAGCCCAACGTCAGAAAAAGGGCGAAAAAGCACGGTTTTCGGTCGCGGATGTCGACCCGTGCGGGCCGTGAGGTCCTGAAGAACCGCCGCCGCAAGGGCCGTCACAAGCTGGCTGCTTGATCCCGGGGATCCGGGATCGGGCGACGTTCGATCGCCTCCGCCGTGAGGGTCTCCAGGTCCGAAGTCGTGATCTGCGCCTTCGTTTCGTTCGCTCCGACGATGTCTCGGCATCGCCTCGGGTGGCGTGGGCCATCTCTCGCAAGGTCGGCGTGGCCGTCACTCGAAACCGGATTCGGCGCCGCCTGAAGGCTGCGATGACCGAGCTGTTGTCCACCGAGGTCTCGACCTCGATCGATGCAGCGCTCGTGATCGTGTTTCCTTCTGCGGCGGAGCGGTCTTACGCCGAGCTCTACGAACAAATGCGGACTCTTCTGGTGAACGCCGAGGCACTCGAGTCATGAGCGCCGTCGCCCGACGCTTCATCGCGCTCTATCAGGCGGTCTCGTCCACGAGACCGCCCACCTGTCGGTACTCACCGACGTGTTCCACCTACGCCGACGAAGCCATCGCCGAGCACGGATTCTTGCGGGGATCCTGGCTCGGCGTTCGTCGTATTTGCCGCTGTCACCCCTGGGGTGGACACGGCTTCGATCCCGTTCCTGTCCGAAAGGCGAACTGATGTTCGATCTCATTGCCTCTTTGCTGTCGTTCTTCTACGACCTCAACGGGTCGTACGCCATCGCGATCGCCCTGCTCACGTTGGTCGTGTTGGTGATCTCGACGCCGCTGACCCTGCAGGGCACCAAGTCGATGCTGAAGATGCAGATTCTCCAGCCAGAGCTGAAGGCCATTCAGAACAAGTACGACAAGGACGAGCGGGAGGAGATGAACAAGGAGTTGATGGCGTTCTACCAAGAGAACAACATCAACCCCGTCGGCGGTTGTCTCCCGCTGTTGTTTCAGATTCCGGTGTTTCTGGTCCTGTACCGGGTGATCCTGGGCCTGACCCGTCGATCGACGACCGTCGGCACGCAGACCGGCGATGTGGTCGGCTCGCTCGCGGCCGAGAACGCCCTCGACGCGGTGTCGGTCACCGACACCGACCTCAACTTCAATCCGGCGTACCTGAGCGAGGACTCGGCGATGTTCGCCGACCTCGCGTCGAGCAACGAGATGCGCTCGGTCGGGTTCGACCTCGCTCGTTCTGCCAGTCAGGTCCTGGGCGATGGGATCACCGACGCACTCCCCTACCTGATCCTCGTGCTCGTCGTTGGCGCAACCGGCTTCTTGCAGCATCGGATGATTCGTGCCCGCCAGACCGGAGCGATCGCCAATCCGACGCAGGAAATGATCATGAAGCTGATGCCATGGTTCCTGCCGATCTTCTCCTTCACGCTGCCGGCAGCGATCGTGATCTACTTCTTGATCTCGAACCTCTACCGCATCGCGCAGCAGTGGTACATCACCCGGTCGATGTACACCGGTGAAGATTCGCTCGGAGCCCAGGTTCGCCGGACGCGTGAATCCGAGTCGTCGAACAAGAACGACAAGAAGTCGTCGAACAAGGGTTCGAACAACAAGAGCTCCGGCAACAAGAGCTCCGGCACCAAGAACTCCGGCAACAAGAACTCGAGCAATGGCGCTGGCGCCAAGAAGTCGAAGAACGCTGGCTCCAGCGGAGCCTCGAAGAAATCGTCCGGAGGCCGCACTCGGCCACCGGGTCGCAATAGCAGTGGCCATTCCGGCAGTGCACGCGCTCAGGTGCAGCCGAAGGGCCGAAAGAAGAAGAGGTGATGAGCATGGATTGGATCACGACATCAGGTCGTTCATTGGACGAAGCGAAGAGTCATGCACTCGACCAACTCGGCATCGTTGCTGATGAGGCGGAGTTCGAGGTCGTCAACGACGTCGAGAAGAGCCTCTTCGGTCGCGTGAAGACCGAGGCACGTGTGCGGGCACGAGTGAAGCCCAAGGTGCCGGCGCAAAAGGACGACCGTCGCCGTCGTTCGGGAGGAAAGTCCGGCGGTGGTGGCTCCAAGTCGGGCGGTGGCAATCGCAACCGCAACCGGAATCGCAACGGTTCGGGCAAGCAGAACGCCGGTGGCCAGCAGAAGAAGAACGGCGGATCCGGCGATGGTGGATCGCCGAAGAGCTCGGAGGACTCGGGCAAGACCGCCGCAGCGAGTGGAGGCAACGCTGGCGGCCGCCGCCGTAAGGGCGGAAATGGTGGCAACGGCGGAAGTGCCCCCAAGACCGGCGACACCGCAAACCGCGGTTCGAACAACTCGACAAAGAAGAAGGAACCCGTCGTGGACACAGTATTTCCCCGAGAAGATCAAGAAGCATCTGCGGTGCGCTTCCTCGAAGGCGTGCTCGGCGCGTTCGAACTGTCTGGAGCCGTGTCGGTGCGTTCTGAACTGGCCGAAGACGAAGCGATCGAGCTCGACGTCACGGGTGAGGAGCTCGGCTTGTTGATCGGCCCGAAGGGCAACACGCTGAACGCCCTGCAGGAGTTGACCCGAACCGTCGTCCAGCGTGATGCCGATGGCGCCAAGACCGACCGGCTGCGTGTCGACGTGTCAGGCTACCGGGAGCGCCGTGCGGCGGCCCTCGCCAACTTCGCCCGCTCGATCGCCGACGACGTCGTTGACAGCGGCACCGAGAAGGTCCTCGAGCCCATGGGCGCCGCCGATCGCAAGATCGTGCACGATGCGTTGACGGACTACGAGGGCGTGGAGACCGGTTCGGAAGGCGAGGATCCCCGTCGCCGTGTGGTGATCCGTCCCAGCTGAGCCAACCAACCACCCGTCGTCGACGTCCTACACTGGGCGTCATGCGGGAGATCACCGAACTGCTTCAGGAGGGGATCCAGGCGGAGCAGTTCGGCGGTCCGATCGAACCCCATGGCCACCATGCCATGGGGTTCTTTGCGTTTTCGGGCATCACTCCGCTCTTGGAGTATCCCATCATGGACATCGGTAGCGGTGCTGGCCTCCCTGCACTTCCGCTCATTGAGGCATATCCACGCACTTCCTGGACACTGATCGAACGGCGGGACGGACGCTGCGCGTTGTTGAAGAGGGCGATTCGGCGCCTCGGCTACTCCGATCGGGTGGAGGTGCGCAGTACCGATGTGGCGGTCGCGGCGCGGGATCCCCATCTACGTGACCGTGCAGGTGTCGTGACGGCCCGATCCTTTGGCTCCCCCGCCGATACCGCCGAGTGTGCGGCGCCACTTCTTCGTCGCGGTGGCCTGCTCGTCACCAGCGAACCAGAGGATGGGGATCGACACGTTCGTTGGCCGGACACCGGTCTGGAACAATGCGGATTGACGTTCGAGACAGAGTGGTCAACAGCGCATGGGTTCTATCGAGCCTTTCGACGCAGTGAGGTGGATCTCGCCTCACTCCCCCGTCCGGGAGCTCGGAAACGCCTGCTCTTCTGAGATCAATGGGCCGCCACGGGTTGTTTCACGTGAAACACCCTCGTCGGTACGGGGGAAGAGATCTCCTGATGTTTCACGTGAAACACCGTGTGTTGCGCCCACTTGGCGATGGCCGGGGCTCCGCCACCGTCGGGGAAACGGCGAGTACGGTGTGGGTCATGACGGAAACTCGGGTGATCGCCATCGCCAATCAGAAAGGCGGTGTGGGGAAAACCACCACCACCGTGAACCTCGGGGCGGCGCTCGCTGAACTCGGTCAGCGAGTGTTGCTCGTGGATCTGGACCCGCAGGCGAACGCCAGCACAGGACTGGGAATCAACCCTCGAGCCATCGAGTCCAACATGTACGACGTGTTGCTCGGTGATACGCCGCTCGAAGACACGATCGAACCAGCAGCCGACGTCAAGGGTTTGTTCGTCGCCCCGTCCAGCCTGGATCTCGCTGGTGCGGAGATCGAGCTTGTACCCGGCTTCAACCGGGAGCGGCGACTGGTTGACGCTCTAGCGCCGATCCGCGACGACTACGATTTCGTCTTCATCGACTGTCCGCCTTCGCTTGGTCTGTTGACGATCAACGCACTCGTGGCGGCCAGCGAGGTGTTGGTGCCGATTCAGTGTGAGTACTACGCCTTGGAAGGTGTCGGTCAACTCGTCCGCAATGTCGATCTGGTCAAGAAGTCGCTCAACCCCGAACTCGAGATCTCCACGATCGTGCTGGTGATGTACGACGCTCGGACCAAACTTGCCGGCCAAGTGGTGGACGAGGTTCGGGCGCACTTCGGCGAGATCGTCTGCAAGATCGTGATCCCGAGAGTGGTGCGCCTGTCGGAAGCTCCCTCATTCGGCCAGCCAATCACCACGTTTGATCCCGACAATCGGGGAGCGCAGGCGTACCGGGACTTGGCGAACGAAGTGTTGGGGAACGAGCTCGACCTCGGGGAAGAGCTGCCAGCTCCGACTTCGGTAGATTCCGCAACGGAGGAACCGTCGCCTGGGGATCCCGAGCACACCACCTCGGAGGTGACGTCATGAGCAATCGACAGGGAGGTCTGGGCCGGGGACTGGGTGCGTTGATCCCGTCCGACGTGACCGATGATGCCTCGTCGGCCTTCCAGACCGTCGCGGTCAGTGCCATTCAACCGAATGCATACCAGCCGCGAGAACACTTCGACGAAGCCACGCTGGACTCGCTGACAGCGTCGGTCCGAGAACTCGGTGTCCTGCAGCCGCTTCTGGTTCGGCGTACCGATGAAGGTTTCGAACTGATTGCGGGGGAGCGGCGGTGGCGTGCCGCCAAGCGGGCTGGACTCACTGATGTTCCCGTGATTGTCCGTGAGGCCGATGACATGGGGTCACTCGAGCAGGCGTTGGTGGAGAACCTCCATCGCCAGGACCTCAATGCACTCGAAGAAGCTGCGGCCTACCAGCAGCTCGTGGACGAGTTCTCGATGACACAGGAGCAGGTCGCCACCCGGGTGGGCAAGTCGCGTTCTGCGGTCGCCAACACGCTGCGTCTGCTCGCCCTGCCCACGGCAATCCAGCGCTACCTGACGGATGGTCGGCTCTCGGCTGGCCACTGTCGAGCACTGCTCGTCGTCGAGGACGCCGACGAGCAGGTGGCGTTGGCTGACCAGATCGTTGCGGACGAACTCACCGTTCGGGCGACCGAGGCGCTGCTGAAGTCCGAGCCGTCAACGGACGAGGGCGATGACGAGACAGCGTCGACCGAGGACGCCGATCGAGTCCCTCGGGCACCTCGCGTGCGTTCTGCGGCAGAACTCGAACTCGAGGATCGTCTGTCCGACCACCTGTCCACCTCCGTTGCGGTGGCAATGACGACGGCAAAGGGCAAGATCACCATTGATTTCGCCGATCTGGACGATCTCGAGCGACTCTCACGGATCATTCTGACCGGGCGGAATCAGTAGCAGACACGCAGCTTGGTGCTGTATCGAACGTTTGTTCGATATTTTGGTGAGTGCTCAGCTGTCTTCTCCGACCGGATCATCGACCCAGGTGCGCATCGTGTCGACGAGGGCGTCGGCGATACCTGATCCGAGCGGAGTGACGACGTCGGGCGGGCCCAACCGGAGATGGACCGCCGGCATCCGTGTTTCTCGGAGAAGCGGCGTCGCTCGACCTTCGACGTAGGCGGTCGTTCCGAGAAGCGGTGCGATTCGCTCCGTGGCGAGCGTGGCCAGATGGCGGCCACCATACGAAGAGAAGCCGTCGGTCTCGTAGTAGCTCACCGATGCGACCTTTTCGGCAACCACAGACACGCCGACGTAGACCTCGGCATCGAACTGGTTGGCCGAGCGCGCATGGGTCGACCCGTCTCGATGGTGCATCAAGAGCACGCGGGCTCCTTCGCGTCGCAGCGCGCGTCCAACGTCGCCGGCGACGGTGGGGGAGAGACCGAGATCGCCCACGACGACACGACGACCGACGAGACCACGGTGGTCGTTCTCGAGGTGCAGTCGCTCTCGAACCGCCGCCACGGGTCGCGCTGCATTCGCCGACAGTCGGAGTCGAGTGAGCGTGGAGATCGTCGTCGGACCGGCCACACCGTCCACCGGGAGGCCAGCGTTTCTCTGGAAATCCGCAACCGCTCGTTCGGTATCGGCGCCGAAGATCCCGTCGATCCACCCCGCATCGAATCCCAGACTGCCGAGCAGCAGTTGGAGCTCTGCCACGTCATCGCCCCGCATCATCGGGGTCTTGCGGCACAAGAGTCGCTCACCAAAGTCGTGTGCGGCGTCCGCGAGCGACGCCCACGTGTCCTGGTCGACCTCGCCAGTGGCATCGAGGCCGCGTCGGCGTTGAAATGCGACGACTGCCTTCTGTGTGTCGTCGCCGAAACGGTCGAGGTGAATCGACTCGACGAGGTAGCCGGCGATGGTGAGTTGCGTGTGGAGATCGACGACATGGTCGCCGGTGTCTCCACGCCGCAGGGTCGGGGCGTCGGTCATGCCCCGCTGAGGCTAGATGAACTCGGCGAGTTCTCCCATGAGCGCCTCTTTGGGCTTGGCGCCGACGATCTTCTTCACCGGCTCACCGTCTTTGAACAGGATCATCGTTGGGATGCTCATCACCTGGTATTCACGGGCGGTGTTGGGCGCCTCGTCGACGTTGAGCTTGGCGATCTTCACGGCGCCGACCTGCTCGTCGGCGATCTCGTCGAGGATTGGCGCGATCATCTTGCAGGGACCGCACCATTCGGCCCAGAAGTCGACGAGAACGGGCTCGCCTTCCGCGCTGATGGTCTCGGTGAAGGTGTCGTCGGAGAGAATGGTGACGTTCTCAGAAGCCATGGTGGCGTGATCCTTTCGATCAAGATCGATTCTGGTGAGGGAACCACGGACACGTCCCGTGGATTCCCGCGCGGTGCAGTCGGTGGTTCCGTTCTATCGCCGAAGTCGCGTCCTGAGCGAGATCCTCAGTGGGCGTCTTCTTGCTCCTCGAGCCACCGTTCGGCCTCGATCGCCGCCTGACACCCCGAACCGGCCGCCGTGATGGCCTGCCGGTAGTAGTCGTCTTGCACATCGCCGGACGCAAACACGCCGTCGATGTTGGTGGCGGTTCGGCCGGGCTGGGTGAGCAGATAGCCGTTGTCTTTCATGTCGAGCTGGCCGGCGAAGAGTTCGGTTGCCGGCTTGTGTCCGATGGCGATGAAGACACCGCTGACAGACAGGTCCGAGACACTGTCGTCGACCGTGCTCTTGACCCGCACGCCGCTGATCTTGTCGTCACCCAGATATTCGATGACGGTGTGATTCCACAAGAACTCGATCTTCGGATTCGCGAAGGCCCGCTCTTGCATGATCTTCGAGGCACGGAGTTCGTCGCGGCGATGGATGATCGTGACCTTGCTCGCGAAGCGGGTGAGGAAGCTCGCCTCCTCGAGCGCGGAGTCGCCACCACCAACGACGACAATCTCCTGATCGCGAAAGAAGAATCCATCACAGGTGGCGCACGTCGAGAGGCCGTGCCCAATCAATTCGGTCTCGCGGTCGAGGCCGAGCATCAGTGACTTGGCGCCGGTGGAGATGATCAGCGACTTGGCGAGCACGGTGGGCTCGGTCGCGTCAGGGTCGCCCACCCACACCTTGAAGGGCCGTTCGGACAGATCGACCTTGGAGGCTTTGACGGTCTGGACTTCGGCACCGAAGCGGACGGCCTGCTGGCGGAAGTTCATCATGAGCTCGGGCCCCATGACGCCTTCGGGAAATCCGGGGAAGTTCTCGACGTCGGTGGTCAACATGAGCTGACCGCCCGGCTGGTCACTGGTGGAGGAGGGTTCGCCTTCGAGCACGAGCGGGTTGAGCGTCGCTCGGGAGGTGTAGATCGCCGCGGTGAGTCCCGCGGGTCCAGATCCGATGATCACGACGTCACGAACGTCAGCCATGTTGCATTCCTTGTGGGTGTTCTGGTCCCCGCGTCAGGATCGAGTCGAGAGGGGGAGTGATGTCCTGTAGTGGGGTGAACCCGGTATCAGGGCGTGCGCTTCCGCCAGAAGAAGGCACCAGCGAGGCTGAAGACGGCTCCCAGGACGGCGTACACGATCCACACGTCGTTCGGGATGGCCCAGTTGAGGAACTTCACGAGACCGACGAGCAACATGATGAGCGCCGGAATGGCGATCGCCAAGATCACGAGGCCGTACACGACGCCGCGCGCAGCCATCGTGGCGGGACGGGTCGTCTTGTACTTGACGTTGTCGACGAAGCCGACGATCGTCTCGGTCGCTTGTTGGGGCCAGTCGGGACCCGAATCCGCGGGTGTGGACATGGCGGCGAGCCTACCCAACCGGCGTGCAGTCACCAGCGTCGAGAGCGGTCAACGTGCCATCGATCGCCCAATGCACGATCAGCAGTCGTTGCGGAAACACGTCGAGGGGCACGGTCGCGTCTTCGACCAGGGCGAACGACGGCACCTCGCTCTCCGGAAATCCGTTGAGGCACTCGAGGTTGACGTCTTGCGCTCCGACGAGATCTTCGGCGAAGAACACGGGAACCACCTCGCCTGACTCGGCGGGCGCGCTCAGTTCGGCAGGATCGATTCGCCGTATCTCGAATCCGCCATAGAAGCGCAACCCGTCGGCGTTACGGGCGGACATCTCGTCAATCGCCGCGTCGGCGTCCTCCATGGCGTCGCCAGAGTCGTCGGATGCGGTTTCTTCGACCGCAGCAGACTCCGCCATCTCGTCCATGGCCTCTTCTTCCATCGCGTCCTCTTCCATGGCGTCGTCTTCCATGGCGTCATCGTCGGTGAAGGATTCGGCTTCGGCGGCGTCGAATGCTCCTGAGGCTTCGGCGTCATCGGACGCATCAGCAACGGCGTCTTCGAAGCTGGCCGAGTCTGTGGCCGTCTCGGCGGTGTCGGCATCAGATCCGACGATGAAGGGAATCGCGAGCACGCCGATCACGAACGCCGCGGCGGCGGCGAGCATGGCGGGCGACGCCGACCAGCGGCGTCGAGTCGCTGCCTTGGTCTCTCGTGCGGCCGTGAGTGAGGTCACCTCGGGCGCGGAGTTGGCAGCGGCGAGGGCGGCCGCAATCGAGGAATGGCGGCGCTCGGGGGTGGCGTCAGCGACGGGCGTGGCAACCAGTTGCTGGACCATCCGCATGCGCTCGAGCCGAGCGGCTGCGTCGGGATCCTGCTCCACGGACGCGACGGTTTCCGGGTCGGCCAGACCATCCAGAACGGCCGAGAGGAGTTCGTCGTCGAAGCGTTCAGGTCCCATCGTCGCGTCCTTGTACGCCCGTGGAGTCGGTTTGGTTCCCCGAATCGGAGATTGGGCCGATCAGATCAGCGAGCTTGCCCCGGCCTCGAGCGATCCTCGACCGTACGGTGCCGGGTGGAAGTTCCAACACCTCACCGATCTCCTCGTAATCCAACCCGCAGAGATCGCGAAGAATCACCGGAAGGCGAAACTCCTCGGCGAGGGCGTCGAGTCCTTCCTGGATGTCGATGCGTGCAGCAGTTGCGTTCTCGACCGACCCGCCGGCGGCGAGATGCAGCGGCGCGTCTTCGTCGTCGAGGGAGTCTGCGCTGCGCCGGTTTCGTTTTCGGAGTTCGTCGATGGCTGCGTTGGTCGCGATCCGATAGCTCCATGTCGTGAACCTGGCCCGACCGTCGAACTTGTCGAGGTTCTTGACCATCGAGATCAACGCCATCTGTGTTGCGTCGTCCGCGTCGGCGCCTCGTCCGACGACTTTGGCACACACGGCCCGAAGTCGATCGTGGTGACGGTCGAGCAGAATCTCGAGGGCCGCCATGTCGCCGCGTTGGGCCGCCCGAATCAGGGTTTCGTCGTCGTCGAGCGTCTGCACGGCTCGTCTCGCCTCAGGCGGTCAGGTCGACGTCGTACAACTCGAGCCGGACCCGATTCTCATCGGTCGCCTCGATCCCGTCGAGCACGCCCAGGTCGGTGAACCACAACAAGACGGCGGTTGCCGTCGTGTCGGCGACATCCACGGTCTGGTCGGTGGCCCCGTCGGTGACCGACCCGATGGGATTTCCCCAGTCGGCGAGGGTTTCTCCGGGAGAGGGGGCGGCGTAGACGTCCATCGCCCACCCGGCGGTGTTGGTCCGGGTGCGCAGTGCGTTCAGCTCGGTCGGGGATTCGAACTCGATGATGAGACCCACTCCTGCCTTGATACCCCCGAGGCGACGGGTGTTGTAGCTCTCGGTGTACCAGAACGTAGCGAGGTCGGCGTCGACGGCTCGGGATGCCGCCTCGGAATGTTCGTCGCCGTCACCGGCCGGATCGAAGGCATAGAGGCGGAGGCCGAACGTGAAGTCGGGTACTTCGACGATCGTCGTCGTGGTCGTCTCTGCATCGGCATCATCGGTGCCACTTGACCCGTCCGTGTCGTCGACCCCGGTGTTGTCGACGGCCGTCGTGGACACGACGGTGTTGTCGGTCTCGTCGGTGCTCGTCGTCGTGGTGGTGTCCGCCGTGGTCGTCGTGGTGGAGCTGGTGGTGGCGACCGTCGTGGTGGTGGTCGTGTTCTCGGAGAGCTGGTCGGTCACGACGTTGGTGGCCGGCTGGAGAAGCTGCCAGATCATGAACACCGCAGCGATCATGAGCACCGTTGCGACGAGTGGGCCGAGCCACGAACCGATGCCGCGTCGATTGTCGACGACGACGGCAGGCCCCTCTGGCTCGGGTGCACGCATCGGAATGCTCGGCCGCGGCTCGCGGCGAGGACCCGGGCCCGGAGGGTGCTGGACCTCGGACCCCGAGGACGGCGCCGGTTGTGGTCGAGCAACCGGGCGTTCTCCGGGTACCGACGCTGCTGGTGGCGGAGCGAGCAAGGTGGTCGTGTCGCCGCGGCGCAGGGCGTCGAGCGATGCCGCCCATGTGGTTGCGTCCGCGATGCGATGATCGGGGTTTCGGTTCAGGCCGGTGGCGAGGAAGTCATCGAGCGCACGAGGGATGTCCGGTCGGAAGTTTCGGGCCCGCGGGGCATCAGCACGCACCCGTTCCATCGCCCCGCCAAGATCGGCTGACAAGAACGGTGTTCGACCGCACAGCATCTCGTAGAACACCGTGGTGAGGGCGTAGAGGTCGGTGCGGCCATCGACGGGGTGTCCATCGATCTGTTCGGGAGCGAGATAGCGAACGGTACCGATGAGGGTTCCGGAGTCGGTCAGCTGGCTCGAGTCGAGCGCTTTCGCAATGCCGAAGTCGGAGAGCTTCACGCGTCGATCGGGTCGGATCAGAATGTTCGCTGGCTTGACGTCGCGATGGACGATGCCCTGTTGGTGGGCGTGGCTGAGCGCAAGCGCGAGCTGATGGGCGACTTCGGTGGCGTCATCGATTGCCAGCGTCGGGCGTTCGTCGAGGATCGTCCGGAGATCGCGTCCGTCGACGAGCTCCATGACCATCGCGTCGATCTCGTCGTTGTTGATGGTGTCGTAGACCGCAACGATCCCGGGGTGGGTCAAACGCGCCGCGGATTGGGCTTCGCTACGGAACCGGGCCAGTGTGGACGGCTCGGCAGCCAGATGGCGGTGCAACATTTTCACGGCGACGCGGCGGCCGAGGCTGAGGTCATCGGCTTCCCACACGTCGGCCATCCCGCCCGATCCGATTCGGCGGAGCAGGTGGTAGCGGCCAGCCAGTGTGGGTCCGGAGGTGTCGCTGGTGCGGGGCCCGGCCATCGGACGAAACGATAGCTCTGGGTGGCCGATGCGAGGAATCGGCACCAACCGCGTCGCGACTCGGTTGGGATCTGGTGGTTCGATCAGTCCCGTACTTGGTACGTGATGCCGATGACGCCCGGCCCACCGTGGGTGCCGATGACCGCGCCAATGACGTTGGTGCGGGCGGTTGATGCGGCGGGAAGGTGCGAGATCGACGCCAAGAAGTCGTCGATGTCGGTGGCGTTCGAGTGGAGAATCGCCAGGTTGTCGACGTCGTCACCGGCCTCGGCGAGTTGCTCGGCGAGCCAGCCGAGCGCCCGCTTGCGGGTGCGTTGCTTGCCAGCAGCGACCACCTCGCCGCTGCTCAGGTCGAGGAGCGGCTTGATCGACAACATGGCGCCGAGCGCGGCCTGCGCGCCGCCGATCCGTCCACCCTTCTTGAGGTTCTCCAAGGTGTCGAGGGTGGCGTAGACGCGGGTGCGAGCGGTCATCGATTCGGCCATCGCGACGATGTCGTCTGCCGTTGCCCCATCACGTGCCGCGCTGGCGGCGGCCAGCACGATCGAGCCGAGGCCACCGGTGACCGACTTCGAGTTGACGACCCGAACGTCGATGGACACCTCGTCGCTCTGGGCGGCGGTGCGGGCGGCCTGGATGGTGGCCGACAGTGCCTCGGAGAGGTTGATGCACACGACGGCCGTGGCACCTTCGGCGGCCATCTGATTGAACATCGCCGCGAACGCTCCGGGCGAAGGCGCGGCCGTCTCGGGCAGCGCTTCGGAGGTGGCGAGCTTTTGGTAGAAGGTGTCGGTGTCGAGTTCGGTGCGGTCGACGAACTCGTCATCACCGAACCGGATCGACAGGGGAACCATGCCGATTCCCCACTCGGCGAGTTCTTGGTCAGACAGGTCACAGGCGCTGTCGGTGACGATACGAACGCTCATTGCTTTCAGACTCCGATCCGCAGATCCTCGGACTCCGGGTCGGGAGCCGATTGCTGGTCGACGAGCGTAGTGCGGGTGCTTCGTCGATGCCGCAGCCACCAGATCAACAAGACGATGATCGAGATGACCCCGATGATGACGCCGACGCCGGAGAACGCGAAGGTCCGGACGATCACTTCGGACGAGCTCAACAGCACGGCCCGGTCGGGGCTGAGCACCTGGATGCGGATCGGCGAGTCGCCAGAGGCGCGGGCGAGGACCGGAACGTCGATGCGATTCGTGCCGGGCTCGAGCCGGACGTCGATCTGGCGACCCTCGGGAAACTCGAGTTTCTCGGAGTCGAAGACGAGGGCGACGTCGGCCGCGAACCCGAAGTTGTTCTCGACGATCAGTGGCACCGTGGCCTCTCGGCTGGTGAAGGTGATCGTCTCCGCTGCTGGCGCGCTGATTGCGCCGTCCTTCTGGGCGTCGATCCGTCGGTAGATCTCATCGATCTGCTCGGCTCGGGCGCTGTCGGTGATCGTCTGGTCGGCCGACCGAAGCAGCAGAGATTCGAGCTCGTCCGAGCCAGCGGGATCGCCGACGATGACCGTGCGCCAGCTGTCGATGGAGGTCCGAGCCTGCGCGAAGTCGGTGCGATACCCACCGAGCGGGTCGGAGGGGGTCGGACGGAGCTCGCGTCGGAGCGGGGCCGACAGCGTGCCGGGTCCCGTTGCGGGGGTGAACGCCGTCTCGGTCAGCATCTCTCGTGCGGTAGCGGCGTCGAGGATCGGGATCCGTTCGATGCCCGACAAGGCGACGTTGAGAAAGGTTCGATCGACGACCGCATCGTCGTCGGGCCAGATGACAGCGGCTTGGCGAACGTCGGGTTGTTGGAGGGCAAGAAGGGCCAGATCTGCGAGGAGGCGATTCGCGTGGAGGACCGGCGCGTCGGCGGGGGAGAAGTGGGCGCGCAGTCCCGGGTCCGCTTCGAATGCGGGGATGGTGCGGCCGCTCGCTGTCGGGATCACAAAGCTGGTGGTGAGCGACTCCGGGAAGGTCGCCGGATCCAGCGGGGTGACTCGGCCGGGCTCGACGATGACCCCGGCCGCACCCCGATCGACGCTGACGTCGAGCCCGGAGGCGGTGAGCGAAGAGTCGATGAGGGCGACCTGTGTCTGCGGTGCGTCGCCGAGTGTCCGGGTCAGGGTCTCGGCACCTCGCTGGTAGAGCAGGTCGAGCGTCGAGGTCATCTCCGCATCGATCCACGCCTGTTCGTCGACGTCGACCCAGGTGGCGGCGAGGAGGTCATCGCCGTCCAGTCGTTCTCCCGCCCGGGTGAGCAGGGCATCGAACTCTGGGTCAGCGTTCGCCTCGTCGAGGATCGAGGGGTCGAAGCGCAACGCGACGGGAGCGTCAGGATGGGCGTCGAGTGCGTCGATCACGGCTCGGAGGGACTCGGTCTCCTCCGTCGCGTCCTGTGGGCCGAGGCCGAGGTCATCGAAGACGAAAAGCGTCTGGAGTGGATTCGCCTCGAATCGGCGGGGCAACACGACCATCGTCGTGACGAGCCGATCAACGGTCGTTCCGTCCGATGATCGAAGGAGCACCTCGAGTGGGTAGACGGCCGGACCGTCTTGGGGTTCGAGCAGAGGCAGTCCGGGTCCGTCGGCGTCGGGTTCGCCGATCGAATCCGGATCCTCGACCGCGAGGCTGAACGGGAGGACCTCGTTGCTCGTCGTCTGGAGTTCTCCGAGCCGCAAGGGTTCGACCTCCAGACGTGCCTCACGACCGGTTCCGTCAGGGTTCTGGCTGAAGTCTTGACGATCCGTCCAGGGTTCGAGCACCCGAAGTTCGATCGTGGAGTCCGGGTCTGCGCCGACGACTCGCAGTTGGAGGTCGAAGATGCCTCCCTGGTCGACCCAGGCGCTCTGTCCGATCAAATCGATTGAGCCGGTGGACTGTGCTGCAGCAGGCGCCGTCGGACCGACGAACGAAATCACGGCAACGGCCACGACGATCACGTGCACGGATGCCGACAGACAGGTCTTCATGACGGAGCGGGCCATTCGAGCACATGCAGTCGATCCGGAGACTCCACGAAGCCGAGCGACCGATAGAGCGACGCGGCACCGAGATTGGACGTCTGGGTGTTGACGAGCATCGTGTGGGCACCGTTGGTGCGGGCCCACAGCAGCGCGTCGATCACGAGCGCCGATCCAACACCGGCGCGTCGTTGGGTTGGTTCGACGCCGAGGCGCTGGAAGTAGCTGTGTCCGCCAGCGAGACCGGTGATGGCATACCCGATGGGTTCGGGTCGGCCGCCGATCGCCGAGTCGCCGGGATGGTTGCCCAACGCCACCCGATACCGATGCCGCGGAGTTGCGTTGCGTGCCGATCGCAAGCCGTGGCGATCGATGGTCCAGAAGTCGTCGAACGAGCGTCGGTCGAGGCTGAGTACTCGATCGGTGTCGTTGCGGCGGCCGTTCCGGATCTCGATGGGTCTGGCCGTCGGGATCGAGACCAATCCGTGTCGAAGCAGAATGAGGTCTTCTCGCAGCGTGAAGCCGGCATCCACGAAACTGTCGGTCTCGATCGGGCTGAGGGCGCTGGTGACGATGCGGCCACCCTCGCCCAGCCGTTCTGCCCGGGCCACCGATCGACGGACCTCGTCGACGTTGAGTCGACGCCGCGGCACGATCTGCACGGCGAAGGGAGCGTCGTTGCGAGTCAGCATCCGTACACCGCGGACTGGTCGAACGCTCCCATCGAGCATTGGGGAAGGGTACCGGGTGGGCTGTTGGCCTCGCCGTAGGCTCTCGAAGGGTGGACCCGTATCTGGAGGCGGTGATCGCCGAAGCGTCGGTCGTGGCCGAGCGATTCGTGGCGGCCGGTCATCGAATCCATCTCGTCGGCGGGATCGTTCGGGACCTTCATCTCGGTGTGCCACTCGAGGCCCTCGACTTCGATCTGACCACCGATGCCCGCCCGGACCGGATCAAAGCAATCGTCGGTCCGATCGCGGATGACCTCTGGGCGCAAGGCGAGCGATTCGGCACGATCGGTTGCCGCATCGCGGGTCGTGACTACGAGATCACGACGCATCGGGCCGAGTGGTACGAGACGGACACGCGTAAACCCGACGTCGCGTTCGGCGACGACATCGACGGCGATCTGTCACGGCGAGACTTCACGATCAACGCCATGGCGATCGAGTTGCCGGGGGCGCAACGGATCGACCCGTTCGGCGGGATCGACGATCTCGAGGCGGGGATCCTTCGGACGCCGATCGACCCGGCCGTTTCCTTCGGCGACGACCCACTCCGGATTCTCCGCGGGGCCCGGTTTGTCGCTCGCTACGACCTGTCCGTCGATCCGGCGGTCGAGCGCGCGGCAGCCGATCTCGCCGAGCGAATGTCGATCATCTCGGTGGAGCGCATTCGTGAGGAGCTCGACAAACTGCTCGGCGCCCCTGACCCGACGCCGGGCCTGCGGTTTCTGGATCGCTGTGGGGTGTTGGCCAACGTGTTCGGTCCGACGTCAGGCGTCGACGTCGACGCGCTGGGTGCGATGCTCGGGCGCGCACCCATCGATCTCGAGCTGCGCCGTCTCGTGGTGCACTCGATCGGTGAGCCGCCCGAGCGGGTGGCCCGACTCGATCGCCTGCGGTACTCGACCGCCGAGCAGCGATCGATCCGAACGCTCATCGAGGCCGCCGATGGTGTGCTCGGGTGGGATACGGAATGGACTGACGAGTCGATCCGGCGAGTGGTGTTCGCGGTCGGTTTCGACGCGACCGACGTGCTCGTTCGACTCGTCGAGGTTCGTGGTGGCGACGACCGTTTCGCCGCGTCCCTGAAGAATCTCGGACAACGCGAGGACCTCGAGGATCTCGGTCCCGTGCTCGATGGGGGACAGATCATGGAGCTGCTGGCGCTCGACCCGGGACCGGCGGTCGGGGCCGCGGTCGCCCGTCTGCAGGAGCGCCGCCTCCGTGATGGACCGGCAACCGCCGAGGAGGAATCGGCCTGGCTCCTCGCCGACGATCACGCCTGACTCAGGTGCCGAGCTTCTTCGCGCGGAAGATCACCGAAGCGGGGTGGGGGCCGTCACCGGCGGGTTCGAGCAACTGATCGACCCGGAAGTTGGCGCGGCTCAGTTGGGTGAACACGTGGCCGATGCCGTGTCGATGCGTCGTCTGGGCTCCGCTTCCGAGCACGCCGGACTCCGCGTAGTCCGCGATCACCTGCGTGGGTTCGGCAGGGTCGACCATCAGCGCGGCCGGGTGGGGGAGGGTGATCAAGAAACTGCGCTCGGCCTTCATGACGCGGTGCACCTGGCGGAACACTCGTCCGAGATCGGCGACGCCGGCGAGCGCATGGACCGAGATCACCGCGTCGAAAACGTCCGCTTGGAGAAAGGCGAGCTCGGCGACGTCGGCGTTGTGCAGCTCCACATGAACCTCGGCGGATTCGGCGTTGGCCCGGGCGGTTGCCACCTGTTCGGCGTCGGGATCGATGGCGACGACCCGCGCGCCCTGGGAGGCGAGCGCGATCGCTCCGTGGCCGACACCGGTTCCGAGCTCGAGCACGCGTAGTCCACGGACATCGCCCAGAAGTCGACGATCGAGGCCGGCGACGTCGCCCGGCCCGAGCTCGACGACATCGGTGGGTCGTTTCGAGCCGCGAGCTCCTGACGTCGTGTACCGCATCCATCCAGCGTCCATGGACGCGACGATACGACAGTCACACCCGGTCGGTACGGTGGGTGTCGATGGTCGACGTGGACACATCGCTCGCTGCTCCGGGCTCGGTCAACTACCGCCTGGCCCGCGAGCGTGCCGTGATGGCGTACAAGTCCGGCGAGGCGACCCTTGCCGAGGTGTGTGACGCGCAGTCCGAGCTCATGCGCAACGCCCGGGAGTGTGGCCGAGCCACCGGACGTCGGTGTCCGATCTGTGGTGAGTCCGACGTCGTCGAGTGCACGTATGTGTTCGGCCCTCGTCTTCCGGCTGCGGGCCGCTGCATCGTGACCGATGCGGACTATCGGCGGATCCAGCGGCGCAAGGGCCAGTTCACCGCGTACGAGGTGGAGGTGTGTCCGTCGTGTCGATGGAATCATCTGCTCCGAAGTCGGCCCGTGCTGCCCCTTTCCTGACTCGTCGACGAGCCGATATCCTCAGAGACGTACCGCCGGCAGCCGACAGGCGCTGGACGGGAAGGAGAATGCGATGGCCCCCTCTTCGGGAAAGCTCACCGTGCCCAAGATCGCCGGACGCAAGGTGCGTGACGGCGACGACGCGATTGCCATGATCACCGCCTACGACGCGCCCGGCGCTCGAGCCGCGAGCGATGCGGGCATCGACATCATCCTCGTCGGTGACTCGGTGGCGATGGTCGTGCTCGGCTACGACGACACCCTGCAGGTGACCGTCGACGACATCGCGCACCACACGCGCGCCGTCGCTCGGGCGAACCCGAATTGCCTGATCGTCGGGGACCTGCCGTGGATGTCGTTCCACGTGTCGGTGGAGGAGACGGTCCGCAACGCGGCGACGCTGATTCGGGCCGGCGCACAATGCGTCAAGCTCGAGGGTGGTCGCAAGCGTGTGCCGATGATCGAAGCGTTGGTCGACGCGGAGATCCCCGTGATGGGCCACGTCGGTCTGACTCCGCAGTCGGTGCACGCGATGGGCGGCTTCCGGGTGCAGGGCCGCCAGGCCGAAGCTGCCGTCGAGTTGATCGAAGACGCGAAGGCGCTCCAACACGCCGGGTGCTTTGCGATCGTGCTCGAGGGAATCCCGGTCAAGGTCGCCGAGGCGATCACTGACGCCGTCGATGTCCCGACGATCGGCATCGGCGCCGGTCCGCATTGCGACGGCCAGGTGCTCGTGTATCACGATGTCCTCGGCATCGAGGACCGTTTCGTGCCCAAGTTCGTCCGCCGCTACGCGGACATGAAGACCTCGACCATCGACGCGCTGTCCGCGTATGCGGACGACGTCCGTTCGGGCGCGTTCCCCAACGCCGAGGAGAGCTACCACCTCAACGACGAACAGGCCGAAGCGTTCGGTCTGTACGGCAGCGGCGGCTGAGCCGACGGTTGCCCCGTCACCGACCGTGGTTCTACGGTTTGGCGATGGAACTCGAGACGACGGTCATTGGGGTCGATCCGTACGACGACGGAGTCATCCTTCGGTGGTCGGATGGACGAAGAACTCGTCTGCATTCGCTGTGGCTTCGGGACAACTGTCCCTCGGGTGGCGATCGTCTGAAGGCATTCCGGACCTTCTCGGTCGTCGACCTCGACCCCGATCTGTCCGTCGTGTCGGGCGGGATCGGCGAAGACGGTTCTGTCGAGATCGAGTACTCCGACGGGCATCGATCGTCGTTCGATCCTGACTGGCTCGCGACCCATGACCCAGAGCCGACGCGACGTCGGTCGAAGCCGCGGCGCATCACGCCCGTGCGTGCGGGCGTGGAGCTCCCTCGCGTCTCGCTGCCGAGCCCTCGGAGCCGGGGACACCTCGAGCTGCTCGATGCCGTCGCCGAGTACGGTGCCGCGATCGTCGACGACGTTCCGACCGAGGAGCTCGGCACCGAGTCGCTCGCCGCGCTGATCGGTCGAATCCGAGAGACCGACTTCGGCCGGATCTTCGACATCGTCGTGGAGCCCGAGGTGTGGGAGTTCTCCCAAACCGGGCTCGCCCTCGACCCACACACCGACGATCCGTACCGGTACACGCCGTCGGGGACGTCGATGTTGCACTGTGTGGAGGCCAGTACCTCGGGCGGCGACACGCTGTTGGTGGACGGATTCGCCGTTGCGGCGTCGCTCGAGGAGGATGACCCGGACGCGTTCGATGTTCTTGCGGAGGTGTCGATCCCGTTTGTCCGCCATCGCACCGATTCGGTGGATCAGGGTGAGGACGTGCATCTCGTGGCGCATGCACCGATCATCTCGTTGGATCGGGACCGCGAGATCGCGGGTGTTCGCTTCCACGAACGTTCGATGGGCACCCTCGACATCGACCCGTCGATGATGGGTCCGTACTACCGAGCGCTGATCGAGTTCTCGCGGCGCATCAACGATCCTTCCGCTGCGGTGCAGTTCAGGATCGAGCCGGGTCAGGCGGTCGTGTACGACAATCAGCGGATGTTGCATGGCCGAACGGCCTTCGGGCCCGAAGGTGGGCGCCGGCACCTTCGCCTGTGCACGATCGATCGCGACCAGTTCCACTCGCGGTTGCGGCGTCTTCGTGAAGACTATGACCGTCCCGGGGTCGACGAGCGGTTGCCGGCGGGTTCGCTCAGCTGAGACTCAGTCGAGGCTCTTGAGGAGGTCCTCGACACAGTGATCGTTCTCGAGCGGGTGACGGAGTGCGCCCGTTCCGATCACTTCATAGCGGTTGCGTCGACCGACTCGCTCGGTCCGGATGTACCCCTCGGTTTCGAGGTCGGCGATGATCCGCTGGACGGCTCCGGGGGTGATCCCAACGAGAAAACTGATGTCGCGTTGGCGGAGCTCGGGGTTACGGCTGATGGCGATGAGGACGTGCGCATGGTTCGTCAGGAATGTCCATGCCGGGATCGTGGGCGTTGGGTCGACGAAATTCACGCTTCGACCATATGCGTTCGAATAGGGATGATTCGAACTGGTGATCACGGAATCCCTGTTGGTCATGACGCTTCGAGGACACCGGCTTTGTGGCGAATGCTGTCGATGGCACGGAGGATCCGTTTCCGGACGGCGGGAGCGGAGATCCCATTGTCCTCGGCGATCGACTGATAGGAGGCCGGGTCGCCGCCGTCGAGGCCGTAGCGGCGGACGAGCATGGACTGCGTCGGCGCGTCGAGCTCGCTGATCAGGTCGACGACTTCGGCGGCGATGACTCGGTCGGCGACGTCGCTCGCAACGTCGAGATCGGCCGTGAGTTGGTCGGCGATGTGGAAGTCGTCGTGGCCGACCGTGCGGTCGATCGAGTCGACCGACATTGCCCGCTGGGCGGACTTCTCTCGGTTGCCCGGGTCGACCCCTTCGTTGAGGAGGTTGCTCCGGACCTCGGACGGGATTCGAATCGATGATCCGGTGTTCTCGAGTCCGCGTTGCATGGCTTGGCGAATCCACCACGTCGCGTAGGTGCTGAAGCGGTAGCCGGACTCGCCGTCGTAGCGATCGACGGCCGTGTGCAGTCCGATCAGGGCGTCTTGGTAGACGTCCTCGAGGTCGACGTGTCCGGGTCGAGTGAATCGACTGGCCATCGACCAGGCCAGTCGGGTGTTTGCCGAGATGAAGCGCTCCCGCGCGTGGTGTCCGGCGTCGATGGCAACGAGGTGATCGTCGAGTGGCTCGCCATGGGCGACACGCTCGCGGGCGGATCGGGCATCGGCGATGGCTTTGGCGAGAGTGATTTCGTCGCGGTGCGTAAGGAGATCATGCTGTAGCTCTTTTCGCATGTATTCATCGTAACACCCCTTTTCAAAAAAGGCAATGTAGAACAGAGCTTTTCTCACGTAGTCGTTTCATCGACGATGATGAGAGCACCGTCTTGTAAGCACCCTCTTTCACACTGGCTGACGGATCAGCGCGGCGGTGTCTCCGACGCGGTGAAGCCGAATCGCGTGGGAGACGACTCCGCCAACCAGACTTCGGGATCGAGCTCGCCATCGAGCATCGACGGGTCCAGCGAACGAACCCGAACGAACGCCTCCTCTGCACGAGCGCGCGCATCCAGATACGCGCGTTGCGCCGCAGCCGCATCCTTGGCCGCGGCGGCGACTTCGGGAGCACTGTCGTCTCCATCGTGCTCGAGGCGAACCGTCTCGGCTCGAACGACCAGTCCGGCTGCCGTCGTACTCAGCTCTTGTGCGTGGCTTCGGAGTCGCTCTGCTCGATCCACCGCATCAGCGAGGTGTCGCGACTGCGACTGATCGGGCTGCACGTCCAACTCCACCGCCTCCGACACATGCACGAACAAGGTGTCGGGTACTCCCGTCCTGACCAGGTCGGCGATGGACGCTCCACCGGGCCCGAACCCGTCCTTGTGGCGGACCCGCATGGGCGCGAGGACAAAGGAGGCATCGCCAACCGTCTTCGCGAAGGACTCCGCTTTGGCGGAACCGGCCACTCGGACCGGAAGTCGGGCCTCGTCGAGCAGTTGGCGTACCCGGTCGAGGGTCTCGGATGGACGTTCGACGTCATCGCGACGCTCCACCCAGACCCGGACATCGGCGTCATCCCACTCCGACGTGCGAGTCATCAACCATGCGAGCAGAACCAACAAGGCGCCTGACTCGTCGTCACTCCACCACACGTCGAGCCTCTGGCGGTCGGTGGCCGTCGCCGCGTCGTCATGGTGCAGGACCGCCACGTTGGAGCCGAATCTGCGGGCGGTCTGGATCATCGCTCCCCACGACTCTGCGTTCTCCACCGCGTCGTCGGAGGGGTGTGCCAGGTTGAACAAGGCGATGTTGGGTTGCAAGGGGCCGATGCCATGGGCCTGGAGGACCGCGGCGACGCCAGATGAGACGTCGTCGGCGACGACCACACGCCCGAACGTCGACGGATGCGAATGCTCCAACTCGCGTTGGAGCTCGACGTCGACCTCGCCAGCTCGCTTGCGAATCACCGGACCCGTCCCGACGAGGATCCGCACGACAGAAGTGAATCCGGCGCGACCTTCGAGCTGGTTGGCGACCTCCACGAGACGGTGACGTCGGCCCGGGTTCCGGGGGACGAAGGCCACGGTGTAGGGGCGCCAGTCCCGACTCACGTCGTCGGTTGCGCGCATCAGATGGAGGTGGTTGCGGATTTCCGACACGTGGAAGCCGCGCGTGGAGTCCGCCCAGCGAGCTCGGCCAGAGGTGCGGGCGATGTATCGATGCAGCGCCGCGATGAGCAGCCCGGCAACCGCACCGGCGATCGGGTCGATCGCGAGAATCGCGCCGATACACCCGACCGTCCCGAGGAGGCTGAGACGCCAGTCGAAGAAGCGGAAGGTCGGTCGGAACGACGTCGACGCCGCCCGGGCTTCGGCGTAGGTGGCGTAGTTGATCAACCCGTAGCTCGCGAGGAAGAACATCGAGATGATCGGCGCCACGAGATCGAGATCGCCGATCGCCACGGTGATCATGGCAATCACCGCCGAGAGCAACACGCCGCGCCGGGGGTTGTTGGCTGGACCTGCGCCGACGGCAAAGGGCTCGAGGACGGGAACGAGGCGATCGGCGGCGAGGCGCTGCAGCGTTCGCGGCGCTCCCATCAATGAGGCGATCGCCGACGACAGCGTCGCAGAGATCACCCCGACGTCGATGAAGGCCGGATGCAGGGACAGTCGACGCATGATCGCCGGTTCGTCACGGAGCTCGCCGAGGTCCGCGGTCATCGTGAAACTGACGATGACCAGCAGATACACCGCGGTCGACAGCCCGATGGCGAGAAACGTGCCGCGGATGATGCTCTGGCTGGGAGTTCGGAGATCGCCGCTCATGGCGACGCCTTGCGTGAAGCCGGTGATCGCCGGGAAGAACAGGGCGAAGGTCACCCAGAAGCCGACGCCGTCGTCGCCGGCCGTCCACGAATCCGCGATCCTGCCCGGCTCGAGATCATTGGCGACACCGATCACGTAGGCCAGGAGTGCAGCAGCGAGACAGGCCATGACGACGTACTGGGCGCGGGTGGCGATGTCCGCGCCGAGCCAGGCGATGCCGAGCAGGGCGATGATGGCGGCCACGGCGATGAGGCGCGGAGCGGCGCCCGACGTGGTCCCGATGACGGCGGCGACGGCCTCGCCGAAACCGATGGCATAGAAGGCGACCGACACCGACATGCCGAGGTAGAGGACGAGTCCGATCGAGCCACCGAAGGCCGGTCCCAGGGTGCGCGAGATGATGAAGTAGACGCCACCTCCACCCACCTTCAGGTTTGTCGCGATCGCGGAGAGGGAGATGGTGGTGAGTACCGACACGGCCGTCGACCCGCCGAGGATCAACAGCATTGGCAGGAGGCCGACGTTTCCGGTGGTGACCCCGAGACGAAGGAACAGGACCAGACCGAGGATCGTCAGGATGCTCGGCGTGAAGACACCGCCGAACGTGCTCAATCCGAGGTCGGGCGAGCGTTCGGCCGTCGACTCGACGTGTGGGACGCCCCTCGTGTCTGCCACCGACGCGACGGTAACGGGTGCGGAAGAGCCGTGTGGAACCGCGCCACGAGAACGTGGTGCGTGAGGCGCGCAGCCCTCAGCTCGCTCCGGCGGCGGTCGACTCGTGATCGGTGCCGGAGGTGGCGTCGTTGCGGTGTTCGGGCGGGAGCATCACCGCAACGAGCGTGCGGTCGGTCGACGAGCGGATCACCCGGGGGAGCGTGTGGCCGAGGTGGAGTTCTCCACCGTGTTGCCGGGCGATGCCGGACACCACGAGCAGGTCGGCCTCGAGGTCGTCGGCACTTCGAAGAATTTGGATCGCGGCATCGGGGTGATGCTCGACGAAGCTGGTCGTCTCGGCTCCGATCCGAGCGGCGAGGTCATCCGCGCTGTCGAGGATGCGTCCACCGGCGCCGGGGCGCAGTGCACCGAGGCGCTCGCCGACGCTGCGCTCGGTCGACCGTGCGACATGGAGGTGATGGACGTGGGTGCCGAGTTCGGCCCCGATGTAGGCGGCGAGTTCTTGTGCGGGGCGACAGATTGCTCCGCCCTTGGTGGGAACGAGCGCTCGAGCGAATGCCCAGGGGAGTGCACGCGTGTTGGATTCGGGTCCGCGGACGACGACGACCGGTACGGGTGAGCGTCGCACGATCTCGTCGACGAAGCCGCCGAAGGTCGTGCCGCTCGGCGCGTCGGGAGAAGACATGCCGAGCACGATCGCTGAATAGCCGAGTGCAGCTTCGTCGAGGATGGCGTCGATCGGGGAGGCGCCATCGAGCTGGATGGCTCGAACCGGGTGACCGTGGACCACGTTGCGGTGGGCGTGGATGTCGGGGTTGGTGATCCCCGCGGAGGCGAAGGTGATTTCGGCGCGGGTTGGCCAGGCGAGCCCGGCGACCTGAGCGGCGAGGAGCGAATCGACGCCACCGCGTGTGGGGATGAGCACATGTCCGCCGGTGATGAGCCGATTGGCGGCGAGTTGGCGTTCGGCGTCGAGTCGCTTGCGCTCCGCGGGTGAGCCGTCCCAATCGCGAAGGACCCGTCGCAGCATCGGCGGCGCGGCCATCGACGTCGCCATCGCCATCAGGACGATGACGGTGTACGAGCGATCGTTGAGGACGCCGAGGCTGAGTCCGACGGTGGCGATGACAATCTCGAGCGCGCCGCGGGCGTTGAGGCCCACGCCGAGGGCGGCGCCCTCTCGGGTGGCGAGTCCCGACATCCGGGCTCCCGCAACCGATCCGACGAACTTGGACAGCGATGCCGCGATCAGCACGGCGCCTGCCCACAAGAGCGTCTCGCGATCTGCGAGGAGGCCGAGGTCGACCCGGAGACCGGCCGTGGCGAAGAAGATCGGGGCGAACACCGCAGCGGTCATGGTCTCGACCGGCCGGATCAGGTCGTGGTCGCCGTAGCGGGAGCGGGCGAGGACGACGCCGGCGATGAAGGCGCCGAGGACCGCTTCGACGTGGAGCCATTGGGTGATGACCCCGAACACGAGGGCGGTCATGATCACGACGGTGAGACCTTGGAGGGGGTCGTTGCCGTTCTCCCTGACCTTGCGAAGGGCTCGGTCGACGCCGCGTTGGCCGACGGTGAAGGCGAGGATGAAGAAGAGCGTCACGCCTCCGACGGTGAAGGCGAGTTTGTCGAGTTGTACGCCACCGGCCTGGGCCAGTCCGGCGATGAAGCCGAGTGCGATCCAGCCGACGACGTCGTTGGCCATGCCGGCAGCGAGGGTGAGCTGGCCGAAGTCGCGTCGCATCATGCCCATCTCGGAGAGGATCTTGGCGATGACGGGAAGCGACGAGATGCTGAGTGCGGCGGCGATGAAGAGGGCGAAGATCCACCGTTCGGTGTCTCCGCCGACGAAGGCGATCGGGATGAGCCAACCGACGGCCAGTCCGGCGAGGGCAGGGACCACGAGCGATCCTGTCGAGACGAGGGTGGCCGCTCGGCCGAGTCGGGCGATCAGTCCGAGATCGGTCTCGAACCCGGTGACGACCAGGAGGAGGAGCACGCCAATCCAGCCGACGGTGAACAACATGGCGGTCTGCGCGGGGTCGTCGGGGAACAGCCACGTCATCGCATCTGGGGCGAGTCGGCCGAGAATCGAGGGCCCGAGGATGAGTCCCGCGGCGAGTTCGCCGATGACGGCGGGCTGTCCGACACGTTGGGCGAGGCGTCCGAGCACGCGCGCTGCCGCGAGGATGACGAGCAGTCCAACCCAGAAGACGAGCAGCTGGTGTTCGGTTGGTGGTTGCAGGTTCATGGTCTCCTCCTCGACAGTTTCATCGGCACACTGGTCGTAATACCTTATGAAAAAGGGCAGAAGTATGAACTTTTATTCCTATGAGGTGCTGAAACGCATTCGTTGACGGAATGGCGACAGGGCTCGTTGCACGCCCGAATCGATTGGTGCGCTGAAGCGAGTGGCCAGCGGACCGAGGACGGCGGTGAGCAGGACGTAGCCAGCCGAGAGCGCGCCGAGCTCGGGTCCATCGGCCAGATCGGCACCGAGCGCGGCGATCACGATCGAGAACTCGCCGCGAGCGATCAACATCGTTCCGGCCCGCACGCGCCCGTTGCGGGCGACCCCGGCCCGGGCGGCCGCATACCAACCCGTGGCGACCTTCGTGATCGACGTGATGACCGCCAACAGGGCGGCCCAGCCGAGCATCGAGAGCAGGTCGGTGGGGTCGATCTGGAACGAGAAGAAGACAAAGAACGTCGCCGCGAACAGATCGCGCAACGGCGAGACCAGAACGGCCGTGCGTTCCTCGGTCTTCCCCGACAGGGCCAGCCCGACCAGAAACGCCCCGATCGCGCCAGAGACCTGGAGAGTCTGGGCGGTGCCGGCCACGAACAGCACGAGCCCGAAGACCGTGAGCAGCAACGATTCGTCGGAGGTCCGAACGAGCCGGTCGCTGAGTGCGGTGCCGTACCGGAGTGCTGCCGCGAGGATGACGGCGACCACGCCGAGGGCGACGGCCACTCCCGAGATCGTCTCGGTCACGGTGCCGCCGACGATGAGTGCGGCGACGACCGGAAGGTAGATCGCCATGGCGAGATCCTCCATCACCAGCAGGTTGAGGATCGAGGGTGTCTCGCGGTTGCCGAGTCGGCCCAGGTCATCGAGCACCTTGGAGATCACGCCTGACGACGACACCCAGGTCACGCCGGCGAGCAGGACCGACGCAAGCGGCGACCAGCCGAGCAGCAATCCGAAGGCCAGCCCCGTTCCGGCGCTCAACACCATGTCGAGGGTCGCCTGGCGTGTCCCGGTACGGAGGCCTTCCCGGAGCTCGTGGTCGGTGTATTCGAGGCCGAGCGTGAACAGCAGGAGAAGCACGCCGATCTCGCCGGTGAGCGAGACGAATCCCTCGCTCACATCGAGCTCCTTGATGCCCCCTTCGCCGAACGCGAGCCCGGCGATCAGATAGAGCGGGACGGCGGTGACGCCGAGTCGACTCGCGAGCGCGGACAGGATGCCGAGCCCCCCGACGAGAAGGCCGATCTCGAGAAAGGCGAGTGCGGTCTCTGCCGACCCTGCGGCGAGGAGCATCGGATCGAGACTCAGCTGCAGAGCGCGAGTCGGAGGTCGTTCACCTCGTCGTGCGTCCCGACGATGACGGCGATGTCGCCGGCGAAGAGCTGGAAGTCCGGTCCGGGTTCGGGAATCGGTCGGGAGTTGCGGATGACGGCGATGATCGATGCGCCCGTGATGGAGCGGTAGGCGCCATCGCCGATCGATGAGCCGACGGCGCAGTGGTCATCGTCGAGCTCGATCCACTCGAGCGCGAGTCCTCCCAGGTCCTGACGGACTTCGGACACGACCTCATTGACGACGCTCACCCCGAGGATTTCGGCGAGCGTGGCCGTGTCGGTCTCCGACAGGGTGAAGAGCTGCGCGCACGAATCAGGATCCTTTGCCGAGTACATCAAGAACTCGCGGCGACCGTCGTGATGGACGATCACCCCCATGTCGCGGCCGTCCTCGTTGGTGAACTCGTGACGAACCCCGACGCCCGGCAGCAGTGTCTCGCGTACCTCGGTCATGACTCGATTCTATGGAGCGTCGTCGTTGTCTGTGCCGGGCTCCGTGGGCAACTGATGCACACGCACCTGTCGGATTCGGCGTCCGTCGAGAGCCTCGACGGTGAGTCGCACCCCATCCACCTCGAGCACGTCGCCGACCTCGGCGACCCGACCGAGCGTTCCGAAGACGAGTCCGCCGACCGTGTCCCAGTCGTCGTCGGGCAGATCCGCGTCGAGGAGGTCGTTGATCTCGCTCACGAGCACGCCACCGTCGACCATGTGGTCGCCGTCGGCGAGTTCTCGAGTGGGTGCCTCTTCGGTGTCGTACTCGTCGACGATCTCGCCGACGAGTTCTTCGAGGCAGTCCTCGAGGGTGACGAGACCGGCGACGTCGCCGTATTCGTCCGCGACGATCGCCAGGTGGATCGCGTCAGACTGCATCTCGCGCATCAGCTCGCTCAGGGGCTTGTTCTCCGGGACGAATCGCACGCTGCGCATGAGCGTCTCGACCGAGTCCTTGCCTCCGCCCGAGCGCTCCGACCCGATGAGTTCCTTGATGTGGGTGACGCCGACGATGTCGTCGCCGGTCGTGACGGGGATCCGGCTGAATCCGTGCTCGATGGCGAGGTCCATCGCGTTCGTCACGGTGGCGGTCGCGTCGATCGAGACCATGTCCGGCCTCGGCACCATCACTTCGCGGGCGACCATGTCGCCGAATTCGATGATGCTCTCGATCAGTTCGCGTTCTTCGTGTTCGATGACTTCGTCTTCGGCGGCCGCTTCGACGATGCCGAGGAGTTCTTGCTCGCTGACGAACGGGCCCTGCTTGAGGCCTTTGCCCGGGATCAGCACGTTGGTGAGCCCGATGAGCCCCTTCGACACGAGTCGTAGCGGCGGAAACGCAATGAGGCCGGCCATCGGCCGTGCGGTCACGAGGGCCGCGCGCTCGGCGTGAAGCACCGCCCAGGTCTTCGGCATTGCTTCGGCGAGCACGAAGAAGACGACGACGCTGATCACGAACGCCCCGACGACACCCCAGGGACCGAACACGCGCCCGGCGAAGATCGTCGTCAAAAAGGCCTGCGCCTGCTGAAGCACGGTGACGGTGACGAGCAGCGGATTGATGAACCGTTCCGGGTGTTCGACGAGTGACGCCAGTACCCGGGCGGCCTTGGTGTCGTTGGTTTCGGCGATCGCCTGCGCCTTGACGTGGGAGATGCGGTTGAGGCCGGTTTCGGCGACCGCGAGCCCGATCAGGATCATCAGGATCACGAGGATTGAGACCAGAAGGGCGATGTCGATGCCGGTCACCGTGAACACTCCACGCGTGACCGCTTCGGTTCAGGAGGGTCGTCCATACCTCAGTGTGCCATGCCTCGTGTCAATCTCGGCCGATTGGCGAGATCATGCGGCCTGAGGAGTCTCGTCGTCCGGGAGGGTGGCGGTGCGCTCGACGACCGGTTCGGATGCGGCCTTCTGGCGTCCGTCGGCCTTCCGGGCGAGCCCGTGTGCGGTCGTGGTGGTCAGGGGCTTGCCGAGCAGGAAGCCCTGGAAGATGTCACAGCCCATGGCCCGAAGGACCTGGAGCTGGGACTTGCGTTCGACACCTTCCGCGATGGTCATGATCCCGAGGGCTCGTGCGAGGGCGACGACGGCTTCGGCGATCGCTGCGCTCTGTTGGCTGGTGTCGATGTCCTTCACGAACTCCTTGTCGAGCTTGACGATGTCGACCGGGAGATCGCGGAGATAGGACAGCGAGGAGTAGCCGGTGCCGAAATCGTCGATGGCCACTCGCACGCCGTGGGATCGCAGGCTCGCGAGTCGTTTGGCGTTGAGATCGATGTTTTCGATCAGGCTCGATTCGGTGATCTCGATTGCGAGGCGACCGGCCGGGATCTTGGCCGTGTGCATGCAGCCGAGCACGTCCTCGACGAAGCTCGGCATGGCGAGTCGTTCGGCGGACACGTTGATGCTGACGAGCCCGAGTGACACGTCTTCGGCGGCCGAACTGGCGATGACGTTGGTGACGTGCTCGAACACGACGCGGTCGAACGCTCCGACGAGTCCGCGTTCGACGGCGACGGGAATGAACTGGTCGGCGACAACCGGTCCGACTCCCGGGCGATTCCATCGTCCGAGCGCTTCGAAGCCGACGAGTTTGAGATCGCGGTTGAACTGCGGCTGCAACTCGGCGTGGATGCCGGTGCCGGTGGTGATCGATGCAGCGAGGTCTCGCTCGAGTCGGTTGCGTTCGTCGGTGAGCGCCCGAAGTTCGTCGTCGTAGAGACGGAAGCCGTTTCGACCCGCCCGTTTCACTTCGTAGAGCGCCGCGTCGGCGTCCTTCATGAGATCGACCGCGGACGTGACCTCCTGGGCCTCGACGGCCACGAGTCCGAGCGACAACGAGGTGGTGATGCGCTGGATCCCGGTGTCGATCGTTTCGGTCATGGCGGCCACGAGTTGTGCGGCGATCGCCTCGAGATCGTCGGTGGTCATGCCGGCGATGACGCAGATGAACTCGTCTCCGCCGAGGCGACCGACGCACGCGTCGAATCCGCTGCCGGAGACGACTGCGGTGAGCCGGTCGGCGATCGCCACGAGTACGTGGTCGCCGGCGTCGTGTCCGAGCGTGTCGTTGATCTCTTTGAATTCGTCGACGTCGACGTAGATGATGCCGACCGATTCATCGAGTTCGAGGAGCCGTTCGAGGACGCCGATGACCGCACCGCGGGTGAGGACGGTGGTGAGCGGATCGTGGTCGGTCTGGATGCGTTGCTGAGCCGTCCGGTGATGGAACGAGATGGCCACGCGGGCGACGGCGGCTGCGAGGCTGACGAGTTCGGGCGTCGGCGGTTCGGAGCCGGGCCGTTCGCGGCGTTGGATCGACCAGTCGTTTCGCTTGTCGACGACGGCGAGCGACACCCATTCGGCGCCGTCGCTGTCGAAGCCGGCGCCCTGTGCGACGCGGAACTTGTCGTCGGGGAACTGCTTCTCGAGCAGCTCGGTGCAGGCTTCGAGCACCATCGGCACGGTCGCGCCTTCGGAGATCTTCTGCAGAATCTGGACTTCGTCGAAGCGGACGTCGGAGCGCTGCACCTTGGCATGAACATCGACGCTGGGCCCGGCGGGCTGTGCGTCGGCATCGGATCGAAGGACGCGCGACGACCGGTAGAAGAACAGGGCCGCGCCGACCGCGATGATGGTGAGTCCGAGAAAGCCGTAGATCACCGGCGAACCTCGCAACCGTGGTGCATACGGGGTGTATCGGCCGATCCGTGGGCGGTTTTACCTGTTTCGAGGAGGTTTGACCTGGGCCGTTTTCGACGCGGAGGATGCGCGTGCTTGACGAGCGGCGAGGACGGCGAGCAGGCCGAGGGTGCCGTAGACGACGAAGCCGACACCGAACGGGGTGACGGTGTCGTCGATGAAGCGATCGATGATGCTGCCGAGGACGGCGCTCACCACGAAGATGAACGCACCGGTCATCGACGAGGCGAGACCGGCGATGGCGCCCATGGGTTGCATCGCCTGGGTCTGCAGGAGCGGGCTGAGTGCCGCGTTGAGCGAGGTGAGCACGGTCGTGGCGGCGAACCAGACCCAGAAGTCGGGGACGCCGTCGGCGGCGAGCGCGAGCATCACCCAGGCGAGGGCGGCGACGGGGATGGTCGTGGAAAGCACGAGCACCACGGGCGAGGTGCTGAATCGACGGACGCTGCGTTCGGACAGCAGGATCGCGACGGCCATGGCGATGGCGTTGGCACCGAACAGCAGCGCAAACAGGTTGCCGCGGTCGTAGATGCCGTCGAAGATCTGCACGCTGCTGCCGAGCCACGGAAAGAAGGCGCCGTAGGCGAAGGTGGCGGCGATCGTGAACCAGACCGTCGTCGGTGTGCGAAGGACGGTGCGAGTCGCGTCGAGGAGCGGGGCGAGCTCGAGCGGGCGGACGTGGTCGCTGTGGAGGGTTTCGTTCATGCGGAACAGCCATCCGGCGACGGCGATCCCGAGTACGGCACCGACGAGGTTGGTGGCTCGCCAACTGGCGAAGGTGAGGATGACTTCGCCGACTCCGGGAGCGAGGATCGGCACGGTCAGGAAGACGGCGGAGGTCAGCGACATGATGCGGGCCATCTCGTCGCCCTCGTAGGAGTCGCGCACGATCGCGAGTCCGACGGTGCGGGGGCCGGCTGCGGCGGCGCCCCAGATGATCCGCCCCACCAGAAACACGCCGAACGACGATGCGGTGGCGGCAACGATCGCGCCGAGCACGAAGATCGCGAGTGAGATCCACAGGATCGGCTTTCGGCCGTAGCGATCCGACAACGGCCCCCAGATCGGCATGCCGAGTCCCATGCCGATCAAGAAGACCGTGATCGCGAGCGACTCGGATCCGTCGCCGATGTCGAGGTCGCCGGCGAGCTCGTCGAAGGCGGGAAGAATCGTGTCGATCGAGATGGCAATCGTCGCGGAGATCATCGAGCTGAGCACGATGAACTCGCTGCGCCGGAGTCCGTGCGCTGGCGCCGAAGTGGTCACGGGAGCGGGTCGAGGATCGACACGAGTGCGCCGGCGAGATCCCAGTCGATGTCGTCGATCGATCGGGCTCGAGCGGTGAGCTGGTCGAGGACGCGGGATTGTCGGCGGGCCCGCGTCTCGGCTTCGGCGTACCCCATCGTGTGGAACATGACCATGCCGTAGCGGGCGGCGAAGCGGTCCGGGTGGCGCTTTTCGAGCTCGAGCGAGAGCTCTCGTTTGAGCAGGTAGTCGGGGTCGACGACGTCGCTGCGCATCTCAATGTAGTTCTGCAAGGCCATGTCGCCGATGGCGTCGGCGTCGGGGCGGCGACCGGCTTCGTACGCGGCGAAGGCGGCGGCGAGGTCGAGTGGGCGGTCGCGGATGTGTTGGTCGAGCACGAGTCCCGACTCCATGGCGGCGTTCATCCCCTGACCGTGGAAGGGCACGATGCCGTGCGCCGCGTCGCCGACGAGCACGGCCTGGTCTGCCCAACTCCACCCCTGGACGTGGATCGTCGACATGTCGCCCACGGGGCCGTCGAAGAAGTCGTCGACAAGGTCGGGTACGAGCGGGGCGAAGTCTGCGAAGTGCTCGGCGAAGAACGACTCGACCTCGTCGCGGGTCTCGAGTGAGGCGAAGCTCGGGCCGTCGTTCGACGTGTGGGGCAGAAAGATCGTGGCGGTGAAGTCTCCGGCCGGGTTCGGGAGTGCGATGACCATGAACCCGCCGGCAGGCCAGATGTGGAGTGCGTGCGGGTCGAGCCGGTGACTGCCGTCGGGATTGGCCGGGATGGTGAGCTCGCGGTAGCCGTGTTCGAGCACGTCTTCGCGGAAGCGTCCGCCGTTGACCTGCAGCATCGATCCTCTGACGGGCGAGTTCGCCCCGTCGGCGCCGAAGATTGTGCCGAACCCCACGTCGACGATCTGGTCGAAGGCGTTCGTGAATCTCGCCGTCGAGGCGTCGAAGTCGACACTGCGGCAGCGCATCTCGAAGTGCAGCGAGATCCGGCCTGTTTCCTCGGCCGCGTCGAGCAGGATCGCGTTGAGGGCGTTGCGACTCACCGAGTGAACGATGTCGGAATCGTGGAGCCCGTATGGCTGGAAGTTGGTCGCGCCGTCGTCGAGGTGAACCATGCGGCCGCGCATCGGGATCGTGATCTCTTCGACTCGATCCATCACGTCGATCGCGTCGAGGGCCGCGATGCCCCGGGTGGCGAGCGCCAGGTTGATCGATCGTCCCGAACCGATGTCGGCACGGCGGAGGTCGGGTCGGCTCTCGTAGACGTCGACGTGATGGCCGTGGCGGGCGAGCAGGATCGCCAGCAGCGCCCCGGCGGGGCCGCCACCGACGACGACAACCGGACCGCGGTCGCCAAGCGCGGTCATGACGCGGTGAGCGCCGCGTCGAGGCGCACGCCGAACTCCGCAATGTCGCCGAACGAGTTGTACAGCGGCACGGGCGCGACGCGGATGACGTTCGGGTAGCGCCAGTCGCAGCCGACCCCGTGCGCTTCGAGATGCTCGAAGACGGCGCGTCCGTCGACGGCCGGGTCGGTGATCTCGAGGGCGTATTGGCAGCCGCGCTCCGCGAACGGCGTGGGAGTGATGGATCGGACCCGTGAGGAGAACTCGGCGTCGAGCATGCGGTCCATCAGGTCGAGTTGGAGTCGGGACTTGGCGCGCAATGGTCCGATGCCGCCGGCGAGATCGAACACCTCGAGGGCACCTCGGAGCGCGGCGAGGGTGAGCACCGCGCCGTTGGAGATGTGCCACGAGTCGACGGTGGGGATCGGATCGAAGTCGTTGACCATCTCGAATCGGGTCGCACCGTTGGTGCCCCACCACCCGAGCAGCTTGTTGAGCGAGGGGTCGGTGTGGTGCCGCTCGTGGACGTAGGCACCGGCGACTCCGCCCGGCCCGGAGTTGAGGTACTTGTACGTGCACCACGCGGCGAAGTCGACGCCGTCGTCGTGCAGCGACAGGGGCACATTGCCAGCGGCGTGTGCGAGGTCCCATCCCATGCGGGCGCCGACGGCGTGCGCGGCAGCGGTGATGCGGCGGATCGGCAGGACCTGACCGGTGTAGTACTGCACGCCCGGCAGCAGAACCGTGGCGAGGCTGTCGCCGTGTTCGGCGATGGCCGCCTCGATGTCGTCGACGTCGAGGAGCTCGGACCCGGGGCGGGGCGACACGGTGATGAGCGAGGTCGCCGGGTCGTAGCCACGCTGGCGGATCTGGGATTCGACGGCGAAGTGATCGGACGGGAAGGCGTGTTCTTCGATCAGGATCTTGTGGCGCTCGGGGGTGGGTTCGTAGAACGAGATCAACAGCAGATGCAGGTTGACGGTCAACGCGTTCATGAGCGTGACTTCGTTCGCCTTCGCGCCGACGAGTCCGGCCATGGCGTCCACCAAGAGCTCGTGGTAGGAGACCCACGGTGTGGGCGGGGTGAAGTGGCCGCGCACACCGTCGTTCGACCAGTCGTCGAGCTCGGCCACGACCGCGGTGCGGGCCCGGTGAGGTTGGGCGCCGAGGGAGTTGCCGACGAGGTAGATCTCGTCGGTCCCGTCGTGATGTGTGGGGATCGCGAACTCGGCCCGAAGGTGGCCGAGCGGGTCTTCGGCGTCGAGTTGCGCCGCTTCGGCGCGCCAACGGTCGAACCGGTCGGATGCGTTCACCCGCTCAGGTTATGAGCACAGGCGGGCCTCCCGCGAAGAACCAGAGCCCGCGGTGACCTGGACCCCCAACGGTCGCCAAGGGTGCGATAGTACGAACGTGGCCATTGAAACTCCCGAATCCCGCATCGCCGTCTTCCTCGACTACGAGAACCTGGCGATCGGGGCGCGTGAGAGCATCGGCGCGCTGTTCGACTTTGGTGTGGTCGCGGATGCGTTGGCCGAACGCGGCCGGGTGATCGCCCGACGCGCCTACGCCGATTGGTCGTACTTCGATGACGACCGCCGCATGTTGACCCGCCATCAGGTCGAGCTGATCGACATCCCGCAGAAGATGGGCGGAAGCCGAAAGAACGCGGCGGACATCAAGCTCGCGATCGATGCGATCGAGCTGGCGCTCGAACGCGACTACATCGCGACGTTCGTGATCTGCACCGGCGACAGCGACTTGAGTCCGCTGGTCCAGAAGCTCCGCGAGCTCGACCGGACGGTGATCGGCGTCGGGATCCGGCAGTCGACGTCGAAGCTTCTGCCGCCGGCGTGTGACGAGTTCTTGTTCTACGACGATCTCGCCCCGAACGCCGACGAGGGCGAAGAGCCGTCGGGGACCGACCGTCCAACCCTGGTCCTGGCGACCCTGGCTGGTCTCGAACGGTCGAGCGAGTCGGTGCGGGCGTCCACGCTCAAGCGAGCCATCAAGCGGAAGGATCCGACGTTCTCCGAAACCGAGCTCGGTCATCGATCGTTCGGATCGTTGCTTCGGGCGCTCGAGTCCGACGGCCATCTCCAACTCGAAGGTGAGGGTGACCCAATGGTGTCACTCGGCGACTCTGCGTCGAGTCGTGCCGACGAGCTGTTGACCTCGGTCGTTGCGTCGGCCAAGGACCTGCCACTGACGGGACTGAAGGACGCGCTCCGCAACGCCGACCCCGACTTCTCCGAACGTCGCTTGGGCTATCGGAACTTCGGGAGCTACGTACGCGCCGCCGAAGCGCGAGGCCTCATTCGGGTGACCGGCAAGGACGATCGACGGCGGGTGCTTCCACCGAACTGACGCGACCCGGTCACGCGGCGTTGGCGGCAAAGGGCTCCGGGGCGGCTCAGTTGTTCTCGGGGAGGTGGGCGGCGCGGGCACCACCTTGCCAGTCCTCGAACTCGGGGTTCTCGGACAGTTCGCCGAAGACACGGAGCTGCGGGGTTTCGCGCAAGGATCGCTTCATCTCGGCGAACCCGGGATAGGCGGCGAGCGTGGTGACCGCGTTCCAGAGCGGGACGGCGTCGGCGTCCGACGGCACTCGACTGATGACCGGCCCGAAGAACGACAGGCCATCTGGGGGTTGGAACGTGATGATCGGCGTGCCGACGTCTCGCCCGGTCCGGCTCAGAGCGAGTTCGGTCTCGGCCTCGATGACCGCGTCCCAGCTGTCGTTGTCGACCTCGACCGCGTACTTCGAGTCGAGGCCGGCTCGCTCGAGCGCGCCCGACACCATCTCGACGGTGCCGAGGCTGAGCCGATACTGCTCGTTGGGTTCGGCGTCGAAGGTGGATCCGGAGAGTTGGGTGTAGAGGGCGCCGAGGGGTTCGGGGCCGAGATCATCGCGGACGGCCGCGGCGACCCGCAGCATGCGAAGGCCCGCGGTGTGGCCGTGCTCGTATTCGGGCGGGAACTCGGTGGCGTAGTCCTTGTCCTTGTTCAGGATGCGCAGCGAGATGAATCGCCAGTTGACCCGAAAGTCGGTCTGTTCTTGCACCTTCTCGATCCAGCGCGACGTGATCCACGCGAAGGGGCAGACGGGATCGAAGAAGAACTCGATGTCGAAGTCGGTGTCGAACTGGGTGGGGGTGGCGGTCATGAGGGGTCTCCGTCGAGTCCGGGAAGCGTGTCGAGGGCAACCGGTCCACCCGTGTTCGTGATTCCCGGAATGTTGAAACTCTCCGTACCGAACGCCATGGCGAACACCTCGTCGTTCATGGTGAGAAAGAAGCTGTCGGGCCCGATCTGGCTGGCATGGGCCATCATCGACCGGCGTTTGTGGCCGACGTAGTCCGAAACGTCGATCGTGTACGAGATGTCGGCGTTGGGCGTGCCGAAACTGTCGATGTCAGCGGGGCCATCGTCGTCGCCGAAGTCCGCCTCGAGTTCGCCCTCTTGTGCGGCGGCCTGCATGAGCTTGATGGCGTCGCGGTCGATCGTGGACTCGTAGACGTGCTCGATGCCCACCGACCGGGCTGCCTCGAGGCCGACCGTGTGCACACGAATGTGGTCCGGGTGGCCGTAGCCGCCGTGGTCGTCGTAGATGGTGACGACGTCTGCGTCGACCTCACGAAGGATCGTGGCGAACCGTTCGACGGCTTCGTCGTGATCGGCCTGCCAGAAGCAGGCCGGGTTGTCGTTGGCGGGCTCGCCGATCATCCCGGAGTCCTCGTAGCCGAGCCAGAGGGGTTCGTCCGCGCCGAGGATCTCGGCGGACGCGGCGAGCTCGACCATACGGCGCTCCCAGAGCTGTTCGCCGTCATCGAGTACGCCTTCGACGGGTTCGCCTTGTTCGCCGCGGGTGGCGCAAACGAGCACGACCCGATGGCCCGAGGCCGCCGCCTTGGCCATGAGTCCGCCGGTGGCGATCGCCTCGTCGTCGGGATGGGCGTGAAAACACACGAGCGTGGCCATGACGGCGACCATATCCGTCCTCACCCGAGTGGGTAAGGGTGCCCACGGAATCGACTGTGGCACTCGCGGTACTCTCGGTGACAGGCCGTGGGTGGGATGTCTCGAACGGCCACGTGTAGTGATCCATCGGTCAACGCCGAAGGGAAAGGCCCTGATGAGCGACATGTCCGCTCGAGTTCGACTGCTGGTGGCGGCCCTTGCCGTCCTGACGCTCGCCGGCGTCGGCCAGGTGATGTTCGCGCCCCTGACCCCGGCGGCCGAGTGCGAGGCAAACGAGAACAACGGACAAGGCCAGGGTGGTGGGGGTGGCGGCGACTGCGACCCAGCCCCGACGACGAGCACGACGGAGGCGGTCGAGACGACGACGAGCGAACTCGCGTCGACCACCAGTTCGATCCCCGACGCCGAACCTCCTTCGACCGAACCGACCACGAGCACGTCGACGACACTCGATCCGGCCGATCCGGAGGCGACGACGACCACGCACGATGGCGGTGAGGCCGGCGAAGGCGGCGGTGGCGATGAGGGTGGCGAAGGTCCCGAGGTGACGTCCTCGACGTCGTCGTCGGTGCCCCTTCCGTCCTCGAGCACGACCGACGTCCCGGAGACGACCACGTCGACCACGGAGGTGCCCGAAACGACGACTTCGACAACGGAGGTCCCGGAGACCACCACGTCGACCACGGAGTCGCCAGAGACCACGACCTCGACGACGGAGGTCCCGGAGACGACGACTTCGACAACGGAAGTCCCGGAGACCACGACGTCGACAACGGAGGCACCCGAAACGACCACGACGTCGACGACGGAGGTCCCGGAGACGACGACGTCGACAACGGAGGTCCCGGAGACCACGACCTCGACAACGGAGGCGCCCGAAACGACGACGTCGACGACGGAAGTCCCGGAGACCACGACCTCGACGACGGAGGCGCCCGAAACGACCACGACGTCGACGACGGAGGTTCCGGAGACGACGACGTCATCCACGGTGGTGGCACCCGTGACCGTGACGCCGAGCAACCCCTCCACCACCTCGTCGACCACCACAGCGGCGACGAGCCCGGCAACCGCAACTGCGACGACCTCGACCGCAGCTCAGATGACCACGACGACGGGCGAAGCGCAGACCGTCGATGGCTCCAACGGTGCGAGCGGGCTCGGTTCGGAAGCGGGCGACACCGCCGACGCCGCCACGTCGACGGACGTGACGACCGAAGTCGCCGATGCAGACGAGGCTCCAGCGGACGATTCCGGATCCGCCGACTCGGCATCGACCGATTCGGCTGATGACGAAGACGTCGCCGAGGCGTCGACCGAATCCGACACGGCGCAGGACACCGCACCCGCGGCGGCGCCGTCGACTCAGGACGCCGAAGACGATGCGTCGACCGACGCTCCCGAAGAGGTCGAACTCACCGCCGCACCCGACGTAGGCGGCGAGGGTGGCAACGCAGGGACACCACAGCTCGTCATCGGCGCGCTACTGGTGCTGGGCGCACTCGCCGGGTTCGTCATTCTCAGCCGGGTGGGCTGACCCGACTCACGACGCGGCGGTTGTTCCCGGTTCGGGGACGGCGTCTCGAAGCACGCTGACCAACCGCGCCTCCGCGATCGGGTCGGGCGGGGAGCTGATGTCGTTCAGGGCGGCGAGGCGAGCGATCGTGGCGGCCTCTCGCGTGACGGCACGTCGACCGGCGCGGTCGGAGGCCTGCGCCCGAACCGCCTTGCGGCCGGCGGGGGTCAGGAGTGAGGCCACGCGGGTTGCGTCGAGTTGATAGCGCGCGGCGATCGACGGGCCGAGCGCGTTGAGGCGGGCCTGATCGCGGCGGCGCAACAGGATCACGGCGACGATCGTGGCGACGAAGAGCCCGACGAACGCGAGCAACGCGACGACCATCACGATCATGCCGGTCTCGCTCTCGGCAAAGCTGAGCGAGCCATTCCAGAAGGCGTGACTGAGGATGGCGAGCGCAAGGCCCCACCACGCGTGGTGCAGGCTCTTGCGGTTGGCGATCGCCCAACCGATGGCGAGTCCGGCCCAGGCGGTGAAGAGCGGATGGGCAAACGGGGTGAGGAGGGCACGACCGACGAAGGTCTCGGTGAGCACGCCTTCGGATTCGGCGATGGCGAAGTAGCTGACGTTCTCGACCGTGGCGAAACCGAGTCCCGCGAACCCGGCGTAGACGAGTCCGTCCATGATTCCGTCCACCTCGCGACGGCGGACCGCCCAGATGATCGCGAGCACCTTCATGGACTCTTCGACGATCGGGGCAGAGACGACGGCGGCGAGGATCTCTCCGCCGAGCGCCGCGACGATCGAGTTGATGATGATGGCGACGAGCCCCGCAACGCAGGCACCCCACAGAAAGGCGTGCAGTCGCGAGGACCATGGTTCGGGCTCGACGCGGTCCATCCAGAGCAGGGTCGGCCCGACGATCAGCGGCGGGATGAGGGCCAGGGCGATCGACACGGGCTCGATCACCGCCGCGATGAACAGCAGGATCACGGTGGGGATGGCCGTGATCAACACCGGCGGCGACAAGAACGACGGGAGGCGGGGCTTCTTCTCGTCGGGGGCGACGAGGGTTCGGCTGGCGGCGGTCGCCGCAGTTGGGGCCGTAGTTGGAGGAGGTGGAGTGCGGGCGGCGGTGTGCCCGGTCCATTGGGATCCGTCGTACCACCGCCAGGCGGTCGGGTCCCACGGGTCGGCGTACCAGGCGGCAGGGTGCGAGGTGGGTGGCGGTGGTGTGGTGGGCGGCGGCCGGTTCATGAGTGTTCGCCATGGTCGTACACGCGGCGACCGTCGACCCACACGGTCCGGATGTCTGCATGCGTGGCGAGTCGGGCCAGCCGCTCGAATCGGACGAGGTCTGGCTCGGCAGGGAGATGGTCGAACGTCGGTGCCGCGTCGCGGAGGTCGATGGCGACGGCGTCGAATCGGCGACCCGGTTCGAGCAGGCCGAGGGGTGCGTCGAGCACCGAGGCGCCACCCGCAGTCGCCATCCAGAACGCCGTGAGGGTGTCGATGCGGGCGTCGGCGCGGCCGCGTTCGCCGGAGGGACGCGCCGGGTCGACGCCCTCTTCGAGCATGCGGGCGGAGTTGACCGACGCGGGGATCTGGGCGAGCAGTGATGGGCTCGGCCCGCCGGCGATGTCGGTCCCGAGTCCGACGCGAACGCCGGCGGCGAGCGCTTGGGCGGCGGGGAAGACGGCGTTGCCGAAGTAGACGTTGGAGAGCGGGCAATGGGCGATCCCGCCGGGGAGCGTGGCGAGTACGGCGAGGTCGTCGTTCGTGAGGTGGCCGCAGTGGGCGAGGATGGCGCCGGTGTCGAGGAGCCCGAACCGGCGCAGCGCGGTGGTGTCGGTCTCGCCGTATCGGTCGAGAACGTGACCGTGCTCCCAGTCGTCTTCTGAGCAATGGGTCTGCACGGGCAGGCCCGTCTCGGCGGCGAGTGCTCCCATCGCGGCGAGGGTTTCGTCGGTGCATGCGGGGATGAACCGGGGGGTGATGGTGGGGGTGACGAGGCTGTGTGGGTCGTCGAGCGCCTGGAGTTGGCGGATGGATTCTCGGGTGCGGGCGATGGCGGTGGCCGAGTCGGGGTCGCGGTAGGTGGGGGGCGTGCCTTCGGGGTGGTCCATCGCAACTCGTCCGATCCAGGCGCGTTGGCCGTGGTCGATGCACGCCTCGGCGAGGGCGGTGGTGGCCTCGACGTGGATGGAGGAGTAGTAGACGGCGGTGGTGGTTCCGTGGGCGAGCAGGCTCGGCACCATCGACGCCCAGACGGCTCGGGCGTGGTCGACGTCGGCGAATGACGCTTCGAGCGGGAACGTGTACTCGAACAGCCATTGTTCGAGCGGCAGGTCGTAGCCGGTGCCGAGCTGGGGCCATTGGGGGGCGTGGATGTGGAGGTCGATGAGGCCGGGGATCAGGACGTGGCTCGACGGGAGCTCGTGGTCGACCGACGCGGCGTTGGCGGGGTCGTGGTCGACGGCCGTGATCTCGCCGCTGTCGACGGTGAGGACCACGCGCCGGGCGTCGAGTCGGTCCTGAGTCGGGGTCTGCATGATGTTCGCCCGGATTCGCACGACGTGAACACTACGGCGGTGTCCAGCTCTGCTCGCGCCCAATGAGCACTTATGAGACGACAGTCCTCGACTGAGGTGGTGGAGAGATAAATGTCATATCTGCCATAGACCGCGGAGCGGTCGTGGGTCTCACGATTGGCCAGGAGACTGAAGCAGGACTTCATCAGATGATCGCCGGAGTGAGAGATCCAGGCCGATATGCACTCCATCGATTGGCAGCCGCCGAGAAGGAAGTCTTGGTGATTGCGGTGAGCCCCCGCCGGGAGGGGTTCGCACAGCTCCAATCTGGAGCGGTCGTGGTGCGGCGTGGGGCCTCGAACATCAAGTTGTTCGGTGAGGAGCTGGCGACCTTCCTCGCTGAACGCAAGCTCAGTCGATTCGAAACCACACCAACAGGCAGAGGCATTGACGAGGTATCACCCGACGCGATTCGTCGACTTTCAGAGGCGTTCGGTTGGGAATCTGATCCGATGCCTCGCCTTCAGGACGAGGCCCTCGTCGAAGGCCTTCATCGAGTTCTTTCGGTATCCCGCTGACGGAGCTCCCTATCGTTGAGGCGTCAGTCGATCGACCACTGACGAATGCACGTGTCCGGGAACTGACGGGTCTCGATCGTGCCGGGGCGACCCGTGTCATGAAGCGCCTGGTTGACCAGGGTCGATTGGTGAAGGTGGGCACCAAACGTGGGACGCACTACGTGCCTCCCGACACGACGACGTAGGAGGCGCAGCCCGTCGGTCCCGAGCGGTTCGGAGAACACTGTCGTAGGGCTTCTCTAGTGTGTGTTCTGGAGCGGGGTGAGTAGGATTGAACGTTGCCCGAGGAGACTCGGGCGTGTTTCACAATCCAACGAAACCCTGCCCCGAGATCCGGGGCCCCGGCCCTGCCGGGACCAGAGGGAGGTGCATGCTCGATATGCGAGCGTACGAATTGATGGTCATCTTCGACGATGACGTCGCCGATGCGACGATCCAGGGTCACCTGAAGTCGCTGATCGCCGAACGTGTCGAGGCCGATGGCGGCTCGGTCGCCAACGTCGACAACTGGGGCAAGCGCCGCTTTGCCTACCGGATCAACCACAAGTGGGAAGGCATCTACGTGGTGCTCGAGATCCTGCTTCCCGAGGGCAAGGACCTGTCTGGACAGGACCGTGCTCTCCGTCTCGCGGACGATGTCGTCCGCCACAAGATCATTCGGTTGCCGGAGTCCGAGGCGATGCGTCGCGGTCTGCTCGGTGCCGAGGCGACGGCCTGAGGGCCGGAAAGAAGAACGGCAACATGGCCTTCGACAACACCATCACCATCGTCGGCAACCTGACCCGCGACCCCGAGCTCCGGTTCACCCCAAGCGGTGCGGCGGTCGCCAACTTCAGCGTGGCCTGGAACCTCAAGGGCCGTGATGGCCAAGAGGACAAGGTCTCGTACTTCGACGTGTCCTGCTGGCGACAGCTCGCCGAGAACGTGAGCGATTCGCTCACCAAGGGCTCGCGCGTGGTCGTTTATGGACGGCTCGATCAGCGTTCGTGGGAGAACGCCGATGGCGACCGTCGCAGCAAGGTCGAGATCGTCGCCGACGATGTCGCCCCGAGCCTCAAGTGGGCCACGGCCGAGATCACCCGCAACGAATACAGCGGTGGTCAGGGCGGCGAGGGTGGCGGTGGTTACGGCGGCGGTGCGCCGCGTCCGGTGTCGAATGAGCCGGCTCCCGCTCCCCAGTACGACATGAACGAAGAGCCCTTCTAGGGCACCGACCGCCCCTTCGGGCATCAACCACTTTCGCAAGGAACACACACATGGCCAAGAAGAAGGCGCCGCCACGCGGCAAGAAGAATCTCGACAGTCGTCGCACCAAGAAGAAGGTGTCGATCCTGTCGTCGGAGAAGGTCGAGTACATCGACTACAAGGACGTGAACCTCCTCAAGCGGTTCGTGTCCGACCGGGCAAAGATCCGGGCTCGTCGGGTGACGGGCAACGACACCCAGCAGCAGGCCGAGATCGCACGGGCGATCAAGAACGCCCGCGAGATGGCACTGATTCCGTACACCACGCGGGTCACGACGCAGCGCAACAACCGTCGCGACCGCGGTGAGCGTGGAGATCGCGGCGACCGTGGAGATCGTGGTCCGCGCGAGGATCGTGGCGAGCGCAATGAGGCTCCGGCCGACGGCGCCGAGGCCGCTGAGGGTGCCGACGCAGCCGAGGCTGTCGACGCGGTCACCGAGGAGGTGTGATGGACGTCATTCTTCGTACCGATGTGGACGGTCTTGGCCGTCGCGGCGAGGTCGTCACCGTTGCTCCGGGCTACTTCCGGAACTACCTGCTCCCCAAGGGTCTCGGCTACAAGGCGAGCGCGGGTGCCGAGGCTGAGGCCGAGGCGATGCGCAAGGCGTCTGAGGCCCGTGACGAGGAGAGCCGTGCTGGTGCCGAGGAGATCGCCACCCGCCTGGTTCCTCAGGTGATCACGATCGCCGCCAAGACCGACGGGGGCGGCACGCTCTTCGGTTCGGTGTCGGCGGCCGACATCTCGGCGGCCGTTTTGGCCCAGACCGAGATCGACATCGATCGGAAGAACTTCCGTCTCGATGCTCCGCTCAAGACGCTCGGTCAGCACATGGTGATGACCCGTCTGCACTCCGAGGTGCAGTTCCCGGTGACCGTCGAGGTCGTCGAAGAGGACTGAGTTTGCGTGGATCGTCGGGTGTGGACAATCGGCAGGTTGTCCACACCCCATCCACAGCCTGTGGGGACGCCGACTCGGTAGATATCCACAGGATTTTCGGGGATTTCCACCGGCTGCCCACTTCTGTCCCACAGGGGGTTGTCGGCAGGCTGGAGGGGTGACGAGTCGCCCCGTTCCCGGTCCGAATCCACCCCTGCTTCACCGCACTGTCACACCGTCTGGTCACGATGGTGCGGACCGGGGAGGTCAGTAGATGTCGGACTGGATGCCTGTAGACGACGAGCCGCGCCGTGACGCGGTTCGGCTCCCGCCGCACAACATTCAGGTCGAGCAATCGCTGCTCGGCACGATGTTGTTGTCGAAGGACGCGATTGCGTTGGCGGTGGAGACGACAGAGGCGACGCACTTCTATCGGCCGGCCCATCAGCACGTGTTCTCGGCGATCACGACGTTGTACGGGGCGGGCGACGAGGCGGATCCGACGACGGTGGCCGATCTGCTGGATCGCAACGACCTGCTCGAGGCGGTGGGTGGCCATGGCACGCTCGTCGATCTGATGCAGGCGGCGCCGGCGATCAGCGGCGCCCGTAAATACGCCGAAATCGTGCGCGAGAACGCATTGTTGCGCCGGTTGATCACGGTCGGCAACGAAATCGCCGAGATCGCGTACGGCCGCCCCGAGGACGTGGTCAAGGCGGTCGATGAGGCCGAGCATCTCGTCTACGAGGTCGGTCAGGGCAAGGCCCAGGACACGATGGGCGTGATGCGTGATCTGATCGAGCAGAGCCTCGATCGCCTCGAAGCGTTGTATGAGCGGGGCGAGGGCATCACGGGGACGCCGACCGGTTTTGTCGATCTCGACGAGTTGTTGTCGGGCCTCCAGCCGAACGCGTTGTACGTGGTGGGTGCTCGTCCGGCGATGGGCAAGACGAGTTTCGCGCTCAACATTGCGGCGCACGCGGCGATCGACGGGGCTCGTCCGGTGCTGATCTTCTCGTTGGAGATGGGCCAGATCGAGTTGTCGCAGCGCATGTTGTGTTCGGAGTCTCGGATCGACGCCAAGAACATGCGTGACGGCAAGCTCGACGATTCCGATTGGACAAAGATTTCCACAGGGGTGGGGAGATTGTCCGAGGCCCCGATCTGGATCGATGACAACCCGTCGTTGACCGTGATGGACATCCGTGGTCGTGCCCGTCGGCTCAAGTCGCAGGTGGGCGATCTCGGCCTGATCGTGGTCGACTACATCCAGCTGATGACCGGTCGCTCGAACGCGGAGAGCCGCCAGGTCGAGATCTCCGAGATCAGCCGAAACCTGAAGGTCCTGGCTCGTGAGCTGGAGGTGCCGGTGCTCGGTCTTTCGCAGCTGTCCCGAACGCTCGAGTCCCGCCAGGACAAGCGGCCGATGCTGTCCGATCTGCGTGAGTCGGGCGCGATCGAGCAGGACGCCGACGTCGTCATGTTCTTGTACCGCGACGAGGTCTACAACCCGGAGAGCTCCGACGAGGGCATTGCGGAGATCATCGTGGCCAAGCACCGCAACGGCCCGACCGACACGGTCCGCCTGGCGTTCCTTCCGCAGTACACGCGCTTCGCGAACATGGCGAGGGCCCCACAACCGATGTAGCCGACGGCCTTACCGCAGGATCACCTGCGGGACTCCCGGCGGCAGTTCGTCGAGTGGCACGAGTTCGAGATCGCAGACTTCGCCACTGGACAGCCCGTCGACCGCACCGAGGCGCACGAGCAGCTCTCGCGATTGGCTGGAGAATCGCCGTGGAAGGGAGTCGTCGGTCCAGAACCCGGCGGGGACCCTCACCACGAGCTCTGCGGTGTCGACCAGCTCGAGGGGGTTGGAGCCGGTCTTCACGTCGATGGTGAGCAGGAATCCTGCGGCTTCGGCAACGGCCGGGTCGTAGTCGAGTGCACCATCGAGCCGAAAGGGCACGGCGCCAGCGAGGAGACGCTCACAACTGAGCCGTTCACTGCCGAGCGCGTCGAATCAACGGTAGTGCTGGGCGAGCGGCAGGAACGGAAAAGGACGGTTGGTCGAAGGAAGGTCAGCTGGCGGCGATATGGACATTTCGTCCAAAATCCGTGCACCGGCTCGTCGAGCGTGCCTAGTGTCGGCGCATGAATGGCGGAATGAGCACGCTTCGGAACACACTCGCATTGGTGGGCGGCGGAACCCTGTTGTTGATGATTGTGCTGGTGATGGGGATCGACCCGGCCCGAGCGGCCGCGGTCGATGTCGTCATCAGCGAGATCATGTACAACCCCGAGAACGATCTGGACTCCGACGAGTTCGTCGAGCTCCACAACACCGGACCCGATGTCGTCGACCTGTCGGACTGGTGTGTTGACGGGGTCAGCTACTGCTTCCCGGCCGGGACCTCGATTGGCGCCGGCGAGTTTCTCGTCATCAGTCCCGACGCCGATCGTCTCCTCGCCGCATACGGGGTGGTGTCGGGCGGGGTCTACGACGGTGGCCTGAAGAACGGCGGCGAAGAAGTCCAGCTCATCGACTCGCTTGGCAACGTCATTCACCAGTTCGAGTACGACGACGCCGGTGTCTGGCCGGTGCTCCCCGATGGCGAAGGCCCGAGCCTCGAGCTGGTCGCCCTCGATGCCCGCTCGAGCGCGTGGGGTTGGGCGGCGTCGACCGCTCCAGCCGGTCACACGGCGGGTGGCCCGAACAGTGCATCGGTCACCGGTGTGCCCCCGACGATCAGCGACGTCCTCGCCTCGAACGCCGCGCCTGTTGGCGGCGAAGCCGTCACGATCTCTGCGACGATCACCGGCGAGACTGCGCCGCCTCGTCTCAACTGGCGAACCAACTTGGGGGCGTTCTCGACGGTCGAGATGACGGGCGTCGCCCCGAACTACTCGGCGACGATCCCGGCGCAGACGGCGGGCCAGCTGCTCGAGTATCAGATCGAGGTCGACGGCGCGTTCGATCATCGGTGGCCGCGATTCGACGATTCGACCGACACGGTCGGCATCTTCTATTCCGATGGGCTCGCTTCAGCGATCCCGGTGTTCGAGTGGTTCATCGCCGACGCCGACTATCAGGCGATGGTCGACGACCCGCAGGCCGACACCACCTATGAGAGCGCGCTCGTGGTCGGCGACGAGGTCATCACCGGTGCTCTGGTGAAGGTGCGCGGCTCGGCGTCGCGCTCGAGCCCGAAGATCAACTTCAAGTGGGAGCTCCCCAAGAGCTACGACCTGGTGCTCGACGGCATCCTCGTCGAGGAGGTCGACGAGTTTGCGATGCAGGCCGATTGGTCCGATCGCAGCTACGGACGCACGATCCTGTCGTGGCGGGCGTACGAAATGGTCGGGATCCCGACGGCCCAGACGTTCAAGATCCGAGTCGAACGCAACGGTGCGTTCCAGGGGCTCTACACCTACCAGGACACCTACGACAAGACCTGGCGTGAGCGCTTCGACATCCAAGGCGAGGGTTCGTTCTACGACGTCGACACCAGTGGCTTCAATCAGGCGCGTCCGATCGATCGGCGTCTCGACCTGAAGACCGGTGACGAAGGGTTCGCTCCCGCTGAGGAGATGTTGGCGGTGATCGTCGACGGCACACCGGCCGAACGCGAGGCGTACGTGCGGGCCAGCTTCGACATCGATCAGATCATCGATTACGCGGCGGTCACGGCAATCATCGAGCACGTCGACTCGTCGTCGAAGAACTTCTACCTCTTCCTCCCGAACGACACGCAGCGCTGGCAGATCATCCCGTGGGATCTGGACCACACGTGGGGCAACCGATGCTGTCCGGTCTTCAGTGACTTCGTCACCCCGGCCGAGCCCGGCGACAAGGCCAACCTGATGATCGCGGCGCTGCTCGAGATCGACGAGTTCGAGGAGCAGTACTTCACTCGGCTGGCGGAGCTGGTCGACATGATCTTGGCGCCCGGTCTGCTCGAAGGAATCTTCGACGCGGAGGTCGGGATTGCTGCGCCTGAAGCGGCGCTCGACAAGCAGGTGTGGGATTACTGCTGCACCGTCGCCCAAGAGCGGGCGTTCTTGTTCGGCTTCATCCAGGATCGACGCGACGTCTTCGCGAACGATCCGAGACTCGGCGATGACCCCGAGCCACCGGATCCCCCAGACCCGCCAGATCCACCGGACCCGCCAGATCCGACGGTGTACGCGTGCACCGTGCAGGTCGTTGGCGCGGACGCCATCGTGACCTTCACGGGTCCGCGCGGCGTGTCCGAACAGCTTCGTGGCGTCCAGGGCGGATGGATCGCCTCGGTGGCCAACGTCGATTCGTTCACGGTTGCTGGTGGGGGCGGCGACACCCTTTCCGTGCGACTGCGAGGAAACGGCTACACGATCGATCCTCCGGGATACACCCTCGTCGAGTGCGGTGGCGATGGTCCCGTACCGCAGCCGACCGAGTACACATGTTCCGTCTCGGTGGCGGGCGCCGGTGTGGTGGTCAACGTCAGCGGACCGAGGGGCAGCTCCGAACAGCTGCGCGGCAGCGCGTCTGGCTGGCTTGCGACGTTGACCGGCCAGTCGATGGTGACGGTGCCGACGGGCGCTGGTCAGGATCTGAGTGTTCGCCTACGGGGCAACGGCTATTCGGTCGAACCGCTCGGGTACACCGACATCCCCTGTATCTGATTCGGTACGCGGGTCTCTCGTTCGGCTCATCGCAACCGAACGAGAGGCCCATGATCCGAGGTGGACGGGCGTCCGTCTGGTCGGTCCGGTGCTCTAGCTCTCGCAGGTGTGAAGGATCTCGGCGGTGCAATTGTCTGATCCGGTGTTGCCGTAGGCGGTATCGAGGCCCAGGCCATCGCGGATCGTGTCGTCTCCTCCGGCACCGCGCAGGATGTCGTCGCCGCGCCCGCCACGAATGACGTCATTGCCGATGCCGCCGTTGATGTCGTCTGCGCCTCGACCACCGTGGATGTGGTCGTCGCCGGCGTTTCCGAGCAGCGTGTCGCGTCCTGAACCGCCTCGGATCGTGTCGTCGCCCTTTCGGCCGAGGATCGTGTCGCTGCCGGATCGGCCGTAGAGCAGGTCGTTTCCGCCGCCTCCATCGATCGTGTCGTGGCCGCGGTTTCCGTAGATGGTGTCGTCGTCGGCGCCGCCGTAGATGGTGTCGCTGCCTCGGCCGCCTCGGATCGTGTCGTTGCCGCTGAGGCCGCAGATGATGTCGTTGCCGCCGAGGCCGTGGATCACGTCTGCGCGATGCGTACCAAGGATGACGTCGTCGCCGTTGGTTGGGGTCTCTCCCTTTGCAAGGTTCACGGTGACGACTTCTCCACCGCACATCGGTACTGGCGGAGCGAGCTCGTCGACGACATTCACGACGATGCTCGAGAGGTCGAAGTCGTGTTCCCAGAAGATCTCGATGATGGGAGGGTTGAAGGTCTCGCCGGTCCCATCTGACCAGTAGTAGATCTCGGTCTCGTTCACGTCGATGAGCAGGATGAAGTCGAGCTGGTAGGTGTCCGGCGCGACGTCGCCTGGCAGCTGGCCGGTGACGTGGATGGTTCGTTCTGCCGGGTTGTTCACGCCGTCGTCGAGCCAGGAGATCGAGAAGAGCTGCGAGCGGTCTGCGTTGGTGAATCCGATCGAGACGCGGTCGAGTTCGAGGAGAGGATCGCTGATGTCGAGCGAGACGGAGACGTCCGAACCGGGTTCGACGACGCTGGGGGTGCCGGCGGTGATGTCGACAGCGGTGACCATCGGCCAGTCTGCGGCGCCCTCGATCGTCCATTGCAGCTCGCCGAGGTCGAGTTCGTGGGTGAAGCGTTCGGTCTCGCCTTCAAAGCTGGCGATCGCCTGACCGTCGGGCGTGTACCGGGTCGAGTTCGTTTCGACGTCGACAACTGTGGCGGCGCGAACGGTGATTGTTGCGGGCTGTGCGGGAAGCTCGATCTGGGAGGTGTCGGGAACGAACAGCGTGGTGGGCTCATCGGGTCGCAGAATCAGGTCGTCGAGTTCACCGTCGAACTCGATGCGTACGTGGTCGATCGCGATTTCGGACGAGACCGCTCGGACGAACAGGTCGACCATCGATCCGGGCGGGGTCGGTCCCGTCTGCCATGCGCCGAGATCTTCGAGCATCAGTGCGAGCGAGCGCGGTGTTCGTGGTCCGGCCTCGTAGACCCCGCAGTCAATCGACGTGATTCCCTGGTTGCTCGGGTAGAGCACGGAGTAGGCAAGGGTCCCGATCGGTGGGTCGGTGTCGACGAAATCTCGTGCTGCCCCCACGGCGGCAATACGTGCGTCGTTTCGAACGACGAAGAAGTCTCGCCAGGTGTCTGAGCGATCCCAGGTCAGTCGCAGCGCGGGTTCGTTCGTATCGTCGAGCTGGCACGACGCTGCGGATTGGCGAGGAGTCGTGCTCACGGTTGGTGCGGTGCCGCAGTCGACCCGGAGCCTTCCGTCGAAGATCTGCTCGTACTCGAGTGCGTAGTGGGCTTCGCCCGCGGGTGGAGTCTCGTCGGTGAAGTGAAGGAACTCGTTGCTGACTTCGGCGATGGGGAGGCCGTTTCGAAGGACCTCGTAGGGGCCGTCCAGCAGGAACTCCTCCTGCCAGAAGAGCTCGTTGTGGCCTTGCGCGTTTCGCCAGATCAGGCAGTCGCCTTCGCCCGGCTGGACCACGCCGTCTTGTGCCGTCGCAGCGGCGGAGCCGGTGACCACGACCGTGGCGATGAGACTGAGGACGAGGAGTGCACGGCGGGCTGTTCTGAACGCGACCATGCGTACCGAAAGTACCGCTCGCCATCGCGGAGACTCCACGGTCCGTTTGGCCCTTCGGTTGCCGAGGCGCATGTCGCGATCCGCCTGTGGATATCGCGTGAATCACTCATGTGTGTCATGAGTACGCCGACTGGCGCCCCGCAATGTGAGATCGGCGGTCATTGGATCGCCCGGCGTGAGAGATGGCGATGCTTCGACGATTTGCGACCTTGGTCGTGCTGGCGGTTCTGGCGACGGTGCTGAATGTTGCACCAGTGGCTGCGGACGCGCCCGGACCAGGAGACACGCTTGCGAACGGTTTTCTGGGAAGTCGCGACGACATCTGGCAGACCGACCTGGCGGACGCACGGGCGGCTCAGAGTCCGGAGTTGCTTGCACAGGTGGATCCATCACCGAAGACGGTGTTGTTGCTCGTCGGTGATCCGGCGGCGATGACGACGCTCGATCTCCAGATCGATGGCTTGCTGAGCCCCGAGTACGAGGTGACCGTCGTCGATGACAACAGCTTCGCCCAGATGGTTCCGACGCCGACGGGGCTGCGGAGCGTCACCGAGTTCTCCGCGGTGATCTTTTCTCCGTCGACCGATGGAGACAATCTCAGCCGGTTCGCCTTCAAAGCCGACGTTCCGATCTTGGCGCTCAAGCCCGCGTCGTGGGGTCGACTTGGTCTCGTTCCTCTCGGACCTGGAGGAACGACTTCGCTCCAGGACCTCGCCACGCTCGACGTCCCCACGGGTGCGAGCGCGCATCCAATCGTTGCCGGCTTGCCGGCGTCATTCGCTCCGTTCGACCATCCCGATGCCCGCGCCGTGGCCGCCGGGTGGGCCAACGGTGAGGAACCGTTCGCCGCGCCGGGTTTCACGATCCTCGGCGACGGACCCGATGGGGTCGCAGCGTTTGTGTACGACCCCGAGACTCCGTACGCCCTGCCCTTTGTCGATGTCGACGATCTGACCAGCGATTGCCGCGTTGGCTTGCCGGCGAACAAGAACACCGAGTGGTCTGCGGCCGGCATCACGCTGTTCATGAATGCGATGTCGTGGTTGACGAGTAGCGCGTGTGGCGTACAGGACCGTCCCACGGTGGTGTCTCCGGCGCTCGCGCAACGCATGTGCACGGTCGATGCTGCCAACGAGGACGAGGCGCTTGTGGAGGGCGTCGGGCTCGAACCGATACTCGAGGAAGGCGATCCTGGGTACGACCCGAATGCGACCTACCCCGAACCCAACTTGAGCTCCGTGTGGGTTCGAGCGCTGGTGCACGATCCCGTGTCCAACACGATGTTCGTTGGCGGCCGTTTCCAGAATGCGTTCTCCGCGAACGGAAGCGGCTTTTCTCGCGAGGGTCTCTTTGCGTGTGATCTCGACACTGGACAGGTGTCTTCGTTCGAGGCACCGATCGAGATCGACCCATACAACATCGTCACCAACGGCGGCGTGCCGACCGACGCGTTGACCAATGAACGTGTGCGCGCGTTGGCGTTCGACGGTCAATATCTCTACGTCGGCGGGAAGTTCGCTTTTGACGCGTCGGTCGACCTGACGGGCACGACGTGGGACGACCGAGAGCTCTACAACCTGTTCCGGATTGATGTTGCGACGAACCAGATCGATCTGTCGTGGGCGCCGAACGTGCGCGGTGGCGTCTCGGCGCTCGAGATTCATGATCAGTGGCTGTATGTGGCTGGCGGAGTGTGGCACGCCGGCGGCGAGCAGAAGGCGAGGCTCACGAGGGTTCGTCTGTCTGATGGATTTGTCGATCCGAGCTTCACCCCGATGTTCATCCCCGACTACGTGGCGGCGGACGGCACCTTGTTCGCCTCGGTGCTTGCGTTGGACGTTGAAGGAGACACACTTCTCGCCGCAGGTTCGTTCGAGTACGTCGCTCCGTTTCCCGACGCGGCTGCCTGGACGCTTCATGCGTCCACGATTCTTCAGGGTCAGCAGCTCACCGCGGCCGAACGCACGAGCATCGGCGCGCAACGCCGCAACTCGGTGGTGGCGATCGACCTCACCACAGGTGACCTGACGCCATTCTCGCCGAGTATCGGCGACAACAATCTCGGTGCCGACGAGATCGCCCAGATCAAGGACGTCGTCTCCGATGGCCAGGGCCACGTCTACCTCTGTGGCGATTGGTGGCTCACCGCCGAGCAGCCGAACAACTTCTGGACGCCGTTCCGCTCCGATCCGCTGGATGGGCAGCCACCGGAAGCGAACCCGAACTCTGCCATTGCGTGGGAAGGGCAGGTCTCGAAGTATCAACCACGGCCCAACCAGCACAACTTCGGAAAGTTCCATCTCGCGGACGGCGCGTCCGTCATGGTGGATGGAGCCATCTGGGGTGCGACGACAGATGGCGGCGTGCAGGCCTGCGACTACGACGCCGCGACGGACACGCTGATCGTCGGAGGCCATTACGAAAGCATCGGTGCCTACGACCCGAACTACGTCGACACGGCAACACCGGAAAACAACTATCCCGACAATCACGTCCCTCTCGAGAAGGCGAACTCGATCGATGGTGAGACTGGCGAGGTCTTGCCTTGGGATCCCGATGTCGACTCGGTCCGCGGCCTCGACGCCGTTCGTGTGTTTCCTGCCGCGGTGACAGGCGAGAGCATCGTTGCCATTGGCGGCGCCTACACGACATCGGATCGAGAGGATCTGATCGGGTTGTCGATGTACCGGGTGGCGGTACCTCGTGAGCCCGACGTCGTGACGCCACCCGAATGGGAGCTTCATCGATTTGAGGCGGCAACGATCCCGGCGACACCCGGTGCGATCGATCCAGTGAATCCGGGTGCAGCGCCAGCCGGTGCGGCTCAGGGCACTCCGTGGGCACCTGGGCCGGACCCCGATGACGCGGCCGGCCAGATCGACGCGAACGGCGTCCTTGGTCAGCAACTCTTCATCGATGATCCTGCGGCGCGCGGCGCACTTGCCTTCGCTGCTGCCGAACCGACGGAAGGCGAGAAGATCGCCGAGCCGACTGTCGCCGACGCCCAACAGGTTGAGCAGAATCCGGGGCTCGGCTGGAATACCGATGGGTCAACGAGCGAACCGGTGATTGCGATCGATGTGGCCGGATTCTCGGGGGTGCGCTCGCGCCATCAGATCATCGACCCGGTCGTTGCCGCGGCTGTCTCGCCGCTTGGCGCGGCGGCGATCGTCGACATCGAGAAGGACGGCGCCAACCAGCTCCCTCCCGCGGATTTCGACATCGAGCTCGACGTTGCGTCCCTCCCAATCGATCCGGCGAGCGATATTGGAGCTCGCCTCGAACTCGTGTGGCACAGCAACTGTGCGTTCCAGGAAGTCAAGCGCGGTGTCCGCGGGGTTGTCCCTGAAGTCGTCTGCGAAGCGGAGAACGTCATCGAGCTCGACACCGTTTCGAAGCCGGGTCGGGCCGTCGGACGAGTTGATGTGAGCGCGGTCCGCGAGAAGATCGCGCGTTCGCCGCTTCGCGGGCGCAACGCTCGGGCGGCCGACTTCCCGGTCACGGAGACCGGCGAGGTGCTTTCGGCGCCCGTTGCGAGTCCCACGGCGAGCTTCGGTTTGAGCCCGGCTACGAATCGGCAGCTTCAGGTCGACGGGGGTATCGGCGGAGCAGACATGATGTCGTTGCGGGCCGGCAACGTTGGCCCCAACGGAAACTACGGTTCGACCCCGGTCGCACCGAACGCCACCTATCAGGTTGGTGAGTTCGTTGGGTCACTGAACCTCGGGTACGGGATAGAGGTGCCGGCACCGTTTGCTGGTCCGGCTCCCGCAATCGGCCTGTCGTACTCTTCGGCGGGAATCGACAACTTCAAGCCGGACACGAACAACCAGTCTGGTCCGATTGGTGTGGGTTGGTCGCTTGGCGCAGGTGGTGCGGTGAGCCGGTCGGTGACGGGTTGCGGGGACAATGATCTCTGCCCGCAAGACGAGTTCTCGATCAGCCTCGCTGGCACCGGCTCGAAGCTGGTGAAGAAGGCCGACCTTGGTGGTGGTCGCACCGAGTATCGACTCGAGATCGACCCGATGTGGCGAGTGATCCACGACACGACCACCGATACCGCTGGTCATCAGACGGGTGATCATTGGGAAGTCACTACGCCCGATGGCACGACCCACTACCTGGGCAAGTCGGCGACGTCGGTGCAGTGGGTGCCCGACGAGGACGATGCGCGGTTCGCCGTGGCGTGGCACATCTCGTACACCGAGGACGTCTACGGCAATCGTGTGACCTACATCTACGACAACGAGATCGACCGCCACGGCGCAACGTCGGAGTCCTACGTCCGACACATGCTGTTGGACCGGGTCGAGTACACCACCAACTTTGCCGCAGGACGCACCGACCCTCAGACGCGCATCCGCTTCAACTGGGAGGCCCGGTGCGGGTCGTATGCCGCGGCCGGGCTGAGCGTGAATGGCAACAACATCTGCGAGTGGGAAGAAGCCGAGGGCTTCATCGACACGCCCAAGGATCTGTTCTGCCCGCTCGGTGAGTCATGTCAAACGGGGCGGAGTCCAGCGTTCTGGTCGGCTCGGCGTCTCGGTTCGATTCAGGTGATGGCCAAAGCGGCTGACGACACGTGGCGCACCCTCGCCGTGCACGACTTGCTCAACGAGATCGTGACACCTCCCGAAGACGCGGATGAGGAGCAAGCACCAGCCAAGATGGCGCTGCGCGGTGTCCAGCGACGGCCAGGCGGCGACTACTGGGTGTACGGCTTCTCACAGATCGAGGCGGAGCTGTTCGCCGACCCGCAGTATCGGGTGACGACCTCCGACCAGGGCGGCGGCCTCAAGTCTTCGGCGACATCGTTCAACATCGGGCGGACGTATCTGGGTGCTACCCAGGGCTCTGGGCACGCCAAGGGTGTTGCCGTGCGGTATTCGTCTGATGCGGCCGCAACGGTGACAATGACGGTGGGCGGCCAGACGTCGACGATCTCACTGCCCTCAACGCAGGGTCTCGAGAACTTCCAGACGGTGGTCTTGAACGACTTGACGCTTCGGGGCTCGCAGAACGTCTCGTTCAGCGTGAGTTCCCCAGGCACGGTGCACGTCAACTGGTTCAGGTTCTATGCCGACGCCTACAACCACATTCCGGGGCAGCCGCCGGTCCGGTACGACCAGGCACCGTCCAATCTCACGCCGATCCTCAACGGCGGTCTGGGTGCAGCGGACAGCCCGGAGCGCAACTCCTTTGCGATGCACGAGGGCTTCATCTTCTTGAACAACCGTGTGCTCGACGGCGAGCCGGGGCACACGTCGATGCGGTTGCCACGAATTGCAGGGATCGTGAACGAGACGGGTGGCCGCGTGCGCGTCCGGTATGGACATTCCAACACGTGCGAACGATTGGACGACAAGGACTACTACCCCGGAGGACCTGAGGAGGAATCCGGTATCTCGGACTGGGCGGACAATGAGAGGGACTGCTTCCCGTCGTACAACACCGTTGTCGGGCATGCGCCGGCTCCGAATGTCTTCAACAAATGGAAGGTCCGTCGGGTGGAGTCGGACACCATCGACGGCGGCGGAAATGAGATCACGTCCAACGCCGCAACCCGAACCGACTACAACTACTTCACACCTCGCTACGCGCGTGCCTCGTCTCTACTGTGGGAGGACTTCCGTGGGCATTCGCGAGTGGACGTGGTCCACAAGACTGCGTCGAACGCCGTGTTGTCGAAGACGAGGACGTACTACTTCCAGGGTCTCGGTGGGACGATCAACAACTACGGTCCCGACTCGGAGTGGCTGACGGGTCGACCGCGCCTCGTTCAACAGTTCGGGGCGTCGGGGAATTGGGTCACGCAGACCCGCTTCTCGTGGAACAACACGCATTACCACTCGCAGGTGACGGCGAGCGACGGTGGTGACGAGGCCCGATTCGTGGCGACCAACCTCGTGCAGGTGAGCCGCCGAGAGTTGGGCGGTACGACGGTCATCAACACATCCACCCAGAACAGCTACGACGCATATGGGCGAGTGGTCCACGCACGTGACAACGGTCGTGTCCTTTCTGGTGACCCGACCGCGACCGAAGACAATCGGAGCGTTCTGACCAGTTACGCGACGAACGTCGACGATTGGATCCTCTCGCTTCCGTGCGACGTCCGTGCACTCAACGGCACGGCGGCGACCGCTGGCCTGTTGGCCCGAACGACCTTCGTCTACCAGGGCAGCACCGGATGTGACGGTACGCCGTCGAGTACTCGCGTGACCGATCAGCGCGCGTACTGGAGTACGTCGGGCAATGCCCGCACCCGGTTCACCTATGACGCCTACGGCCGCGTGATCGAGGTCAAGGATCCGCGGTCGAAGGTGACGACGACGTCGTACGATCCCACGTGGGGTTTGGCGGACCAGGTGACCAACCATCTTGGTTGGGGATCTGGATCGTCGTTCGACAACTTTGGTCGGGTGGTCGAGGTGCAGGGTCCGAACGGCGACGAGCGGACGACGATCGCCTATGACGATTTCCATCGGGTGACGTCGGTGACGGAGTTCGCTGACCGGGCTGGTGCGATACCGACGTCGATCTACGAGTACCGAACCGAGGAGCGTCCGCCGTCGGTCAAGACGTCGTCGTTGTTCGACGAAGACGCGTCGATCTACATCTCTTCGCGCGGGTTCGTGGACGGGTTTGGTCGTGCGGTGCAGGAGGTGTCGAACGCTGAGGAACCGGGCAAGGTCTTCGTCGTCGATCGCAGTTTCGACGCACGCGGAAACCTGGCGTATGCAACGTCGCCGACGCTGGTTTCGGGTGACATCGATGGGCCGTTGGTGTCGCTCAACAAGACGAATGCGACGAGCTACTCGGAGTCGGTGTATGACGGGTTGGGTCGTGTCGTTCGTGCTCGTGAGCTGACGGGCAACACGGTGACGTCTGATGTGTCGACAACGTACGACCTGTTGACGATGACTCGTCGGGACTCGAACCACAACTTGGGTGGGGGTCCATCGAACACGGTCACGACGACGTCGGACGTGTACGGCAACCTGCTTCGTGTTCAGGACGCGACGGGCGCCGATACGCACTACACCTACGACGACCTGAATCGCCTGCGGACGGTGACCGACGTTGCCGGGAACGAGACGGAGATCTTCTACGACCAGTTGTCGCGCAAGACCAAGCTGGTGGACCCGGACACGGGAACGTGGCGCTACACCTACGACGCGTCGTCGAATCTGCGGCACCAGTGGAACGAGCAGTCTGATGGGTCACGGTTGTTCTGGAATGAGTACACCTACGACGGTTTGAATCGGCCGCGGATCGAGTACGACCGCTCCGACGGCCGGGACTCGGCGGTGATCTTCACGTGGGACGTGTCGGGGTCGAGGACGCGTCGGGGTGAGTTGATGCAGACGACTCGTCGGGAGGTGCCGGGGGTCAGCACGCATTATGTGATTGAGCGGCCGATCAGCTTCGATGAGTTCGGTCGGGTGACTCGTCAGGATCTGCTGGTCAACGCGAGTGATGGGACGCTGGCGCGGTTCAAGACGCAGATGACGACGGGTGCGGGTGGCCAGCTTCTGTCCTACCAGTATCCGGGGAACAACAACTACGGGTCGGGGGACACGATCACGTACTCGTACAACGAGCGGACGGGCGCGCCGTCTGGTGCGGCGGTCAACGGGACGACGATCGTGGACGATGTGGAGCTCGATGCGTTTGGTCGGGTGACGTACATGTCGCATGGCGGGTCGGGATTGGAGCGGTCGTATTCGTTTGATCCGGTGTCGCATCGGTTGACGAACGTTTCGGGTGGTGCTGACGGTGATCTGGCGCTGAACCTCGACTACACGTGGGATGACAATTCGAATCTTGTTGGGTTGGTGGATCATACGAACTCGGGTCAGTTGCAGTGTTTTGGCTATGACGATGGGCAGCGGTTGGTGTCGGCGTCGACGTCTGGGTATGCGGGGTGTGGTGCGGAGAATGTGTTTGTGGGGAATGGCGGGTATTCGCACGAGTACAGCTATGACGCGTTGGGGAATATCACGTCGTATGGCAACGCGGATCGGGTGTACACGTATGGGGAGGGTGGTGCGGGTCCGCATGCGGTGACGTCGATTTCGAATGGTGGGTTGGCTGCGGATTGGGTGTTTTCTTATGACGGGGTGGGGAATCAGGTTGGTCGTGATGTTGGTGATGGTGTGCAGTCGACGGTGTTTGGTTGGGATCAGACGGTGGAGTCGATCACGAGTCCTGATGGTTCGGTGTCGTCGTTTTTGTATGACGCGTCGGATGGTCGGGTGCGTCGGGAGACGGTGTCGGGGACGACGTGGTATGTGGGTGGGTATGAGTATGAGGTGGAGGAGGGGTCTGGTGTTGTTACGCAGCGGTTGACGCATTCGGTGGCGGGGGTGCCGGTTGCGGTGGATGTGAAGGTGTCGGGGGAGGCGAATACGCGTCAGTGGTTGTTTGGGGATCATTTGGGGTCGGTGTCGGCGTTTGTGGAGGAGGGTTCTGGTGATGCGGTGTCGCAGCGGTTCTATCCGTTTGGGCATGAGCGGTTGGCGACGTCGACGGGTGTGTTGGCGGGGTCGGTGTTGGAGCGGGGTGGGGTGGAGTTGCCGACGGATGTGGGGTTCACGGGTCAGGTTCGTGATGATTCGACGGGGTTGTTGTTCTATAACGCGCGGTATTACGACCCGGTGGTGGGTCGGTTCACGCAGGCGGACACGATCATTCCGAATCCGGCGAACCCGGTTGATCTGAACCGGTATGCGTATGTGCGGAACAGTCCGCTGATCCACACCGACCCGTCGGGACATTGCACGGAGGGACAGGAACACCTGGTGCAGTGCGGCGGGTCTCATGACGGGTCGGGAGCCTCGATCGAGGATTCTGGAGGTGGGATCGGGGGGTTCGTAGGTTGGATCAGCGGTCCGACGATCGAAGGCATCTCGGACATACCCGGGGGGTTCGCAGACTTTGGTGGTGCGTGGCTCGACGCGGGCGAGAAAGTGCCAGGCAACTTCAAGACCGCCGTTACGAGCGACCCGACAGAAGGGCTTCGCTACCTGTGGGCACAGGTAGGCGACTGCTACGGCGGCGACTTTCTGACTTGTGCAAGCCTCCTTGGTGAGGCATATCTGGTGGCGCTCAGACGAGGTCGCGGTCACCCAGGTGGCCAGAACCGCGCAGCGTCCAGCCACCCCACAGCACGAACTGGACCAGTCACCCGCAATAGCGCAAGCGGGGTCGTTCCCGAGACACCGGTCATGATTCGGCCCTTGGGCTCTACAGGCGACGGGATCTTCACTCCCGGGCCCTATGCCGACGCGTCTATTCCGGCTCGTGGCCCGCAGCAATCGTTCACTGCAGCGGAACGGTCGGCAATCAATGAGATCGGCGCGACCTCTGGATGTCACCGTTGCGGGGCGACAGTCTCAGGCCGCGACTCGGGAAACTTCACGCCGGATCACATGCCGGTGACTTCGCTGAACCCTGCCGGTGCTGCTCAGCGCCTATATCCACACTGTGCTGTTTGTAGTCCTCAGCAAGGAGGATATGTTAGTGCGTGGCTGGCGCGATGGCGAGCAGTTTTTGGAGACAGAGAGTAGTGGCGACCGTCGAAGTGCAGGACACGCTCGTATTTAGTGTCGGACTCGACGGCTCTGATGTAGAGCTTCGAGTTCCGGAACTGTCATGGATAGACGACGGCAGAACGTTGCTTGGAACGTTGGTTGACTATGTCGAAAGCACCGGTCGAACACTACTTGCGGGCGAGACGTTTGGGTATGGGTATTGGCTAATACGCTTTGATTCCGCCGCCTCCGGGCGTCTATCCATCTCAGAGTATGCCGCAGACGCTTCTCGGTTCATTTCCGGAGCCGATCTCACGCTTCGATACTGGCGTGAGCAACACCAGGTTTGTGAACGTCTCGGTGCCCCTTTCTCGACTCCGAGAGCTGATCAGTTGATTGCCATCTCGGCCGGAGTATACGAGGGTGACTCTGTTCAAGGGGTCAGGTACCACGCGCCGGATCACATGTCTGGTTGGTATGTCACCACCAATCGGTTCGATGGAGACATGAGTACGCTGGTTATCGATCATCTCTATCACCTCACGGCGATGCGCCCCGACCTTGCCCGCTTCGTGGCGTTGCCGCCGGGGTATCGATTTGACACGAGCAACGGAGAAGATGACGTCTGGTTCGATGTCGGAGTCGCTGCGGATTCCTCCTGACGGAGTCATGACGACCCGGCGAAGCTGTCGATCGCGAGAAACGGCTGCTTGCTTGCATAACGACAAGCTCGAGGCGTTGGCGCAATTTCCCGGGCCGGTCGTGACGACCGAGTGAGGTCTGATGACGTGTCATCCGCCGGTCACGGAGGCGACTTCGACCTCGCCGTCGCCACAACTATCAACCCGCCACCATCGCTACTCTCGCCACCGTAGCCGAACGTATATCATTCAACAGAGGAGGAGGTGACAATGACGCCAGGTTCGATGAGCAACGATCGAGATCTTGACTTCATGGTTACTCATCTGGAGCGGTACTTTGGAGAAATACGCGCGGGCGTCCAAGTAGACGGCTTGGAAGTACAGATCGTGAAGTTCAATCCTGCCAGCCTCGAAGGTGTGACTGTATATTCCACCCTCGGTTTACATCGTCATGTCTTGAATGAACCCACCTCACGTAAACCGATACGCCACGAGCTTCATATCATCGCCGCATCCTCTCAAGATCATGAGCACCTTCCACATATACTTGCAGAACTAGCGACTGAAGTCATTGAAACGAGTGAGCCGGTTCTCCGAGGACGAACATTCGGTCCACGTGGAGTTATCCCCGGAACGAATGGCCTTGTCGGCTTCTATGCATCAATTCCGAACTACTTAGAGCCGGATTTTGCTGCGATAGATGGGATCGCAATGGTTTGGTTAATACCCGTCATGGGCCGAGAGATTTGTCTAGCACAGGAACGTGGCTGGAGAGACCTTGAAGCTCATTGGATCAACTCTCAGCCAGACCTATTCGACCTGGAACGATCGTAGAGGCGCGAAAATTTGGCGTTCCTCTTTGTCGGAATTGGCGTGCGGTGCCGGGTGCCCGATGCTGCGGACACGTCTGGAAGGGCGATGTGACATGACTCGTCGGATGGTCGGGTGCGTCGGGAGACGGTGTCGGGGACGACGTGGTATGTGGGTGGGTATGAGTATGAGGTGGAGGAGGGGTCTGGTGTTGTTACGCAGCGGTTGACGCATTCGGTGGCGGGGGTGCCGGTTGCGGTGGATGTGAAGGTGTCGGGGGAGGCGAATACGCGTCAGTGGTTGTTTGGGGATCATTTGGGGTCGGTGTCGGCGTTTGTGGAGGAGGGTTCTGGTGATGCGGTGTCGCAGCGGTTCTATCCGTTTGGGCATGAGCGGTTGGCGACGTCGACGGGTGTGTTGGCGGGGTCGGTGTTGGAGCGGGGTGGGGTGGAGTTGCCGACGGATGTGGGGTTCACGGGTCAGGTTCGTGATGATTCGACGGGGTTGTTGTTCTATAACGCGCGGTATTACGACCCGGTGGTGGGTCGGTTCACGCAGGCGGACACGATCATTCCGAATCCGGCGAACCCGGTTGATCTGAACCGGTATGCGTATGTGCGGAACAGTCCGCTGATCCACACCGACCCGTCGGGGCACGAGACTTGTTCCGAGAAGGATGGCGGGGGCACAGTCTGCTGGTCCGAAGCCGACATGTTCGGCCTGCAACTCCAGAACAGCACTCCCCTGAACCCCTACGACCCATACGCCGACCCAGCCAACTACTCGGTGACCGGCAGCTCGTACATGATCCACGGGACCGGCAATGGACTACAGAATCACCACTTCAATCAACCAGTCATCGACATCTTCACGCCGACGATCGAGAAGTTGATTCAGGCCTTCATCAACTTCGTTCCAGGCATTGACTGTGTAGAGGCGGCAGTGACGCCGGGTGACCAACATGTTTCTTCCGGAATGTGTGGTTTCGATATCGCAACAGGATTCTTCCCCGTCGGCTGGGCCGACAATCTCGCGGGAGCAATCCGAGGCGCAGCGAAAGCCCAAAGATTGGGACCCTTCTCGCGGGTGCCGTCGAACGTCAACGCACAACTTCCGCCGAATGCTCCACAGATTCCGGACAACGCTCGGATTCGCGACTTTCACCCGTCTCAGACGGGCGGTGCGCAGCATGGGGTTGAGTTTGTCTTTGACAATGCCGACGGCGTGACGGTTCGCATTAGGATTCACGGGCCCGACGGCACAGCCCCGCCGGGGTCGAACGCAGCAACAGGCGACGTACTTCGAATCCAAGTAGGCTCAAAGTACATGGACGTCGACGGCAACTTGCATCCGCGAGGCGTCACGAACCCTCGAAGCCCGTTCTACGATGAAGTTCTCGCGAACGAATTACATATCCCGTGGCAACCATGACGAACCAACATCTTCGAAACGCCCTTATCGAGATCGGCAACCCAAGTCCTGCGGCCCGCACGGAGGCAGCAGCTGTGATCCGCGATTTAGTCCAAGAACTCGGGCAGCTTCTGCCAGCGGTTGCGGGCCTACTTGTCGCCCACGCTGTCATTGAGACGGAGGAGCAGCCGTACGAGCAGATGCTGTTCACGTTGGGCGAGTTGAGTGTTGTTAGCGCTATTCCATCGTCGGTTCTAGACCCGCTGCGAAGTATCGAGCCGTCGCACGAATGGGAAGTAGAGTACATTCGGGACATTCTTGAGAATGCTGGGTATGACGTTAGCGACTGAGGTTGACCCAGTTGGATCAACCAGGGTGTGGTGTGGAGAACATGTTTGTCGGGAATGGTGGGTATTCGCATGAGTATAGCTATGACGCGTTGGGAAATATCACGTCGTATGTCAACGCGGATCGAGTGTGCGGGGTAATTGGAGCTGATTTCGGATGACACTCAGAGAGGTCTTTGAGAGGATTTCAAGACTGGATCCCGGCCTGGAGTTTGAGTCAGTCGGTTCTTACCAGCACTTTGATGCTAACGTCCGCGACTGGTTTGAATTGGGCAACCCGAGTGGCTTGATTCGATTCAATTCTAACAATCTTCGTCTATACTCTGCAGGTGAGTTCAAAGCAATGCAGACCGGTTACTCAGTGGGCCTCCATGGTCAACCTCTCAACGAGTGGCCAGAGCAGGCGGTCGTGATTGGAGACATTGGCGCTGATCCAATTTGCGTGCATTCTGCCGCCCACTTTTCAGTCTCCTTAGCAAGGCATGGCGAAAGAGATTGGAGACTGCAACCGTTCAGTTCAGATCTTCTTAGCTTCGCGCTGTTTCTGGAGAAGTGGCTGAAACTTCTCCCACAGATACCACTTGATCCCCTAGATGAGAACGGAGACGTCTCTGATTTGTACCTCGCACCGGTCGAGCGCGCGTTTCCAGACGCTCAGGGTTTGGTTAATCGCAAGACGCTATGGGAATTCTTTCTGTGACTAACCGTAGAGACATGATATTGTCGGTGGAGCTGGAACTCCTCTAGTTGTATCGATGATCAACGGCGTTATTCTGAGAAGATGATAGGATCCCAGCTGTGCCATGGGTTCATCTGAAAACCAGATCTCTTTGGGTACCTGATGTTGCGTTTGAGAAAGCTAGAGTCGCACTTGGAGGGGTTGATCACTTCGGAGCGTACTTCGAGAGCCGTGAAGAACTCCTCGTGATCGGTGAGATCCTCACACCAACGCCCACATTCCACAAGCATCTAGCAATTGACAGATCTGACGGAAAAGTCTTCATTGTTGATTCGTTTCAAAGCTCGATCATGGTTCCCGCTCGTATCGCAAAGATCAACTCGTCGTACGAACAGCTCATAGGTAGCATTGGGCTCTATACTGTTTGGTTGGATTTAATCCTCGCACTCGGCGAATCTCGCGACCACGAGATAGTGAAAGCGTTGCATGAAGCTACGTTGCAGATAAGGACGATGGATGATTTCGAGGACGCAGTCTGGCCGGAATCACTCAACGACATTCCGAGACTTTTGTAGTTGGTACGGCCAGTTCTGGTTGTCAGTGCACGGTGAGGGTTGTGTAGAAGGCCTCGGGTAACAGGTTTCGCCACTGCACGAACGGGCAGGTGCGATCTCTCCTCTTGAGGTGGGCAATCTCGTGTTGGCGGCTGATCCGGAGACCGGTGAGGCTGGGGGCTGGGAGGTCACGGCTCTGTGATTGCATCAGCAATGGGGGTACGCCGCGGATCTGGACGAAGGCGATCTGCTGCTTACGGCTGAAGGTGCCACGGTCACCGTTGATGGACTCACTGCGGGTTCTGCGTACGCTGGGACGGCGTACAATCTCACCGTCGACGACCTCCACACCTACCGTGTCGTCACCAGCGAAGGCACAACCACCCTCGTCCACAACACCGGGCATTGACCTGCGGCGACAGGCCTACCCGACGAGGCGCTCGACAATCTCACAGTGATCGATGCACGACATCCGCTGCTCCACCGAACGCCCAGGAGATGAGACGCATGCACCACAGGCCAGAATCTGTCATGGCCTTTGCTGCATCGCATCCACGAATATCCTTGCCTGAGCTTGCTGCGCGGTTCTCTCCCTCATTGACTGCTGTGGAGTTTGCGCTTGTCCTCGCTGACGCAGCGAAGAAGACCTACATGTCGGACTGGCTTTCTCGAGACCTGCTGTCGCGTGTGTGGCGCCAGTGGATGCTGGGCGATTCAGAGTATGGACCATTCGAATTTGACTTCGAAGTGCATCTGCGAACCGATGATCGCTCACAGCATCTGCTCTTGCAGCCTGGGATGAGTATATCTCGCCGCTACAAGAAGGTTATTCGGCCATTCGTCAAGCTATCTGGGAGGCAAGGGAGCAACTCGTTGGTTGGCTGCCAGATGGCCCCAATGACCCCATACTCCTAGACCTTTTAGCAACTCAAGCTAGAAAACCGTCACATCCGGCTGATGATCGGAGACCTTGGGTATGAGCTCGCTAAGTAGTACGATTCTGGAAGCGCAAGGAAGGTCGGATGTCGTAGTCCGTCCGCCTTCCGGATTGCCTGAAGCCGGCCTCATCGCTCCGATCGAGGAACTCTACTCGCAATGCGGAGGCATCGACTTTCTCCATCGTGGTTCTGTTCAAGTTTCGATCGTGTCTCCATCTGGATACCAGCGCTCAAACGCCACCCTTCTTGGCGAAGAACACCCGGTCGATAGATCACATCATTGGTTCATTTTCGCTACCTTTGGAACGAACTTCTTGTCGATCGACACTGCTCTCGAGCGTGAGGCGCGGATCTATGACTCGTTCTGGGACGTACACGCGGTGGCTGGTAGTTGTCGGGTCCTTGCTGATGGACCCACCGACTTCATACGGAAAGTTCTAAAGAGTAGAAAGTTGCCAGCCTTCTGGTTGGAAGAGGACTTCATTGCTCTCGGTGATGCATACGACTGAGCTGGCCCAGAGAGCACGTTGGCGGGTGGTCGGGAGGTCTCGGCTCTATGATTGCTTGCAAATGGCACGATAGCGGTCGGAGGAGCTGGTGAGTAAGTTGGATCATCTTGATGAGCTGAGACCCTGAAGTTGGTCCAGGTGTTGTGTGGTTCGATTTGTCTGCGCC
>JAHDCX010000025.1 GCA_020629635.1 Acidimicrobiales bacterium | reverse complement strand
TAAGGCGCCTGCTTTGGGAGCAGGAGATCGGGAGTTCGAATCTCCCCTTCCCGACGTTCTCACGCCCTCGCGACCAGCTCTTCGAGCGTGGTCAGGGCGTCGTGATGTGTCGCTGGGTCGCACAGGCCCACGATGATGCCGTCGACGACGGCTCGGTCGACGTTGTCGAGACCGTGCATCGCCGGAGCCGCTTCGGCAGCAATTCCAAGTCCGCGAGCGACGGCGATCTCCACACGTAGGCGATGAAAGTCGAGTCCGTCGTCGGTGGCCAGGTCGTCTCGTATCTTTCCGATCCGTTCGGCGCGTGAGAGACCGTCGGCGTTGTACGGCTTGGCCGCCTCGACGGCAGAAACGTGACGGGAGACCGCGGCGAGGAGCTCTTCTTTCGAGCCGAACTGGTAGGTCAGGGTGTAGGTCGAGATGTCGAGTGCCTCAGCGAGCGGCCGCATGCTGACGCCGGCGATGCCATGTCGCTTGAGGTAGTCGAACACCATCTCGAGCAACTCGGCGTTGCGCTTGGGGTCCGGTCGCCGTCCCATCGAACCTCGATTCTCGATTATCGGTTGACCACGCTCGCGCACTCGGCGATCGGTGCCGGAAGTGGGCTTGCGGTGCCCCAGAAGACCTGGACGACCCACACCGCGCCAGCCGAATCGACGTAGGCGCCGACACCGACCTCGCTCACTCCGGTCTCGACGATGTTGCACTTGTGGCCGGGGCTCGACATGAAGCCGAAGCCGTTGGGTGTGTAGAACAAGCGGTTGATGACGTCCTCGGGAGACTCGCTGCCACCGACAGTCGAGTAGCCGACGTTCTCGAACGCTGCGGTCCACGACGTGGAGCTCGGCAGCGGCTGGAAGGGATGGTTCGAGCCGGTGAACGGCGGGGAGTGATGCTTCGATGCGCTCAACGGGAGAGGAATCTTGGACATCTCGACGGCCCATGCCTGGGCGTAGGCGTCGAGGTCGGCGTTGCGGCCGACCGGGGCGAGGCTGCGGTTCGTCCGCTCGACGTTGATCAGGCGAAGCATCTCGTCGGCATAGGCAGACGTCGAGGGACCGGCGACGAGGGGAAGCTCGCACTCGAGAATGGTGTCGCCGGGCGAAACGCAAGTGTCTTCGCCGGCTGCACCCCAGAGCGTGTCGAGCTGATCGCCACCGCGGAGGATGTCGTCGCCGTTACCGCCGTGCACCCGGTCGACACCGGTGTCGCCGCGGAGCCGGTCGATGCCGTGCTGGCCGAAGATGCGATCCTTGCCGGCACCGCCCCACACTCGGTCGTTGCCGCCACCAGCGCGCACCTTGTCGTGGCCCCCGCCGGCCCAGATGCGATCGTGTCCGGCGTTGCCTTCGATGTAGTCGTTGCCATTGCCGCTGCAGATGTAGTCGGGTCCCGCACCCGCATAGATCGTGTCGTTGCCGTTGCCGGTCCAGATGACGTCGGCGCCGTCCGTCCCGTAGATGACGTCGGCGTCGTTGGTGCCTTCGATCGTGACGAGCTTGCCGCCACAGGTTCGACCCGAGGATTGGGCCGTGGCACTTGCCGGCAAGAAGGCCACCGTCGTGGCGATGAGGGCGAGGCTCACCAAGAGCCGGAGCGAGGTTGTGCGCCGCGTCGGGGCGGCGGTGGGTTGCGAGAGCTGGTGCATGGATCGGGGTCTCCTACAAGCGGGCTCTGGTATTGACGGCACGTTCTGTGGATTTCCTGAAGGGGAATCTCACTCAGAGTTCCTCAACTCCGTGTAGGTCGAGCCGACTGGGACTGCGATGACTGGAGAGAAAACCTCGTCGCTGTCCTGTGCCCTTCGGGCCCACACCGAATCGCTCGCTGAAGCGATCGGGGGGCCCACCTTGTCGAAGGGGGAGGTGGTGAATGGCTTGTTGGATGTCCGCAATCTCGGACATGGCGTCGATGTCGGTCTCGAACTGACAGTCGACGACATGCTCCAGTCGATACCGGGTTCGCGTCTGGTCAGCTCCGAATGGTGGCTGTCGTGCCTCGACCAGCTCGCCGACCATGCGGCGTTTCTCGCCGCCGGCTACCCGGCCGTGAGCGCAGAGATGGCTGCAGCCTGACGGTGAGCTGTCGTCTACCGTGGCGCCATGAGCGACACGGAACGCACCTCCACGTTCGATGCCGATCGTGCCAAGGCCTTCATGGGCACGATGCTCTCGATCCTGAACGGCGGCGGACTGGCGCTGATGGTGAGCATCGGGCACCGGACCGGGCTGTTCGATTCCCTGGCGAGTGGCGGTCCGGCCACAAGTGAGGCGCTCGCCGCCCGGACCGAGCTGAGCGAGCGCTACGTCCGCGAGTGGCTGGCGGCGATGACGACAGGCCGGATCCTCGAACACGACCCCGAGACAGACGTTTTCGCCCTACCCGCCGAACACGCCGCCCTTGTAACCCGCGCTGGCGGACCGCTCAACATCGCCAACGAGATGCAACAGGTCGCCATGCTGGGCAAGGTCGAAGACCTCGTCGTCGACGCCTTCCGCACCGGCGAGGGCGTCTCGTACGACCACTATCCCGCGTTTCACGGCCTTATGGCTGAGAGCTCCGCTGCACGCTTCGATGCCGGACTCGTCGATGAGATGATCCCCAACCTGCCCGGTGCCGTGGACGCACTCGCCGCCGGGGCCACGCTCGCCGATGTGGGGTGTGGCCAGGGCTACGGACTGCTGCTGCTCGCCGAGGCCTTCCCGAACGCCTCATTCATCGGTCTCGACCTCTCGGTCGCCGCAATCGACCACGCAAACGGCGCTGCAGCGCAGCGAGGCCTGACAAATGTGCGATTCGAGGCCCTCGACGCCGTCACACCGTACGGAGAGGCGTGCGTCGACTACGTCGTCACCTTCGACGCCATTCACGACCAGGCACAACCGCGCACGGTCCTGACCAACATCTGCAACATGCTCCGGCCCGGAGGCTGGTATCTGTGCGTCGAACCGAAAGCGGCCACCGCGCTCGCCGACAACATGGACGAACCCGCTGCCCCCTTCCTGTACACCGTCTCGGCAATGCACTGCATGAGCGTCTCGCTCGCAGGGGGAGGCGAGGGACTCGGTGCGGCGTGGGGGCAGGAGGCCCTGCTCGAGTATCTCGAAACCGCCGGATTCGTCGCCATCGACACCAAACGGGTGCGCACCGATCGCACCAACATGCACGTGATCGCTCAGCGACCTGCGTGACCCACGTGACGTCTCGCCACCGCGGATTCGGGGTGGGATGTGCCAGCGTCGTTCGCTACGCTAAGTGGGTCCTTTCGGGGATGGTGTAATCGGTAACACAACTGGTTCTGGTCCAGTCATTGGGGGTTCGAGTCCTCCTCCCCGAGCGATCCGGATAACCTCCGGGACAACACAACCGGCCCCGTTCGTCTAGCGGCCTAGGACGCCTGCCTCTCACGCAGGTAACACGGGTTCAAATCCCGTACGGGGTGCCAACACAGAACAGCGGTCCGAGCCAGAGGCTCGGACCGTGCCGGTTTTGGCGGACCTGCCCGGACTCAATCCACGTCGGCGGTCAGCCCTGTCGGGCTTTCTTGATTCGCTCGAGCTTGCGGTGATGGCTGTCGAAGGCCTCGATGACGTCGTGGGCCCGCGAGCCATAGGAATGGATCGGACGACGTGCGCCCTGGGCTTCGCCGATGATCACTCGCCGGGCGATGGCCGGCTTCCAGATCGCACTGCGACCAACGATCTTGCCGAGCTCGTCGAAGCGGACATGGGCCTCCCGACCGATCGCCGGCAGCCGATTCATGATCACCCCAGCCAGGTCCAGCGACGGATTGAAGCGGTCCCACACATCATCGACGAGATCGGCAACCGCGCTCATCGTGTTGTTGGAGAAGGCCGACGGCTCGACGACCACGACCGCAAGATCGGCCGCCGCGAGCGCGTTGACCGTCAGTGCCCCGAGACCCGGCGGGCAGTCGATGAACGTCCAGTCGATGTCGGTGTCGGACTTGCCGAGGACCTTACCCAGCGCCTTTGCGCTCGTCTTCGGCCCGCCGTCGGGCACATGTCCCTCGAGCTCGGCGCCACCGCACGAGACCACGAGGTCGGGCGACCAGCCCGATTCGACGAAGGTGTCACGCGCCGAGCTGGCGCCGCCGGTGGCGAACGCCTCGGCGAGTCCCGTCGGCTCATCGATCCCGAGCGCCCACGTTGCGCTGGCCTGCGGGTCGAGATCGACGACCGCGACCGAACGGCCAGCGTGGAGGGCCGCCGAAGCCAGGCCGAGCGTCACGGTGGTCTTGCCGACCCCGCCCTTTTGATTGCACACCGCAACACGTGTCATGGCGTCGATTCTGCCACAGCCGTACGACGACGCTAGAAGTACCTCGACAAGCGGTTGTAGCCCAACAACCGGCCTATGGCGACACCAACCGATTCGCGGACTCGCAAGCGAAGCGGCGCATCGGCGTCTGCCGCGACGACGGTGGCCTCGAAGCCCACTTCACGGGCCGTCTCGAAGGTGCGGCGGGCGTGGAACGCGTCGGTCACGAGCACGACCACCGATCGTTCGGGCAGGAGTTGATTGGCCACCGCCAGCAGCGACTCCCACGTGTCGCCACCGTCGACGATCACGATGATGGACTCGTCCGGCACACCGCGATTTCGGAGGTAGCGATAGCCGGCGAACCCCTCCGTGAAGACATCCCCGGGCTGATTGGCTCCCGTCGTGACGATCGGCGCCTCGCCGAGCTCGGCGCGTGTCTCATACGCCGTGTCGAGACGCGCCTGCAGCACGGGCGACGGCTCACCGTTGTACTGCGCCGCCCCCAGTACGACGACCGCCGCGCCGTCGACATCCACGTCGATGTCGAGGGAGGCTCGACGATCGATCGCCTCGTTCGCCGCCAGGGTGACCTGAATAAAGACGAGGACGAGCCACGCAAGGACGAGCAGACAAAACGCTGCAACGAAACGGCGGACATGCGTCACGGACACTGTGTACCGCGTACGGTGAGCCGATGGACGACATGATCGAAATCGCCTTCGCTGATCGCTCCCCCGGGCACGCCTACGCCATCGCCTCCGGACTCACGGTTCCGCGCCCCATCGGCTGGCTTGGCACCGTCGACGGGGACGGCTTCTACAACCTGGCGCCGTACTCGTTCTTCAACATGGTGACGGCGGATCCGCCGACCTTCGTCGTCGCACCGGGCCTCGGAGCCCGCAAGGACTCGCTCGACAACATGACCGCAACCCGAGTCGCCACGATCAACGTCGTCACGGAATCGACCCTTTCGGCGATGAACGCGTCGGCTGCGAGCGTGGAGGCCGACGTCGACGAGTTCGAGCTCGCAGGCGTGACGCCCATCGTTTCCGCCACCTGTGCCGCACCACGGGTCGGCGAGGCCGCTGCGTCGTTCGAATGTCGTGTGGTCGATCTCGTACCGGTCGGCCGTGCGTCTGACGGGCGACCAGGATCGGCGATGCTCGTCATCCTCGAATCGGATCGCGTCCACGTCGCGGCATCGGTCATGGACGGCGACCATCGCATCGACCAGGCCGCCCTGCGTGCCGTTGGCCGTCACGCCGGTGCGTGGTACTCGACGACTGCAGACGCATTGACCGAGCTCGAACGGCCCGCCTGAGCCATCACTGCGGTGAGGGTTCAGCGAGTCGTCAAGGCATTGGCGACGACGACCTCGCCGCCACCGATGACCTGAACGTCGATGAGGGTGCCCGGATCGAGCGCGCCGAGCAGTTCGACGTCGACCGACGCCAACGCCGAGCTTCCGGAGGGAAGTTCGGTGTGCTCGAACCGATGCGAACTGGGCAGCGAGGCACCATCGGGTCCGACGACGTTGATCAACAGATCGGTGGTTTGGAGATCGATGTCGCCGTCGTTGCGAATCCGAATGGCGAACACCCACGAGGACAGACCCTCGCTCGGGGCCGGGCCATCGTCGTACACGAACAACTCGAGGGCCCCTGCCCCAAAGACGACCGAGTTGGGAGCGACCGTCGACGATGTCGTCGAGATTTCGGGGGCTTCTGGTTCCGTCGTGTCGAGGCCGTCGAGGAATGCAGAGGTCTCGTCGCCTGTGGCTTCCTCAGAAGCACCTCCGGGTTCGCCAAGCACGGCGTCAAGATCGAACTGATCGTTGGATGCGGACGGGTCCTCGATCTGCTCGCCAGCCACCTGAGCGGTGACCGTCTCCTCGTCCCCGTTGCTCCGGATGAGCCACATGATCAGGGAGCTCGCAACGACGATGAACCCGATCAGCGACACCCACAACGCGAGGTCGAGGTAGGGGTTGGCGCTCTTCTTGGGACGGGTCCGCCCTGCCAGCTGTTTCGGCCGACGCACACCAACGTCGTCGGTGCGCCGTTTCGGGGCATCAGGCTCTCGATGCTCGGCGCTGTTCAGCCGGGTGCGAGCGCGTCCCGTGGTCGCACGGTCCCGAACGACGAGACCATTCCCCCATCGATCTCGATCCGGGTCCTCTCCGCTGTGGTCGGTCGACGTCGCGGCGGCGTCATCGTCCGAAACGACTCGGTCCCAACGCGTTCGACCGCGGCTGCGTTCGAGGACGTCGCTGAGCAACGCGCTCGTCTCCTCGGGCAATGACTTGGGGTCGGTTTGGTCGCTCACTCGGCTCACCACGATGTCGAGGCTTGGTATCCCACCGGCGAGCCAGCGTGACACACCCTGGGTGGCCAAACAAGGGCGATCAGGCCCGGAGCGCGGTGAGAGCGTTCTCCAGGCGTCGGATGACCACGTCGCGGTCGAGTTCTGCGACGGCATCCCACATCGGAATTCCAGCGTTGGTGCCGGTGATCGCGATCCGCGCGGGAACCTGCGAACGTGCACCCAGCTCGTTGCCGACCGCCATCACGGCGTCGTTGAGCGCCTCGCCGGACCACTCCACGTCGGCGAAGCGACTGGCGAGCATCTCGAGGATCTCGGGCACCTGCTTGCCCTTGCGCATCGACTTGTTCCAGGCCTTGGATTCGAGGTCGTACTCGACGTCCTCGACGAACAGCCAATCGACGAAGTCGACCGCCTCGGCGAGCGTCGCCACCCGCTGTTGTACCTCGCCCGCCACCCGTTCGTAACGGGCCGGATCGAAGGCTTCGGACGCCCACGGCACGTCGATGTCGACGCCGTACACAAAGGGCTCGGTGAGCTCGACGAACCGCTCGACCGGAAGCTCCCGAATGTAGGTCCCGTTGATGTGGTCGAGCTTTGCGATGTCGAAGAAAGCCGAACCCTTGTTGACGTTCTCGAGCTTGAAGAGCTCGATGATCTCGCCGATCGGACGGATCTCGACGTCGTCGGGTGGGCCCCACCCGAGCAACGCGAGATGATTGACCATCGCCTCGGGCAGGTACCCCTTGGCAAGGAACTCCATCAGCGAGACGTCATCTCGCCGCTTCGAGAGCTTCTTGCGCTGCTCGTTCACGAGAAGTGGCAGGTGTCCGTAGTCGGGCTTGTCGCCAAGATCGAGAGCGTCCCACAACAACATGACCTTGGGGGTCGTGTTGAGGAGATCTTCGCCACGGACCACGTGGGTGATGCCCATGTCTGCGTCGTCGACGGCATTGGCCACCAAGAACGTGGGTGAGCCGTCGGAGCGACGGATGACGAAATCCTCGAGCTCCTTGCATGCGAACCGAACCGTGCCCCGAACCAGGTCGTCGATGACGACCTCGCCGTCGTCGGGAGTACGGAACCGAACGACACAATCCGGACCGTCCGGGAGGCCAGCGTCTCGAGACCAACCGTGGTAGCCCGGCGGCAGACCGGCTTCTTCGGCGAGACGATCGGCGTCCTCACGCGTCAAATTGCAGTAGTAGGCGTGTCCGCTCTCGACGAGCTGTTCGACGGCGTCGACATGGAACTGCTTGCGTTGCGACTGGTAGTAGGGGCCCTCGTCCCACGTGATGCCGAGCGTCTGAAGCGGCTTCACGATCGCGTCGATGAACTCGGGCTTGCGAAGCGCCGCGTCGGTGTCTTCGATTCGAAGAATCATCTCTCCGCCGGTCGACTGGGCGAAGAGCCAGTTGAACAGGGCAGAGCGGGCAGATCCGACGTGCAAGAACCCCGTTGGCGCCGGGGCGAAACGAACTCGGGTGGACACGATCAGTCAGCGAGACCGAGTTGATCGCGCCAATCCGCGCGGTAGCGAGTGGCGACCTCATCGGGGGTTTGCGTGAGGACGGCTGCATCGACCTGATCGGCGATCGCCCGACGCTCGAAATAATGGAACGAATGGTGCACCTCGGCGAAGACCGGGCGACGCCACGCAACGAGCTCGTCGGGAGCGTCGGCGTCGAGATAGCCGAAGAGGGTGTAGGCGATCCGCAGATCGTGCACGACGGGCGCACGATGGAACAGCGATGCGCGCTTCAGCGCCACCGGGATGCAGCCCGCGTCGACGTCGCTGCGGTGCTCGCCTTCGGCCAACGCGATCTTCGTGTCGAACACGCTCGTCAACGTGAGGACGAACCCTTGATCGGGGCCCTGTGAACCAAACGCCGCGCCGTGGGGTTCGTTGCCGAACGTTTCGCCCGGACGTGGGGTCGTTTCGCGGTGCCGCTGCGGCGGCGAGCTGTAGTGCTTTGCGGTGGACGTCGAGGTGGGAACGTACTCGGGGGCGGCCATGGCTCGAATGTACTCCTCGATCAGCTCGTCGCTGCGCCCGACGGCGGGTGCAAGAGACCGAACACCACGGAGTCGGCGAGCGCCTGCCACGACGCTTCGATGATGTTCTCGCTGACACCCATCGTCGACCACGTCTGCTCGCCGTTGGTCGACTCGAGCAGCACACGTGTCACCGCACCGGTGCCGCGGCCCGTGTCGAGAACGCGCACCTTGTAGTCGGTGAGGCTGATCGTCGACAGCTCGTCGGCGTAATCGTGACGCAGTGCGTAGCGCAGCGCCGCGTCGAGCGCATTGACCGGTCCGTTTCCTTCGCCCGTGGCGACGATGCGCTCATCGCCAACCCACAACTTGACTGTCGCCTCGGTTTCGACCTCGACCGCGACCTCGGTCCACGCCCGGCCACCGCTTCCCGACCGATGGTCGAGATTCACGCGGAAGGACTCCAGACGGAACCACTCCTGCTCCCACCCGGTCGCCGAACGCATCAGCAGTTCGAGCGAAGCGTCGGCCGCTTCGAAGTGATAACCCTCGTACTCGAGCTTCTTGAGGGTCTCGGTGATGTCACCGAGCACCTTGCCGTCGGCGTCGATGCCGAGCGCCTCGGCCTTGAGCGCCAACGTCGATTTGCCGGCCATGTCGGACACGAGGAAACGGGTTCCGTTACCAACGGATGCCGGGTCGACATGCTCGTACGCGTCGGGCTTGCGGGCAATGGCCGACGTGTGGAGTCCCGCCTTGTGGGCGAAGGCCGTCGCCCCCACGTAGGGCTGTTGCGGGTCGGCCGTGAAGTTGACCAGATCCGCGATCGTGTGGGCGACCGAGGTCAGATTGCGAAGCCGGTCCTCGGGGATCGTGTCAATGCCCATCTTGAGGCTCAGGTTGGCGATCACCGGCACGAGGTCGCAGTTGCCGACCCGTTCGCCGTAGCCGTTGATCGTTCCCTGGACGTGCGACGCTCCCCCACGCACTCCGGCGATGGCGTTGGCGACCCCGCAACCGGTGTCGTTGTGCAGATGCACACCGATCGCCGTGCCGTCGGGTCCCCCGACGTGGTCGTAAACCTCGCCGACCATGCGTTCGACATCGGCGGGCAGCGACCCGCCGTTGGTATCGCACAGGACCAGGCAATCTGCGCCCGCAACCGCAGCTGCTTCGAGCACTGCGAGGGTGAACTCGGGGTTGCGTCGATAGCCGTCGAAGAAGTGCTCGGCGTCGAAGAACACCCGACGCCCCTCGCCCTTCAGATACGCAATCGAATCGGCGACCATGGCGATGCCCTCGTCGAGGGTGGTCTGAAGCGCCCCGGTGACGTGGTAGTCCCAGGTCTTGCCCACGATGCAGACCGTGCCGGTGCCGGCGTTGAGGAGGTTGGCGAGAGTGGGGTCGGAGTCGACCTTGCCCTTTGCCCGTCGTGTCGATCCGAACGCCACGAGCTGGGACTGTTCGAGATCGAGCTCGGACCGTGCGCGATTGAAGAATTCCTCGTCTTTCGGGTTCGCTCCTGGCCAACCACCTTCGATCCAGGTGACGCCGAGGCGATCGAGCTGACGGGCGATCTTCAGCTTGTCCTCGACGGTGAGCGAGATGCCCTCGAGCTGCGAGCCGTCCCGAAGCGTCGTGTCGTAGATCTCGACGACATCGGGCTGCCGCTCCGTGACCTCGATCCCGGTCCGATCCCCCTGGACACTCACTGCCCCCTCGGTTCGGTCGTCGCCGACACTCACAGTTTTCCGATCACGAGGTCGGCGACCTCGACGGTCGTCTTGCCGTCGCTGTCGGCGGCAACCGACTCGGCCGCGGAGCGAATGCGGTTCGCAGCGTCGGTCTCGCCGAGGTGGTCGAGCATCATCGCGCCAGACAGGATCGCCGCAAGGGGGTTGGCGATCCCCTTCCCAGCGATGTCGGGCGCGGAGCCGTGGACCGGCTCGAACATGGACACACCCTCGGGATTGAGGTTGGCGGTCGGGGCGAGACCGATGCCGCCGGACACTGCGCCGCCGAGATCGGTGAGGATGTCGCCGAAGAGGTTGTCCGTGACGATGACGTCGTAGCGCTGCGGATCCTGCACGAAGTAGATGCAGGCCGCGTCCACGTGGTTGTACGCCGTCTCGACCTGGGGGTACTCGGCGGCGACCTCGTTGAACGTGCGCTCCCAGAGGTCCCCGGCGAAGGTCAACACGTTGGTCTTGTGCACGAGCGTCAGGTGGTTGCGCCGCGTCGTGGCCAGCTCGAAGGCGTACCGGATGGCCCGTTCGACACCGAGTCGGGTGTTGACTGAACCCTGCGTGGCGACCTCGTGCGGCGTGTCCTTTCGGAGGAAGCCTCCCTCGCCGGCGTAGGTGCCTTCGGTGTTTTCGCGGATGACCACGAAGTCGTGGCCGCCGTCGGGCGCCACGAAGGGCCGGTAGTTGATGTAGAGGTCGAGCACGAAACGCATCCGGAGCAGCAGGCCGCGCTCGATCACGCCGGGCGTCACGTCGGGGTGACCGACCGCGCCGAGATAGATCGCGTCAAGACCACGCCATTCGTCGAGGATCTCGTCGGTGAGGACCGTGCCGTCGGCGAGGTAGCGGGCGCCGCCGAGGTCGTAGTCGACCGTGTCGAGCTCGACGCCGGCTGCCTCGATGACCCGCAGGCCTTGCGCAATCACTTCGGGACCGATTCCGTCGCCGCCGACGATGCCAACCCTGTGCGTCATGTGTTCACCCATCTCGATTCCGGACCGGATGAGTCTACGTGGGGTCAAGTCTGACATAGCAAGAGGTGCTGACCTCCCGGGGTCAAGTCTGACATAGCAAGAGGTGCTGACCTCCACGGACAGAACTCCCCAACCTCTTGCTATGTCAGACTTGACCCCATATGCAGCTCGGGGTGCACATCGGTCAGCAGAACATGGGGATGGACGACCTCCGTTCGCTGTGGAAGAAGCTGGACACTGCGGGCACGGACTGGATCTCGGTGTGGGATCACCTCTACGAGGCGCCTCCCGCCGGCGGCACGATCGATCACTTCGAAGCTGTCTCCACCCTCGGGGCACTCTGTGCGGACACGACTCACGCCCGGATCGGTTGCCTCGTCTTCTACGTCGGCTACCGAAACCCCGCACTACTCGCCAAGACAGCTGCGACCCTCGATCACATCTCCGGTGGCCGATTCGAGCTCGGGATCGGCGCAGGCTGGCACGAGTGGGAGGCGAGGGCGTTCGGTTACGACTTCCCGTCGCTCAAGAATCGCTTCGAGATGCTGACCGAAGCCGCCGAGATCATCACGAACATGCTCGGCGATGGCCGCACCACGTTCGACGGCGACCACTTCCGCACCGACGACGTCGCCAACCTGCCATCGTCGGTGCAACCGAAGCTCCCCGTATGGATCGGCGGCATCGGCGAAAAGAAGACGCTCCCGCTCGCCGCGCGTTACGCCGACGGATGGAACGCCGCGTACATCTCGCCCGACGAGTTCGCCCGGCTCGGCGGCGTGCTCGACGCCGCATGCAGGGCCATCGACCGCGACCCGGCGACCATCCGCCGGACGATCAACGTCCAGTTCGTGGTGGGCGCCGACCAGTCCGAAGCGGATCGGGCGCTCGCCGACACGCAGGAGTTCTGGGGAGCGATGTGGCCACGGGTCTGCGACGGCGCGCTGATCGGCACACCCGACCAGGTGGTCGAACAGGTCGAGGCCTACCGAGCCGCAGGTGCTGATGGCCTCAACATCGCCCTGCGCGCCCCGTGGTCAGACAGCGCGCTCGGCGCGTGGCTCGAGACCGTGGTCCCCACAATTCGATCCGCTTCGTGACAGGACTACCACCGGGCACCCACACGACGCCCGTCCTCGTCTTCGACACCGACGACGGCATCCGCTGCGTTCGTCGGCGCGAACCGGACGGTGAGTTGTCGGTCTTCGTTCATGCGATCCCCGGAGCGGCCATCTTCACTCTTCCGCCCGGCGATGATCGCCAGTTACTCGCCGACGACCTCATGCTCGTGACGGGCTATCTCCGCCGATTCTCGTCGCCCAAGAGCGAGCTGCCGACACCGATCGTCACCTACGACGGCCTCCCGATGGAGATCGGCGAACAACGCGAGATCACGACACCCGACCCGATGGGCGGGTACCGCTTCAGGTGGGGGCACCGATCGTGTGCGCTGCTCACCACCCAGAAGGTCGACCCGATGCTCAACTGCATCGTCGGCCAAGTCATCACCTTCGACCCCGAATGGACACCGCCGAAGAAGGGCATCATGGACCGACTCCTCGGCCGCTTCTTCAACGAATAGCTCTCGCCGCCAGTCCGGTCTCGGTCAGCTGACGACGCTGACGGGGGTTCCGAGCGGAACGTTCTCGGCGAGGAAGCGGATCGTCTCGGGCGGGATTCGGACACAGCCGTTGGAGCCGATGTTGGGATCGGATTCCTGGCCGGCGCCGAAGGTCTTGTGGATGGCGATCACAGGGAGACCGCCACTGAACGTCTCGAATGCCTCCGAGAACGACGACAGCGCAAGCGCGGGTTCGCCGTAGTAGTCGTCCACCCGCGCCACGACATAGAAGTCGCCGAAGGGGGTGGGCGAGGCATCCGCACCGACAACCGCGTCGGTTTCGGCGATGATCTCGCCGTTTTCCCACACGGTGACCTTCTGGGTCGTGACGTTGACTTCGGCGCGGGTGTAGACCGCGGTGATGTCGTAGTCCTCCGTCGAGACCCACGCCTCCTGCTCATTCGGCTTGATCGGCAGCTGCACCTTCACCCATTCGTCGCCGGGCTGGCCCTCGGTGACCATGAGCGTGAGCGCGGTGCCGAACTGGTGAGGGTTGGGCTGGGTCCAGGGCATCCCGAAGTAGTCGCCGTCGGGCTCGACCCGAGGGGCAAGATGCGTCACGTGGTCCTTCGCGGTCGCGATCCACGTGCGATTCGGGTCCGGCGGAATCGTCGAGGTGGTGGTCGTTGACGTGGTCGTCGTCGAAGGCGGCGCGGTCGTCGTCGGCGCTGCCGTCGTGGTCGTGTCGGCCAGAGGAAGCGAGTCGGGCACGGGCGCGGCCGTCGGCGTGGCTGACCCGCAGCCAGCAGCCAACAACGTCACCATCACAACAAGCGCGAGCGCGCGGCGGAACATGTCGAGCAAATCGGTCGTGACAAAGGCCGTCTTGAGACGGACGGGCACTTCGGCCCATTCGTCCCGCGCGGTACGGGCGAACGGCCGACCGCGGCAGGGTCAGTCGGTGAGGCCGTCGCTGCGGACGCGGGCCTCTTCGGCGTCGATGTGGGCTTGGAGCACTCGGCCGAACAGCTGCTCGGTTCGTTCGAGCCGGCCGATAACCCCGGCCTTTTCGGTGTAGGCGAAGATCGCGGCGTGTCGGGGCCGCGACGCCTTCTCAACTCGGCTCACCGAGTGAAGCGAGTACCGACCACGAAAGATCTGCATGTCGCCAGGACGCAGGTCGAGCGTGTGAACCCCGGCGCGCCCGCCTTCGAGCACGGATTGGATCGCGTCGAACCCCTCGTCGCCGTCGGACCGGATGTTCGGGACGTATTCGAACAGCCCTCCCTCGTCCGCCTCCTCGACGAGCACAGTGACGGCGAACTCGTTCGTGTCGAAATGCCACGTGAACTGTTGTCCCGGATCGAGGATGTTGGCGGTGAGTCCGGCCAACGGGTCGGCGTACGGATGGAGTTCGGGGATCTCGAGACAGTCGGCGAGAAATCGTGCGAGGCCGGGGTGCTCGAAGACCCAACGCATCAGGGTCGTGTCCTCCCACGAATCGCCGGGAATGAACCCGCTCGACCGCTCGAGGAAGGTGTTCATCGGGTGGCGGTCGGGATAGTCGGGATTCTCGTGGAAATGGAAGTAGGGGTTGATGACCTGGGTCGAGAAGTGGGTTGTGTCCTTGCGCTCCCAGATCTCGGAGCCGAGTCGTACGAGTGCGTCGGGCCGGACGAAGTCCTTGATCACGGCACACCCCACGGCACGAAGTCCTTGCCGGGCCGCGTCGACTGCGGCGGCGTAGGCCAACGACTCCGGTCGGTCGATCGGGTACCGGTCGGTGTCGATGACCGCGGCGAGGTCGAGCTCGCCCACGGGCGTCGAATCGAACGTGTTCGTCATCTCACTTCTCCCAGTGCGGAATCCAGTCTCCGTCCATGCGGAAGGAGACGGCTGCGTCGTCTTCGATTCGCCTGGCGACATGGAGCTCGCCGACGTCGGCCCCGTAGCGCTCGGTCGCCCGTGCGAAGGTTTCGTGTGCTCGCTCGGTCATCGGAAGATCAGTGCCGACGTTCGCGGCGAGCTCCATGGTCAGGCCGAGGTCCTTCATGCACAGATCGAGCGTGAAGCTGGGGTCGTAGTGGCCAGCGAAAATCGACGGGGCATCGTGTCGGGCGACGAAGCTGTCGCCCACCGAGTCCTGGATGGCGTCCCAGAGCACGTCGAGTTCGACACCATTCTTCATCCCGAGCGCAAAGCCTTCGCCGAGCGCGGCGGCGTGGATGAACCACAGCTGGTTGGTGACGAGCTTGGTCACGTTGCCAGTCCCGAGCGGACCGCAGCGGATCGCGCGGCCGAGGTGTTCGAGGATGGGGACGACACGATCCAGGTCCGCATCGGCGCCACCGGCGAAGAGGGTGAGGGTGCCGTTGCGTGCGCCGTCGACCGCGCCGGTCACGGGAGCGTCGACGACCCGCACGCCGTCGGGTGCGGCGGCGGCGAGTTCGGCCACGAATTCCTTGCGGTTGGTGGTGAGATCGGCCCAGAGGTTCCCCGGTGCGAGCGCGGCGAGCACCCCGCCATCGACCATCACGGCGTGCACGTGATCGGGACGCGGCAGCGAGGTGAACACAATGTCGGCCGCTTCGGCGGCCGCGACGGCCGAGGTGGCCCGGGTGGCGCCGGCATCGACGACCCGGTCGACGGCCTCGACCGCGATGTCGAAGGCGTGCACCTCGTAGCCCGCCTCCACGAGGCGCTTTGCCATTGGTCCGCCCATGTTGCCCAGGCCGATGAAACCGATGGTTTCTGTCATGTGTCACGCTTCCCTCTGAGACGGTTCTCGAAGGGTAGGGACGGCTTGACAGTGGGTCAATCAGCTGTTTTGGTCATGGGTGCATGACTCAGATCGATGTCTCCGATCGGGCGCTCCGACTCTTGTGTGCCGTTGCCAATCACGGCAGTTTCACGGCGGCGGCGGCGGCCCTCGGACTCGGCCAGCCTGCGGTGAGCCACGCCATTGCTCGTCTCGAACGTTCGATGCAGACCACGCTCGTCGTCCGAAGTCGTACAGGCGTTTCGTTGACCGCCGCCGGGACTGCGCTCGTCGATGCGCTTGAACCGGCGTACGACACGATCGACCGAGCGGTCGCCGGTGCGGGCGAGTCGAGCGAGACCGGCGTGTCGCTGTCAGTCTCCACGTCGCTTGCGGCCTGGTGGCTGCTCCCCCGACTTCCCGAGTTCAAGCGTCGCCACCGAGACATCGGCTTGCGAATCGTCACCGCCGACGACGATCAGGTTCCGGATCCCGACTCCATCGACCTCTGGGTCCCCTTGGGCGTGATCGATGATGTTCGCTACGAATCCCATCTTCTGTGTGAGGAGCGCCTCGTCCCGGTCGGGTCACCCCAGCTCGCCACAGAACTGGCGATCGAGCGCCCGGTCGATCTCCTCCAGTGCCCCCTTTTGCACCTCGAAGAGCGGTACCGGCCGCGGTTCGACTGGGCCCGTTGGTTTGGGATGCATGGCGTGGCGGCGACCGAGCTACGAGGTGACCGATCCAACGATTACTCGCTCGTCATCCAGGCCGCCCTCGATGGGCAGGGAGTTGCGCTCGGTTGGTGGCACATCGTGCGCGACCTCGTCGAAGAAGGGCGTCTCGTGACGGTTGCCGATCCGCTCGTGACCGACCGGCCCTTCGAGGTGCTCCAGCGCCGCGACCGCATGCTCTCCGACGACGCCCGGATCCTGCGAGATTGGCTGATCTCGGCCATGGGTGGTTCGACCCCCTCATGATGTTTGAATTCCCCATGCTCGGGCGGCACCGGTCTGCAAAGATCGGCACATGGTTCACATCACGCGCCGGGCGGCGTTCCTCGTGGCTGCGCTGCTGGCCGGCATGATCGTTGCGGTCGTTGCCCAACAGCCCACTACGGCCGACGCCGCGGAGGTCTCCCACCCCTCTCTCGCCCCCGAAAGCCCTCGCCGCAACACGCCGATCGCCCTCAACGGCATCGTCTGGAAGTCGGTCCAGCTCCAGGACCGGGTGATCGTCGTCGGCGACTTCACCCAGGTCGAGACCGTCCGCGGCGGACCAATCATCGACCAGCCGTACATCTTTGCCTACGACATCAACACGGGCGCGTTGATCGAAGACTTTGCTCCGGTGGTCGATGCGGAGATCCTCGATGTCGTCGCCGCCGAAGATGACAACGGCGTCTACATCGGTGGCGCCTTCCTCCAGGTCGACGGCGAATGGCGAGTCCGCGTCGCCAAGCTCGGCTACGACGGCTCGCTCGACCCGGCGTTCAGACCGGTCACCGACGCACGAGTGCTCGCGCTCGACGTGCACGACGACATCGTCTACCTGGGTGGCAGCTTCTCCAACGTGAACAACGCGCCGCACGACCGCATCGGCGCGGTCGACGCACAGACCGGCGACACCGTCACGTCGTTCGACCTGCACGTCAGCGGCGATCTCGGCAAGGCCGACACCCGGTCGGTCAAGGCCCTCGACGTCCACCCTGATGGCGATCGCCTGCTCGTCGTCTTCAACGGTGTTCGCCTCGTCGACGGCGTTGCACCCGGCCCCGATCACCACGGCATCGCCATGGTCGACCTCGCTGATCACACGGTGTCCGCCTGGCGTACCGACTGGTTCCGCCTGGCATATCCGCGATGTTCTCAGGGTGCGCTGCAGCTGCGAGACGGCGAGTTCAGCCCGGACGGCTCGATGTTCGTCGTCGTCGAGAAGGGCAACTGGGCGTGCGACAAGACCGTGGCGTTCACCACGGCCGACGATGGCACCAATGACCCCAAGTGGGTCACGGCCATGCATGACTCGACCTTCTCGGTTGGCATCACCAACAAGGCCGTCTACGTGGGCGGTCACTTCTGCTTCGTGACTCCGCACGGTCCGATCGACGCCGACGATGCGCCGACCTACCCGTGGACCCCGAAGCCCGAGGCGTGCGTCTCGACCGGCAACGCCGACCAGGGCGAGTTCATCGCCCGCTACCAACTGGCCGCCCTCGATCTCGAAACCGGCGCCCCGCTTGCGTGGAATCCGAGCCCGAATGCACAAGAGGCGGTCTTCGACATCGAACCCATCGATCGGGGCCTGCTGATCGGTCAGGACCGTGACCGCGTGAACGGCATCCGGACCGGGCTGCACGCCTTTCTCGACTTCGGCGGCACCACGCCGCCGTACCAGCCGCCACCACCGGCGATCACCTGCACGGCGTCGGTCGACGCGGACGGCGTCATCACCGTCTCGTGGAACGATCTGGACGGAGTCGACAGCTGGACGGTCCGCCGCAACGACGGCTGGGCCGCAACGACGACGTCGCTCAGCTACAGCGAATCCCCGGGTACGGGAGACTTCAGCTATCTCCTCCGGTATCGCCAGAACGGCGTTCGCACCGATCTGCCCTGTAGCCCCGACCCGGTCACCGTGACCGCACCGACCCCGGCGTGCAGCGCGACACTCGTGGACGGCGACATCGTTGTCGAATGGGTCGATCAGCCAGGGGTCGACTCCTGGCAGGTGCGCCGCAACGGCGGCTGGTACGCCTCGACCGGCGACGTCACCTTCACCGACGCCGACGTCCCGACCGGCACGTACGACTACGTGATCCGGTACCGGACCGGCGGCGAACGGGTCGACCTCCCGTGCAATCCGACGATCACCGTGACGGGCCCGACGCTCGGATGCACGGCGACCACGAATGGCGCAGACGTGCTCATCGAATGGAACGCCCTCCCCGGGGTTTCGTCCTATCAGGTCCGCCGCGACGGCGGCTGGCTCGCCACCTCGACGGGCACGAGCTACACCGACGCCGGGGCAGCACCTGCGGCCGCCGACTACGGCATTCGCTATCGCTCGGGCGGGGCCACGGTCACGATTCCGTGCGCCTGATCACCCACCGCCGCGGGATGGCATGCTGATCAGGTGAAAGAGAAGCGAAGCCGCACGACCAAGAAGGCCGCCGCGCTCCTGCCCGGCGACCACGTGATCGTGGCCGTGCCCGCATCGGAGGACGGCCGGCAGGTCATCCTGGCAATCACCAACGATGCCTCAGCGAGCTTCTCTGCCCGATCCGACAATCCCGGTCTTCCTCACTTGGTCGAAGACCGCTTCGACGAACGCCCGACGATCCTCGAGTCGACCAACGAGTCGGTGACCCTCGGCGTCGCCGGGCGAACCTTCCACGTCGCACGCTTGCATCGGATGTCGACGATTCGAGCCCTCGAGACGCCCGATGCCTCGGCGTCGATCGATGGCTCTTCGCCGGACGCGCAAGACAACGAAGGTGACGAGGATCCCGGGTCCCGACCCGACCGCTCGGTGTTCGGCAACAAGACCACCACGCTCGCAAAGAAGCTCGAGCCAGCTGCCGACATCCTCCACGCCGTCCCGGCCGTCGACGAGGACGGAACTGCCGTCATCGTCGCGTTGGGCGCGAGCAGCACCGCGCTGTTCGAACCGTCCAAACGCAATGCGGCGCGGCCAAAAGCGCTGCGCCAGGTGCTGACGGGTCCACGGTCGTTCGAGCCCGAGGGCCGATCGGGTGGCACCCTCCGCGTCAGCGAACGGGCTTTCGAGATCGGACGCCTTCATCGACGCGGCGTCGAGACCTTCCTTGCGCTCCCCGACCCCGCCACCGACCTCGCTCCCCCCGAGGACAGCAAATGGGCGACGGTCGCACGCGCATTCGTCGAGGAACTGAAGCTGCCCGCCGAGTTGCTCGATGCCAAGGTCGACGATCGGTCTCGCACGACCATCCAATGCCAACGACTGCTCCCCGAGCACCACGTCACGCTCGCCGTCCCGGTCACTCCGACGGGGACGACCGACCTCAAGGGCGCGCATGTCGTTGCCTTGACGACCGGGGGCCCGTTTCTGTTCCGCAGTAGTCGCGGCAACCCTGCGCTGCCACGAGATCTCGTCGGCTTGGTCGAAGACGCGTCGCCGATCAGCTTCTCGCCGCACGATCGAGAGGGTGGAGTCCTCGCGCTGGGCGCCCAGGAGTTCCTCGTGCCCGTCGCCTACGGCCGAACCGTCCGCGACCTGATCCTCGCCATGGCGGACGCCGAGGCGTGATCCGCCGCCAACGCCACCACTCGAGGTGCGTGGCTAGCTGAGGTGAGAGGCGAGGAACTCGGTGGTCTGTCGCCAGGCGACGGCCTCGGCGGCGGCGTCGTGATGGGGGTGGCCCGCCTGAGCGAACCCGGCCGTGGTGCCCTCGTGGTGTTCGAAGCGGAAGTCGCGATCGGCCATCTGCAGTGACAGCCCGAGATCAGCCATCTCGAGATCCGAAACGAGCGGATCGCGCTCGGCCCAATGACACAGATAGCTGGCCGAGGCCCCGGTCATCGGCGTCGACTGAGCCCCGTAGTAGGTCACAACCACGCCGATCTCGTCGGTGAGGCGCGCCGATAGCCACAACGCGAGTGACGCGCCCGGGCCATAGCCGAGCACCCCGATCGGAGCCTCAGCGTCCTTGGAGGCTCGTCGGACGACGCCAACACTCGCCTGGACCAGGTTGGCCATGACGTTCATGTCGACCTCTTGGAGCGCCGCGAGCGCGACGGCGTCGTCGTCGTGGGTCGCGCCCTCGAAGAGATCGGGAGCCAGGGTCGTGAATCCCGCATCGGCCAACGCATTCGCCGTGTCCTTCGCCCACCGGTCGAGCCCCCGAAACGAGTGCAACAACAGCACCCCTGGACCGGCCGCGTCGGTGGGTGAGATGAAGTAGCCGGATCCGGCACTCACTCGACGTCGCCGCCCAATGCGCTCGGCAGCACGACGGCCTGCGCCACGTACGTCGTGGTGCCGTCGAAGGTCAACGACGGTGAGCCGTACAGCACGTATCCCTCGGCCAACGCCGCGGAGACGCGTTCGCAAAAGGCCGACGTGTCGGGTCCGGTCAGGAGCCGGTACGCGAGGCGTTCGTCACTCGAATCAGTCACGCCGACAACGCTACCTAGACTCGCGTCCATGATCGCTTCGATGACGGCGACCGAGGTGTTCGAACGGCTCCAGGCGGACCCCGATGCGGTTCTGCTGGACGTCCGGACCATGGCCGAGTGGAACTGGGTCGGCGTACCACTGGCGGCCAACGCCCGGTTCGTCCAGTGGGCGACCTGGCCCGGTGGACAACCGAACCCGAACTTCGTCGAGGAGGCCATCGGCGGACTTGCGCCCTCGACCCCGATCTATGTGATCTGCCGGTCTGGTGGACGTTCGGCGGCGGCCGCCGAGGTGCTCGCCGCGCACGGTTTCACCAACCTGACGAACGTGTCCGACGGTTTCGAAGGCGATCTCGACAACGACGGGCACCGGACCGGCGGGTGGAAGGGTGCCGGGCTTCCGTGGAAGCAGGGCTGAGATGGCTGACCTCGGCGATGCGGCAGAAGCGACGCAACTGATCCGGGGCGGTCTCGCCCGAACACGTTTCGACGAGACCGCCGAGGCGATCTTCCCGACCTCGGGCTACGTGTACGCCTCGGCCGCCGAGGCCGAGGCGGCGTTCGCCGGAGAGCACGACCGTTTCATCTACAGCCGCTACGGCAACCCGACCGTCGCCGCATTCGAGGAGCGGCTTCGCCTGATCGAGGGGGCAGAGGCGGCGATGGCGACCGCCTCGGGGATGTCTGCGGTGTTCGCCTCACTGGCCTCGTTCGTGTCTGCCGGTGACCGTGTCGTCGCCTCGCGAGCACTCTTCGGATCGTGCAGCGTGATCCTCACCGACATCCTCCCCCGGCTCGGAGTGAAAACCGAGCTCGTGGACGGCACCGACCTCGATGCCTGGTCGGCTGCGCTCCAGGACGCACCGAAAGCCGTGTTCCTCGAGAGCCCGTCCAACCCGGGGCTCCAGATCGTCGACATCGCCGCCGTCGCCGACCTCGCACACGAACGTGAGGCGCTCGTGATCGTCGACAACGTCTTTGCGTCCCCCGTGTTGCAGAAGCCGATGACGCTCGGCGCCGACGTCGTCGTCTACTCCGCGACGAAACACATCGACGGCCAGGGTCGAGTCCTCGGCGGCGCCGTCCTCGGGCCGAAGTGGTACGTCGACGATCATCTCCGCCCATTCCTTCGACACACCGGTCCAAGCCTCAGCCCCTTCAACGCCTGGACGCTGCTGAAAGGTTTGGAGACGCTACGACTGCGCGTCGACGCGGCGTCGGCGAGCGCACTCCACGTCGCCACGGCACTCCACGACCATCCCCGGCTCGCGTCGGTGCGGTACCCGGGGCTGGCCAGTCACCCCCAGCACGACCTGGCGATGGCGCAGATGTCGTCGGGCGGGACCGTGCTCACTTTCTCGGTCGACGGCGACAAGGATGCGACGTTCGCCGTGCTCGACGCGTTGGCGTTGTTCGACATCTCGAACAACCTCGGTGACGCCAAGAGTCTCGTCACGCATCCGGCCACGACGACGCACCGGCGGCTGGGACCGGAGGGCCGCGCCGCCGTCGGGATCGGCGAATCGATGGTGCGCGCCTCGATTGGCCTCGAAGACGCCGACGAACTTGTTGCAGATCTCCTCCAGGCACTCGACCGGGTCTGACCTGTCGGCGGTCTTGGCCGAGGAGTCCACACCGATATCATCGTGCGATGGCTGAGAAACTTTCCCAGGCGACGTTTGACCGTCTGCAGGCCGAACACGAGGACCTCACCACACGGGGACGCATCGACATCGCCCGCAAGATCGAGGCGGCCCGCGAGCTCGGCGATCTCTCGGAGAACGGCGACTATCACGCCGCCAAAGAAGAGCAAGGCAAGATGGAGGGACGGATCATGTTCCTCGCCAAGACGCTCGAAGAGGCCGAGATCGTCGAAGCCGCCGCAGACGGAACCGTCTCGCACGGCAGCGTTGTCGGACTCCGCTACGAGGGTGACGACGACATCGAGAAGTACCTGGTCGGTTCGATCGAAGAAGACGCCGAGGGCATGGAGAACCTCTCGCCCGGCTCGCCGCTCGGCGAGGCGATCATGGGTGCCGCCGCCGGTGACACGGTCACCTACGAGACACCGACCGGCATGACGTTGTCGGTCGACGTCGTGAGCGTGGACTGACACCAGCCAATGCTCCCTCCCCACCTGGCAGAGGCGCTTCCGATCGCCGTCGAGGTCGACCTTCCCGGGCGCGGCTCGGCGATGGTGTGGGACTCGGGCGCCAATGGACCCGCAGCGCCGGTTTTCCTCCTGCATGGGTGGAACGTCGACAGTCCGCTGAACTGGGCGTCGGCGTGGCAGGCGATGTCGGCGGACCGCCGCGTCGTGATGTTCGACGTGCACGGCCACGGCGGCGGCGTACGTTCCGCTCAACGATTTCGTTTCGAGCATTGCGCCGCAGACGTGATCGCCATGGCCGATCGTCTCGGCATCGATCGATTCGCCATCGCCGGCTACTCGATGGGGGGTGCGATCGCACAGATCGTCGCTCGCCGTCACCCTGATCGAGTCGTCGGGCTGACACTCGTCGCCACGGCGGCATCGTTCAACGAACGACGGCGCGAACGGCTGAAGTTCGTGGCGTTGCGCGGTGCCACGTCGAGCTTCCGGGCGTTGCCCCGATTCGCGAAACAACGCGTCTTCTCCACGATCGCCGTGAATGCCTCTCGTCGATACCCCGATTGGGTTCACGATGTGGTGATGCAGGGCGATCCGGTGTCGCTGCTCGAGGCGGGCGTCGGACTGGGCGACTTCGACTCCTCGACGTGGCTCGCCGAGCTGCGGACGCCCACCGCGTGCGTTGTCACCGCCTTCGACACGGTCGTCAAGCCTGCCCGCCAACGCGCCCTGGCTGAGCGGCTCGGCGCAGAGGTCTTTCCGGTGTGCGGTGACCATGACATGCCGGTCCGGGACAACCCGGACTTCGGGCCGACCATGGCCTCTGCACTGGCGACCGTGGCCCCAGCCGCGACGCCGTCAGTCGTAGGCTGAGAAGCGGTGTCCCGGCTCTCTCTCCTCTTCGTCGCGCTCACGGCCATGGCGTTGGTGGCGTGTGCGCCGGTGGAGGGCGACGACATTGGAGAGCCGATCTTCAACGGAACGACGCCGGACGGCGTTGTGGTCGAGCCTCCGGTCACGACCCTGCCGATCCCCGACGTCGACGCGATCCGAGTGCCCTTCGATCACTTCTCGATCCAGGAGGCCGTGAACGTCGCCCAGCCCGGGGACCTGATCCTGCTCGACCCGGGCGTCTACACCGAAGAGGTGACGATCTCGACGCCCGACATCGTGATCCGCGGTCGAGACCGCAACACCGTGTTCATCGATGGGCTTCACTCCGCGGCGACCGGAGTGATCGTGCGGGCCTCGGGCGTCGGAATCGAAAATCTCACGGTCCGGAACTTCACGGGCGACGCGATTCGCGTCGAACCGATCGACCCGGCGGTCCCCATCGATGGCTTCCGCGCACTGCACGTGACAACGTCGAACACCGGCGGCGACGGGATCGCCGCGTACGGCAGCCGCAACGTCGACATTCGACAGGTCTGGGCCTCTGGGCACGGAGTGGCCGGCGTCGCGATCCGCGATTGTGTGGCGTGCAACACGCTGATCGAAATCACGCTCGTCGAATTCTCGGCGACCGGGTTCCGGATCGAAGGCGCAGCCGGCGACGTCACCATCCTGCGGTCGACCGCTCGCAACAACCGGCTCGGCGTGGCGATCGAGGATCGTGGGGCGACGGAGACCGAGGGCGCCGTCGTGACCGGCAGCGTCATCACCAACAACGGGTTTTCCAACACTCCCAACGCCTTCGACCCGGCCGACACGGGGTTCGGCGTTGGCGTCCGAGTCGCCGGAACGACCGGCACCCGTATCGAGGCGAATCGCATCCTTGGCAACACACGGGCCGGGGTGCTGCTGGTCGACGCGCCTGATGCGGTCGTGACCGGAAATCTGAACGAGAGCCACCCCGACGGCGATGTGGCCGACGGTTCGTCGTGGGCCGACATCGTGCGGCCCACAATCCCGTATCAGAACGGGCCGGTTCCCCCCGGCATCGACGGCATGCTCGACGCGGACGAGAAGTTGCCGATTCCGGCCGGGCCGGTTGCGCCCGTCGACTTCGCCGGAGTCGTGGTCCCCGAAGCCTGAGCGCGGTCGCTCAACGCCGCCGACCTGGACGCTCCAGCAGGAGCATCATGGCGATCAGCCCGACGAGAATGACGAGGGCGAGGACGTAGAACCAGACCCGCCGAGTGGGCCCGTCGTCGGTCCACGTCACGGTGAGCTGGTCGGGTCGGTCCTCGTCGATCTCCCAGATCACGATTCTGCCCTGGACACGGTCGCCGTTGTGCTCAGTGACGAGCGCCGGAGCCACGAATCGAAACTCTCCCGCAGGCCAACGGGCGGCGTCTTCGTCGACCTGGTCGGCGGGCGCTCCCGTCGTTTCGAGCACCAGGCGGCTGGTCGTGTCGTCGACGGTGGTGAGGGTGGCGGAGGAAACGAGCAGGGTGGAGAACTCGCCGAGCGGACCCTCCCACGAGATGTCGAGCCGTCGGCGGTCCTGTTCGCCGTCGGCGACGACGGCGATCCGATCGGTATCGAACGGGAACCCAAAGGGAAGGTCGCCGGGGTCGCCGCCTCGCACCACTTCGTCGACGATCGGACACGGGTCGCCTCCGAAGATCTCCTGTTGGGTCTCGTCGGTGCAGACCACGACAGCTCGGGCGGCGAACTCGACGACGCCGTCGGCGTCGACGGTCGCCTGCTCGATGTACTCGTCGCACCCGGTCGCCACGAGCAGGACGAAGGCGAAACCGAGGAGACGACGGGCGACGCGTAGCGAGGACATGGCGTGCGATTCTCGCATGCCATGTCCTCGCTCACCGGACCGGGTCGGTCCACATTGGTCACGTCAACAGGCGGTGATCACCCGGAATCCGTCGGTCTGGTTGCCGGCACGGATGTTCCACCAGACGAAGTGACGACCGTTCTCTTCGCTCCAGCGCAGACGGTCGCTACGTTCGAGCTTGCCGTGATTGGGCTCGGTGTCCGGATGGTTCAGTTGGGCCGACGCCGAAAGGGAGGTCCGGTGGGTTTGCAGCCCGAGCACCTCTTGTCTGAAGGCGAGTCGGCCAACCATTCGGCCTCGGTCTTCGAGCTTGTCGGCGTGCACGTACCATGCGCACACCGTCGTCCCGGCCGGAATGACTCCGATCGAACGTTGAGATCCTCGCCGCGAGCCGGGCTCCGAGATCTCGAGTACGGCGTCAGATTCGAGACGAGTCGGTCCGGTCTCCATCCAGACCCACGTGGTCGACCGACTGTCGAGGACACCCTCGGCGGCCGTGGATGGGGGATCGATCAGCGCTGCGCCGCGAGTGGGCCGAGGGGGGCGCACGGCCGGCGTTGGCTCATTCGGGGTGGCCGGAGGAGCGGGGACGATCGTGGTCGGGGTTGCGGGGATTGGCGTGTCACCGATGACGAGGACGGTGGCGCTCCGAGCGGGAAGCTCGATTGGTCCACCGACTGCCAACCCGCCGCCGACCGGTTCGATGGTTCCGCCGGTCGCCGCGGACCACCGCCATGCGGCAGCCGTCGTCGATCCAATCCCCTCGACGGTGAGATCGCTGACAACCGGTGCTGTGGTCTTGTTGAGCACGATGAGCGTGACCGCTCCATCGCTGGACCGCCGGGCGGCGTGAATGGAGACGGCGGGCTCGTCCGTCGATGTCGCATGCAGCACGGTGTCGCCAAAGCGGGATCCCGCACCGTCGTAGTTTCGATAGAGGCGGAAGGCGTCGATGAAGGGGCGGTCCGCCCACTCCTGCTGGCTGATGCCGACCCAATCCGCCCAGGGATCCCAGGCGGTGGCGATGTCGACACCCTCTCGGGCGAAGATTCCGAGTGCGTCGGCCTGAGCGAGACCACCGGCGATCGTGTCCTCGCCGCCGAAGTTGTACTCGGTGATGGCCAGTCCTGTTCCGGGATAGTTCCGGTCGATCGCGTTGCGCATCCTCGGGACGACCGCCGAACCTTCGCCGCCGGTGAAGTCCCGGATGACCCACCAGTCGCTCGGAGCGTAGGTCGGGTCCCAGAGGTTTCGGGTGGCCTCGAGCCGAAGCGCATCGGTGCCGCCGCCGTAGACGCGGTCGTCGTAGAAGTGGATGGTGAAGTGGTCGAGGAGACGCTCGCCCGCCGCCGTCGAGGCATCGGCCATCCGGGCGAGGTAGTCCTCGTAGAACACGGGAACGTCGCCGGGCCGCTGGTCGTTGACGAGCATTTCTTCGCTCGTGACGTAGTAGCTGTATCCGCTCCAGAGCACGGGCGCCAGGATCTCTGCGCTGGGGTCGACCGCCTTCACGGCGTTGGCCCAGGTCGCGTTCCGTTCGACGATTTCGTCGCGTCCGATCGGCTGCGGCCGCACGTCGTTGTGGGTCGAGTGCCAGAGGCCCGGCTCGTTGCCGAGGGCGTACATCTCGACGCCGCCAGTCGCTGCGGTGCCGTGTTGGGCGACCAGTTGGCGGACCCAGTCGGCGGCAAAGGCCTCGTCGACGGCCCGGCTCGTGAGCGTCGGGTCACCGGCGGGGAGCTGCTCGCCGTTGCGCCACCCGTTCCCGCAGACGAGGGACGTGTCGAGGTAGTGCGGTTCGAACGCGTCCTGGTTGGGTTCGACGCTCTGCGGATAGCCGCAACGAGCGGTCCGGTCGGCGGCGACCCACCCCATCATCGGGAGTGTCATAATCGTCTGCGTGCCGTCGGCCTGGTTGTCGTTCTCGAACCGATGGTCGCCGCCGGGATCGTCGTCGGGGGCGTTCATGAAGAACCAGTCGTTGCCGGTGTTGCTCGACGACACCTCGTGGTTGAACCGTTCGGTCGAGTTTCCTCCCCAACGGTTGACCGGCAGAGACAGCTCCTCCCGCACGGCGTCGGTGGCGAAGTTCATGCCGTAGATCCGCTCCGAGATGGGCCGCGGAAAGTCGATGGTGTGTTCGTGGGACTCGTCGGTCGCGGGGTTGGTCACGACGCGGGTGATCGAGGAGGCACCGGTCCGAACGGCGAGCGTGGGCCCCGTCGCTGCAGGTCCGGACTCCGCGCCGACGATCACGATCTCGTCAACGAACATCGTCGAGGGCGTCCGTCCAGCGTTCTCCTGGAACCAGACGCCGGTCACCTCCGCTGGCGAGCCGAGATCGGACAGGTCGATCGAGTGCGTCGTCCAGTTGCCGGCTGTTGGTTGTATTTCGACCCCCGCAACCGGTTGGAGCGCAGCGTTGATGAGCGCGACCGAGATGGGTGATGGGTCCACGCCTCCGTGCACGGAGAAGTCGAGGGTGCCGTCGAAGGGCACCGCCACCGGGTCGGTTCGTCCGAAGTAGAGGGCTTCCCAGGGGCCGGGGCGGAAACTGGCTGCAGCCTCGCCCGAGGCGACGGTTGTGGTCTGCGCGACGTCGTTCTCCGCCCAGGACCAGTTGTCGAATCCGGCCCCGATCGTGTCGTCGTAGAAGACCAGTTGGTTGGCGCCGTCGAGCTGTGCCTGGGCGCGGTCGATCGAGATCGCCAGGATCGCCGCGACCACGCTGAGGACCGCGAGGGCGACGCCGGCGACGAGCCGTTTGGGGGGTGGTGAAGCGGTGGTGTTCGTCATACAACCGCAACATAAAGACACCGTCGTCGCTCAACCGGACGTCAACCGGACGTCAACCGGACGAATGGGGTCGGTCGCCAGGGTTGGTGTCACACCCCCCTGGAAGAATGTTGTTCATGGTGACCGGAACCTCTGTTCACGACATCGACGCCGCAAAACAGCAGCTCATC
>JAHDCX010000024.1 GCA_020629635.1 Acidimicrobiales bacterium | reverse complement strand
AGCTCTCATCCTCTTTCAAAGGTCGAGAGCCTCCACGGACCCCAGGGCGGTTCAGGTGAGCCAAATAGCCCCTGTGGGGATGCGGCAGATCTGCCGTTCATTCGACCGTGAGCAGTCCGACCCGTGGGGCCCACGAAACCGAATCGCAATCCTGGGGCGCGCGCCCGTGGATGGCTGTCGCGGTCCGTGTGGCGTTGTATGTGGTGCCGGTGGTGTTGGGGTGGTTGGCGGTTCGGTTGTTGGGTGGTTGGTTTTGGCGTGGTGAGGGTTGGGTTGGGACGGTTGGTTGGGTGGTGCAGGCGGTGGTTGTTGCGGGTGTGGTGACGCATGTGGTGTCGCGGTTTGGTCAGCGTTTTGCGCCGTTGTCGACGTTGATGGCGATGACGTTGGTGTTTCCGGATCAGGCGCCGTCGCGGTTTGGGTTGGCGTTGCGTGCGGGGACGGTTCGGAAGTTGGAGGATGGGATTCCGCGGTTGTCGGCTGATGAGGGTGAGGCGGCTCGTCAGGCGGTGGAGTTGGTGACGATGTTGGGAGCGCATGATCGTCGGACGCGTGGGCATACGGAGCGGGTGCGGGCGTATGCGGAGATGATTGGTGCGGAGATGGGGATTTCGGGTGAGGATTTGAATCGGTTGCGGTGGGCGGTGTTGTTGCATGATGTGGGGAAGTTGGCGGTGCCGGCGGAGATTCTGAATAAGCCGGGTCGTCCGGATGAGGATGAGTGGCGGGTGTTGCAGTCGCATCCGGCGGCGTCGGGCCGGATTTTGGAGCCGTTGGCGGGGTTTTTGGGTCCGTGGGTTGGTGCGGCGACGGAGCATCATGAGCGTTGGGATGGGAAGGGGTATCCGCGGGGGTTGGCGGGGACGGAGATTTCGTTGGCGGGTCGTATTTGTGCGGTTGCGGATGCCTATGACGTGATTACGTCGAAGCGGTCGTATAAGGAGCCGATGTCGGCGGAGGCGGCGCGTGCAGAGTTGGTTCGGTGTGCGGGTGGTCAGTTTGATGAGACGGTGGTGCGGGCGTTTTTGCGGTTGGGGTTGACGGAGCAGCGTTCGGTTGGGTGGTTTGCGGGGTTGGTGGAGTTGCCGAGCATTTTGCGGGTGGCGTCGAACGTGGCGGCGGCTCCGGCGTCTTCGGTGGCGACGGCGGTGAGTGTGGCGACGGTGTCGACGGGCGCCGTCACCGGCATCGTCGAAGTCGCCGAACCCCCTCCGCCAGTGATCGCATTCGGCGACGATGTCGACGACACGACCGAGGCGGAGGTCGGTGACCTGGTCATCACCACCACGACCACGTCGAGCACGATCCCGGCCACGACCACGGCCGCTCCATCCACCACGTGGTCGTCGGTCGCGCCAACGACGACCCGACCAACGACAACCTCGACGACCAGTTCGACAACGAGCTCAACAACGTCGACCACCGAGCCCCCGACGACGACGAGCTCGTCGACCACAACTCGTCCGGTCACGACCACGACGGTCCGGCCAACCACGACAACTCGGCCCGTGACGACCACGACCGTGCAGCCAACAACGACGACTCGTCCAACAACAACGACGACAACGACCACGACGACCACGACGACAACGACAACTACCGCACCTCCCGGACCCGTGCTCGGTACAGGATTCTCCCTCGTGCTCGCTGGTGATCTCGGCGGACTCGGGTTGGACGAATCGGAGAGCGGCACCCCAACCGTCTTTCAGGAGCCTGGACCGCAAACGTTGGACGCCGATTTGTCAGTAGAGGAGTACGCGCTCGACACGTGGATCCGAGCTGACGACCACGACGGTGTCGTCCTCCCTGAAGGAACTCGGCTGTGTAGCTGGTTTGTCCACTTCGACGGCGTCACCGACCCCGAATCCGCGGCGATGAGGATCATCTTTGATGACCCGGTCCTGGCGCTGGCTCCACGCCGCAGCGACCTCCAGAACTCCGACATGTTCGAGCATCCAGAGGTCGATTACGGAGACCGGTACGACGGCCTTGGGGATACGGACTGGATCCGACAAGGAACTCACAGCGTGGAGTTGGATCTCTCCACAAGTTCGAGAGATCAGCTTCGGATCTTCACGGCCTGCTGATCGACACCGCGACGACGACGCGCTGAGCCGATCGCCTCACGCAAGGTCGCCGTCAGCGAGGCCGATGACACAGTCATGACTGTGCCGACCCGCGGGGCGCAGGAATCGACCCGCGCCACCTGGGCTGCCCGACCGGCTGCCGCAAAGACCCTCCGTGTGGCGTTGTATGTGGTGCCGGTGGTGTTGGGGTGGTTGGCGGTTCGGTTGTTGGGTGGTTGGTTTTGGCGTGGTGAGGGTTGGGTTGGGACGGTTGGTTGGGTGGTGCAGGCGGTGGTTGTTGCGGGTGTGGTGACGCATGTGGTGTCGCGGTTTGGTCAGCGTTTTGCGCCGTTGTCGACGTTGATGGCGATGACGTTGGTGTTTCCGGATCAGGCGCCGTCGCGGTTTGGGTTGGCGTTGCGTGCGGGGACGGTTCGGAAGTTGGAGGATGGGATTCCGCGGTTGTCGGCTGATGAGGGTGAGGCGGCTCGTCAGGCGGTGGAGTTGGTGACGATGTTGGGAGCGCATGATCGTCGGACGCGTGGGCATACGGAGCGGGTGCGGGCGTATGCGGAGATGATTGGTGCGGAGATGGGGATTTCGGGTGAGGATTTGAATCGGTTGCGGTGGGCGGTGTTGTTGCATGATGTGGGGAAGTTGGCGGTGCCGGCGGAGATTCTGAATAAGCCGGGTCGTCCGGATGAGGATGAGTGGCGGGTGTTGCAGTCGCATCCGGCGGCGTCGGGCCGGATTTTGGAGCCGTTGGCGGGGTTTTTGGGTCCGTGGGTTGGTGCGGCGACGGAGCATCATGAGCGTTGGGATGGGAAGGGGTATCCGCGGGGGTTGGCGGGGACGGAGATTTCGTTGGCGGGTCGTATTTGTGCGGTTGCGGATGCCTATGACGTGATTACGTCGAAGCGGTCGTATAAGGAGCCGATGTCGGCGGAGGCGGCGCGTGCAGAGTTGGTTCGGTGTGCGGGTGGTCAGTTTGATGAGACGGTGGTGCGGGCGTTTTTGCGGTTGGGGTTGACGGAGCAGCGTTCGGTTGGGTGGTTTGCGGGGTTGGTGGAGTTGCCGAGCATTTTGCGGGTGGCGTCGAACGTGGCGGCGGCTCCGGCGTCTTCGGTGGCGACGGCGGTGAGTGTGGCGACGGTGTCGACAGGCGCCGTCACCGGCATCGTGAACGTGGATCTTCCCGAACCACCGCCCCCGGCCATCGCCTTCGTGGAAGACAGCGCCTCCGAGACGACTGCGGACGCGGACAGCTCGGCTGCACAACCAGCCGCTGAAACGTCGGTCGTCACGACGACGATCGTCGTGGTAGTAGCGAACCCGACAACGCCCACGACGCTCACGGTTCCGACGACACCGACGGTGCTCGAAACCCCGTCCTCGACGGTCGCCCCGAGCACATCGAGCATCCCATCGGCGGTCGCCTCGTCCAGCACGAGCACGACCATGGCGACGACCACGACGGCGCCGATCACCACAACAACCGCCACGACGGCGCCGACGACCATCACGACCACCACGACGATCGTTCCGGCCACCACCACATCAACGTCGACCACCACAACAACGACGACGACCACCACCACCACCACCACCATCATGCTGCCGCCGGAACCATGGCCGAGAGGCTCCGGCTTCGTTCGGCTGGCCGCAGACCGTGTTGGCTCGATGGCGCTGCATCAAACCGAGGGTGCCGAACCAATCGTCTTCGCCGAATCCGGCCCCGTCGTCCTCGATGCGGACCTGAGCCTGAAGATGTTTCCGCAAGACGTCGAAGTCGATGGCGAGTCCTTCTTCGCCACGACCATCCCGGCAGGCACCTCCATTTGCACGTGGTACCTCCATTTCGACGGGTTGACCCGTCCGGCCGCGGCGTCGCCGTCAATGGAGTTCCCCGGTCAGGTTCTTGGCTTTGCGCCGCAGCTCCGTCAGCTCACCGAAACCGCCGATTTCGAACATCCCGTGCCCGGATACGACTACGACCCCATCGGCGTTCAGGATTCGATCCACGTGTCGGGGACAACCGTCGACCTGTCGCTCAGCACCAACTCACGCGATCAGATCCGAATCTTCACTCGCTGCTGACGACGGTTCCTTGTCGCTGCCGATCGGCGGAGCGTCAGGACCATTGCACCCGAGCCAGGGTGAGCGTCGAGCAGTAGAACACGGAGCGTTCTGGACCGGGCGACAGGAACATGCCGTTGGCGATCCTGCTACCGGTGGAGGCCCGGCTCACAATTGCGCCCGCGTCGACATCGACCACGACGAGATCGTCGGCCCCTTCGTCCGTGAAGTCGTTGATGACGAGCTCGCCCGAGTCCGGGTACACGACGGGCTGCATCGTCGGGCGCACGTCGAGCTGCCAGTGAACATCGAGACCGTCGCCCGTGGAGACGCCAGCCAATCCACCATTGATGCTGTCCCAGGCAATGGCGAGCTCCCGCTCAGGAAACACGACTGGCGGGGCGATGATCCCGCCGCCCGGCTCACCAAAGGGCGCAATGTCGTCGACCTGGCCAGACTCGAGATCAACCCGAAGCAGGCGTTGGGGAGCGTCCCACGGCGCGGGTTGTCGCCACGAAAGCGCCCGGCCGGGGTGCTCCGCCCAGCGGCCGTTCGGGTCCTGGTGGTGGATCATGCGCACCGACTCGATGTCGCCGCAATCCATCAACCATGCAGCGCCGCCGGACAGGCACGAGTCCCAGGCGAGCCCACCGGGTCCATCCGGCGTCCGATAGCGGGGCGGGTTGTCGGCGAGTGTCCAGTCGTCGCCGTCCACAACGATCGTGAACACCTGCTCGGTCCCCGGCACGACGACATGTTCGATCCCGTCCCGAAGATCCGACGCGATCCGTCCCATGGAGCCTTCCGGGAGGATCAGCGGATCCGACACGAGGTCGAGCGTGTCGGGATCGAGGCGACTGATCGTCGTCCCGCCTTGTCCGACGAGCCGAAGGTCCTTCGTGATGAGCGAACCGTCGGCCAGCGCCAACAGGCCATTGTGTGATCGATCGGCCGGAAGCTGACGCTCGGCCTCGACGGTCAGCGTCGTCGGGTCGAGGCGATGAAGGTATGACCCGTTGACCGACAGCAGCGAGCCGTTCGCGTGGGCGAGGATCGCTCCGCACCACACATGGTCGCCGCATGGCAACGGGCCGGACTCGGTGAGTGGAGCCAGTGTGTCGGGGTCGATGCGTTCGACCCAGCCAAACGGGGGAGCGCCGGTGAAGTGCGCCATCGTGCCGCCCACGAAGAACTCGCCGGGTTCGCGTTCGATCACCATGACATGCCACTTGTCGTCCTGGCGCGAGACGACAGTCGGCTGTCCATCGGCGGCGTCGAGACGTCCGGAGACGGCCTTCTGTCGTCGATTGCCTCCGCACTCCACCGGCCACCTCGACCGGTGGTAGCCCGGATGCGGTTCGACTCGATCGAGCGCGGTCATCGGTCGTTCTCGATCAGCTCATCGCTGCACCGACGTGGTCGAGGCAGTGGGTCAAAGCCTCGATGTCGCTCGGCTCGACACCCGGCATCATCGAGATGCGCAGCTGGTTGCGACCGAGCTTGCGATACGACTCGGTGTCGACGATGCCGTTGGCGCGCAGCACCTTGGACATCGTGAGCGCATCGATCGAATCGTCGATGTCGATCGTGGCGACCACGTGCGAGCGCAGCGCTGGGTCCGAAACAAACGGTGACGCCCATGCCGAGCGCTCCGCCCATCCGTAGAGCGTTTCGGCTGACGCATCGGAGCGACCAGCTGCGAACTCGAGGCCGCCGTTTTCGTTGCACCACTCGGTGTATTTGAGGGCCAGGTAGATCGTTGCGAGCGCCGGTGTGTTGTAGGTCTGATCCTTGAGGGAGTTGTCCATCGCGGTCTTGAGGTTCAGGATCTCGGGCACCCATCGGTCCGTCGCGGCGATCGAGTCGATCCGTTCCATCGCCGCGGGGGAGCAGAGCGCCAGCCAGAGGCCGCCGTCGGAACTGAAGCACTTCTGCGGGGCGAAGTAGTAGACGTCAGCGTTGGCCGGATCGAACCGCAAACCACCACCACCAGAGGTGGCGTCCACGAGCGTGAGTCCGTCGGCGCCCTCGGCCCGAAGGACGGGAAGCGCCACGCCGGTCGAGGTCTCGTTGTGGGGATAGCAGTAGACGTCGACGTCGGGATTGGCGACGAGTGACGGCGCGGTCCCGGGCGCACTCTCGACGATGTCGGGGTCACCGAGGTGCGGGGCGAGCGTCGTGCAGGTGGCGAACTTGGACGAGAACTCGCCACACACCAAATGCTGTGCCCGGTTCTCGATGAGACCGAACGTGGCGGCGTCCCAAAAGAGCGTGGCGCCACCGTTGCCCATCAGGATCTGGTAGCCGTCCGGAGCGTTGAAGAACTCGAGCAGGCCGTTTCGGAGCGCGGCGACGACGAACTTCACTCGGTCCTGGCGGTGAGAGGTACCGAGGAAGGAGTCGGCCTCGGCAGCGAGTGCCTGAACCGCGTCGGAGCGCACCTTCGATGGGCCCGAGCCGAAGCGGCCGTCGAGCGGGCGCATCGTGTCAGGAATCGTGATGTCTGGGATGGAGGTCATACCCGATAGTTTCGCATCGACGGGCCCGGATCGGGCCGTCCTTTGCCGAAATTCCCCCCCCACCGAACGGAGTCGATGATGGGCGACCGAATCTCTGATCGCATCGGAGCAATCCAGGAGTCCGCCACGCTGGCGATCACCGCCAAGGCGAAGGCGCTCAAGGCGGCGGGCGAACCCGTGATCGGCTTCGGTGCCGGCGAACCGGACTTTGCCACGCCAGCACACATCGTCGAGGCCGCGGTCGCCGCCTGCACCGACCCGGTCAATCACAAATACACCCCGGCTGCGGGTCTGCCGGACCTGCGAGAGGCGATTGCGGCGAAGACGCAGCGCGACTCCGGATTCGAGTGCGAGGCGTCGAACGTGATCGTCACGAACGGCGGCAAACAAGCGGTGGCCAACGCGTTCGCCGTGCTCTGCGACCCCGGTGACGAAGTGCTCGTCCCAACCCCGTACTGGACGACCTACCCCGAGGCGATCGGCCTCACCGGCGCGTCGGCCGTGCCGGTGATGACGACGGTCGAGAACGGATTCCGCGCCTCGGTGGCCGATCTCGAAGCGGCTCGCACCGACAAGACCAAAGTCCTCCTCTTCGTGTCTCCGTCCAACCCGACCGGTGCGATGTACTCGCGAGACGAGATCGAAGCGATCGGGCGATGGGCGCTCGAGCACGACCTCTGGGTCGTGACCGACGAGATCTACGAACACCTCGTCTACGGCGACAACGAACATCATTCGATGCCGGTCGTGGTCCCCGAACTCGCCGACAAGACCCTGATCCTCAACGGCGTCGCCAAGACCTACGCCATGACGGGGTGGCGGGTCGGCTGGATGGTCGGCCCTGCCGACGTGATCAAGGCGTCCAGCAACCACCAGTCGCACGTCACCTCCAACGTCAACAACGTCGCCCAGCGGGCGACCCTCGCGGCCGTCAGCGGACCGCTCGACGCCGTGGCGGAGATGCGAGAGGCGTTCGACCGTCGGCGCAAGACGATGTACGCCATGTTGTCGGGAATCGATGGGGTCACGATCGCCGAGCCACAAGGCGCGTTCTACGCGTACCCCTCATTCGAAGGCGTGCTCGGTCGCACGATTGGCGGCAGCCAGATCGACACCACGCTCGATCTCGCGGCCGCACTGCTCGAACACGCCAAGGTGGCGATCGTGCCCGGCGAAGCGTTCGGGGTCGGCGGCGCCGCACGGCTGTCCTTTGCCTTGGGCGACGACGATCTCGGCGAAGGCGTTCAACGAATCGCCGACTTCCTGGCCTGAACCCGATCTCGGTCCGATCGTCGCCGTGATGGCACGATGGACCGGGTGAGCATCGACTTCGACGAGATCATCGATCGGCGCGGCACCAACGCGGTCGCCGCCGAGGGCTACCGCACGTACCTCTTCGGTGAGGTGGGAGACGAGGTCACTCTGCCGTGTGCCGACGACGAGGTGATCCCGATGTGGGTGGCCGACATGGCCCTCGCGTCACCCGCCGTCGCCATCGACGCCATGCGAGCCCGACTGGACCACCCGGTGCTCGGGTATACGGCGAACTACGACGTCGAGCTGTTCGGCGCCTTCGGACGCTGGTGCGACCGTCGCTATGGCTGGTCGCCCGCGCCCGAGCACTGCCGGCCCGCCGACGGGGTGGTACCGGCGCTCTACGACCTGACCGAGCTGATGCTCGAACCCGGCGACAAGGTCCTCACCCTCACGCCGGCGTACGGACACTTCCGTGGCGCCCCAGAACGCCACGGCCACGAGCTGGTCACCAGCGCACTCGTCCGCGGACCGTCGGGCTGGGAGGTCGACCTCGAGGACTTCGCTCGCAAGGTCGCGGATCCCCGTCAGAAGCTGTTCAGCCTCTGCCATCCCCACAACCCGGTTGGTCGGGCATGGCGACCCGACGAACTACGGGCGATGGCGGATCTGTGCTTCGAGCACGACGTGCGAATCATCTCCGACGAGATCCACTGCGATCTCCTGCGGGTCGGACTCGAACACACGCCGCTACAGAAGCTCTATCCCGATTCGGACCGGATCGTGACGGCGATGTCTGCGAGCAAGACCTTCAACCTCGCCGGTCTGCGATTGGCGGAGGTCGTGATCCCCGACGACGAGCTACGGGCCCGGTGGGACGAACGGGTCTTTCCGATTCTCAACCCGCTCAGCCATGCCGCGACGGTCGCCGTGTTCGATCACGGAGATCCCTGGTGGACGGCGCTTCGCTCCCACCTCGATGCCAACTTCTCGCTCCTCGCCGAACGACTCGACGAGCTCGTCCCCGACGCGCGCTTCGGTATCCCGGAGGCGACATACCTGGCCTGGGTCGACCTGTCGTCGGTGTTCGCTCCCGGGAGCGACATCGCTCGGGCGATCGCCGAAGGCTCCGGTGTTCTGGTCGAAGGTGAGCGGCTCTTCATCGCGGACGCCGAAGGCCACGTCCGGATCAACCTCGCCTGCCCGCGCGCCACGCTCGCCGACGCGCTCGAGAGAATGGCCCCCGTCCTGTCAGGTCGGTGACCGTGCGGTCGTCGTCGGCTGGGTGACTCGCCACCTGCTGGGAGATCGATGACAGAATCGCGGCCATGTTGAACCCTGCGCCCTCGCCGATCACTGTCGACCTGCTCCTCTCGGGGGCGGTCGGGATCGCCGAGGTCGTCGTCGACGGTACCGACGTCTGGTGGGGCGAGGCCCGGCCGAACGAGGCAGGCCGAACGGCGCTGATGCGGTGGCGAGACGGCGAGGTCGACGAGATCACCAAACCACACGCGAACGTTCGGACACGAGTCCACGAATACGGCGGCGGTGCCTGGTGGGTCGACGGTGGGTGGGCGGTGTACTCCGACGACACGCGAGGCGGCGAACTCTTCCTGCTCGATGTCGAGTCCGGCGCCACGGTGCGTCTGACCACTGGTGGGCACCGATACGCCGATGGACGTTTCACTCCCGATCGGGCCTGGTACGTGTGCGTCCGGGAACGACACGATCTCGACGCCGAGGTCGTGCACAACGAGGTCGTGGCGGTCGCAGTCGACGGGTCCGGAGAGGTCCGCGTGCTTGCCGCCGCGCACGACTTCTACGCCCATCCACGGGTTGGTCCCGACGGTCGGGTCCTGTGCGTTGCCTGGGATCAGCCATCGATGCCATGGGACACGACGACGCTCGTCTCGGTGTCGCTCGACGGTGGTGATGCAGAGTCGCCGCCGGCGCTTCTGACCGGAGCCGAGTCGATTGTCTTGCACGAGTGGACGTCGGACGGCCGTCTGCTCGCCGTCACGGACGCCACGAACTGGTGGAACCTGGTCGAGGTCGATCCCGAAACCGGCGACCGGCTGCCGGTGATCGAGGGAGAGTTCGAGATCGCGACTCCGGGCTGGGTCTTCGGGATCAGTCGCTGGTGCGAGATCGACGCCGGCATCGTCGTCGTGGCTGGCGGTCCGCGGGGCGACACCATTGGCTTTCCCGACGGCTTCGTCGAAGATCGCCACTCGTCGGTTTCGTCGATCCGCGCCCTCGACGATGGTCGGGTTGCCTATGTGGGAGCGTCCTGGGACGAAGAACCTGCCGTCTGGATCCACGACGGCCAGACCGCAACGTGCATCTCCGGCCCCCGTGATCTGGGCCTCGATCCGTCACTGTTCCCGGAGCCCACCCACGAGACCTTCGACGTCAGCGTCATCGACCCGTCGTTGCCATCGGGGACGACTGCGCATGCGCTCTTCTACGCACCGACGAGTGGCGGCGGACGCCCCCCGCTGCTCGTCCTGGTACACGGCGGTCCAACGGCGGCAGCCCGCCGCCAGCTCGACCTCAAGATTCGCTACTGGACCTCGCGCGGGGTCGCCGTGGCCGACGTCGACTACCGCGGTTCGACGCTGTACGGCCGGCGGTACCGCCAAGAACTCCTCGGTCAATGGGGTCACGCCGATGTCGTCGATTGCGTCGCCGCGGCGAAGCACCTCGCCGACACCGGGCGGGTCGATCCTGACCGAATGGTGATTGCCGGGGGCAGCGCCGGCGGTTTGACCGTGCTCAACGCCCTGGCCCTCCACGACGTGTTCTCGGGCGGCATCTGTCGATACGGGGTGACCGACCTGCGCGCGCTCGCCGAAGACACACACAAGTTCGAGGCGAGGTACCTCGACGGTCTCGTCGGGCCGTGGCCCGAGGCTGAGGAGATCTACCTCGCACGGTCGCCGATCTCCCACGTCGACTCGATCGATCGACCGTTGCTCGTCCTGCAGGGCACCGAGGACAAGATCGTGCCGCCCTCGCAGTCGGAGTTGATCGTCGATGCCCTCCGGAATCGCGACATCCCCGTGACGTACCACCTCTTCGAGGGTGAGGGCCATGGCTTTCGTCAGGCCGACACCATCGCCGCGGTCCTGCGGGCGGAGGAGTCGTTCATCTTCGGACTCTGACGCGTCTGGTTCGCCCGACCAGCGCGCCCGGCATCGTGTCTGCTAGACCGATCAGTGCGGGCGACAACTTCTTGGAGTCTTTCCTGATGTCCGTCGCGTCGATCGCCACGTCGCTTCTCCGACTGCCACGCACCCGCCGTCCACTCACCGCTGTCCCGATGCTGGTGCCGCCGCCGATCCCCGACGCGCGGCGACGGGCGGCCCTGCAGCGGGCCGCCCGTGCTCGATGGGTTCTGGCCAATCCTCCCCAGCTGCAACCACCGCTACGTGAGCTTCCGGCGGCGTGGGCGGAGGGGCAGGCAGTGCCTGTGCCGGTCAGTTGATCGACACCCGCGTGCCGGGTTCGAAGTCGTCGAGGTCGTTTCGCTGCAGCTCGCTCCAGCTCATCGTGTAGAGGTCGTCGCCGATCACCAGGGTCCGGACGATCGGGTCCTGTCCGGGACCCTCGGGCCAGCAGATCTCGAGCACGCCCGGCCCGATCTCCGAGGCGACTTTATCGCTGCCCCACCAGCGGTCGCACCAGAGACCAGACGCCCCGGTCTGTCCGTCGCCGCACAGCTGGATCTGCCCGCCGTCCTGGGTGATCCACTCGGCTTCCCAGGCGATCTCTGCGAGCTGGCTGTCCGAGTCCCGGTACTGCTCGAGCACCTCGGTTTCGAGCACGCGGCACTCGGTCGTTCCAACGGTCTCGCCGTCTTCGGGCTCATGGCTCAACCTGCCGGCTTCGGTGATCGTGCCCGCCTCGAGGTCGATCCGGAAGGCGATCGCGCCCCAGAACTGCTCCGCCCAGTTGGAGACGGGGAGCACGGCCAGGTTCTCGGCTGGCCACCACAAGAACGCCTTGTGGTCCCATTCGGCGTCGGTCCACGCGTTTGGCACCGTCCACGTGTCGACGTCGACAGGATTGGCGAGATCGCTCACGTCGAAGAGGGTGACCTTGGCTCCGGTCGTGCGGCCGTCTTCGGTGGCCTCCTGGCCGATTCCGAGGACGAGCGTGGGTGACAGCGGATGCAATTGGCCGGAGTAGCCGGTGATCTTGAGCTCGCCGAGCACCTTCGGCGCCGTCGGGTCGGAGAGGTCGACCGTGTAGAAGGGGTCGGTCTGACGGAAGGTCACGACGTAGGCCGTGTCTCCGACGAAGCGCACCGAGAAGATCCGCTCACCCTTGCCCATCTCACCGACCTGACCGAGCTGGACGAGGGTTCGCTCCACGTCGTCGACCCGGAACGTCGTCACGTAGCTCTCGGAGGATTCGTCGGCCCACCAATCGACGCCGTCCGTCGTGGCCACCCGGAGTACCCCGTCGTGTTCGCTCATCGCGAACTGGTTGAGCAGATGGCCCCGGACCTCTCCGGACGCCAGATACGACGGCGCTCCGTCGCCGATGGCGAAGCCATGGATCTGGCTCGTGAAGTTCTGCGCTGCGGCATCGACCTCGGCCTCGTCCTCGAGCAGACCCCAGTCGATCCACGCGTTTGTCGAGATCCACATCGTCGACGGCGATGCATAGACGTTCTGGCCCGACGCGAGCACCGACGCGGCCTGAGGTGTGGTCAGCCCATCGGTGGCGTCGACCTCGACCACCGACAGCGATCCGAATCCGGCGAACTCGTTGGGTGCGTGGACATCGTCGCAGTCGGCGAGGAGGCCGGACGATTCCGTGCCGTCGGCGATCAGGCGATAGTTCGGCAGCCAGTCATCGAGCTCGGTTTCGCCGACGATCTCCTTGTTGAACGCTTCGGCACGATCCTCGCCGCTTTGGCCCTGCGGGTAGACGAAGCCGAGGTCGATCGGGTCCGCCTGCACGGCAACGCTGATCGAGTCACCGATGAGTCGGGCGCTGAGGAAGAACCCGTCGATGAGGAGCATGGCGTCCTCACGCGGGTCGTCGAGGTCGGTGACGTCGATCTCGGTGATGAGCACCTGCGGACCGAACCAACCACCGGGCTTGCCCGGCAGGATCTCCTCGCGGGCGAAGTCTGCCTCTGCGTCGTCCGACGCAACATCGTCGATCACCGGCTCGGGCATGGGGACGACGCCGTCGCCGCCCCACGTGGTGCCGAACACGAAGACCCGGTCTCCAGCGACCAGCATGTTCTGGGCTTCGTAGCCGACGGCGATCGAGCCGCGAACGACCGGTTCACCCGACGTCACATCGACGAGGGTGAGCGTTCCGTTGGTGACGGTGAGGATCCGCTCGCCGTCCGTCTTGACGATGTCGGGCTCGTCGACCCCGACCTCCTGATTGTTGGTCCCGGAGAAGTCCTTGCCTTCGGTCAGTTCGCCGGTCGACCGCCCGACGGCCGGCGCTGCGGCATCGGCGGCGAAGTCGGCGGAATCCTCCATTGCGGCGTCGTCTTCCATCGCCGATTCGAGAACGACGTCGTCGAAGGGACCCCACCAACCGCCATGACCATCAAACCCGTACGGGCCCACACGTTCGGCGCCTTCGGTCCGGAGATGCGTGAGCAGCGCAGTGCAATCGTCGAACGTCGCCAGACCAGAGGTCAGCGTGATCTCGGTGCGGTCGACGGTGATTTCGTCGCCGCTCCCGGAGCCGGAGCTCGCTGGGGTGTTCTCGAGATCCTCGCCACATGCTGCAGCAAGCAGACCGAGGGCCAGCCCTGCGGCGGCGAGTCGTGTCCTGCGTCCCATCGTGGTTCCTGCCTTTCACGGGGGCATCCCGTATGTCGATCGGTTCAACAGGTGGTACGAGTGAGTGTCGTCCCCAGTTCCCGATGATGCAGGAATTCTTTGGGCTCGCAGGCCGGGTTCAGGTCGTGGCGGGTTTGAAGCCGGGACGACCCGACTCGAAGCTGCCGATCGCGTCGTCGTGCTGCATGGTCAGCCCAATGTCATCGAGGCCGTTGAGGAACCGGTGCTGGACCGAATCCGACAGCTCGAAGGAGACCTCGAGCTCGAGCGCCGGAACTTCGAGCGTGCGTCGCTCGACGTCGACGGTCAGCTCGAGCGTCGGGTCCGCAGCGATCGCCTCGAGGAGCTGCTCACCGACGTCGGCGGAGACCTCGACCGCCACGAGGCCGTTCTTCGTGCAGTTGTTCTTGAAGATCGGCCCGAAACGTGGCGAGATGACCGCCGCGAATCCGTACTGCTGGATGGCCCAGACCGCGTGTTCTCGTGACGATCCGGTCCCGAAGTTCGGTCCCCCGACGAGAATCGACGCGCCGGCGTGTTCTTCTCGGTTCATCACGAAGTCAGGGTCGTCGCGCCATTCGGAGAAGAGACCCTTGTCGAAGCCGGTGCGTTCGACCCGCTTGAGCCAGTCGGACGGGATGATCTGGTCGGTGTCGACGTCGGATCGGTCGAGGGGAACGGCGGTGCCTTGGACGATGTGAACGGGTTCCATGGTGCTCCTCAGTCGAGGTCCGCCGGCGAGGCGAACGTGCCGGCGATGGCGGTTGCGGCGGCCACGGCAGGCGAGACGAGATGGGTGCGCCCTCCGCGTCCCTGGCGGCCTTCGAAGTTGCGGTTGGATGTGCTGGCCGAGCGCTCGCCCTCGGCGAGCTTGTCGGGGTTCATCGCCAAACACATCGAACACCCCGGCTCGCGCCAGTCGAAGCCGGCGTCGACGAAGATCCGGTCGAGCCCCTCGGCCTCGGCCTGTGCCTTGACGAGTCCAGAGCCCGGCACCACGAGCGTGCGCATGCCGTCGGCGACGTGGCGGCCTTGGGCCACTGCAGCGGCGGCCCGAAGGTCTTCGATGCGACTGTTGGTACAGCTGCCGATGAACACGGTGTCGACCGGGACTTCGCGCATTGGCGTGCCGGCCGTCAGGCCCATGTAGTCGAGGGCACGGCTGGCAGCCTCGCTGGCGACCGGATCGTCGAACGAGTCCGGTGAGGGGACCGAGTCGGCGAGTCGAATCACCTGACCGGGGTTCGTGCCCCAGGTGACGTGCGGGGTGATGGTTTCGCCTTCGATCACGACTTCGCGGTCGAAGGTCGCGCCCTCATCCGTGCGCAGAGTGCGCCAGTACTCGACTGCCGATTCCCAGTCGGCGCCTTTCGGCGCATGGGGGAGGCCCTCGAGGTAGGCAAAGGTCGTGTCGTCGGGCGCGATCATGCCGGCCTTTGCGCCGAACTCGATCGACATGTTGCAGACCGTCATGCGGCCTTCCATCGACAAGGCTTCGATGACCGGCCCCCGGAACTCGGCGATGGCGCCGATGCCGCCACCCGTGCCACAGGCGCCGAGGATCGCGAGCACGACGTCCTTCGCGGTCGAACCAACCGGTAGTTCGCCGGTGATGGTGATCGCCATCGTCTCCTGCGCCGGTTGGGGGAGTGTCTGCGTGGCGAGCACGTGCTCGACCTCGCTCGTGCCGATCCCGAACGCCAGAGCCCCGAACGCGCCGTGGGTGCTCGTGTGACTGTCGCCGCACACGATGGTCATGCCGGGCTGGGTGAGACCGAGCTCGGGGCCGATGACGTGAACGATGCCCTGATTGGCGTGGCCCATCGGGTAGTGAGTGATCCCGAATTCGGAGACGTTGGCCCGCAGCGTCTCGACCTGCTTGGCAGAGATCTCGTCGGCGATGGGCTCGTGAATGTTCTCGGTCGGGACGTTGTGGTCCTCGGTGGCGATCGTCAGGTCCGGGCGACGGACGCTCCGACCGTTCTGTCGGAGCCCATCGAAGGCCTGCGGCGAGGTGACCTCGTGCACGAGGTGAAGATCGACGTAGAGAAGGTCGGGCTGTCCGTCCTCACGGCGGACCACATGGTCATCCCATACCTTCTGGCTGAGCGTACGCACGGCTCGATACCCCTCTCGTGTCCCGGGTGGACCGGTCGAGTCTACCGATGACGATCAGCGACTCTCCACACGATCGCCGACGGCGATGCGCCCGGTCGTCACCACCCGCAATCCAATCCCGAGAGTGCCGCCCCGTTCACGATTGATCGTTCGGAACACGTCGAGATCGCGCTCGATCCCGTCCGGTTGGGGACGCGTCACCATCACACAACGGGCGACGAGTTTCGGGACGTCGTGGACGGTCGGGCCGATCCCAAGCCTGCCGCCGACCATGTCGTTCTCGCCGCCGCCGCTTGCGATCACGTTCTTGCGGAACCGTCGGGCGTCCCACTCGCCGAGCGTCTCCACGCCAACGAGCGACAGCTGCGTTCGGCCCGAGTCGTGAAACGTGTGCTCGGGACCGTCCCACGCCACCCAGTCCGTCTCGTTCTCGACATCCATGGGGTTCTCGAAACGTCCCGGTGACTCCCCGGCAGCGACCAGGGCAACGTCGTCTGCGAGCCACCGGCTCAACGCAGTGTCGTCAGCGGTCTCGGTCCCATCCGGAAGTCGAATTACGACTTCGCCGCCCTGCCACGTGGCGGAGGCGAAGAGAAGTTCGGGCCGTCGTCGCGCCGTGAGGATGGTTCCGGACTCGAGATGTCGAATGCCGTAGGAGCGATCGCCAACGATTCCGTGCGGCCCGACCTCGGCTTCGTCGAGTGGCTCGCCGCCAATCGATTTCACTGGATAGCGCCAGAGTGCAGCGACGGTTTCGTTCACTCGCGCAACCCTAGGTGCCGAGACCCGCCGTGACGTCGCGATCGTTGATCCCGCGCGGCGGTGACGCGTCCACTCGGCCGACGCCCAAGATTCCGTGGAAGCCATCGGCGCCGACCTCTCGTGCCCATTCGACCGCGGGTTCGGATGTGCCGGTCGCTGCGAGGTCAACGACGCCCGGACCCTCGGGAGTGAGCGCCCAGGCGGTGCCACCGCCGTGCACGCCGACGAGACTCAACATCGTCGGGAACCACGGATGGAGCAGTCCGCCGAAGGTCTGCTCGGATCGGTCGATTCGGGCGTGCTCTGGACCGATGAGGACGAGCACCGCCGCGTCGGGTCGAAGATCGATCTCCGCCATGAGACGCCCGGCCATGACGGCATCGCGGGGTTGTTCGAGCAGTGCGAGATCGTCCAGCGGGATCGGGCTTCCGGGAGCGACCCATGGACCGTCGAGGGCCACCGGCCGAACGGTGTCCATGGTCGAAAGGTGCACGACGAGCGCTTCCATCTCTCGGCTCGACCGGCCGTCGGACAGCGCGGTCGAGCGTTCGAAGAACGAGCCGGTGCGGCCCTCACGGACGGGTTCGGTCATCGGAAGCTCGAGTCCCACGATCAGGTCTCGACCCGACGCCGAATAGCGCCGCGCCGCAGACGCGACGAGAAGCGGGAACTGCCGAGTGCCGGGAACATCGCCGATGAGGACGACGCGCCCGGGCCCGAGGAGATCCACGACTCCCGTGATTACTGACACACCCACGCCTCCATCTTGGACATCTCGTCCACGGCGGGGCGGACGGAACACATGTCATGTGTCACGTCTTCGCCAGGCGTCGTAAGGGCGGCTCGGTCTTCGGCGGGACCTTGCGCGGGGGGAGCTCCTTGAGCGCGTCCGCCGTTGCCGCCGCAATGATGTCGACGGCGCGCTCGAAGGCAGTTTCGGTCGCCGCAGACGTCTTCTGCACGCCGGTCACCTTCCGCACGTACTGGACGGCGGCAGCGCGGATCTCGTCATCGGTGGCCGATGGCTCGAGTCCGCGCAGGGTCGTGATGTTTCGACACATAGCGATGCTCCAAGGTCTGGGTTAGTTGACCGCCTTCTCCATGCCCTCCCAATACGGGGCACGAAGCTTGAACTTCTGCAGCTTTCCGGTGGCGGTGCGGGCGAGCTCGTCTCGGAACTCGACCGACGTCGGACACTTGTAGTGCGCCATGCGCTCACGGCAATGGTCGATGATGTCCTGCTCAGAGACGTCGCTTCCCGGTGCGAGTACGACGAGCGCCTTGACCGTCTCACCCCACTTCTCGTGCGGCACACCAATCACCGCGACCTCGGTCACGGACGGATGCCCGAACACGACGTCCTCCACCTCGATCGAGCTCACGTTCTCGCCACCCGAGATGATCACGTCCTTCTTGCGATCGAGAATCATGTAGTAGCCCTCGTCGTCACAGACACCGCCGTCACCGGTGTGGAACCAGCCTCCTTCGAGTGCCTGCGCCGAAGCGTCGGGATTGTCCCAGTAGCTCTTCAGCACATTGTTGCTCCGGGCCAGGAACTCGCCGGATTGGGAGACCTTCATCTCCACGCCCACCGCCGGCGCCCCCGCTCGACCGAGTTTCTGTGCCCGCTCGTTGGGCGTCAGCGCGTCCCACTCTGCTCGGTTGCGGTTGATTGTCAGCAGCGGTGCGGTTTCGGTGAGGCCGTAGATCTGAATGAACTCCCACCCGAGCTCGGTCTCGACACGCTCGATCACGGCGGTCGGCGGCGGTGCGCCGGCAACGACAATTCGAACCGTTCCTTTCCCGGGGATCTCTCCGTCCCAGTCCTGCGCAGCGTCGAGGACGGCGGCCACCACGGCGGGAGCGCCGCACATCAGCGTCACACCGTGCTCGTCGATGCGGCGGAGGATCTCCGGACCGTCGACCTTGCGCAGGACCACGTGCTTCACGCCCATGGCGCACACCGTGTAGAGCATCCCCCAGCCGTCGCAGTGGAACATCGGGAGGGTGTGGAGGTACACGTCGCGGTCGTTGACGCCGACGTGCCAACCGAAGGTCACGGCGTTCGTCCAGCGTGCGCGATGAGTCTGCTCGACACCTTTGGGTCGTGCAGTGGTTCCGGAGGTGTAGTTGATCGATGCCGTCGCGTCTTCGTCTGGCTCCCAGCGTTGCGGGGCGCCCTCATGGCCGAGCCAGTCGGCGTCGGACTCGGCGCCGAGGACCCACTTGCGTTCGCAGTCGACATCGGCCATCGCGTCGGCCAGCTCGGGGTCGACCAGGAGCGCCTCTGCGCCGGAGTGCTCGACGATGTAACGAACTTCGTCGGCGGACAGGCGGAAGTTGATCGGCACGAAGACACGGCCGTTGCCGCTCACCCCGAAGAAGGATGTGAGCAGACGAGCCGAGTTGTGGGAAACCATCGCCACCCGGGCGCCCATCGGGATCCCCATCTCGTCCATGGCGACGCCCATCTGGCGTTTGATGTCCGCCAGCTCCGCATAGGTCATCGTGGGCATCGGGTCGGCCGGTTGGTCCGGCTCGTCGACGATCGCAACGCGATCCGGATAGACGGCGACTGCCCGATCCAGGAAATCGTTGGTGGTCAACGGCACTTTCATGCAAAGCCCCCTCGGCGTGCGTCGGTCCTCTGCGACCGATGTCACAGACCGTACCGCGACCCCCCTCCTCTCGTCATCACGAGCGAGATTCGGGTTGGCGGTCAGTTGGGGGTCGGAGACCGAACAGCCGCCGCGCGACGCGCCGACACGTACGCACGTACAGGGGCGGATCGTCGATCACCGGGAAGGCATCTGTGTCGAAGTCGGGGGTGAAGAGCCGTCCGTTCCCGGACAGGTGGAAATAGATCGGGTTGGCGGTTGCCGAAACAAACCGGAACCAGAATCCGTCGCGTGGAGCCCGGTACCCGTCGGCCTCCAGAGGTCCCGGTCGTCCCGTGATCGATGTCGGACCGCTCGCCCGGCCGAACCACGCATCTGCCTGGCGATGCAGCTCGGCCGATTTCGGATCGTCGAAGCCGAGGTCCGCAAACAACAGCGTGTCGACCGCGAGGGGATCTGCGCCCGCATAGATCCGGCGGACATCGCATGGTGTCGAGGACCCCATGACCCCAAGGGGGCCGTCGGCGACGGGCGCCCAGGCGTCGACGAGCGCGAAATGTGGGGGCGCGGACTCGAGCGCAAGGAACCCGGCCGTCCGGTGGTCGACCATCTTGTTCGAAAAGAGGTGGTCATCGGTCCGGTCGGCGATACGGCACGTGGTTGCGAGCGTCGCATGCGCGAGTTCGCTCGGGTCGCCAAGGAGCCGAGCGAAGATGATGCGAACCGACGCGTCGAGCCACGGTCGGGCCACATGGGTGGCGACGAGTCCCCGATCGAAGTCGACTCGAACGGGGTCGACCGATCCGTCGACGACCGTGTAGTGAGGGGACTCGAAACCGAAGTAGGCGGCGACCTCGCGCACGCTTCTGTTGCCGTAGAAGCCGTCGTACAGGTTCGGTGTTTCGAGAAGCAAAACGTCTTTGGCGCCCCACCCGCGAAGTCGAATCGCAAGATGCTCGACGAGCTCGGGGTGCAGGACGGTGGACCGATCGGCGTGGTGATAGCCGAGCATGAACTGGCCCTGGATCACGACGCAACGAGGGTCGGCGCGGACGATCGCCTCGAGCCCGGTCGCCTCGAGGGCCTCGTCGAGCGCGGCGATCGGATCGGCATCGGGCCCGTCGCCTCGGGCGACGTGGACCGGTGATCCGCGGCCGAAGGCGCCGAGGTCGTTGTCGGGTCGGAGGTCGCCGGGAAGAAACCACGGACTCACCGCGCCGATCCGATCGACGAGCACGTCGAGGTCGACACCGGGGCGAAGACGGTCGTGCTCGTCGAACGCTTCGACCAGGATCTCGAACACATCGGTGTGGCGGACCTCGTCCGCGAGAATGCGTTCGAACGCCTCGACGTGGCTCGGATCCTCGAGCAACGGCAACAGGTACTCATACGAGATCACGGCCGAACGCTCGAGCGCGATGTTGACGACGCAGTAGTGACGGAACGTCGTGTAGCGAAGCTCGGTTGCCAGCCCGTCGGGAATCCGTCCGAGCAACCGTCCAGCGCCGATCGCCGCAGCAGCGACGGCGTGTCGCCCGCCGAAGTGGGTGGGTGGTCGATGGTGTCGCATCGCCGACACCCAGCCCGATATCGAGCCGACGAGCTGACGCACGAACACGAACGCTCGCCCGACCGTCGTCTGATGCCGAACGAGGAGGCCCCGGAGGTACAGCGCGTGGAGCGCTTCGTCCCGCTGAACCCAGAGAATGACCCGACGCAGCAGCTCCCGCACGTCATCGGGAACGTCGAGACCCTCGAGACGATGGATGAGCAGCGCTTCGGAGTAGGCGATGGCGGCCACCTGTTCTCGTTCCAACGACAACAACAAGAACTCGGCCAGCCGCCGATCGCTGTCCGCGATCGCACCGAGGCGCTCGAGTTCGACGCGGGTGTCGGCGAGGAGTCGGTTGGTGAGTTCGTCCATAGCGTTGCGCGATCGATGGCCGGCAAGCCCGGCTCGTCAGATGAGGGCGAGGCCCAAGAGCAACCCCAGGTGGCTGATCACTTGGGTGGCCCCGAGCACGTCGCCGGTGATTCCGCCGATCTTGCGGATGGCGAGGGCGACGACGGCGAGTCCACCAAAGCCTCCCAGAACCATCGGTCCGATCGCATCGATTCCGAGGATTCCCACCCAGAGGCCCACACCGATCGCGACAGCGGCCGTGGCCCGCATCGGACCGACGCTTCGTGCATACCCCGCACCGAGCCCGTCGCCAGCGACCGGTGCGAACGCCATCGCCGCAACAGCGACCGACCGCGACATCGCTTGCGCGGCGACCATGACCCAGATGATGGCCGGGAGCGAGCCGGCGGCGACGGGGACGAGCGCGGCGATGACGGTGATCTCGCCGATGATGGCGATGCAAAGCGACGCGGTTCCGTACGTGCCGAGACGAGAGTCCTTGAGGATCTCGAATCGTTGTTCGATGGTCCAGCCGCCGCCGAATGCATCGGCGATGTCAGCCAGGCCGTCGTGATGGAAGGCGCCGGTCGCGAGGAGTGCGACAGCGACACCGAGCATCGCCGCAACCGTTGGCGTTGCGCGTTCGGAGACGACGTGAATCACGCCGCCCTGGGCGAGGCCGATCATCGCACCGACGATCGGGAACCAGGGCACGGATCGTGCGACCGGGTCGTCCTCGTCCCGTGGAGCGACGTCCCCCATCGGGACACGGGTGAGGAACCCAACCGCGAAGCGAAGGTCGCCGAGCACGTCTTCTCAGTCGTCCGTCGGCGGACCGAAGAACTCCGCGAATGTCGGAACTGCGGTCACGAGTCGGCACGCGCTGCGCACGAGGGGAATCGCGGCCATGGCTCCTGACGCCTCCCCGAGGCGTAGATCGAGATCGAGGAGCGGCTCGAGCCCAAGTCGTTCGAGGGCGAGGCGATGGCCGGGCTCGGCCGATCGGTGCCCAGCCATGACGTGTTCGACCGCACGATGGTCTGCGGCATCGAGGGCGAGGATCGGCGCCGTCGCGATGTAGCCATCAAGGAGAACCGGGATTCGGCGTCGACGGGCCTCGACCGTTGCTCCGGCGATGGCCACCAGTTCGGCGCCGCCGACTTCGGCCAGGACGGCCAGCGGATCGCGTACCGTGACGATCCGGTCAAGCGCGTCCTCGACGACCTGGACCTTGTGCGCTCGGGTCCCGTCGTCGATACCGGTTCCTCGGCCGACGGTCTTCTCGGCGGAGACTCCGAGGATCGCGGCGGTGACGGCCGCAGCCGCCGTCGTGTTGCCGATGCCCATTTCCCCGAACACCAACATGTCCGCCGACGACTCGGCGACGGCGGCCTGCCCCGCGGTCCACGCCTCGGCGAAGCGGTTGCGATCGAGTGCGGCTTCGACCCGGAGATTGCCGGTCGGTCGCCCGACCCCGACATCGACCGCTCGTACGGTGGCTCCGGCCACGGCGGCGAGTACCGAGATCGATGCCTGACCCGATTCGAACGCGCCGAGCATCGCCGCAGTGACCTCGGCGGGGTAGGCGCTCACGCCCTCCGCCGTGACGCCGTGATCGGCAGCGAACACGATCGCTTCCGGGGAGGCGACATCGGGTTGATCGGTGGCCTGCCAACGGGCAACCCAGACCGCCAACTCGTCGAGCCGCGCCAGTGCCCCAGCCGGTCGGAGAATGTCGTCGGCGCGTGCACGCACCGCACGGGCCATGTCGTCGTCACCGGGAGGTGCGTCGTCGAGCAGAGACGAGAGGTGGTCGATGCTCGGGATCACCAGCTCGCCTCCACGTGTTCGAGCCGAGTTGCGCGCCCGGCCGCCACGAACAACACATCGTCGGAGCGGGTGCCGACTCGACGGTTGACCCGGCCGAGCAGGTCTCGGTACCGGCGGCCGAGCTCCGATTCTGGGTGCACGCCGAGGCCGACTTCGTTCGACACGACGAGGGTCGGCGCTGTCCGGTTGGCGAGCACGTCGGCCAATGCGACGGCATGGGCATCGATCTCGGTGTCGCAGCGATCGGCGAACACCAGGTTGGCGACCAGCATCGTCAGGCAGTCGACGATCAACAGGGCGTGTTCGGGGACGAGCGCGGCTTCGTCGGCGCCGAAGTAGGGGGCCTCGATCAGTCCCCAGTCGTGGGGGCGGTCGTGTTGGTGGCGTTCGATCCGCATGGCCATGTCGTCGTCGCCGGCGGTCGCCGTCGCCGCGAGAATCACCTCGCCGTGCCACGCGTGGCCGAGTTGAACTGCAAGATCGCTCTTGCCGCTGCGAGCTCCACCGAGCAGAAGGGTCAGACCCCGGCGAAGACGGAGAGTCTCGGGCGTGCCACCTCCCGGCATCAGTAGTCGATGCCCTTCTTGGCGAGGATGCCCTGATCAAACGCATGCTTGACCTTGCGCACTTCGCTCACCGTGTCGGAAACGGCAATGAGCTCATCGGGTGCGTCGCGTCCGGTGATCACGAGGTTCACGTGCTCAGGGCGGTTGCGAATCGCGTCGTACACGGGCTCTGCGTCGATCCAGCCCCAGTTGAGCAGGTAGGTGAGCTCATCGAGCACGATCAAGGGATGGTCGCCTGCGGCGATGAGGTCGGCGGCTCGCTGCCACCCCTTTGCGGCGAGCGCTTTGTCATGCTCGATGTCTTCGGAGTTCCAGGTGAAACCCTCGCCCTCGTTGAACCAGTCGACGCCGAGCTGACGACCGATCTTTTCTTCGCCGACGTTCCACTCGCCGGACTTGATGAACTGCACGACGGCCACGCTCCAGCCTCGGGCGACACCGCGGATCATGACTCCGAACGCCGAGGTCGACTTGCCCTTGCCGTCACCGGTGTTGAGGACGACGAGCGACTTGGCCGTCTTGTCGTGATGCTGTGCGGGATTCTCTTCGATCGGTTCGGTCGTCATGGGGTCTCCGTTTCTGGGCGTCGAGTCTGTCGGGGAACGACGACGATGCGACCATCTCGCTCGAAGAGATCGACGTCGGCGCGGTAGTGGGTGCGGACGTTGTGTTCGGTGAGGACCTCCGCCGGACGGCCCGTCGCGGCGACCCGGCCGTTTGCGAGCAGAAGCATGCGGTCTCCATGCTGGCCGGCGAGTGTGAGGTCGTGCATGGTCGACACGATCGCGCGGGTCCCGTCGGAGCGAAGCGTGTCGAGGACGGCGAGCACGTCTTGTTGGTGGCCGAGGTCCAGCGCCGACGTGGGTTCGTCGAGCAGCAGAACGGATGCTTCCTGCGCGAGCGCGCGGGCGATCGCCGCGCGCTGCAACTCACCTCCGGACAGCGAGTGCACGAAGCGGTCGGCGAGGTGCGCGAGGTCGAGTTCTTCCAGCGCCCGGTGAGCGATCTCGAGGTCCCGGCGGCGCTCGGTGCCGAGCAGGTGGAGATGTGGGGTTCGGCCGAGCAAGACGTAGTCGAGGGCCCGCATACCGTCGGGGATCTCCGGTGTCTGCGGTACCCAGGCGATCGATCGAGCCAGATCTCTTCGGTTCATGTCGGTGGCTGGCACTCCGTCGATGTGGACCGTTCCACTGTCGCCGCGTCCTCGGCCGATGGCCTTCAGGAGGGTCGACTTTCCAGCGCCGTTGGGTCCGATCACGGACACCCACTCGCCGTGCGCCACCTGGAGATGGACGTCGGAGAGCAACGAGGCCGAGCCGATCGACACGGACAACCCGTCGACTCGGAGTGCGGCCGTCATCGACGTGCCGTCCGGAGAATGACGATGAAGAACGGCGCGCCGAAGAACGCCGTGACCACGCCGATCGGGAGCTCGGCGGGGGTGAGCAGGGTGCGGGCGGCGAGATCGCACAGAACGAGGAACGTGGCTCCGCCGATCGCCGACAGCGGAAGCACGCTTCGGTAGCTGGTGCCGGCGAGCAATCGGGCGGTGTGGGGGACAATCAGCCCGACGAAGGCGATCAGCCCGCTGACCGCAACGGCTGTCGCCGTGAGCAGCGAGGCGATCACCACGAGGAGGAGCCGGACCCGTCCGACCGGCACGCCGAGCATTGCCGCCTCGTCGTCGCCGACAGAGAGGACGTCGAGCGTGCGTCCTGCCAGCAGCAACGCCGCAACGCACAACGCCGTCGGCACGACCGCTTGGCCGACCTCGGACCATCCACTCGTCGTCAAGCCGCCCAAGAACCACACGTAGATCTGTCGGATGTCTTCGGTGTTCTGTTGCTGCAGGTAGGTCTGGACCGCGGTGAAGAAGCTGGCGACGGCGACGCCCGCCAGAATCAACGATGTCGCCGACCGCGCTCGGTCGCCGAGCACCCCGACGGTCCACGTGATGGCGACCGAGGCCAGTGCTCCGACGAAGGCCGTCACCTGGACCGCGTCGAGCACACCCTGACCGTCTCCCCACTCGTTGACGAAAGCGATCGTGGCGCCGAGTCCGCCGCCGGCTGCGACACCCAACAGATAGGGATCGGCAAGTGGGTTGCGGAACACGCCCTGGAAGGTGGCTCCGGCGGTCGACAGCGCTGCACCGACGATGAGCCCGAGTACGACGCGAGGCAATCGGAGATTGGCGACGATCGAGGCTTGGGTGTCGGTGAGCGAGTGTCCGATGGTCCAGGGGAGGAGTTCGTCGAGCGAGGCCCGGAGCACGCCGCCGCGGTCGATCTCGGTCGGGCCGATGATCAGCGCGAGCGTTGCGGCGAGAACCATGAGCGCGAGCGCCCCCGCCGTCCACCCGGCTCGTGGGCCGGCGGCGCGGACGCTCGCAGCGCTCATGTCACGAAGCGTCGGCGGTCTCCAGGGCGGCGACGGCTTCGCCAGCGACCTGGATGAACTCGACGATGCGCGGTCCCCAGCGGCTCACGATGTCGTCGTTGAGCTCGACGATGTTGCCGTTCTGGACGGCGCTGAGCTGGTCCCAGCCCGGCCGTTCGGCAACCGTCTCCGCGGTCTGTGCGCAACAGATCGTGTCCGCAAGGAAGATGATGTCCGGATCCGCGGTCACCAAAAACTCCTCGTTGAGCTGCGGGTAGCCGAAGAACTCGCCGTCCGGGTCGGCGGCATCCGCCGCGTTCTCGAGCCCGAGCAGGCCGTACACGTACCCGACGAAGGTCGACGAGGTCACGCTGTAGAGCGTGTTGTCGAGCTCGTGGTAGTAAGTGAGCGGTGTCTCACGCTCGGGGAGCGATGCGAGGACGGCATCGATGTCGGTCTGCATCTGGCCGACGAGCTCCGCAGCTTCGCCGACGTGGCCGGTCGCGGCGCCGACTTGTTCGATCTGGGAGTAGACGTCGTCGAGAGTCACCGCGGCCCACAGCTCCATGATCGGGACGCCGAGTGCGTCGAGGCCCTCGATCGGTCCTTGGGTGACGATGAGGTCGGGTTCGAATGCGGCGATCGCTTCGACCGAGGGCGTGAACGCCGAGAGGTCGTCGACGACAGGAGCTTCTGGCGGGTAGTAGCTGAAGTTGTCGACGGCGACGACCTGGTCGCCTGCGCCAACAGCGAAGAGCATCTCGGTGCCCGTCGGGTTGAGCGACACGATGCGGGTCGGAACGTCGTCCTCCATTGCGTCATCTTCGACAGCGTCTTCTTCCATCGCCGGCTCGTCGGCGGGCTCTTCGACCGCAGCCTCGTCCTCTTCCATGACGTCCTCTTCCATGACGTCCTCTTCCATGGCGTCTTCTTCCATGGCATCGTCGCCGTCTGCCGCTTCGTCGGCAGCCACGTCCTCCATGGCGTCTTCGGCCGACGTGGCGTCCTCCGTGGAGGCGACGTCGGTGTCGTCGCCGCACGCCGCGGCCACGAGAGCAAACATGACCGCCAGTGCGGCGATCCAACGGAACTTCATGATGTCTCCTGTCGCTGACCTCGCGACAGAACATCTGCGCCAGACCAGCCCCTTCCTCGAGGGTGGTTGTGGGATGAGATGACGACTCGACTCGACCGGACTCGTGTCATCCCCGAGAGGACGACCATCACCGTTGCGGGACAGTGCCGGAATCTCACCGGACTTCGGAAGAACGTCGAGCGACAGGGTAGCGCTGGTCCACGATCATCGGTGCGGTCTGGTTCACTGGCACGTGATGTCGACCGACGTGCACGTCGCCGCTCGAGCCGCGGGCTACGAGCTCCTCGGCGAGCCTCGCCGCGGCGGATCCGGCGTCGTGTGGCAGGCACGCGATCGCAGTGGGGACCTCGTGGCGATCAAGATGCTGGCACCGGGGTTCGACGACGAGCGGCTTCGGAGGGAGGCCGCAGCACTCTCGCACGTCTCGCATCCGAGCCTCGTGCGCGTCCGTGGGGTCGAGATGTTGGGCGACGCGGTGGCTCTGGTGACCGATTGGGTCGAGGGCGAGTCGCTGCGCTCGTGGATCGATGCTCGACCCGGGCTTGTCGAAGCGCGGGCGACCGCGATGCTGACGGCGATGGCCGATGCCGTGTCGGCGATGCACGACGCCGGAATCGTTCACCGAGACCTCACGTCGGCGAATGTGCTCGTGACCGCCAACGACGTTCCGGTCATCATCGACCTCGGCCTCGCCCGAACCGAGGGCGATCAGACGATGACGATCGACGGAACGATCGCCGGGACCCCCCGCTACTTGGCCCCCGAGGTGATCGGCGGAGCGACGGCCGGTCGTGCAGCGGACGTCTACGCCCTCGGCGTGCTGGCGACGGAGATCACGACGGGTTCATGGCCCTACGACGAGCACGATTCATTCGCGGCAGCCCTGCAACACCATCTGCATTCGGCGCCGACTCCGGTTCAGGAACGTCGACCCGAACTGTCGACGACACTCGACCGTTCGATCGAGTGGGCGCTGCAGAAGGTGCCAGACGACCGGCCGTCGGCCGCGGCGTTCGGCGCTGCGCTTGAGGGGCAGCTGACGCCGCCGCGCCTCGACAACGCCGCCGTTGACCTTGCCGGCCGACACCTGCCCAACCGGTGGCTCGCGCTTGTGGGTGCTTTGGCCGTCGTTGGCGGCGTCGTCGCTTTCCTGGTGGGGGCCGATGACGAACCCGAGCCCGGTGGGACCGTCGAGACCACAGCGATCGAAACAACGTCGGCATCGACGTCGACGACGACCACCGTCGTGCCCGAGACCGTGCCCACCGACGATGGGACACTACGCCTCGAAGTCTCGCCATGGGAGGCGGGATTCGCCGAGCAGCTGGCCTGCAACCTCCTCGTCGAGGCGGACTTCGAAACGGAGTTCTTGCCGAACAACTACTGGTTCGATGCGGCGAACCCGACGCGGGAGCGAACCGTCGCCGACCGAGGTCGAGATGGCTCGGCGGCGCTCGAGATCGGCGATCCGGGTGTCTTCGGTCTCTTCGGCGAGATCGTCGACATCGAACCGGGGACGCCGTACCTGTTCTCCGTCCACGCTCGGGTGGAGGGAGAGATCATCACGAGCGAGCTCTCTGTCGAGTGGTTGGACGCCGACTTCGCTCCGCACTCGTCGGCGCCCGCCCTCAATCTGCTCGAGTACGGCGAGGGTCAACTCACGCTGAGCACGCCACCAGCGCCGGTCGGCGCCGAGTATGCCGTGCCTCGGATCTACAAGGACAACAGTCCGGGTCTGCTCTTCGTCGACGAGTTGGTGTTCGCGGAAGCCGACAGCGATTGCCGGGATCTCTTGGTGGCCGAGCGCTGATTCGAAGGCCGGTACGATCGCACGCGATGGATGCTGTCCTCGAACTCGTCGGCGACGACGATGCTGCGACGACTCGGTGGGACATCGACGGTCCAACGACGGTCGGCCGCGGTGGGGAGTCGACCGTGGTCATCAACGTGAGCGCCATCTCGCGCCATCACCTTCGCTTCGAGCCACGCCCGGATGGCTGGGTGGTCGCGGATCTCGAGAGTCGCAACGGGACGTTTCTCGACGGTGAGCCGCTCGGGAGCGAATCCGTCCGGCTCCACGACGGCGCACGGCTCACGCTCGCCGGTGTGGTCACGATCCGTTTCCGGGATCCGCTTGCGACGCCGATGGCGCCAGCGATCGGCCGCCTGCACGGCGTGTGGATCGACCCCGAAACCGATGCCGTCTGGGTGGACGCCCGCCGGGTCGAGCCGCCGCTCACGGGCCGCCAGTTTGCCCTGCTCGAGCGTCTCGATCAGGCAGATGGGGGAGTGGTCGAACGTGCGGACCTCGTCGCCGCAGCCTGGGGTGAAGATGCGTTCGACGGAGTCACCGACGACGCCCTGAGCGCCCTCATCAAGCGACTCCGGAAGCGCCTGGGAGAGTTCGAGGTCAACGGACCCGTCATCGAAGTGGTGAAGCACCGCGGCGTCCGCGTCCGCCGCTGACTGCCCAACCCCTTACCGAGTTGGCGTTGCGTATTGGTGCGCGTTCGGGTGTTGGCGGTCGAACGTCGGTGTTGGTGCGGGTCGTTGTCTAGCAATTTCGTCGTCGGCGGCTGGCCGGGTGTGCCACGTCATAGACGGCCGGTTTGGCGAGTTCGCTTGCGAACTCGGTAAGGGCTTGCCCCGAAGGGGCAAACCGACGTCGTGAGGGTCGGGTGGGCCGGTTGTGTAGTAGAGGGTGAGGCGTTGGTCGTGGAGTCGGCTGTGGCAGCCGTGTTCACAAACCAAGGCGAGGTTGTCGATGTCGGTGGGCCCGCGTTTCGCGCTGTTGTAGGGGATGACGTGATGGGCCTGACAGAACTCCGGTGACGCGCCACACAGGACACAGCCGCGGTCGCGGGCGATCAACGCCGCGTATTGGGCGGGTGTGGCGTTGCGTTTCGTCTGACCGTGCCAGAGCGTCTCGCCTTTTCGGTTGAAGAGGGTGAGGGCGAGGATGCTGTTGCACAGGTACCGGTCGAGCACCGATTGAGGCAGGTACCCG
>JAHDCX010000014.1 GCA_020629635.1 Acidimicrobiales bacterium | reverse complement strand
CTCGGCGCCCAGCGCGGCGATTTCGTCGACGGTCGATGCGGCCATGGGGGGAGTCCTCCACAAACAACGAGGCCGACCCGCTCAAGACCTGGGCGGGCGGTCTTCGTTTTCGATTGTTCGGACAGCTGGAGCCAACCGCCTGGGGCTGGGTTCCTACGGACGAGCCATCGATCCACCCGCCGCACCCGCCTCGGCGGCCACGACAACCACGAAACTACCGACGGGCTATGACACCCAAGATGGGATGACCACTGACGGAACGCCGATCACGGCTTCGGCACGCAAGCAACAATTGAAGTCGCACTGATTCGGGCGCTCATTCATAACTGAGGACTACGGGCGCTCGATCTCGAAGTCGATTGACTCCGCACGCAGGAACGCCTTCATGGCGTCGCGGATGTCCCGCTCGAACGTGGCGTCGCTTGCGGTTAGCGAACCCGAGAACGGGCGGCAGCTCCCGCGAGGCGAGGTCTCGATCACGTACTCGTGCGTGATGTCGGCGTCGCCGGCGAACCCCACCGAGATCCGGAACGCCCCATCGGTACGACGATTGCGGACCCAGAAACACCACCCGAAGTCCTCAGCCCATACCTCGTCGAGCTCGCTGTCTTCGACCTCGGCTGCGATCGACTCGGCAAGTCGACTGGCGAGCTCCCGACCGGGATGTCCGTTGACGTTGTCTTCACCGCTGGCATCGTCGAGGAATGCGTCGGTCCGCACCACGAGAAGCTCCTCGGGAACACGCTCCCGATGCCTTCGCTCGTTGCGAACGTTGGTCGCCATCACCGCGGCCGCGGCCAAGGCCACGAGGCCCCATACGAGTAGCCCGTATGCGGGCGGCAACCCCAGCGCAGACAACAATCCTGCGAGGAGCAGCACCGGCACCACGATGAAGGCCGCAACCGCGAAGCCGACGCCAAAGAACGCCGAGAACCAGTCTCCGAACTTCGCCACGGCGACCTGTCGATCCGACGACTCGAGAACCTGAGCGAGCCGCTCAGCTGACTCCGGGAATCCAGGTGGTGCCGGCGAGGGGGACCTTGGCCATCGCGGCGGCTTCGACCGTGAGGGCGGCGAGATCTTCGGGCTCGAGGTTGTGCACGTGCGACTTGCCACACGCTCGGGCGATGATCTGCGTCTCCTGGGTGAGCACCCGCAGGTAGTTGGCGAGGCGACGCCCGCCGATCTCGGGGTCGAGACGTGAAGCGAGCTCCGGGTCCTGGGTGGTGATGCCTGCCGGGTCGTTGCCCGCCTGAAAGTCGTCCCAGTACCCGGCCGAGCTTCCGAGGGCTCGGTAGTCGTCTTCGTACGCCGGATCGTTGTCGCCGATGGCAATCAGCGCCGCCGTACCGATCGACACCGCATCGGCGCCGAGGGCAAGCGACTTCGCAACATCAGCGCCCGAACGCATGCCACCTGCGGCGATCAGCTTGACCGAACCACGATGCACCCCGAGCTCTTGAAGCGCTCGAACCGACTCCGGGATCGCGGCGATCGTCGGGATGCCGACATGTTCGATGAACACGTCCTGCGTTGCTGCGGTACCGCCCTGCATGCCGTCGACGACAACGGCGTCGGCACCAGCCTTCACCGCAAGCGCCGTGTCGTAGTACGGGCGCGCTGCCCCAACCTTCACGTACACCGGCACCTGATGATCGGTGATCTCGCGGAGCTCGATGATCTTGATCTCCAGATCATCGGGGCCGGTCCAATCGGGATGTCGGCACGCCGAACGCTGATCGATGCCTTCGGGGAGCGTGCGCATCTCGGCGACACGTTGGTTGATCTTCTGCCCCATGAGCATTCCGCCGCCACCGGGCTTGGCGCCCTGGCCGACGACGACCTCGATCGCATCAGCCTTGCGCAGGTCGTTGGGATTCATGCCGTAACGAGACGGCAGGTACTGGTAGACGAGCGTCTTCGAATGGCCGCGCTCTTCGGGCGTCATCCCGCCGTCACCGGTGGTCGTCGAGGTACCGGCCGCGTTGGCGCCACGACCCAGAGACTCCTTGGCTTGCGCGCTCAGCGAGCCAAAGCTCATCCCTGCGATCGTGACCGGGATGTCGAGCTGCACCGGACGTTCCGACGTCTCCGCACCGATCACGACGTCGGTACCGCACGCTTCGCGGTAGCCCTCCAACGGGTAACGAGACATGGATGCGCCGAGCACCACGAGGTCGTCGAGCGTCGGCAGCTCGCGCTTCGCTCCCCACCCGCGGATTCGGTAGATCCCCGTGTTGGCCGCCCGTTGGATCTCGGCGATCACGTTGCGGTCGTACGTGTAGGACTCACGAAGGTTCCAGCGTTCGGTCACGACGCACCTCCAGCAGCAGCGAGCTCGGCATCGATGTCGTCGACCGCGAAGTTGTAGAGGGTTCGCGCCGAGCCGTATCGGCGAAACTCTGCGGGGTCGGCGTCGAGGCCGCTCTCGCCGATCAACCGCTCGAGTGTTGCGAGGTGCTCAGCCTCGACATCCTTTTCGATGCAATCCGCACCGAGGGACTCGACGGAGCCCCGAACGAAGATCTCCGCCTCGTAGATCGAGTCGCCGAGGTCACCGGCGGCATCGCCCAGCACGACGAGGTTGCCGGCCTGGGCCATGAACCCGCTCATGTGCCCGACGTTGCCGCCCACGACGATGTCGACGCCCTTCATCGAGATGCCGCAACGAGACCCCGCATTGCCCTCGATCACCAACAGGCCACCGTGGGCCGTGGCGCCTGCCGACATGGTGGCATTGCCGGTGATGTGCACTCGCCCCGACATCATGTTCTCGGCCAAACCCGTGCTCGCATTGCCCTCGATCCGAACTGTGCCCTGCTGGTGCATGCCAGCGCAGTAGTATCCGACCGACCCACGAACGGTGACGTCGATCGGCGAGTCGATACCCGCCGCAACGGCGTGGGCGCCCTGGGGATTGACGATGGTGAACGTCCCGTCGCTTGCCGCATGCAACGCCGAGTTGAGCTCGCGCAGCGTCGTGGATGCGAGGTCGAACGTGGTCATGCGGCGAGGCTCCAGCTGTAGATGCGTGACGGTTCGGGTTCGAAGATCTCGGCGTCCCCCACGTCGGGGAGCCTGGCGATCGCCCGATACTCCGACGACATCGCCACCCAGTCGTCGGTCTCCGCAACGACGGCCGGCTTGCACGCGATCGGGTCGCGCAGGATGGCGAAGCCGTTCTCGACTCCGATCGCAAACGTGTAGAACCCGTCGAGATCAGCCAGCCCTCGAACGAGCGCCTCGTCGATCGTGTCGCCGGAGCGCAGCCGCCACGACACATAGCCGGCGGCCACCTCGGTGTCGTTCTCGGTCTGAAAGCTCTCGCCCTCGGCGATGAGCTGGCGGCGGAGCTGGTTGTGGTTGGACAACGAACCGTTGTGGACGAGACAGGTGTCGGCGCCGGTCACGAACGGATGCGAGCCGTTGGTGGTGATGGCGGATTCGGTCGCCATGCGGGTGTGGGCGATGGCGTGGGTGCCCTGCCGGGAGGCGAGGTCGTACCGCTCGGCGACGAGAGCCGGGTCCCCGACGGATTTGTACAGCTCGATCCGGCGGCCATAGGAGAGCACGTCGACGCCGGGGGCATTGTCGATGACCCACTGACGTGCCGCCCGCCCATCGCCTGACGTTTCGAACACGGCATGGTCATGCGTGACCCGCACATCCACCCCCGCGCCAAGCGCCGCTTCGAGCGCCGCCGCAGTGGCCGACCAATCCGGGTCGTGCCCCTCGGCCAGAAGCGTGAGGCGAGAGACGTCGTCGCGGTCTCCGTCGTACACGGCGAAGCCGGCACTGTCGGGCCCGCGTTCGCGCATCTCGTGCAGCATCACCTCGGTCAATCGCCCCAGCTCGGGCCGGTAGCGAGGCGTCTTCATGAAGAGTCCGACGATTCCGCACATGAGAGTTGATCTTCCCGAAACCTCTGGCCGCACGCCCTTCGCTACGGTCCGAGCAGCACCGTAGCGCCCGGCTCAGAAGTTTGACAACAGTGAAACTCTTTCACCTACAGTGCAAACACGCTGTCGTCGAGCAGACAGGCGATGCGATCGGGAGAGAGGGCACGCAATGACCGGGTACGACGAGATCAAGGCACGAGTCGACGAAGACGGCGTCGAGTTCATCTACGCGATGTTCGTCGAGATGCATGGCAAGCCATGCGCCAAGCTCGTGCCGGTCAGCGCCCTCGAAGGGCTGATGGCCGACGGCGCCGGATTCGCCGGCTTCGCTGCCGGGCCGATGGGCCACGACGCGTCGAGCCCCGACGTGCTCGCCCTCCCCGACCCCGCCAGCTACACGGTCATGCCCTGGCAGCCGAACGTTGCGGCCATGCAATGCAACCCGACCGTCGAGGGCGAGCTCTGGCCCTACGCCCCACGCGTCATCTTGATGAAGGCGCTCGAAGACCTCGCCGAGCGAAACCTCGTCCTCAAGGCCGGAGTCGAAGCCGAATACTCCCTCGTCACCCGCAACGACGACGGCACGATCACCGTCGCCGACGAACGCGACACCGACACGCTCCCCTGCTACGACGCCCGCAGCCTCACCCGCATGCTCCCGCACCTCTCGGCCGTGTCGAAGAACCTCGACGCAATGGGCTGGGGCAACTATGCCAACGACCACGAGGACGCCAACGGCCAGTACGAACAGAACTGGCAGTACGCCGACGCAATGACCACCGCCGACCGACTGATCCTGTTCCGACTGATGATCCACACGATGGCTCAACGCGACGGCCGCTGGGCGACCTTCATGCCCAAGCCCTTCGCCGACAAGACGGGCAACGGGCTCCACGCCCACCTCAGCCTGTGGAGCGCAGATGGCGACGAACCCCTCTTCCCCGCCGGCGACACCGACTCGCTCGGCCTCGGCCTGTCCGACATGGCGTACCACTTCGCCGGTGGCCTGATCGAACACGCTCCCGCGATGGTCGCCCTCACCAACCCGACCGTGAACTCCTACAAGCGCATGGGTGTCGGTGCCCCTACGTCGGGCTCCACGTGGGCGCCCGCCTACGCCGCCTTTGGCGGCAACAACCGCACCCAGATGATCCGCGTCCCCGAACCGGACCGCATCGAAGTCCGCCTCGGCGACGGATCGGCCAACCCCTATTTGATGTTCGCCGCCATGCTCGCGTGCGGACTCGACGGCATGGACAACCAGACGAGCCCCGGCGACGTCAACACGTCAAACCTCTACGAGGCGTCAGCCGAAGAGATCGCGGCTCGGGGCATCACCGCAATCCCCCCGACGTTGCTCCACGCGGCCGACAACCTCGCCACGAACGACGTCCTCAAGGCCGGGCTGGGCATGACCGCCGAAGGCCCCTACTCGGACTACTTCGCGTCGGTGAAGCGAGCCGAGTTCCTCGCCCATCACCATGAGGTGACCCAAGGCGAGATCGACACCTACCTCAGCCTCGTCTGAGGTCCGACGAGTCCGAGAGCGCCCGCCCCGATGACCGACGAGGCCGTTCCGTTCACCGCGGACGAAGTGTGCCGCGCCATCGGTGCCCGCGTCCGAGAACTCCGCCAGTCCATGGGCCTCACCATGGAGAAGTTCGCCGAACTCGCCGGGCTCTCGATCGGCATGCTCTCCAAGATCGAGCACGGCCAGACCCAGCCGAGCATCGGCACACTCACCGCAATCGCGCACGCCACCGAGGTGCCGCTCACGTCGTTCTTTCGGGGACTCGACGAGGAGCACGACGCCGTCATCGTGCGCGCGGGCCACGGCCTCACGATCGAACACGTGGGCGGCAACCCCGGCCGCCTCTACCAGGACCTCGGGTCCCTGCGCGGCCCGGTGCGCGAGATCGAACCCGTCCTCGTGACGATCACCGAGCCCGACGAGGTCTTCCCCCTCTTCCAGCATCCGGGCGTGGAGATGATCCACGTGCTCCAGGGCAGCCTCGAATACGGCTACGGCTCCAAGCGCTACCGCCTCGACCCCGGCGACACCATGCAGATCCGCGGCGAAGTTGCCCACGGACCCACGGCCCTCCTCGAACTGCCGATCCGCTTTCTGTCCCTCAAAGTGCAAGCCGCCGGCGGCAGCGTCGGCTGACCGCCGGCGAACCGACTACTTGGCTTGCCAGTTGGGTTCGCGCTTTTCGGCAAACGCCGTCGCGCCCTCGATGCCGTCTTCGCTCTTGAAGACCATGTCGAAGTAGTGCTCGGCCTGGTACGCCCAGAACTCCTCCTCGGTGCGGCCCTGCATCTCCCGGATCAACGCCTTCGAGGCAATCAGCGCGAGTGGGGCGTTCTTGGCGATCGCCTCCGCCAACTCGATCGCCTTGTCGAGCGCCTCGCCCTTCGGCGTGATCTCGGCGATCATGCCGTGCTCCATCGCCTGCTCGGCGGTGATCGGGCGGGCCGTCAGCGCCATGCGCATCGCCACCGCGTACGGAAGCACGCGAGGCAGACGAAGCAGCCCACCTGCGCCGGCGAAAAGACCCACGCCAGCCTCGGGGATGCCGAACTTCGCCCCCTCCGACGACACGATCAGATCACAGGTCAGCGCCAACTCGAGGCCGCCCGCAAGGGCGAATCCCTCGACGGCGGCGACGACCGGCTTCTTCGGCGGCTGCTCGGTGATGCCACCGAAACCCCGACCCGGCACCGACGGGAACGACCCCTTCGCGAAGTCCTTCAGGTCCATGCCCGCACAGAACCCGCGGCCGTTGCCCGTCAGGACCCCGACCGACAGCTCCGGATTGGCATCGAGCTCGTCCATCGCGGCGGCGAGCTGCTCGGCAAGATCCCGATTGACGGCATTCATCGCATCAGGCCGGTTCAGGGTGATCACCATCACCTTGCCCCGAACTTCGGTCAGTACTTCATCGGCCATGTGGGCTCCTTCTCGTCGCCGCAGGGTCGCAACAGGCTCCCACTGCGGATTGGCTTCTCGTCGCCGCAGGGTCGCAACAGGCTCCCACTGCGGATTGGCTTCTCGTCGCCGCAGGGTCGCAACAGGCTCCCACTGCGGATTGGGTTACTTGGGCGGGAGGCGGACGCCGGCGTCGACACGGATGGTCTCGCCGTTCATGTAGCTGTTGGTCAACAGCTCGTACACCATCGATCCGAGCTCGTCGGCAAAACCGAGGCGCTTCGGGAAGAGCACGCTCTGACCGAGGGTGTCCTTGAACTCCTGCACGTCACGACCGCCGGCGGCCATCTTGTCGTAGATCGGCGTGTCGAACAGGCCCGGCGCGACGGTGTTGAGCCGGACACCGATCGAGCTCAGGTCGCGAGCGATCGGCAGGGTCATACCCACGATGCCGGCCTTGGTCGCCGAGTACGCGGCCTGACCGATCTGGCCGTCGAACGCTGCGACCGAGGCGAAGTTGACGATCGAGCCGCGCTCGTTGTCGTCGAGCGGGTCGGTCTTGCTCATCGCCGCAGCAGCGAGGCGCGTGCAGTTGAACGTGCCGATCAGGTTGATCCGCACCACGAACTCGAACGCCGCCAGATCGAACGGCTCGCCCGACCGGTTGACCGTGCGCATTGCGTGGCCGATGCCTGCGGCGTTGACTGCCGCACGAAGCGGGCCCATCTCGCCCGCTGCGTCGATCGCCGCGGTCATCTGCTCCTCGTCGGCAACGTCGGCCTTGACGTACATGCCGCCGAACTCGGTCGCTGCAGCGTTGCCCTTCTCCTCGTCCAGGTCGGCGATGAGCACCTTGCAGCCATTGGCGGCAAGCTTGGCCGCACAGCCGTAGCCGAGTCCCGATGCGCCGCCAGTGACGAGCGCCGAGGCACCGTTCAGATCCAACATGAGCAATCCCTTCGTCCACACGCCGACCACGGGGAGGTGGCGGGTACGGCGCTGATGATAGGCGTCGCTAGCGTGAAGCAGTGGTGCTCGGCGGACGATTCGACTTCTCTCGGAGCGACGAGACCCGTGAGATGGATCGCGAGATCTTTCGGTTGGGCGTGCCTGCGCTGGGCGCACTCATCGCCGAACCGCTCTACATCCTCGCCGACACCGCCATCGTCGGACGCCTCCTCGGCACCACCGCCCTGGCAGGTCTCGCCGTCGCTGGCCAGACCCTGCTGACGATCCATGCGGTGATGATCTTCCTGGCATACGGGACGACGGCTGCCGTGTCTCGTCTCCTTGGCGCTGGCGAACACAGGCGTGCCGCCGACCAAGCCGTCCAAGGGCTGTGGCTCGCCTTCGCCGCCGGCATCGTGCTCGCCCTCATGCTCTGGGCGTTCGCCGACCCGATCCTTGCGCTCATCGGCGAAACCGACGACGGCAATGCCGAAGCCGTCCTCTCCCAGGCTCGCCGCTATCTCCTGATCAGCCTGTGGGGTCTGCCGGCAATGCTGTTGACCCTGAGCGGCGTTGGCTACCTCCGGGGCCTTCAGGACACCACCCGACCATTCGTGGTTGCGCTCGCAACGGCCGTGTTCAACCTCGTCATCGAACTCGTCCTCATCGTCGGACTCGACCTCGAGATCGGCGCCTCCGCTGCCTCAACGGTCATCGCCCAATGGCTCGGCGCCGCCGCATACCTGTGGTGGATTGGCCGAGACGTCGTGAGCCATGGCGTCTCACTCGCGCCCTCGCCCGCCGAAATTCGCCGCCTGCTTCGCGTCGCTGGTGACCTCTTCATCCGGACCGTCGCGCTCCGAGGCTCCTTCACGATTTCCGTTGCGGCGGCCAGCCGTATCAGCACCGAGGCGCTCGCCGCCCACGAGATCGCCTTTCAGCTCTTCGTGTTCTCCGCGCTCGCCCTCGACTCCGTGGCGATCGCCGGCCAATCGATGATGGGTCGATTCCTCGGCGCAGACGATCCAGCGGGCGCTCGACGTGCCGGCGACCGGGTGGTCTGGTGGGGCCTCGTCGTCGGCGTCGTCGCCCTACTCATCTTTGGGCTCGGGGCACCATTCCTCCCATCGATTTTCACCACCGATGCTGCCGTTCGTTCGCTCGCGGTGCTTGCGCTGATCCATCTCGCGCTCATGCAACCGCTGAACGGGCTCGTCTTCGCCCTCGACGGCGTCCTCATCGGTGCGGGCGACATGCGATTCCTTGCTCAGGCCATGGCGGTCGCCGCAATCGTCTTCGTTCCGCTCGCGCTGCTCGTCCCGGCCAGTGGCCTCGGCCTCGGGTGGCTCTGGGGGTCGATCTGGGTCCTGATGGTCGTTCGAGCGACGATGCTCGTCCGGCGCTATCGCTCGGACAGCTGGATCGTCACCGGAGCAGACCGAGACGCGCCCAACGTCGCCTGATCCGTCCGAACATCCGGACGAGCCGGTACCGGTGCACCCCCGTCCGGCGTCTGGTCACGTCGCCATCTCGAGGGTCGGCATGGCCTCACGGAGTCGAATCTGACCGACTTCGATCACTCGCCACCACCGGGAGTCACCCGAAGCGGTGCTGTCATCGAGGCGAAGTCGTCGCCCCGGTCGCATGCCCGGCACGGCAGACACCCAGACGCGGCGACGCTCACTCGCCCGGGCAATGGTGACCTCGATCTCCAGCTCGCTGAACCCCATGCCCGCGAACCTATGTGACGGATCGATGAAGGTGTTAATCGATCCGCAACGCGGTGCTACTTGCGGGAGTTGAGGAGCTGAGCGACAACCTTGCCATCGGCCTGGCCCCGAGTGGCCTTCATGATCTGGCCCGTGAAGAAGCCGGCCATCTTCTTGGCGTCGCCCTCGTCACCGGTCGAGAAGCGCTCCCACTCGCCCGGGTGATCCGCGATCAACCCGTCGAGCAAGCCCTCCAGCTCACTCGTGTCCATCGCCTCGAAGCCCTTCTCGGCTGCGACCACGGGGGCATCGCGACCGGTCGCCACCATGTCGGCGAGGACCTCCTTGGTTTGGGTCGACGACAGCTCGCCGCCGACCTCCATCGCGACGAGGCCGGCGAATGCGCTGCTGGACATCTCCCCGACACCATCCGCGAGATTGTTTGTCAGATGCACGAGCACTCGGCCGGCATCCGCTCCCGAGTCGATCGCATCGAGCGCAAAACTCGCCTGACCACGGTCCACGATCAACCCGACTTCTGGCGGGGTGACCCCCGCAACATCCGCGAGACGGGCCCGAGTCTGCGCAGGCAGCTCGGGGATCGATGCGTCGACCGCTTCGAGATCGACCTCGGAGGGCTGCAGCGGCGTGAGGTCAGGCTCGGGAAAGTACCGGTAGTCCTCGGCGTCTTCTTTCGATCGACCCGACCGTGTGCGACCCGCCTCCTCGTCCCAGTGACGGGTCTCCTGCAACGGGCGTTCGCCGGTCGTCCAGAGATCGACGTGTCGATTGGCCTCGTGAACGATCGCTCGACCGAGCGACGACAGCGAGTTGATGTTCTTGATCTCACAGCGCGTGCGCAGTTCATCGGAACCGACCGGTCGGACCGACACGTTTGCGTCGACACGCATCGACCCCTCCTCCATCCGTGCGTCGGACACGTCGAGGGCAAGCACGATGCCACGCAGCTCGGCGACATAGGCCTTTGCCTCTTCGGCGGTGCGGATGTCGGGGTGACTGACGATCTCGAGGAGAGGAACTCCGGCCCGGTTGTAATCGATCAGCGAGTACTCCGCCGAGGTGATTCGGCCATCGCCGCCGACATGCGTCGACTTGCCCGTGTCCTCCTCGATGTGGGCGCGCTCCACCCGGATCGTCGTGCCGTCCGGCAGATCGAGATGACCGTCCTCATTGGTCGGCTGGTCGTACTGCGAGGTCTGAAAGTCCTTCGGCATGTCCGGGTAGAAGTAGTTCTTGCGCGCCATCACCGACGGCTGCACCCGACAATCGAGCGCCCGTCCGAGCCGCATCGCCGAGGTGACGGCGGCACCGTTCATCACCGGCAACGAACCCGGCAGACCAAGGCAGGTCGGGCACACGTTGGTGTTGGGTTCGGCCCCGAACTCGTTCGGGCACCCGCAGAAGAGCTTCGTGGCCGTCGACAGCTCGACGTGCACTTCGAGACCGCACACGAGTTCCCAGCCGTCCGGCAGCGTCGGTTCACGTCGGCCAGTCGTCGTGTCACTCATCGGCTCTCCCCGTCCTCGAGACGTTGCGCGGCTTCGAGCGCGGCGGCGACCCGGAACATGACGGGCTCACCCATCAGCGGCGCAAGCACCTGGACGCCGATCGGCAGCCCATCATCACCGGTCCCGAAGGGCACCGACATGGCCGGCTGCCCCGAGAGGTTCGACGGAATCGTGCAGACGTCGTTGAGATACATGGCGAGGGGATCCGCAGTCTTCGCACCCATCTCGAATGCCGTCGTCGGCGATGCCGGCGACAACAGCACGTCGAAGTCGGCGTATGCGCGGTCGAAGTCCTCGATGATCAGGGTTCGGACTTTCTGTGCCGAACCGTAGTACGCGTCGCGATATCCCGCGCTCAGCGCGTACGTGCCGAGCATGATCCGTCGCTTGACTTCGTCGCCGAAGCCTTCGGTACGGGTGGCCGTGTGCATCGCGGCGGTGTTGGAGCCATCGACACGGAGCCCGTACCGGACGCCGTCGAAACGCGCGAGGTTCGACGACGCCTCCGCGGGAGCGACCATGTAGTAGGCGGACAACCCGTAGACACTCGACGGCACCGAGACCTCGCCCACGGTCGCCCCAGCTGCAGCGAGTGCTTCCGCCGCAGCACGAACTCGAGCCAGCACGTCGGGGGCGATGCCGTCGATCGCGCCGCCCGTCATCTCGGTGATCAATCCAACGCGAAGACCGTCGACTCCATCGGACAGCACGGATTCGAGCGACCCGTGGCCATCGGTCGCCGACGTCGAATCCAACGGATCGTGTCCGCCGATCGTGTCCATGATCACGGCTGCGTCGTGCACATCGGTGGTGAAGGGGCCGATCTGATCGAGGCTGCTGCCGAACGCGATCAGCCCGTATCGAGAAACTGCGCCATACGTGGGCTTGACCCCGACAACGCCGCACAGCGATGCCGGTTGACGAATCGAGCCACCGGTGTCCGATCCGAGCGAGATCGGGGAAAAGCCTGCGGCGACCGCCGCTGCGCTGCCGCCACTGGACCCACCCGGGACACGAGTGAGGTCCCACGGGTTGTGGGTTGGGCCGAAGGCCGAGTTCTCCGTGCTCGAGCCCATCGCGAACTCGTCGAGGTTGGTCTTGCCAACGACGATCGCTCCGGCTTCTCTCAGGCGCGTCACGACCGTGGCGTCGTACGGCGGCTTCCAACCGTCGAGGATCCGTGACGAACACGTCGTCGGCACACCTCGGGTGCACATGTTGTCCTTGATCGCGACCGGAACACCGGCAAGGGCACCAACCTCTGCACCCGAGGCGATCGCGTCATCGATCTCCATCGCGCGAGAACGCGCTTCGTCCTCGATCACCGCGTTGAATGCGTGCACCGAAGACTCGTGGGCGCCGATCCGTCCGAGATGCTCCTCGAGCACACCCAAAGCCGATCGCTCGCCGGCCTTCACCGCGGACGCAATTTCGACTGCGGTACCAAACGCCGCGGGGGCCGCGGGAGAGTCGGACATCACTCCTCCCCCAGAGCCGGTGGCACACGAAACCGGCCGTCCTCGGCCTCGGGAGCCTGCGACAGCACTTCGTCGCGGTCGAGGCTCGGTCGCACGTCGTCGGGGCGAACGACGTTGACGAGCCCGAGGGGGTGATGGGTGGGCTCGACGGAAGCCAGATCGAGCTCGGCCATGGCGTCAGCGGTCTCGAGCACGTCGCCGAGCTGGGCCGTGAACGTGTCGATCTCCGCCTCGGAAAGGTCGAGCATCGCCAGCCGTGCCACGTGCGCGACGTCATCGCGGGACAGTTTGGACATAGGGATCGAGGCTACTGACTCTCGTCGACGCTCGGGTCCGTCTCGTCGAGGGTGATCGCGTCGATCCGGCCGGCGAGTTCGGTGGCCAGCTCGAGCTGCTCGGGGTCCGTCGGTGGGGCAAGCGTCAGTATCCGCGACACGTCTCCCGTGACGAGGATCTTGCCGCCGAGGAACGCTTCCATGATCTTGCCCATGTCCTGGGTCACGAAGAGCGCCTTGGCGGTTCCGTAGTCGAGCGTGACGGTCAGCTCCGGGTCCTCGAGCGACCCTTCCTCGAGCAACAACGACCCGTCACTCGTGTCGACGTACCCCGCCAGCTCCGAGGCACCGAAGGGCATGTCCTTGACGACGACGTTGGCCCGCATGGGCACGTCCGGGTCGGGAATCCGATCCGCGTATTCCGCACGGATTTCGCGTGCCGCAGCGATCCACTCGGGCGACAAGAACGGATGAGCCATTCCGCAGAGGCTAACGCCCTCAGTCCTCGCCGAGCCCACAATCGGACAGGACGATGTCGATCGGATTCCCCGGCTGGAGTGGCGTGCCCGCTGGCGGATCGGTCCCCACGACCGAGCATCGGCCATTGTTGGATCCGAGCAGCTCTCCGGGCAAGAAGCCCAAGGCCTCGATCTCGTCGATCGCGTCGCCAAGGCTCTGCCCGGACGTGTCGGGCACCGGCACCGGCTCGGGACCCAACGACACCACAACCCGGACCTGGCCTCCGCGTTCGATCGGCGTGCCAGGTGCGGGCTCGATGGAGATGAAGCCGCCTGCGTCGACCTCCTCGTTGAACTCTTCGACGAAGTCGACCCCGAGCCCGAGACCTTGCAGGTCCGCAACGTAGGTCTCCGGAAGCGCGCCAGCAACGGGCTGCAGAACCTGACGCAGGCTCGGTCCGCTCGACACCACCAAGTCAACCGACGCACCCGCGATCAGCTCGGGCGACGACGATTCGACGGCCATGACCAGACCGGCCCCGACGGTTTCGTCGTTGACGCGTGTGACTTCGCCGACCACGAGACCGAGATCCTCGAGGGTCAGGGCCGCCTGTTCCTGGCTTCGTCCCACCATGTCGTCGACGGGCACCCGAACGAGCGGCGGACCGAGCGACAGCCAGTAGCTGAGTGACTCGCCTTCGGCGAGTGTCTCACCTGCCGGCGGGTCGGTCCGAATGACGAGTCCGGTTGCGACGCCATCCACTCGGTCGAACTTCTCCTCGAGCACCCAGGGAGCTCCCAGCTCGGCAAGCGCAGCGGTGCGGTCGAGACCAACGACGTCAGGGACCGTGGCGAGCGCAGGCGCCGACGTGTCGATCTGGGTGAAGGCGAACCATGCGGCAGCGGCGAGGAACGCCGTCACGACCAGGAGCCACGGCCAGCGTCGTTCGGGGCCGTCTCCCGCCTCGCCTGCACGCGTGGGCGCCACCTGCGTCTGCTCCGGGAGCGGGGCGAGCTGCGTCCGGGCGGCAGCGTCGGCGACGGCAGAGGGCCTCGGCAGGCCGGCGAGCGGCAGCGCTTGGGGGCGCGGCAGCCCGTCGGCCGCCTGAAGCAGGGCGACACCGGCCTTGGCGGCACTGAGCCGCTCGTCGGGCATCCGTCGCGTCATGGCGCGCAGTGCGTCCGCGAGCTTGTCGGGCACGTCCGGGATCGGCACGTCGTTGTCGATACGCGCCGCCAATGCACCACCGATCGTGTCCGATGCGAAGGGCACGGAGCCGGTGAGACTCTCGATGAGCACCAGTCCGAGCGAGTAGACGTCCGAGACCGCACTCAGTCGATGCCCCAGAGCTTGCTCAGGCGAGGCGTACCGCGCGGTGCCGGAGAGCTCGTTTCCGCTCGGATCGGTCCAACCGGCGTCGGCAAGGGCGCGGGCGAGGCCGAAGTCCGCGACCCGAAGGTGTCCGTCTCGACCGAACAGCAGATTGGCGGGCTTGATGTCTCGGTGCACCAAGCCGGCCGAATGGGCGTGATGGAGTCCTCGGCACGCCTCGAGGCCGATGCGGATCGTCTGTGACGGCGTCAGCACCAGCCCCTGATCCAGAAGCGCACGCAGCGAACCACCCTCGAGCAGTTCGGTGACCAGATACGGCTGACCGTCGTCTTCGCCCCAGTCGTGCACGGCCAGGAGATGATTGTGCGAAACCGACGCGGCCGATTTTGCCTCGCTTCGGAAACGGGACAGGAAGCCCTCATCGCCGGAGAGCCCCGGATGGAGCGTCTTCAACGCCACATCGCGATCGAGCGACGAGTCCCGAGCACGCCAGACCGTCGCCGACGAGCCCGCACCGACCCGGGCGATCAGCGCGTACCGGCCGCCGAGGATCCGGCCGACGTGGGGCGCGGGCGCACCGCCTTTCGACTCGGGACTTGTGGTGGTGTCAGCCGGCACAGCGCCACGGTACGCGCTCGCCCGGGCCATGCAGCGCCACCCACGCTCATTACGCTGAAATCATGAAGCGAAACGAACGGCTGATCGTCACCGCATTGCTCGGCTTTGGCGTCGGCATGCTCGTCCTCGCCGGCCTGTCCGGCGGAGGGGGCGGCGACGACATCACCGTTTCGGGCAACCCCGCGATCGACGCGCTGATCCCGGCCCGAGAGTCAGAGATCCTCCGCCGCGATCAGGTCGGGATCGACCTGGCCGAAGGATTCGAAGCCTCGCTGACGATCGAGACGAGCGACGGCCAAACGATTCCTGTACCGGCCAATCAACTCGACGAGAACTTTCAGGCGAATCTCGGTCAGTTCGTCTTCAAGCCGGGAGACGGCAAGGTGCTCGAGGTGTTTCCACCGCAGTCGAACTGTGTGACGGCGACGATCTGGCCGAAGGACGACCGCGCCGACGTACAGACGATCCGTTGGTGCTTTCAGGTGACCTGACGCCGCGGCATTCGCCGCCGGGACCTCAGCTTCCGATCGCCGCCATGAGCGACGTGAGCGGAATCTCACAGGTCTCGAGTGCGGCGAACAGCGGGCCAATCAACGCCGGATCCATGCCGTCGGCACCGGCCGTGGGATCGGCCTGAGCCATCAGCTCGAGCACCGACGGATCGAGTTCGTTCACGAAGCACTCCGCATCCTCCGGTGTCAGCCCCAGAAGCATCATCTGCTCGACCATCAGCTCGCGTCCCTCCTCGGTTTCGAACAACGAGGCGGCGACGTCAGCCGGGTCGGACTCGTCGAAGACTTCGGTCGGCTCGACCCCAACACAGTTGGTTGTCTCCCAGTTGGAGATGTTCTCTTCGGCCGCCGTGTACTCGGGTGCCTCGATGATTGCGAGGATCTCCGGATCGTCGAGGAACGCCACGAAGGTCAGTTGACGCTCCGCGACAATGTCCCGTAGCTCTTGCAACCCAGTCGAAACGACGCCGAAGTCGTCGGCGATGGCGGCGGGCACCGATACGGCCGACATGCGATCGAGCTGATCATCGAACATCGCAAGCGTGCCTTCGGTCGAGAAGTCGATCATGGAGTCCGCTGCGGCTTCGGCATTGACCTTTGCCTGGCAGTACTCGAGGTCATCGCCCGTCGCGATCACGTCGACCGAAGGATCAGATCCCGCACTTGCATCGTCGTCGACGACGGCGTCGTCGTCCGCCTCGGTCGTCGTGGTCTCCGCCTCCGTCGTCGTGACCTCGGCCTCTGTCGTCGTGGTCTCGGCTTCGGTCGTCGTGACCTCAGCCTCGGTGGCCGTCGGAGCGTCCGTCGAGGTGTCGTCCGTGTCCTCGCCGCCGCACGATGCCACGAGAAGGGCGCCAGCAAGCACGAGCGCCGCGGTTCGAGCAGTCGGGTTGCCTCGGAGAATGTTCATGGCGGAATGCCTTTTCGCTCGGGTCAGATGGTCCGGTTGGTCTATCGGCACCCGCCACGAAACCGTTGAGGGCTCAGACTGGCAGCTCGCCGGTTTCCAACAGCGTCTCGAAGCCGGCTTCATCGAGAATCGGGATGCCGAGGTCCTCGGCCTTGGTGACCTTGCTCGCTCCGGGGTCGTTGCCAACGACAAGAGCGAACGTCGACTTGGACACGGATCCGGGCGCTTTGCCGCCCCGATCGACGATGGCGGCCTTTGCCTCGGCACGGCCGTAGTTGGCGAGACCTCCCGACACCACCACGGATTTGCCGCTCAACGTGGGTTCGAGCGTTGACACCTCGGGGGCGACCGGCCGAACACCACCGGAATCGAGTTTGGCCAGGATTGCTTGGGCACCGTCGGTCGAGAACCACTCCACCACGCTCTCTGCGATGACCGTCCCGAGACCATCGATCGCCTCGATCTGTTCGACCGTTGCGTGGCTGAGCGACTGGAGCGAACCGAACGCCTTGGCGAGCAGCGCGGCGTTGGAGGATCCGACGTGGGGAATGGCGAGCCCGAAGATCACCTTGCCGAGCGGTCGGGTGCGAGACCGATCGAGGGCGGCTCGGAGGTTGTCGATCGACGTGTCGCCGAACCCCTCGAAGGATCGCAGCACCTCGAGATCGAACTCGAACACGTCCCCGACATCGCTGATGACCCCTTCGGTCACCAACAGATCGATCGTCCGCTCACCGAAGAACTCGATGTCCATCGCGGACCGCTGTGCGAAATGCTCGATCCGCCCACGGACCTGTGCAGGACAGTCGAGATTGGGGCATTTGTGGCGTGCTTCGCCGTCTGGTCGGACAAGAGCGGTCGAACACATCGGACACTCGGTGGGGAACTCCCACGCCGTCGATCCCGCTGGTCGTTCGGAGAGCACCGGTCCGACCACTTCGGGGATCACGTCACCGGCACGGCGAACGATCACCATGTCGCCGGGACGAACGTCTTTCGCCCGAACCTGATCTTCGTTGTGCAGGGTGGCGTTCGTGACGGTCACTCCCCCGACGAAGACCGGTTCGAGCAGGGCATACGGGGTGGCGGATCCGTTGGTACCGATCGAGATCGGGATGTCGACGAGTCGAGTGGCCCGCTCTTCGGGAGGCAACTTGTACGCGATCGCCCACCGCGGCGCCCGAGCCGTGCTGCCGAGCTCTCGTTGCATGTCGAGCTCGTCGACCTTCACGACGACGCCGTCGAACTCGTAATCGAGATCGTGGCGCTTGCGCTCGTACTCCCTGATGAAGGCCACCACATCGTCGAGTGTCGAGACGATCCGATGATGGTCATTGACCACGAAGCCGAGTGACTCGAGAAAGGTGAACGTGTCGCTGTGACGAAGGAGCTCGGGGCCGTCGTCCACGCGCCCGAGCTGATACGGCCAGAACGACAGACCTCGCTCGGCGGCCACGGCGGCGTCCTTCTGACGGATCGAGCCCGCGGCGGCGTTGCGCGGATTCACGTAAGGCTTGAGCCCGGCCGCTTCCTGCGCGTCGTTGAGCGCATCGAACGTCGACTTGCGCATGTACGCCTCGCCGCGAACCTCGACGACCGGAGGCGCCCCGGCGGGAAGCCGATGCGGGATGTCCGCGATCGTCCGGACGGTATGGGTGACGTCTTCGCCGGTCGACCCGTCACCACGAGTCGCCGCACGGACGAGCAGGCCGTCCTCGTAGCGGATGGAAAGCGCAAGGCCATCGAACTTCAGCTCGATGTTCCAGAGATCGATGGTCCGCTCGTCGCCGAGGCGGCGCTCCAGCCGTTCTCCCCACCCGCGGAGCTCGTCGACGTCGAACGCGTTGTCGAGCGACATCATCGGGACGTCGTGCGTCACCGGGGCGAACGCAGCGGACGGGGCGCCACCGACCTGTTGGCCCGGCGACGCCGAACCGGCGCGATCGGCGTTGAGTTCGGCGACGAGCGCGGGATGCTCGTCCTCGAGCGCACGCAGCCGATGGACGAGTTGGTCGAAGTCTGCGTCGGGGATCTCCGGCGCATCGAGCTCGTGGTACAGGTGCAAGTGATGGGCGACCTGCGCTCGAAGCTCGACGATTTCTTCGCGCGGGTCTGTGTCCTTCGCCATTGCGGCGATGCTAGCCGTGCCGTCTGTCGCTACCGTTTGGCGGGTGAACCGGGACGACGTTGACCTCTGGTTGTTCAGGGCCAGCCTTCTCGGACTTCCGTTCCTTGTGGGACCGACGCTCTCCGACGCCCTCGACGGCGCCGGCGAGGCGTTCCGAGTCGGTGTTGGCGTCGGCGCCTGGACGTTGTGGGCGATCGCGTTGATCGCCTCGATGGTCCCGCGCACCGAAACGCTCACCCTGATGCGGGTTCTGGTTCCCGGCGGTCTTGCCGCATCCGCATGGTCGGCGGTTGCCGCGGACAGCGGTACCGGGCAGGCGATCGTCACGGTGGTGTCGGGCGCCCTGCCGTTCCTCACCTTTCGGGCGGCCGTCCAGGACCGATTCGTCGACGGCTCGAGCTATGGCGACGAACGGCGATTCCTGCTCGGCACTCCCGGCGCGCTCCTGCTCGGACCGCTCGCCCTGGTCTGGCTCGTGATCGTCACCGGCGCACTCGGCGGACCCCTGCTCCTGCTCGCCGAACGTTGGGTCTTCGGCGGGCTCGCACTCGTCCTCGGGATGCCACTCGCCGTCCTCGCCGCACAAGCGCTTCATCGACTGTCGACGAGGTGGCTCGTCTTCGTCCCCGCAGGCGTCGTCGTCCACGACAAGACCGCACTTCGCGAACCCCAGCTCTTCCGCAAGTCCGACATCGCACTTTTCGGCCCCGCACCGGCCGACACGGAGCAACGCGATCTCAGCCTCGGCTCGATCGGACTTGCCCTTCGGGCTCAGCTCGCCGAGCCGTCGGCGGTCATGGTCAACGAACGCACCGACGAACCACTCGCTCCAACACCGATCGAGGGCTTCGTGGTCAGCCCCAATCGGCCGGGCGCCGTCGTGGCCGAAGCAAAGGCACGCGGGTACACCATTGGATGACTCCGGAAGCTCGGCGATCGCACCCGATCAGTCGAGGAGGGTGATGGCAGTCCACGCACCGACGTTGATCACCACACCCGGCGCCACAGGTACGAGCTCTCCGGGGCGGATCGCATCGTCCGCCCCGTCGACGTAGGTCCCGTTGGTGGAGCCGAGATCCGTGATCGTCCACGTGGCGCCGCTCTTGCGAAGCCGTGCGTGACTCGACGACACAGCCGGATCTTCGACCGACGCGTCCTCGAAGAGCCCGTGTAGGTCGATCTCGGGAAAGGTCCCACGCGATTCGCTCGCTCGGCCGATGAGGATGTCGGTCGGCGGGAGCTCCACCTCGACCGGGTCCGGAATCGTCGACGGCGGGTCGACGCCCTCGAAGCCCATCCGGTCGAAGAACGCCAGGTCCACCGAGACACGCACCCGATCCGCGCCTGATGCTGATGGCTCGGCTGGCGTCTCGACTACGTCCGGGAGACTCCCGGACAAGAAGTCGTAGCCGCAGTTCTCGCAGAACACGTCGGTCTCGCTCGCCGGCTCTCCACAGTTGGCGCAGGAGATTTCCCCCTCTCCCGCCGACGGCGGTGAGGGCGGGTCTGGTGTTGGTGATTGGTTTGAGGCTGCAGTGCCAGCGATCGCCACGCCGCACACCGAGCAGTAGTCGTCCCATTCGGACTCGTGTCCGTTCGGGCAGATGACGGCCACGATCAGCCCTTCCGTTGGACTCGGACCGTGCGGGTCGAACGCACGTCGAGCGCCATCTCGTCGACGGCTTCTACCTGTCGGCGCAACCGCACGGTTCCGGTCTTCGGGTCATCGACGTCAACGACCTTCTGGAGCAGCTTCACGGTGTCGTCGTTGCCAGCCTCGTGTGCCAGCTGGACCGCCCTCCCGAGTTTCACCGTCGCCGTGGCATCGTCGCCACCGGCACGAGCCGCAAGTCCGTCAGCGATGACGTCCGCGAGCTCTGCTTGGCCGGTGTAGTGCGCGACCTCCCGATTGATTCGAGTCGACAGCCCTTCGTCGCTGGTCCAGATCGCCTTGACGAGCGCAACGGGAATCGTCGTCTCGCCGACCGCGAGCATGACACGCGCCGCCAACCGCTCGTCGCCGATCGCTCCCGTCGGAACCCTGATCCGCACGTGGTAGTCACGGGTCTCACCGTCGCCCCAGGAGCCCAGCGGAAAGTCCCGTGTCAGCGCGTCGACATCGACGGGGCGGTCCGTCAGATCTTCGAGCGTCGGCGCCACCTGCTTGACGAACTCGATCGTCGACCCCTTCGGCGTCCACAGCCGGAGCCCGACGTTGGCGACCTGCTTGGCCATCGTCTGCTCGGTGAGCTCGCGGAACGCCGCCTCCATCTGGTCGGGGCGCGGAATGATGTCCGTCGTGCCGAGCAGAGCGTCGGAGATCTTCCGAAGTTCGTCGACCTCCCAGTTGGCACCCAACCCGCGGCAATCACACTCGAACAAGCCGACCGAGTCTGCGATCGCCTTGTCGAGCTCCCAGGGTTCTTCATGTTCGTTGCGACCATCGGTGAGCAAGATGACGTGAGCGATCGAGTCGCGATGGTCGGCGAGAAGACGACGCGCCCCCCGGAGCCACGATCCGATGGCCGTACCGCCGTCGGCAACGATTCGGGAGACCGCCGCTTTGGCTTCGGCGCGACTGCGGTCGTCAGCCTCGATGACTCGACCGTGCGGCGGATAGAGCGCCTTGGCTTCGTGGTTGCCGGCGACAACCGCGAACTTGACGCCATCGCGGAGCACGTCGATCGCGGCCGCGGTCGCCGTCCGGGCGGCTCGAATCTTGGATCCGCCGTCCTCGTTCATCGAGCCGGAGACATCGACGACGATCACCTCGACGACGTCGGCGGCCGCACCGACTGCCGTGCCCTCGAACGCGGTGACCGTGACGACGGCATCGACGACCTCACCGCCGGGCAGAAGGTACTCGTTCTGGAAGACGTTGGCCTCGAAACTCGTCATGTCTGCATTCTTGCCGACGGCCGCCTCGCGACGTTGGTTAGCGAGCAGCAGCGATGACCGCGACGGTCACGTTGTCGTGTCCGCCGGCCTCCACTGCATGGTCCACGAGCGATTCCGCCAGGCCCGCAGGATCAACGTTCTCCCCTGCAGAGTCGGCGACCAACTGTTCCATGGCATCGGTGGTGTCGGCGTAACGCCAGAGTCCGTCCGTGCAGACGAGAAGGTGCCGGCGTCCGCGTTCTGCGCGATTGGCCGGATGATCGGCGATGTGCACCGAGGGCGTCACGTCGCCCGCATCGCGGCCGAGCCACCGACTGATGCTGCCATCGATCTCGTCGTCCACTGTGAGCTGCACCGTCTCGTCGGCGTCGACCCAGTAGGCGCGACTGTCGCCAAGCCATCCGACGACAGAACGAAATCCGTCCGTGGTCTGAAGGAGCGCTGCCGAAACGATGGTCGTCGACGCGGGTCCTCGGCCGTCCTCCACATACTCCACGCGCGCCGCCGCGGCCTGCGCGGCATCAACCGCGGCCACCATCGCCGCCTCCAGGGAAGCGGCGTCGCCGACGTCGATTCCTGCGAGGTCGCCGACGAGCCGATCCCGCGCTGCGTCCGCCGCGCCTTGAGAAGCGTCATCGGAGTGGTCGGTGCTCGAGACGCCATCGCAGACGACGGCGACCCAGCCCTGCTCGACAACACCGATGGCAAACGCATCCTCGTTGTGGTGGTGGCGCAGGCCCTTGTCGGTCACTGCGGCCACGCCGTCGAGCGCTTCGGCCAGGTGGTCACGAGGCCCGGGTTGCTTGCGGCCACACTGACCACAGAAGCCATCCATGATCAGGTCCGACGAGGCTCCGCATTCGACGCACGAGGGACCGCCGACGGCGCCGACCGAGCCGCCGAGGTCGGCGCCACAGGCCTCACACCAGGTCGCCTGGTCGGACGCAGCTTCCTCGCCGCACGCGGGACACACCAACATCGTCACCGACTCATCAACTCAGAACAGACTCGGGACCCGGACGGCGTTGGCCTTGTCGACCAGGGCGAACTGCTCTTCGGGCGTCGACGCCACACGAGCGAGGGCCCGATACGTTCGTTCGAGCGCCGATCGAAGTCCGTTGGCCGTCATCGGCTGATCGAAGACACGGACCTGGGGGTCCTCGGCCAACGCACCGGCTTCGATCGCGACGAGTGCCCCTTCGAGGACCTCCGCCGCCAGAAGCGACTCTGCGGCGGCGTCCAGCCTGGCCGACTCAATGGTCGCCGCGGCGGCGTGCACGTCGTCGGCGCTCGGTTTGCTGACGACCGTGTCCACGAGCGCTCGCGCCGATGCGACTCGGGCCTCGGTGTAGGCAGCAGAACTCTCCGGCACGGCGAGGTAGGCATCCACGGCGCCACGACGATCGCCGGCCGCGCTCCGACACCGGGCGAGGCCGAACGCTGCCGAAACAAAGCTCGGATCCACCGCAATCACCTCTCCGTACACTTCGGCGGCTCGATCGAACTCACCGGCGAGCTCCGCGGCCAGGCCGACGGCGACCTTCGGCGCGAGTTCGCCGGGAAGCTCGGTCCAGACGGCGCTGAAGTCCTCTGCCGCCTCGGCAGGTTTCGCGATCCGGAGGCCGAGCAGGCCTCGGTACCAGCGCAGACGCCAGTCCCACGGGTCGTGTTCCGCCGCTTCTCGAAGCACCTCGGATGCGTCCTGCCCTGTCGCCGCCAGGGCGGCGACCATCTGGAATCGGACTTCCTGCGTCGCCTCGATGAGCCCCTCTCGGCGGGCGGCGGCGATGGCACTCAGCACCAATGGGGGTTCGTCCTCGGCCAGGTCGGCCAGGAATGGCGCGGCCTGATCGTTCGGGTCGACCGACGGAACGGGCAGCGTTCGCCAGTCTGGGCCCCCATCGGACTCGTCGTCGAGCAGTCGCGCGGCCAACCGGTCGCCGCTGAAATGGCTGGAAACGGTGGGCTTGGGAGAACCGGTGGAGATCGCCACGACTTCGCGAAGCACACCGGTCAGCTGCTCCGCCATGGCGTCGGCGGACTGGAAACGGTCGTCGGGATGAGGCGCCGTCGCCTTCAACAGGAATCGATGGAAGGACTCGAACCGACCGAATACGGGCTGGTCGCCGACCGGTGGCAGCGTGTGGAGGTACGGACCCTGGTGGTACACGAAGTTCAGCGTGAGCACGGCCAAGGTTCGCCCGACCGTGAAGAGGTCGGACGCAACCGACGGTCCGACCTCGGCGACCTCCGGAGCCTGGAACCCCTGGGTCCCGAAGATCGCGGCGGCCTGATCGTCTGCGGCCATGACCCCGCCGACGTCGATCAGCTTCACGCCGTCACCGACCGCCATCATGTTGGCCGGCTTGAGGTCGTTGTAGACGAGCCCCTGCTCGTGGAGGTAGCCGATCGCCGGCAGGACGCCGAGCATGTAGGCGATCGCATCGGTCAGCGGCAGCGGGTCGGGCGTCCCTCCGTTCGAACGACGTCGGTCCTTGAGCTTCGAGTTGAGCGATTGCCCACCGACGAACTCCATCACGATGTACCCGGCGCCTCGCCAGGTGACGAAGTTGTAGATGTTGACGATGCTTCCGTGCTCGATGCGGGCGAGGAACTGTCGCTCGGCGACCGCCGACGCGACCGCGTCGGGGTCGTCCTCGTTCAGGAGCCCCTTCAGCACGACCCATCGGTTCGAGACGGCGCGGTCACGACCGAGGTAGATCCAGCCCATGCCGCCGTGGGCGATCGGACCGAGAATCTCGTATTGGCCACCGACCAGCTCTCCCGCACTCAGCGACGGCATGTTCGTCACGAAGTCGAACGGCGTCCGGCAGTTGGAACAAAAACCAGTGACGCGGCCTGGCTTGTCGCCGCTGGCTCTCCCCACCGGTTGCCCACATGCGGAGCAGAAGCGCTCGTCTTCGGGCTTCTCCCCGAGCACGGCCGCGATCTTCTCCTGCGACATGACCGCAGCTGCCGGGTCGCCTGCAGTCGTCGGTGGGACCGAGACCAGCCCGGCACCGAGACCCGAACCGACGGCTCGTCCGGTGGAGCTCGTTCGCCGCGTGACGCCTGAGCCACCGGCCGGGTTCAAGCGTCGAGACGTCGTGGGGGCCGCCGGGGCCGCAATCGTCGGCTCGACGATCGGGCCCGACGGGTCTGGCTGCGCAATGGCCCCGGTGCGCATCGCCGCACCACCCTCGAGTCCGCAGGTGTCGCAATACCCGTCGGCTGCGATCGAGCCAGTACAGGTGGCGTCGGGGCACGAGCCGGTTGCGGCTGCAGCCAGCGGTGGCGGTGGGGCTGCGGGTGAATTGGTGGCGGCGGGGGTCGTCGTCGACGACGTCGCCCGTCTCGCCATTCCGCAGGTGTCGCAGTACCCGTCGGCGGTGTAGCTGCCGTCGCAGCCGATTTCGGTGCAGTTCGCCACGACGTGCACAGTAGCGGCGGTCACCTCGATGACGTGACGAACTCCTCGAGCAGCGATTCGACTCGAGCCAGATCGGTCGGCGTCCGATGCAGCTCGTGATGGATCTGATCGCCGAGCTCCTGCAGCGCCTGGCGACGGGGTTCGGGGATCGTCGCCAGCTTGGCAGCGTACGCCCGCCAGAGCCCGCGGAGCTCGTCGCGTCGCTCCAGCGGCGCGCGATTCGAGGCGACCGAGCGTTCGAGTTGTGCGCGGAGTCTCCCGGCCGAGGTGAGCCACCGATCGAGTTCGGCTCGGGCGTCGCGCCAGTCACGATTCTCGTCGACGATCGCCGCGAGCCGGTGCGCGAGCCCGTTGGGCCCGTCGATGGCCGCGGCGGACGGCACACGGACGAGACGACAAGCCGGTCGAACCTTGGCGTTGGCCTCGGACCACGACGCAGCCGCACGTGCCCGCAAAGCCCGCAACTCGGTCACCAGCCCCTCGGCGCGTGCAACGTCGCTGGACAACGAATCATGCGCGCGCTCGACCGACCCGACCTTGGCGGCCGCCCTGGCCACGAGCGAATCCAGATCACGCCCGACCGACGAGGCAAGACCCAAGGGGTCTTCGACAACCGACGCCCGCACGGCCTCGAGGCGTTGGCGAGCAGGGACCAACTCCGGGACATCCATCGCCAGTCGCTCCGCGACAGCTTCGGCGTGCCTGAGCGATGTCTCGGCAGCCTCCAGACGCGGAATCAGATCGCTCCACACCGCATCCACGTCAGCGACCGCTCGCCGGACGGGCTCGCGGATTTGGCGAATCAGCCCAATGCACTCGTCCGGCGTCACACGCAGCGTGCCATCGGCATCGACCGACACACCCGGGGGAGTCAAACGAGCCGGAACCGTCGCCCGGTTCAGCTCCAGCGTGCGTCCGACCAGGAGTTCGCCGACGTCGGTTCGGGGGCCCGAGAACCAGCCTCGGTCCTCGTTGCGGAGTGCGTCCGCCCGATCGAGGTGGGTTCGTAGCGAGCCAAGCCACGTCCACAGCAAGGGCGCGTCCGCCATGATTGCGTTCACCCTGCGCCCGGTCGTGCCCGCCATGTCCCCCGCAACGAGCAGCGTGTACGTCGGGTGTTCGTCGAGTTGGAGCAGGTCCTCGGCGATGCGCGATTCGGCGGCGCGTAGCTGGACGAGCTTGTGGGCGATCTGGGCGTCGTCCATCCCACCAGCATGGCGCACCTACAGTGGGCGCCGTGACACGGCCCTTTCTGTCGCCCGAACGCCTGTACTCCCCACCCGCCCGCCTGCGCACCTGGTCGGTCGCCCTCGTCGCGCTCATCGCACTGTCCGGGACGTTCAGCGCCATCGCCGCCGTCCGGATGGGATCCGCGACCGACTCCATTCGCGACAGCACGGGCCCGCTCCTGATCGGGTCTCAGGAACTGATCGCCAGCCTCGCCGAAGCCGACGCATCGAACACGTCGGTGTTCCTCGCCGGGGAAACGGGAGACCGCCAGAGCCGCCTCGCCTACGAGACGGCAATGGACCGAGCCGCCCGCCAGATCGAGCGTCTCGCCGCCCGAACCCCGATCGAAGACACCGACGACCACGAACGTCTCGAAGCGATCGGCGGCGATCTCATCACCTATGCGGCGTCCGTCGAGGGCACCCTCGACGGTGTCGGCGACGATGTCGCCGAGCTCGCACGGGCGATCGATTTCGTCGGCGGAGACGGAGGAATGATCGACAACGCGGCTGCCGTTTCCGAGACGGCGACCGCCCGCCTCGACGGCGACATCAGTGCCGGCCTGATCCCGACCGGCATCGCTGTCGTGCTGCTCATCATCACGGTGATCGGCCTCGTCATCGCTCAACGGTCGCTCGCCGCACGAACTCGCCGGCGCTTCAACCTCGGGCTTCTGTTCTCAACCGTGCTCGTGATCGCGCTCGGGGTGTGGTTGCTCCTCGCTGCGGCCGGACGAGCGGTCGATCTCCAGTCCGCACGCGATGACGGCTACCAAGCGATCGAGACGACCGCAGAGATCCAACGGGTCGGGTTCGAGTTCAAGACCCGCGACGCTGCGGCTCGTGTCGGGGCACAGTCCTTTGGCGACGGCGCACGACGAGAGCTCGCCTCTCAGGTCACCGATCAGATCGACGGTCTCCTCGCCGCGTCGGACAACGAACGTGAAGCCGCTGCCGCCCAGTCGCTGCGCACCCGATGGGACCGATTCGTTCTCGGCGACGGGACGACGACGGACTTCACGGGATTCACGACGTCGCTGGAAGCCGCGCTCCTCGAGAACCGCGATCAGTTCGACGCGGCGGTCGAGTCTGCCTCGCGCCGTTCGGCGTGGCTGTTCATCGGTTCGATTCTTCTGGCATTGGCGGCGAGTGCCGCCGCGCTTGCTGGCTATCAGCCCCGCATCAACGAGTACTACTGAGACGGCACCCATGACTCCTCCACGCACGCTCAGCCGACGTTCGATCCTTCAAGGCGCCTCGGTCACGGCGCTCGGACTCGCCGCCGGCTGCGGCGTTCAACGCGATCTCACCGTTTCTGGCCAGCTCGATCAGCTTCGGGTGGTCAACTGGCCCGAATACTTCGACCTCGATCTCCTCGCTTCCTTCGAAGCCGACACTGGCATCCGTCTCGACTACCAGGAGACCTACGAGGACAACATCAGCGGCTTCGAGACGTTCATCAAACCGCTTCTCGCCGATCCCGGGCTCATGCCGACGTTCGACGTCATCACGCCGACCAACTGGCTTGCGGCACGAATGATCCGCGCCGGTGCCGCGGAGCCGCTCCCGCTCGAGTTCATCCCGAACCACGTCAACATCGACCCCGTCTTCGCCACGAACGATTGGGATCGTGGATCCCGGTTCCAGATGCCCTGGCAGGCCGGCATCACCGGTATCGCACACGACCCCGCCCAGACGGGCGGTCTCACGTCGATCGAGGACCTGTTGTTCCGAGCCGACCTCCGGGGCCGCGTCGCCTTGATCGGCGAGATGCGCGAGGCGGTCGGCTTTGGCATGTTGGCCAATGGCGACGACCCCTCGAGACCCACACCGGCGACCGCCGCGGCCGGGCTGGCGACGATCGAACGGGCCGTGGAGTCCGGCCAGATCACGGCACTTGTCTTCGACGATTTCGTCGACCTCCTCGAAGCTGGCCAGATCGCTGCCTCGATGGCCTGGTCCGGAAACGCCGTCGGGATGATCGACCAGCGCCCGGATCTCGAGTTCGTCATCCCCGACGAAGGCGCGATCTTCTGGTTCGACACGATGGTGATCCCGCGTGGGGCACCGAACGTTCGAGCGGCTGCCGCGTGGATGAACTGGGTGTACGAGCCATCGAACGCCGTCGCCATCGCCGATTGGGTCCAGTACGTGACCCCCGTCCTCGGCGTCCAGGCGGAGGCGGAACGAAACAGCAGCGGGCTGGCAGAGAACCGCTTCGTGTTCCCCGACGACTCGACCCGCAACAAGTTGATCACGTGGGGGACGATGGACGAAGACGCCGAGGACGCCATCGACGTCCAGTTCGAGCTGCTCTTCGACGTCGTGGGCGCCGGCTGAGATGGCTGGGATGCACGACTGGACCGAAGAGACCGACGCTCTCGCCGAGCAGGTGATCGCGTACGCCCGGGCCCGAACCCGTCTCGATCCGATTCCACTCAACGCGCCACGAACTTCCGAAGAGCTCGACTCGATCTGCGGACAGACGATCACCGCAGACGGGATCGGCGGCCCCCGAGCGCTCGAGCTGTTCGCCGACGTGCTCGAGCCGGCGTCACTGTCGGTCGACTACACGAAGTACCTGTCGTTCGTACCGGCGGCCCCGACCGAGGCCGCCGTGTTGTTCGACCTCGTCGTCGGCGCCTGCTCGATCTACGGCGGCTCGTGGCTCGAGGGGTCGGGTGCCATCTGGGCCGAGAACCAGGCGCTCGATTGGGTCCGCTCGATCGCCGGGATGCCCGAAGGAACCGGCGGCGTGTTCGTGCCCGGGGGGACGATCGGCAACCTCGCCGCCATGGTGGCCGCCCGTCATTCGGCGCAGACGACCCGTCCCGATCCCGGCAGCCCGTGGGCGTTTCTCGTTTCCGCCGAAGCGCACTCGTCCGTGAAGGCAGCTGCCCAGGTGATGGGCGCCGACGTGATCGCCGTGGAGACCGACGAGCAGCGTCGCCTCGCCGGGCCTGCGGTCGAGCGAGCCCTCGCCGAGCACGGCGACCGGGTGTGCGGCGTCGTCGCCACCTCGGGCACCACCAACCTCGGCGTCGTCGACGACCTCGCCACGCTCGGACCCGTGTGTCGAGCAGCCGACATCTGGCTCCATGTCGACGGAGCGTACGGCGGAGCGGCCCTCGCGACCGAACGCACACGGCCGCTCTTCGCGGGCCTCGAACATGCGGACTCCTTCATCGTCGATCCGCACAAGTGGCTCTTCGCCCCGTTCGACTGTTGTGCGCTTCTCTACCGCGATCCCGACGCTGCTCGGGCGATTCACGCCCAACACGCCGGCTACCTCGCCTTTCTCGATGCGTACGGCGACTGGAACCCGAGCGACTTCGCCATTCACCTCACGCGCCGGGTCCGCGGACTGCCCTTCTGGTTCTCGCTGGCCACGCATGGCACCGATGCGTACGCCGAGGCGGTCGACATCACCCTCGACCTGGCCGCCTACGCTGCAGACGCAATCTCCCGGCTCGACTACGTGGAGCTGGCCCACGAGCCGTCGCTGTCGGTCGTCGCCTTCCGACGGATCGGCTGGACCGCGGAGGAATACCAGGCGTGGACTGAAGCCACGTTGGAGGCGGGTCTGGCGTTCGTGACGCCGTCTCGGCTCGATCGAGCGCCGATCTTCCGGTTCTGTTTCGTCAACCCTCGAACGACCACGGCCGAGATCGACGAAATCCTCTCCGCGCTCGCCTGATCTGTCGGTCCTGCCCGTCAGGTGGCGATCGCTCCACCGATGATCGTCTGATCGGCGAGCGCCGGCGCCGCCTCGTAGAACACGAGTGACTGGCCCGGCGCGACCCGATCTCTCGGTTGGTCCCACACCACACGATCGCCGTGAACAACCGCCGGCAACGCCTCGCCGTGGGCGCTCGCCTGGACGAGCGCCGGACCCGTGTGGCCGAGGTTCGCCCAAACCGGATCGACAAACCGGGACTCCTCGACACGGAGGTCTCGACGCGGCCCGATCGTCACCACGGATTCCGTGCGGTCGACGTCGACCACGAACTGGGGTTCGGACATCCCCGACACATTGAGGCCTTTGCGCTGCCCGATCGTGACCAGCTCGGTCGATTCGACCGTCCCGACTTCGCGCCCTGCTGCGTCGACGATCCGACCAGGGGTCAGCCCTCCACGGTCTCGAAGAAAGGACTCTCGCCCTCCCGACTTCGTGATGAAGCAGACGTCCTGGGAATCGGGCTTGGCCGCGGTGAGCAGCCCGCGGGCGTGCGCCGCGTCGCGGAGATCCGGTTTGGTCCACTCCCCCACCGGAAGGATCGTCCGGGCGAGCGCAGCCTGGTCGAGCATGTGCAGGACGTAGCTCTGGTCCTTGGCATGATCCACCCCTCTCGCCAGCCGACGCGACCCGTCTGCGGTCGTGACGATTCGGGCGTAGTGCCCGGTCACGATCCGTTCGAAGCCGAGCACCCGCGCCCGATCGAGGAAGAGATCGAACTTGATGTGCCGGTTGCACTCGATGCACGGGTTGGGAGTGCCACCGGAGCGATGGGTGGTCACGAAGGGTTGGACGACGTGTTCGAGGAACTCTTCGCCGAAGTTGAACACGTGGTGTTCGATGTCGAGCTGGGCGGCCACCCACCGGGCGTCGTCGACGTCGGAGACGGAGCAGCAGCCCGAGTCCGACTCACCTCCCCACAACTTCATGGTGACGCCGACGACCTCGTGGCCGGCCTCGACCATGAGGGCGGCCGCCACGGACGAGTCGACGCCGCCTGACATTGCGACGAGTACCCGTTCAGCCATGGACCGCCGCCCGTTCTCGAAGCGTCGTGACCGCCTGTGTGAGGGTCTGGATCGCTTCATCGATCTCGGCCTCGGTCGTCGACCATCCGAGCGAGAGCCGGAGCGGCGCGCAGTTGGCGGTGTCGAGGCCCATCGCCGAAAGGACGTGGGAAGCACCCTGCGCCCCCGACGCACACGAGGACGCGGCGGAGCACGCCAGGTCTGCGTCGTCGAGCAGGAAGAGCAGCGGTTCGCTCTGCACGCCGTCGATCGTGAGGTGAATGATGCCGGGGACCCGAACGTCGCGCGAGACGGTGCGCTCGACCCCAGAGATCGCCTCGGTCACCCCGTCGAGCAGCGCGGTGGCGAGGGCGTCGATACGGGCGAGACGTTCAGCGCGGTCGTCGGCCGAGGCTTGGACGGCGGCGGCGAAACCGACGATGCCGGCGACGTTCTGGGTGCCGGCGCGCCGGTCCCGTTCCTGGCCTCCCCCCACGAGGAGCGGTTCGACATCTGATCCGTTGCGTATCACGAGTGCACCGACTCCTTGCGGGCCACCCAGTTTGTGACCGGTCACCGAGAGGAGGTCCGCCGGAGCGTGCACCGCGAGGTCGAGCCACGGAAGCGCCTGGACCGCATCGGTGTGGACCAGCGCATTCGTCCGGCGGCGAACCACCTCGGCAATCTCGCGGATCGGCTGGATGACCCCGGTTTCGTTGTTGACGGTCATCACTGAGACCAACTCCGTGGTGTCGTCGAGGAGCGGTTCGACGGTGTCGGCATCCACGATGCCCGCGTCATTCACGGGGGCGACCTTCGCCCCTTGGCGCTGCGCCGGTTCGAGCACAGCCGGATGCTCCGTGGCGCCGACGACCAACGCTCCGGGGGGACGTCCTCGGCCGACAGCGACGTTGTCGGACTCCGTCCCACCGCCGGTGAAGACGACGTCACCGCGCCCGCAACCAACGGAGTCGGCGATGATCGCACGCGCGTCATCGAGCGCCTGACGGGCCCGACGACCCCGGCGATGCGACGCGGTCGGGTTGGCGTGTGCGTCGTGGTGTTCGAGCCACGGCATCATCGCGTCGAGCGCTTCGATACGAAGCGGCGACGATGCGGCGTGATCGAGGTAGGCGGACACGTTGTCGAGGTTACCGACCCCGCACCGACCCGGATCGGTGGCCGAATCAGGTGGTTGTCGGCGAGTCGATCGCGAGCTGAGCGAGGCCACCTTCGCGGAGCTGTCGCGCCGCCATGACCGCGACCAGGTAGACCTCATCGTTGATGAAGGGTCGGCGATCATGCCCCAACGCCTCCCCGGTCCGTGCTGCGAGGTTTGCGGCGAGTGCCACCCGGGCATCTGCAGACAGGTCGCCGACCCGAAGCAGGAATGAGCGGATGACCCGTTCTTGGGCGGGGGTGAGCCGGGACACATCGAGGTCGGCGACGAGGTCTTCGGTGCCCATCGGTGGCGTGAAGGGAATTGGCGGGATGTGCCGTGTCGTGCGCGGGTCTTCGATGACGAAGGTGCCCGCAGCGACGTCGCCGAGTCGCTGACTTCGGTTGGTGAGCATTCCGCAGATCAGGGCCACCGTTCCGAGACTCATCAGGATGTCGAGCAGCTGGAACAGCGAGCGAATCATGGCTTCTCGAAACCCGATCGGTCCGGCTTCGAGCGTGACGACTCGTAGGCCGAGCACCCACTTGCCGAGCGTGCGTCCCCGGAACCATGTCTCGCTGATCAGCGGATAGCCGAAGATGACTCCGAAACCGAACAACAGCTGAAACACGAGTCCACCGGTACCACCAATGAGGTTTCCGATGCCGCTCACGGCACCGAGCACGACGATCGACACCATCAGATCGATGACCCGAGCCATCCCGCGCGATCCGACCCCAGCCGCCTGCAGGTCGAGGATCACGCCCTGCGGCGTGACGATGCCACGTCCCGTGGACACAATTCCGGTCACGTCCACACGCTAGACGCCGGTGCGACCGTGGCTGGACCGTGTGGCACTACGGTGGCGAGCGTGCAGTCGCTCGACCGGTTCGTCCACGACAACGCGGCCGAGTGGGCTCGGCTCGAGGAGCTCGTCGAGAAGGCCCAACGTCCTCGTCAGCGCCTGACCGGCGACGAACTCGACGAGCTGCTGGTCCGGTACGAGCGGACCAGCGCTCACCTGTCGCATGTTCGGTCGACCTTCGAGGATCCGCCGCTGACCCGGCGTCTGACTCGGGCGGTGAGCGAGGCCCGGGCCGTCATCTACGGAACTCAGGCGCGTGCGGGAGGTGCGCTTCGGACGTTCTTCGCGGAGACTTTTCCGGCGGCGATCTGGACGGCGCGTGCGCAGATCGCGATCTCGACGGTCGCACTCCTCGCTCCCTTCGCTGGCGTCGCCATCTGGCTCGCCAACTCGCGGGCTGCCGTCGAGGCACTGGCTCCTGACGCGCTTCGGGAGGCGTACATCAACGAAGATTTCGAGAGCTACTACTCGTCGGCGCCGGCGGCGGAGTTCTCGACACAAGTGCTCACCAACAACATTCAGGTGAGCTTCCTTGCCTTTGTGGTCGGCATCGTCTTTGCCGTGCCGACGCTGCTCCTGTTGGCCTACAACGGCGCCAACATCGGCGTTGCGGCGGGGCTGTTCCACGACGCGGGCCAGGCTGACCGCTTCTGGGGGTTGATCCTCCCCCACGGGTTGCTCGAACTGACCGCCATCGTCGTCGCCGGTGGCGCGGGTATCCGGCTCGGATGGTCGATCGTGGCACCCGGTGACCGGTCGAGGAGCCGGGCACTGGTCGAGGAAGCCGAGCGGTCCGTCTCGATCATCATCGGGTTGATGATCGTGTTCGTGCTCGCCGGCCTGATCGAGGGCTTCGTCACGCCGTCGTCACTCCCGACGAGTGCGCGGGTCTCGATTGGGGTCGCGGCCTTCGTGGCGTTCTGGGCGTACGTGCTCGCGTACGGCCCGTCCGCCGCAGCGGCCGGACACACGGGGCGGGTCAACGAGCGAGCCCGAGTCCGTGACGCCGACGTCCCCGTCGGCTGAGGCTTCTCAGAGCCGACCGGTCGCCTTCACGTCGAGGTATTGGTCCATCAGCCGACTCGCGAGCGTGCCGGGTACTGCGTCGACGACGGTGGCACCCGCGCGCCGCAACATCGCGATCGTTCGCTGTCGTTCGATCAGGGCCTGACGGGCGGCCGCGTGGCGGTGGGTCTCGTCGATGGTGGTCGGGGTGGCGTCGGCCCACGAGGCGACCTGCGGATCCTGGACTGCGGCGATGACGACGAGGTGGGATCGGGTCAGGAGGGGCAGAGCGGGGAGCAGGAACTCGCCGACGGCCTGCTCGACCAGCTCGGTGTGAATGATAAGCATGGTGCGACGGCTGAACCGTACCAGTGTCTCGGTGAAGGCGGCGCGGTAGTCGCTCTCGGCGAGCGCCGGCTCGATGTCGAACATCGCCTCGGTGACCCGCCCGAGCTGGTTGTTTCTCGCCGAGGACGGCACCGACGCACGCACCTCCCGGTCGAACACGAGGAGACCCGCCCGGTCGCCGAGCCGTGTCGCCAGTGTGGTCACCGCCATGATCGCGTCCATCGCGTACTCGACCCGCGGCACGCCCGCGACCTGACCCGCCATGGTTCGCCCGTTGTCGAGCACGTTGATCACCGTCTGGTTGCGCTCGGCCCGATACGTCCGCACGATCGTTCGGCCCGAGCGCGCCGTCGCGGACCAGTCGATCTTGCGGAACTCATCGTCGATGGTGAAGTCCCGGAGTTGGTCGAATTCGCTGCCGCCGCCGCGCATCCGGGCGGCGCGGACACCGAGCTCGAGTCGACTGCGCCGGATCCGGATCTCGGCTTCGGCGCGGCTCGGGAACCTTGGGAGGACTCGGAGCTCACTCGGTATCCACCTCGTCTGCTGCCGTCCCGCAAAGCCCAGCGGTCCGTGGGTCCGGACGACGAGTTCGCCGAGCCCGAAGCGACCCCGCCTGGTGGGGTTCACATCGGTCTCCACCGTCGCCGTACGCCCGGGCGCGAGGTCGAGCGTGGCTCGTCGCACGTCCGCGTTCAACGACGGCGCCAGCGCCTCGGAGAACGACACTTCGACCGGTCGCCGATGGTTGTTCCGAAGCGTCCACGCGATCACCGCAGGCCGATCGAGAGTCACCGAACCCGGAATGCGCCGGGCGAGGCCGATCTGGGAGGGTGGCGTGGTTAGGAACCAGTCGAGCAGCGCGACGGCCAACACGACGAGCCCGATCACGATCAGCGCCACCCAAGGCCGGTCGCCCAGCACGAAGACGCCGGGCGAGAGCAGCGCAGCGAAGAGTGCGAGGCGTGGGCGGACGATCATCTCGTCAGCGAGGAACCGGCACGGAGTCGAGCAGCCCGGCGAGGACGATGTCGGGCGTCACGCCTTCGAGTTCGGCCTCGGGCTGGACCTGCAGGCGGTGACGCAACCCCATGAGCGCAACGGCCTTCACGTCGTCAGGAACGACGAAGTCGCGACCCGACATGTACGCCCAGGCCTTGGACAGGCCGAGCAGCGCCACACCGCCTCGCGGCGACACGCCCAGATCGACGACTCCCGACGAGCGGGTCGAGCGCACCAACTCGGTGATGTAGCCGAGGATCGAATCGTCCATGCCGACCCGTCGGACGTCTGCACGGGCCCGTTCGAGCGCGGCGCCATCTGCCACCGCCTGAAGCTGGGTCGAGGCAACCTCGTGCAATCCCGCGCCCCGATGGTGCCGGGCGAGGACTTCTTGTTCGGCGTCTCGGTCGGGGTAGCCGACTCGGATCTTGACGAGGAAGCGGTCGAGCTGCGCCTCGGGCAGCGGATAGGTCCCCTCGTATTCGACAGGGTTCTGGGTGGCGATCACCATGAACGGGTCCGGCAGCGGGCGGATCTCGCCACCGATCGAGACCTGTCGCTCTTCCATGACCTCGAGCAGCGCCGCCTGGGTCTTGGGAGGCGTGCGATTGATCTCATCGGCGAGCAGCAGGTTCGTGAAGACCGGGCCCTTCCGGAAGACGAAGGTGGACGTGTGTTGCTCGTACATGAGCTGGCCGGTCACGTCCGAAGGCATCAGATCCGGGGTGAACTGAATGCGCGTGGTGTCGACGTGAAGCGCTGACGCCATTGCTTTGACCAGCAGCGTCTTGGCGACGCCGGGCACCCCTTCGAGGAGGATGTGTCCGTCGGCGAGCAACGCGGCGAGAAAGCCCGAGACGACTTCGGCCTGCCCGACCACAGCCTTCCCGACCTCGGTGCGCACTGCGTCGGCAAGCCCCCGCCCATCGGAGCCGGCACCAGAAACCGGGGCGCCCGCCGACGCAGCAACATCCGGCGCGTCGGCAAGCCCCCGCCCATCGGAGCCGGCACCAGAAACCGGGGCGCCCGCCGACGCAGCAACATCCGGCGCGTCGGCAAGCCCCCGCCCATCGGAGCCGGCACCAGAAACCGGGGCGCCCGGGGCGGCGGGTTGGGGCGGTGGGACGGGAGGGACGTTTGCGTCCGGGACGTGTGGGGGTTCTGCGGGGGGTGGGGGCAGGTCGGTCATGTCGTGGACTCCTGTGTCGCAATCTGGTCGGTGACGTCGCGCCCGGCGAGGGCGCGTCGTCGTTCGTTGAGGTCCCGAGCGAGCTCGATGAGTGCCTCGTCGTTCTCGAGTGGCGCATCGGTGAGACGCTCTCGGGTTTGCGGTCGCCGATCCCGGTCGGGCTCGATCAGCGGCACGAGGTCATCGAGGGGCGCGTCAGGCGGCAGCCCGAATCGCCGCGACGCTCCGCTGCGGAAGTCTTCTCGTAGGCGTTCGGCGGTGCGGGCGCGCGGCTCTTCGACTTTGGCATAGAGGCGACCGACCGCTTCGACGTGGCCCGAACTCGGGAGCTCGATCGGCACGGTCTCCTCCACCGGCGACCCGAGTCGACGACCTCTCGCCAACGCAAACAACACGGCGGCGCCCGCGAGGCCGACGAACATCGGGATCACTCCGGGATGGAGCAGATCCAAGAGGGTCGATTCGCCGGCACCGACCGGTTCGCCGTCTTCGTTCACCGGGCCGTCGCCGAACAACGGACCGGTCTCCGGTCCAGTCAGGAATGCGAGCGACGCCCCATCGCCGAGCCCGAAGAGCCTCGCCGCGAGGGCGGCGTTGTCGGCGTCGTCCAGAAAGCGGTTGAAGAACACATCGAGCGACCCGACACGAACGACGGCCCCATCGCCGCGTGGACGGCGGACGACGAAAGCGGTCTCGCCATCGCCGAAACAGGATCGATCTGCCGGGGCGATGGCGATCGGAGTCCAGAGTTCGGCCCGGAGACTCATCACGCCGTCGAGCTGATCGATGTCGCACTGACCCCGGCGGATCGCGTCTTCGTCGTCGGTGAGGTCGCCGGTCATCGTTGGTCCGCCTGGGACATCGACACCGGTCACGAGCACGCCGCCACGATCCACCCAGGCGAGCAGTGGCGCGTAGTTCGCCTCGGTCTGGCCGGGCTCATCATTCAGCTCGGCCAGCACGTCGTCGTAGGCGCGAGTCGCGAGCAAGGCGGCCTCGATGTCGTCATCGGGGACGCTCAGCGACTGCGTGGTGCCGCCGCTCTCCTCGACCAGAAGTCGGAGGGCTCGCAGCCCCTCTCGGCCCGTGCCGTTCGGGTCGGCCCGCCCACCGATCGCGGCGTCGTCGTCCGACGTGAACGAGAGCAGCACGACGAGCGCGGCGACGGCGAGAAGTCCAGCCCACATCAGTGGGTTCGATCGGGACGACGCGACCGCCGTCATCTCGTGCCTCCCCCGGCGACGACGCTGGCGAAACGACGCAGTTCGACGACCGCACGATGATCGGCCTCGTCGACCGCGAGATCGGAGTAGAACGCCCGCTCGAATCCGTCCGAGGCGCGTCGGTAGGCCTCGAGGCGTTCGGGGGCTCGCGTCTGAAGGTCGAGGTCGAAGTCGCCGATCGATGCGCCCGGTCGATCGACGGCAAGGCGGGCGTCGATGAGGTCGAGCACGGCGAGCCGAAACCCAGCGATCACGGCGGCGCGCCAGTCTCTGGACGCAGTTGCTGCCGCGAGGTCCCGCTCGAGGTCTTCCGCGTCGACGACTTCGTCGAACACGACTCGTGCCTGTCGTTCGTCCTGGTCATCGGTGATCCGACCGCGGAACGCCCGGGCGATCGCGAGGATCAGCACGACGAGCGCCAACGCCAACAAGACGTAGGCCAGCCCGACGCCCACCCCCGACCCAGCACCGCCGAAGAGGGCCTCGAGCACCCGGCCGATCACCTCGAGAACCTCGCTGATCACCCGATCGACGGACCGTTGAAACCAGCCCGGATCGCGCGCTGGCAGAAACTCCTCGCGAAGGAGAATCTCGTCCGCAAGGTCGTTCGCGTCGTCGTTGCTGAGCTGAGAACGCATCATCGGTGGCCTCGTTGCCGGCGCGCTCGGGGAGCGAAAGCCCGCGCCGCCTGCATCTCGAGGTCGATCCCCTCACGTCGGACCCGGAGGCCGATGTAGGCGACGCACGACGACGCGGCCACGAACGAGATGACGACGACGGAAGCGACGAAATCCATGACGCCAGCGAGCAGCCACAGCGGCACTTGGAACACTTCGAAGCCGAGCAACGACGGCGCTCCTTCGATCATGACCCGCATGAGCAACGACCCGAGACCGACGGTGACGACGACGAAGAACGTGTGGCCGAGCGCGGATTGGGCAAGGAAGCTGCTTCGTCGCATCGAGGCGATTGGCCCGGCCGCCTCGGCGCCCATCACCGGGGCGGTCGCAACGAGGAAGACCGCGGCCAGCACGGCAAGAAAGCCGAACGATGCCAGCGCGCCCAGGATCTCGATGACGTGCACGAGCACCCAGGCCAGGAGGATGCTCGGAGAGCGTTTGATCGAGCCGAGAAGAAGGTCGGCGGTGGTCACGGGCTGGCGGGAGTACCACGACGCGATCGCCTCGCCGTACACCGTGGCGACCGTGAACAAGGCAAGCGAGTCGGCGGCGACGACCGCGAAGGCGGCGGTGACGGCTCCAGGCGACGACAGGTTGCCGACGAAGATGTCGAGGAGTTGATCCGGCCGTGCGTCGCGGAGCGGTGACCCCGGCAATGCGGTGGCGAGCAGTCGGAGCGGCAGGAGCACGGCGACCGTCACCCCGAGCAACGTGGACGGCGCCGCCCGGAGGAACCGGATCGCTTCGTCGAACACGCCGAGCGCCCGGTACGAGGACAGCGGCGGCAGAGCCTCGACCTCGGGAAGCGCACCGACCGGCCGGCTGCGGACCTGTCGTGACGCTTCGTCGTCAACGGCCGAGTCGCCGCGCCTGTTGGCTTCGAATGCCTCCACTACGCCATTCTTGCGCAGTGAACGACGTTCCGAAGCCCATGCCCCACCCTCAGGGCCAGTTCGGGCCCGCGACCTACGGCGACTCCTTCGCCGACGTATACGACGACTGGTACGACGACGTCTCGGACGCCGAAGCCACCGCTCGGTTCGTGGATCGTTTCGGTGCAGCCCAGACCGTCGTCGAGTTCGGCGTCGGGACTGGTCGCCTTGCTCGAGCGATCCAGGCCGGGGGCCACAACGTGGTCGGGGTCGATTCCTCCCGGCGGATGCTCGAGCAGCTCGACCCCGAGGTTGCCGGGCCCGCGGTCTGCGCATCGATGACCGATGTACCACTGCGCGGGGGCTGGGCCGATCTGGTCATCGTGGCCACCAACACCCTGTTCAATCTCGACACCGTCGAGTCTCAACAGCGCGCCTTCGAGGCAGCACGCGACCTCCTTCGGCTCGGAGGACGATTCGTCGTGGAGGCAGTCCGACCGACCACACCGTCCGATCACGACCACCCGCTGACGGTTCGTTCGGTCGACGTCGACCGGGTCGTGCTGACCGCCACGGCCGAGCACGCCGGTGTCATCACCGGCCAGCACATCGAGATCACCGAATCGGGTATCCGACTCCGACCGTGGCGGATCCGCATGAGCGACATCGACGCCCTCGACGAGATGGCAGTGCGCGCCCGATTTCGGCTCGGCGATCGGTACGCCTCGTGGGAGGGCGAGTCTTGGGACCCCGACGCTCGAGCTGCGGTCAGCGTCTACGTCGCCGTCTGATCCTCGAGTGCCAGTGCCCGAAGCCCCTCCATCACGTGGACGGGGGGCTTGGTCGGCCGTCCGGCGGCATTCGTCACGCCGACGGTCACGTCAGCCGTGACGAGCACGTCGTCACCACGTTCGATCCGTTGGCGCCACACCGTCGAGGCCCGGCCGAAGGTTGCGATCCCGGTCACGACCTCGACGACATCGCCCGCCGTTGCCGCTCGACGGAACCGAACGTCGATGGCAGTCACCACGAACTGGTACCCATCCGTCTTGAGCGTGTCGAGCCCGAGTCCGATGTCGTCGAGTGCGACGACCCGCCCCACCTCGAGCCAGGTGACGTACACGGCGTGGTTGACGTGGTCGTAGGGGTCGAGTTCGTTGAAACGAACCGGAAAGCGGGTTCGGTGCGCGACCATCGGCGATGTTGTAGCAGACTCGGCCCCAATGGTCGCCATCACCGTCGAAACCGAACTCGATGCCCCGCCCTCGGTCGTGTGGGCGGATCTCCGCAACATCGCATCACACGTCGAGTGGATGCACGATGCGGAGTCGATCTGGTTCGTGTCGGCGGAGCGGGAGGGCGTCGGGACCACGTTCGAGTGCGAAACCCGTGTTGGCCCGATCCGGCTCACCGACGTCATGGAGATCACCGAGTGGGTCGACGAGGAGACGATGGGCGTTCGCCACACCGGCCTCGTGACGGGGACGGGCGCGTTCACTCTCTCGGCGCTGCCGAACGAGCGCACGCTGTTCCGTTGGGCGGAGGAGCTGTCGTTTCCGTGGTGGCTCGGGGGCCCGGTTGGCGAACCGTTCGGATCGATCGTCCTGCGCCAGATCTGGAAACGGAATCTGCAGAACCTCGCCAGCCGCTACCGCAACGGCTCCCTCAACGCCTGAATCAGGCGTTTCGTCAGAGAATTGGTTGTTGAGCGACGGCGATCGCGGCGCCAAACAACAGGACACCGAGACCGAGCGTCACCCAGCGCGCCGTTTGCTTGCCGCCAGGTAGCGGGCTTGGTTGACCGGGACCGATCCCGAACCAGAGGACCCCGAGCAGCACGCCGATCACCAGACCGCCCATGTGACCGCCGAGCGAGACACCCGAGCGGAAGCTCAGCAACACGTTGAGACCGATCAGCATCCCGAGACCGGTGTCGAAGAGACCGATGCCCTGGCTTCGTAGCGCCATCACCATCACGCCGAGGAGCCCGAACACAGCGCCCGAGGCACCGACGACCGGCACACTCCAGTCGAGCAGCATTGCCCCAACCGAGCCCCCGAACAGTGCGGTCATGTACACCAGGCCGAAGTCGATCTCGCCGAGCATGCGTTCGAGCCGCAGACCAATCTGCCACAACAGGTACATGTTGAATCCGATGTGGATGACCCCGCTGTGCATGAACCCACCGGTCACGATTCGCCACCACTCGCCGTCAGCGATCGCTGGCGCCCAGGTGCCATAGTCGATCCCGGAACGTCCCGACGTCGACAACGTCGCGCCGAGCGCGACGATCGAAAGCACGAACACTGCGGCGTTGATGCCGACCAGGGCTCGGGTCACGAGCCCTTGGGCGCCGGGGAGGGTCGCTGCGGTGTACACCTTCTGCGTGTTGCTCGCCGTGCATTCGGGACAGTGCACGCCAACAGACGCCTGATGCATGCACGACGGGCAGATGATCCGTTCGCATCGTTGGCATCGCACGCCGGCGGCACGATCGGGGTGGCGGTAACAGACCTCAGCAGTCTCCATGTGACCTACAGCACCACCAGTCGTGTGTTCATTCCACGGAAGAGTATCGACGTCGCAGTACGGTCGTCCGCGTGACCGACGCGAACACCCCGTCTCGAGATGCCCGCCCGATCGCAGAGCCGCTGCTCGATGCGCTCGGCGAGCTCGCCCGCACGCCGATGTTGCTCGTTGCAACCGACTACGACGGCACGATCGCACCGATCGTCGACGACCCGATGCGCGCCGTGCCCGACCGCGAGACCTCGGTTGCCCTGCGGACGCTCGCAACACTCGACCAGACGCACGTCGGCGTGATCTCCTCTCGGGCATTGCGTGACCTGGCTGCGTTGAGTCGGCTTCCGGCCGAAATTCACCTCGTCGGGAGCCACGGCAGCGAGTTCGATGTCGACTTCGCCATCCGTATGGACGCCGACGTGGCCGCCCGCCGGGACGCGATCGGCGAAGGTCTTGCGGCGATCGTCCGGGATCACCCCGGAGCGTCGCTCGAGCAGAAGCCCGCCTCGGTCGCATTCCACTGGCGAGCGATGGACCCCGACTCGGCCCCCGCCGCGGTGGCTGCGGTCGACGCCTTCGCCGCAACGCTCGACGACGTGATCGTGCGCAAGGGCAAAATGGTCACGGAGCTGGGCGTGATGTCGACCAACAAAGGTCTCGCGCTCGAAACGCTCCGGTCCAGTGTTGGGGCGGGTGCGGTTCTCTTCGTCGGCGACGATGTCACCGACGAAGACGCGTTCGCGACGCTCACCGGACCCGACGTCGGCGTCAAGGTGGGTGCAGGAGAGACCGCTGCCCCGTACCGGGTCGGCGACACGAGCGACGTCGCCACGATGCTCGAACACCTGGCCACGATGCGGGCGGACTGGCTTGCCGGCGCCGGGCTCGTCCCGATCGAGCAACACAGCCTCCTGTCGGACCAACGCACCGCTGCAATCGTGACTCCCGACGCTCGGATCACCTGGTTCTGCGCACCACGCCTCGACGATCCCGCGATCTTTGCCGAGCTGCTCGGCGGACCGACCGCAGGCCACTTCACCGTGTCGTCAGCGACCGGCGACGCTCCGATTCAGCGGTACGTCGACGAGACGATGATCCTCGAATCGACCTTCGGCGATGGCCAGGTGGTCGTCACCGACTATCTCGACGTTTCCGACGGCCGCCCGAACCTGATCGCTGGCCGGTCCGATCTCATCCGCCACCTCTCGGGCACTGGGACGGCGACGATCGAGTTCGCGCCACGCCTCGATTTCGGGCGGTTTCCGACGCAGATCGAGGTGCGCGACGACGGCCTCGAGCTGGCGAACGCCCGCGACCTGATCGTGCTTCGCTCGCCGGGTGTCGACTGGGAGATCGAACCCTCCGGACCGCATCAGACGGCGTACGCCACGGTCGATCTGTCCGCTGGTGACGTCACCCTCGAGCTGCGGGTTGGCACGGCGAGTCTGCGCGGCGAGTCGGACGAGTCGCGCAGGAGGGCCCACACCACCCGCTTCTGGGCAGATTGGGCCGGGCTGCTCGAGTTGCCGAGCGAGGCCCCCGACTTCGTCCGCCGCTCGGCGCTCGTGCTCAAAGCGTTGGTGTACGGCCCGAGCGGTGGCATCGCCGCCGCCCCGACGACGTCGCTTCCCGAACATCTCGGCGGCATTCGCAACTGGGACTATCGGTACTGCTGGCTGCGCGACGCTGCGCTGTCGGCCGCCGCACTCGTACGGCTCGGGAGCCACACCGAGGCCATGGACTACCTCGATTGGGTCTTTGGCGTTCTCGAGCGCGGCGACGGCGAACCCGAGCGCCTCAACCCGCTGTACGCGCTCGATGGCGGCAAGCTCCCTCCGGAGGCCGACATCACCGAGCTCGCGGGTTACGGCGGGTCCCGCCCGGTCCGAGTCGGCAACGCGGCGGACAATCAGGTGCAGCTCGACGTGTTCGGGCCGATCGTGGATCTCGTCCACCTGCTCGGAGAACGGGGTGCACCGCTGTCCACCCAACACTGGCGACTGGTCGAGGCCATGGTCGGCGCGGTCGAGAAGCGCTGGAACGAACCCGACCACGGCATCTGGGAGATCCGTGCGGCGCCTCGGCATCACGTCTATTCGAAGGTGATGTGTTGGGTGACGGTCGATCGAGCGATCCGCATCGGCAACGACGTGTTCGGGCGGACCCGCGACGACTGGGTCGGGCTCCGAGACCAGATCGCCGAAGACATCTTCGAGAACGGCTGGAACGAGACGGTCAACTCCTTCACGGCCGCCTACGACGGCACCGACCTCGACGCATCGGTACTCATGGTCGGCCTGGCCGGCTTGGTGGCGCCCGACGACCCCCGGTTCGAGGGGACGGTCCGCGGTGTCGAGGCGCAGTTGCGCGACGGCCCGACCGTGTACCGGTATCACCACGACGACGGCCTGCCCGGGGTCGAGGGCGGCTTCCACCTCATGACCTCGTGGCTCATCGACTCCTATGCGCTGCTCGGCGAACTCGACGAGGCGCACAGCCTGTTCCGGAAGTTGCTCGCGACGGCCGGCGAGACGGGATTGCTCGCCGAGGAATACGACCCCGTCGCCCATCGATCCCTGGGCAACCATCCGCAGGCGTATTCGCATCTCGGAGTCATCAACAACGCGCTCAATCTGTCGCGCTGATCCCCGCGGGAACATCCGGACTCGCCCGGTCGTTCGTACACTCATGACCATGAAGCAGTCCCCCGTTGCGGCCGTCGAGTCGACCTCGATCGACGCCGACGATGCTGTCGCGACCGATGCGGAGGCGATGCGAGCCGAGGTCGCCAAGGTGATCGCCGCTGTCCGGCCGGCCGTGCAGGCCGACAAGGGCGACATCGAGTTGATTTCGGTCGACCCGGATTCCGGCGTTGTGGAGGTCGAGCTTCAGGGGGCGTGCACGAGTTGCCCGGCGTCCTCCCAGACGCTCAAGGCCGGCGTCGAACGGATCATGAAGGACCGCGTGCCGAGCGTGACCGAGGTCGTCAACGTCGGCCAGCTGTACTTCGACGACGGGACCGCGGTCACCCTCTGAGGCTCACGAGTCGGAGCGAGACTCCGTCGACTCGGCCGCCAGCCGGTCGGCCCGCCGATTGGCCAGTTTCAAGAGTCCGCCGAGCACCAGGATCGGGCCGACGACGAGCAGGATCTCGTCCCATCCTCCCTGGTGCGCCAGAAGTGGTTCCACATCGCCGAGGGTACCGGCGAAACGCCGCCCGAATCAGCCGAGTGCACCGACGAGTGGATCGCTGAGCGACAGGGCGAGCAGCACGGATGCCACGATGGCCGCGATCACCACCACGATCAGCAAGATCGGACGCCGCTTCCGTGGCGTCTCGGTCAGTTCTCCGTCCATCGTCATCACGAGTCAAGGACGGATGGCGGTCACGCGGAGTCGCGCCCCGCGCGTGGGCAATCACGCCCATGCGGGATTCGCTCGTCGGCTCAGCCGGCAGAGACGCGCACGTCGGCCCCGAGCGACCGGAGATCGCCCGCAAGGTCTGGGTAGCCACGAGCGATGTGCCCGTCGTCGAGGACCACGGTTTCCGCCGTTGCCCCGAGCGCCGCGATGACGAGCGCGGCCCCAGCCCGAATGTCGTGGCTGACCACCTCGCCGCCGCTGAGACGTTCGACCCCACGAATGATGGCGTGATTGCCATCGGTTCGCACCTTGGCACCGAGCTTGACCAGCTCGTCGACGTACTTGAAACGGCCAGCAAAGAGGTTCTCGGTGACGATGCTCGTGCCTTCGGCGACGGTCAGCAGAGCCACGAGAAACGGCTTGTAGTCCGTCGCAACCCCGGGATACGGCAGCGTCGAAAGGTCGACCGCGGTCGGACGCTCCCGACCCATCACCCAGATGCCGTCGCGACACGGGGAGGTGCGAACCCCCATCTCGCCGAACTTCTGGCAGACCATGTCCATCTGGTCATAGCGCGCCTCGCGCAACACCACTTCGCCGCCGGCGAGCCCGGTCGCGGCCATGTAGGTCGCGGCATGAATGCGGTCCGGAATGACCCGGTGCGTGACCGCTTCGAGGCGATCGACGCCCTCGATCGTGATCTGCGGTGTTCCCGACCCCGTGATCCGGGCACCCATCTTGTTGAGCATCGACGCAAGGTCGGCAATCTCGGGCTCGCGGGCAGCGTTGTCGATGACGGTGGTCCCCGTGGCGAGCGTTGCCGCCATCATCAGGTTCTCGGTTGCGCCAACGCTCGGAAACGCGAGGGTCACGACCGCGCCCTTGAGCCCCGGCGTCGTACCGATCACGCCCTCCGGTCGAGCCTCGAACTGCGCGCCGAGCGTCTCGAGCCCGGTGAGGTGCATGTCGATCGGCCGATGACCGAAATCGTCACCGCCCGGGATACCGAGCTCCACCCGACCAAAACGTGCAATGAGCGGACCCAGGACCGCCGTGGACGCACGCATCTGCTCGACGAGCGCAAACGGGGCCACGGGCTCGAGGTCCCCGATCTCGATCTCGACCAGGCCGTCACGACGTTCGGTCCGGGCCCCCATCGATTCGAGAAGGCGACACATGACGTCGACGTCGTGGATGTCGGGCACGTTGTAGATCGTGTGCACCCCCGCGGCCAGCGTGGTTGCAGCCATCAACTTGAGCACCGAGTTCTTCGCACCCGAGATCGTGATCTCCCCCTCGAGGGGGCCCGCGGGCGTGATCACGAACCGTGTCGCAGCTTGTGGAGACATTCTTGCCAGTATTACCGGCGTGCCAGTGCAGCGACGCACCCTCGTGGTCGATGATCAGGGACTCCTCGAGCTCCATACGCCTCACGACGGAATCGTGCGCGAGCGCGAGGTCGCCGACGGACGCTTCGAGCAAGCCGACGGTCCCTTCGTCGAGTGGGACCGCCACGTCACCGTCGTTTCGTCTGGAACGGATCGACACGAAGTGTCCGAGTCTGTCGCATGGCGAATCGTGATCCCGGTGTTCGGCTTTCTCATCACGCCGCTGATCCGTCGCCACGTCCGCCGAGGGCTTCCGGTGGCCAAGCCCTGGTGGGCGCCGACGGGACGGCTCGATGCCCGAGCGGTCCGGGTGATCGGCCTCCTCGGCGTACTCGCCGTGGTCAACGGCTACGTCGGGACGGTGATCGGCCAGACACTGACCTTTGCGGCGGACGAGTTCTGTGGCGAGTTCGCGCTCGACGCTGGCCGCCGCACCTGTATTGATCCGTCCGCAGACACGAGTGTCCGAGCCGACATCTTCACGATCGCTCGGATCTCGATCGTCCTCTCCCTGGCGCTCACGGTGTTCGCCGATCGTCAGGGACGCCGACGAGCGATCACGATCGCCATCGCCGCGGCCTGCGGGGCAACGGCGCTCGGCGCGCTCGCCCCCTCGCTGTGGTTCGTCGCGGGCACCCAGATCGTTGCTCGTGGTCTGGCGACCGGGATGGCGATCCTCATCCTCGTGGTCGCCGCCGAAGAGCTGCCACCACGAAGCCGGGCCTACGGGGTCAGCATTCTCGTCCTGCTCGCAGGACTCGGAAGCGGCATGGTCGTCTGGGTGCTCCCGCTTGCAGACCTCGACCCTCGCGGTTGGCGCATCGTGTACGCGATCGGCGCCGTGTTCCTTCCCTTTGCCGTCGGGGTGGCTCGCCGCCTTCCCACCACGCGTCGATTCGCGGCAAACGCACCTCGGCCCCTGCGAGAGTCGCTCGCCGAACTGGGATCGAACCCCACCTTGCGCAAACGGCTCCTCATGTTGGCCGCGGGGGCCGCCCTGGGAGCGCTGTTCTCGACCCCTGCCTCGCAGTTCGACAACCAGTTTCTCCGAGACGAGCTCGGATTCAGCGCCGCCCGAATCAGTCTCTTCACGGTCACCACCTCGACCCCGATCGGGATCGGAGTGCTCGCCGGCGGTGTGCTCGCCGATCGATTCGGACGGCGACCAGTCGGCGCCATCGGCACCACGATCGGCGCCGTCTTGACGCTTGCGAGCTTCTTCTCCGGCGGAATCTCGATCTGGTTCATTCGGGCGGTCGGCGTGATCCTCGGTGCCGGCATCGCCGTGCCGGCGCTGAGTGTCTACGGACCCGAATTGTTCCCGACCCGGCTCCGGAGCACTGCGAACGGCCTCATCATCGCGGCCGGGGTCATGGGGAGCGTGATCGGCCTCCAACTCGTCGGACGGCTGGCCGAGTCGCTGGGCGGGTTCGGACCGGCGCTCGCGTGTGTGATCATCGGCCCTCTCCTGCTCGTGGTCCTCATCATCACCGTGTACCCCGAGACTGCATCGATGACGCTCGAAGAGCTCAACGACGAACCCGAACTCGACGAGGAAACCGGCGGCGGTACGCTCCTGACGTGATCGAACGGCCCGTGACGCGTCGGGAAGCGCTTCGCAGCCTTGCGGGTGCAGCCATGGTCGGTCTCACCGCGTGCAGTCCGCCAGAGGGTGGACGGCCGAGTCTCGTGCAGGGATCGACGACCACGACGACGCGTCCCCCCTTCGGTCAGGTCCTGAAGGAGCCCCGCTCGCTCGAACCGATCGACGCCGAGGAGGCCGCTGCCCCGTCGACGACGCGCGACCGCTCCATCATCGCGACCGCAATCGTTCCGACGATCGAGGTGCTCGACGAGCCCGATGGCGCGCTGACCCACGTGATGGACAATCCGACACCGACCAACGGTCCTCTCGTCTTCTTGACCGAGGAGAACCGTCCAGACTGGCACCGGGTGCTCCTTCCCGTACGACCCAACGGAAGCACGGGGTGGATCCGGGCCGAGGAAGTCGAACTCGCCGCCCACAACTACCGGATCTTCGTCGACCTCGACGAGTTCCGTCTTCGGGTCACCGAGCAGGACGAACCGATCTTCGAAACCGTCGCCGGTGTGGCGGCGGACAACTCGCCGACGCCGGGCGGCACGTACTACATCACCGAACTGATCGCTCCAGTCCAGCCGGATTCGGTGTACGGGCGATTCGCCTACGGACTCTCCGGATTCAGCGAAACGTTCGAGACGTTCGCTGGCGGACCCGGGCAGCTCGGCATCCACGGCACCAACGACCCGTCGACGCTGGGCACGCCGGTCAGCGCCGGATGCATTCGCCTGCACAACGACGACATCGCCCGACTGGCCGAGTTCTTGCCGCTCGGGGTGCCGGTGGTCGTCGCCTGATCAGGCTGGCAGCCAGTCGCGGATCGCCGCGACCACGGCAGCGTCATCGGGTGGCGCGTGCGCTCCCGACACCCACGACATGGTCACTGGACCGTTGATCTGCGGCAGTTGCTCGTCGAACTCGTCCGGCGAACCGAACGGATCACGGTCGCCGCAGACGAACAGCGTCGGGACGGTGATGTCTCCGAAATGGTCAGTGCGGAGGCGATCTGGCTTGCCCGGTGGATGCAGCGGATACGACAGCAGCACCAACCCCGCGACCTCCAAACCCTCGGCAGCGGCGACCGAACACGCTCGCCCCCCGAAGGAGCGGCCGCCGATGACGAGATCGGCGGTCGCTACACCAAGCCGTTCGGCGAGGGCGTTCGTGGCATCGACGACCTTGGTGACGGCGCGAGGGATCGATGTGGTCGCCAGCGTGAGCCGCTCGACCGCAAACGGAGCGAGGCCGTCCTCGACGGCGACAAGGGTCCGATGATCCCGGTCGGCCGACGCGCCCGGCGTGATCACCATCCCGGAGACGGCAGCCGGTGTCATGTCGCGAGGAGAATTTCTCGGGCTCTGGTGAGCTCGGCGATTCGATCGGCGGCGTCGTCCTCTCCCCCGCCGTGGTCCGGGTGCGCGTCGCGGATCAGTGCTCGGTACCGCTTCTGGATCAGGCCGGTCCCCGGCTCGTCCTCGTCGATTCCGAGCACGCCCAGTGCCCAGATCGTCGGGTCGGATGCGGTCGCGAACGCCCCGCTTCGCATCCGCATCGCCACGTCCGCTCCCACGAGGTGGTCGATCAATCCCGCGCCGACCGGCCCGACCCATTCCATGCCGCGGCGCAACACGCTCATGACGGCGGGGCGAGCGGCGAGGGGCATTTCGCCGACCGCGTAGACCGCGGCGAGCGCCGACTGCGCTGGCAGTCCCTTGGCCGTCTCGAGCTCGAAGCGCAACCCGTCTGCTCCCGCGATCAGCCGGTGCTGACTTCGGAGCAAGCCGACTCGGTCCGCCTGCAGGCGGTGACGCAACCGCGGCTGACCAATGGGGACGCCGCGTTCGACCTCCGACATCAGGCCGAGCATGTCGGTGCGGAGGTCGCCGTCGAGATCGTCGCTGAATCTCGCCATCACCGCGCCCAGCAACAGGCCGCCGGGTCCGGGTGCAGGATCGACGGGAAGCGTCGAATCTCCGAGGGCAACTCGGCGAGTCGGGGCGATGGGGCGCGAATGCCAGACCTCGAGGGTCGCCAGGGCCATCCTTCGATCGTACCGACGCGACGACGGTCAGCCGGGATCGGACGGCGCCGAAAACCCGTGCGGCCGCAGGCTCAGATCACGCCAGCGAGTTGTTCGTGGAGTGCCGAGGCCGCACCGCGCACGTCGTCCTCGTCGCGGTCCTCCGTGGACAGAATCCCGACCATCGCGGACGACGACTGGCGAATCGCCGCCCAGCGCTCGCTGTCGAAGCCGAACGGCGTTCTGACGTCGGCGAGCGTGCCGGCCTGCTTCACCATCGCCAGAGTGGACTTCGCATCGCCCGGGTTCCGGTCGAGCTTGCGGGCGAGCCCATGGACCTCGCCGATCAGATCCGACAACGCAAGTCCTTCGAGCTCGGTCCCCGCCTCACCGAGCTCGTCCTCGATCGCGATCCGTCGGGCCACCTGCTCGACGATTTCGTCGACCCGCTCTTCGTCCTCCTCCGCCACGACCAGGTCCCCGTCGGCGTCGAACTCGTGCGCGACCCCGGCGAGGCCGAGCGCGTCGACGAGCGCCGACTGTGCCTCCGCCGACCACTCCTCCATGCCGTAGGCAACCTTGTCGATGTCGGGGTCCAGACGAGGTCCCTCTGCCGTCTCCGCCTGTTCGATCAGCGCGTCCGCACGATCTTCGTCCGCTTCGCGGACGATCAGGACTGCGCCCTGCCAGCCGTGCGCAATCCCCTCGCCCGTGAGGAGCTGGTCGACCATTCGCCGAGCCTCGAATGACCATTCGAAGAGCTCGTAGGCGACTTGAGGCTCGTTCTCGCCGCCCACCTCTTCAGGAGGCGTCGGCTTCTCGTCGACGAGCTCCACCCCGCATTCGACGCATTCGGAGACCTCGGCGACGTATTCGCGGCCGCACTGAAAGCAATACATGGACGACATGACTCGGAACGGTACTGTCTCCGACGAGTCACGTCAGAGCCGAAAGTGCCGATGGGGACTCGCTGACGCGCCGAACAGGAGTCCCCGTGTCTGAGCGAACCAATCCAGAACGCAACCTTGCCCTCGAGCTCGTGCGAGTGACCGAGGTCGCGGCCATCGCCGCTTCCCGCTTCATGGGACGCGGCGCCAAGGAGGCCGCCGACGGGGCTGCCGTCGATGCCATGCGGCACCAGTTGAGCGTCGTGGCCATGGACGGCACGGTGATCATCGGCGAGGGCGAGAAGGACGAAGCGCCGATGCTGTACAACGGCGAACGCATCGGCAACGGCGAACCACCTCACGTCGACATCGCCGTCGATCCGATCGATGGCACGACATTGACGGCGTTGGGCCGCGGCAATGCGATCGCCGTGATCGCTGCTGCCGAGTCCGGATCGATGTTCGATCCGGGGCCGTGCGTGTACATGGAGAAGATCGCCGTCGGCCCGGACGCCGCTGGCGCAATCGACGTGCGCAAGTCTCCGACCGAGAACCTCCACTCGATCGCCGAGGCAAAGAACCAGCCGATCGAAAACCTCACCGCGGTGATCCTCGACCGTGATCGCCACGCCGAGCTGATCAAGGAGGTCCGGACTGCGGGCGCCCGGATCCGACTGATTCCTGATGGTGACGTCGCCGGCGCCATCTCGACTGCGTGGCCCGAGGCTGGCGCGGACGTGTTGTTCGGCATTGGCGGAACGCCCGAGGGCGTCATCACCGCCGCGGCGTTGCGGTGCATGGGTGGGGAGTTCCAGGGCCTGCTGTGGCCTCGGAACGAGTCTGAGCGCAACGCGGCGATCGACGCCGGCTACGACCTGAAGCGAGTCCTGCACATCGCCGACCTCGTCTCGTCCGACAACTGCTTCTTTGCGGCCACCGGGATCACGGACGGCGACCTCCTGCAAGGCGTCCGCTACGAACGAGACACGGCGCGCACGCAGTCGCTGGTCATGCGTTCGCGCTCCGGGACGGTTCGTCTCGTCGACGCCGTCCACCAGACCGAGAAAGTCGACAAGATCTGAGCCCCCGAAAGGGGTGCGCCAGCTGGCCCACCATGGTCGGCGGCACGTACTCGTCGATGCCGTAGCGCTCGGGGCGCCGGTCCTCGGGCATGAACCACGTCCCGAAAATGATGTCCCAGAGCGGCAGGAATACCGAATAGTTGGAGTTGATCGCCTCGGTGTCGTTGGCATGATGCCAATGGTGGAACTCCGGGGTGATGATCAGCCGTTGGAGTGGTCGAAGCCGCCACCGCACGTTTGCGTGGAGGAAGATGCCGACGAGCGCCTGGAGGACCGCCAACGCACCGGTGGTCTCGAGCGGCACGCCGGCACCGATCAGGAAGGCGACGGGCGGCGCCAGGATGATTCCGTCGATTGGATGGTTGCGGAACGCCGAGACCCAGTCCATGCGTTCGATCGAATGGTGCAGCGCATGGAACCGCCACAGGAGCGGAATCTCGTGGCTCCATCGATGCGCCCAATAGATCAGGAAGTCGAAGATGACGAACGCGACGATCGTTTGGGTGAACGGTGAGAGCGATTCGACAATGGGTCGCGTCGCGAGGCCGGGCAGCCAGAACAGGCTGAGCGCGCCAATGATCGCGCCGACGAAGACTCCGACCGCCGCGAACGCCGGTTGGGCCAGGGCGTAGCCGACATCCTGGAGTAGCCGCTGCCGACGGAACGGCTGTTGATGTCGCGGAAACAACCGCTCGAACGGGACGACGAGGACGAACAGGACGGCGAGCAGAGCGAGCGGCGAGGCGTCGAACACCAGTGAAGTCGCAATCACGGCTGCGCCGCCGACGCGTAGCAGCCAGGCCCGGCGCCTCATGTGTGGGGGGATCGGAGGCGGTGCGTGGGATGTCGCTTGCTGATCGGGTGCGGGCGGTGGTGGTGCGGTCGCGGTTCTCATGTCACGAGAGTGAGGACCGTTCGACAATGCAGCAATTGGGGAAAACCCCGAATCGCCCCTGACTCGGCGCGAACCTCGCGGGCGACCAGTCCAATCGCCCTAGACGGATGGCCCGTCTGGACGTTTCGCCTCAATCCAACCGTCCGAGGAACCGAACCGCCCGATCATGGCGTTGGGTCCAACTCAGATGGATTACGCCGGCGCGTCGGAGACGCACTGGCGAGGCCAACGCGTCTTCGCTCGAACCTTGCGGATCGTGGCAGTCCTGCTGCCGGTGTTCATGTCGTTGCTCTTCGGATGGTGGGCATCGACCCGGTACCCGCCCGATCGGGTCGGGATCAACCGATGGCTGTGGTTGGCCGGCCTCGTCGGCGCTGCCGTCCTCCTCGTGCGGGCCGCAGAATTCGTTGCACGACGCCTGATCCCAATCGCTGCGCTCCTGCAGCTGACGCTGGTTTTCCCGGACAAGACGCCCAGTCGATTTTCCGTGGCGTTGCGGGCGGGGTCGATTGCCAAGACCCGGAAGCGGATCGAAGAGATCCAGAACGGCGGCATGGCGCTCGATCGATTCGACAAGATTTCGGCACAGATGATCGAAATGGTCACGCTTCTCTCGACCCACGACCGGCGCACCCGCGGTCACTCCGAACGGGTGCGTGGCTATTCGGAGTTGATCGGCGAACAGCTCGGCCTTGGCGAGGCGTCGCTCGAACGTCTGCGCTGGGGGGCGCTGCTGCACGACATCGGCAAGTTGGAGGTCCCCGAGGAGATTCTCAACAAGCCGGGAAAGCCCTCCCGAAAGGAATGGTTGACCCTTCAGCGCCATCCGGCGACCGCGCGGCGACACCTCGCCCCACTTGCCGAGTGGCTCGGCCCTTGGCGCCATGCTGCCGACGCACATCACGAGAAGTGGGACGGATCTGGCTATCCACAGGGTCTGAGCGGCGACGAGATTCCTCTCGCGGGTCGGATTGTTGCCGTTGCGGATGCGTTCGACGTCATGACCTCGTCACGCTCGTACAAATCGGCCCTGTCGCCCGAGATCGCCCGCCGCGAGATCGCCGACAACGCCGGCAAGCAGTTCGACCCCGCAGTCGTGCGAGCGTTCATGCAGGTCGCGATCGGCGACATCCGCCGTGTCGCCGGCCCGATCGGGTGGTTTACGGCCATTCCGGGCGTCCACCAGATCGGCGTCCCGAGTGCGCAGCCGCTCGTCGCTGCGGCACAGCCCATCGCAAACGTGGCGGCGAGTGCGGCGATCGTGGTCGGCGCTGCCACGCTTGCCCCAGCCGAGATGCCCTGGCAGGGCGACGAGCCCGACGCCGTCGCATTCGTCGATGATGAGGCGCCGGTCGACGCCTCATCGACCACCACGACGACTCTCGTGGCCACCACGGCCGTGCCGGTGGTTGACGACGCGGATGCGCCGACTGCTGCCCCCACGACCATCGTCGCCGTGCCCACAACAGCCAACACGACATCGACGACAACGGTCGCCGACCTCGAACCGGCCGACGACGCTCCCGAGCCCGAGCCACCGGCGCCGCCCGAACCAACGCCGGACCCGGTCGAAGAGCCGCCGACGCTGGACGATCCACCCCCTTTCGACATCGCCGACCCGCCTCCGCTGCCTCCGGCGATCGCCCTGAGCCCGCACTTCGGGACGATGATTTTCACCGAGATCGATTGGGCCTCTGACACCGAATTCGTCGAGATGATCGTCGTCGCTGACGGCGCGGTCGACTTCACCGGATGGACTCTCTCTGACTACTGGATCGGGCAAGAGACCCCGGACGCCAGTTCGATCGTCGCCCCGCTCCCGGTGGGCTCGCTCCCGCAGGGCCAACGACTGCTGCTCTGGACGACACTCAGGGACCGGGGCGAGCACGGCGCCATCGACCATGAAGCCGCCCTCGCCAGTCCCGGGTTGGCATCGAGCGATGATCTCTGGCTCCTCGACGACAAAGGCCACGTCGTCGCCTACATGGCATGGGGCGATCCGAACAGCCCTGGATCAGAGATCGGTACGGCACCGTCGGCCGAGTGGAACCTGTGGGACGCCTCCGTCCAGACCTCATTCGGTGTATCGCCAACGCTTGCGGGACAATCGATTTCGCTCACCAACGAGACCACGGACGGCGCTCGCCAGAGCGCCTGCTGGGAATGGACGACGTCGGGAGACGCGGCGGGACGATGCGCCGGATGGCGACTCAGCAACGACAATGACGGCGACGACTTCGGCATTCCGAACGTGTCGTCTGCCGGCAAACCGAACTGGTAGGTCGCTCGGCCCATCACTCTGGGCGAACGGCCGTATTTGATCAATCGTCGGGGCGAATCCGCCGAACCTGTGGCCATGGCGTCGCGCGGCCCAACACAAATGAACTACGCCGCGCACGAGGGCGCGGCGTGGGAGGGGCGGCCGTCGCTGTCTCGTGCGATCCGCATCGGGTTGTTCCTCCTGCCGATCCTCGTTTCGATTCTGTTCGGCATGTGGATGTCGCGGAGCTTCCCGCACGACCGGCTCGGCGTCAGCGTCTGGACCTGGTGGATCGCGCTCGTCGTGGGCGCCACCATCCTCGTACGACTCCTCGACATGGGCCTGCAGCGGTTGACACCGTTGACCGCGTTGTTTCAGTTGTCGTTGATCTTTCCGGACGAGACGCCCAGCCGCTTCTCTTCGACCCTTCGTGCCGGATCAGTCGCGAAGACGAAGAAGCGAATCCAGGAGATCCAACAAGGTGGTTTGGCCTTGTCGCGAGACGACGTCGTCGCGGACCAGATGCTCAGTCTGATCACGATGTTGTCCACCCACGATCGGATGACGCGGGGGCACTCCGAACGTGTTCGCGCGTATTCCGAGCTCATCGCCGAACAGATGGGAATCGACGGTGAGGATCTCGGGAAGCTCCGGTGGGCAGCGCTGCTCCATGACATGGGAAAGCTCGAGGTCCCGAGTGAGATCCTGAACAAGCCCGACCGCCCCTCCGATGAAGAGTGGGCCATCCTCCAACGTCACCCCGCCGCGGCCGAACGCCACCTCGAACCTGTCGCTGATTGGCTCGGTGAGTGGCGCCACGCCGCGAGCGGCCACCACGAGCGATGGGACGGAAACGGCTATCCGAGAGGCCTTGCCGGCATCGACATCCCCCTGGCTGCGCGGATCGTCGCCGTCGCCGACGCATTCGACGTCATGACCTCGACCCGCTCCTACAAGAAGCCGCTACCCGCCGAGGTCGCCCGCCGAGAGGTCGCGGACAACGCCGGCACCCAATTCGATCCGCAGATCGTCCGGGCGTTCCTGTCCGTCGGGATCGGTGATCTCCGCCGGGTCGGCGGTCCGGTCGCGTGGCTCGCCAGTGTTCCTGCCGTCCGGCAGCTCCCGATTGGCCAGATCACCCAACCGGTGGCGACCGCCGCAGTCAGCACGGCGACGGCGGTCAGCGCCGCAATCGTCGGGTCGGCTCCCCTTCCGGCTGAACCACCCGCCGCGATCGCCTTCGAGGCCACCACGACGACCGCCGCCCCGACGACGACGTCGACCGCCCCCACGTCCACGACGACTGCGCCGACGACAACCACTTCGACGACCACAACCACCTCGACCACAACCACCACGACCACCACGACGACGGTTGCGCCGACGACGACCACAACCCTGCCGCCGCCACAGAACGGAGCGCCAGTGATGGCGATCCAGACACTCGTGCTGAGTGAGGATGCGCTCGTCGGATCGCCTCTACCCGGCCTCGTCGCGTCCGACCCCGAAGGCCTGCCCCTCACCTGGAGCGTTGCTCCCGGCGACCATCCGTTCGTCATCGATGCTCGAACCGGCGTGCTCAGCGTCGTCGACGACTCCATCGTCGACTACGAACAAGCCCAGACGTACATCGTCCGGGTGACGGTCGGCGACGGTGAGACCTCCACGACGATCGATCACACGATCGAGGTTCTCGACGTCGACGAGACGCCCGTCTTCGAGGCAACGTCAACCCTCATCTCCGAAGACTCGCCAGCGGGGACGGTCGTCCGAGTGCTGACCGCAGACGATCCTGAAGGCGAACAGATCACGTGGGAGATCGTCGGCGGGCCGGACGCCGGCGCCGTCGAGGTCGATCCCACCAGTGGGGCGATCACCACCGCCACGCTTCTCGACTACGAGCAGGCGCCGAATCTGCTGGTCGAGGTGACGGCCAGCGATCCGGCCGGCAACTCGACGGTTGCCGAGGTCTCGATCATCGTGACCAACGTTGATGAGCCACCGCTCGGCGAAGCATCGACGCCGGTCGTGACAGAAGGCTCCTCGACAACGATCGACGTCGAAACCACACATTGGGATCCCGAGGGCTCGACCGTCGCCTTGAGCAGCGTCTCCCAACCCGCGCATGGACTCGTGACCCGCAACGGGAACACCTGGACCTACCTCCACGATGGGTCCGAGACGACCGAGGACGTCGTCGAGTACACCGTCGTCGACGAGACCGGCAATTCCCGCACGCTCCTGCTCCCGGTCGAGATCACCCCGGTCAACGACCCAGCGGCAATTGCCGCCCAGACATTCGTCGTCCGAGAGGACGCCGCCATCGGCGACACCGGCCATCGCATCGTCGCAACGGATCCCGATGGCCCACAGCCGCTCGCCTTCGAGATGTCGGGCCTCTCACCATTCGAACTGACCTCGGATGGCCAACTGATCCTCACCACCACCCTCGATCACGAGACGGTTGCTTCTTACCCGAACATCCCGGTGACGGTGACCGACAGCGTCATCTCTGTCACAAGCACCGTCACGGTCACGATCGAAGACGTCGACGAAGCGCCACGTGATGCGACGACGCCCGTGACGGTCGCCGAGGGATCAACCACGACGTTCGGCATCGCCGCCTTCCATGTCGACCCCGAGGGTCAGGCGCTCCAAGTCACCCGCATCACCACCGACCCGGCTCACGGCGCGGCAACCATCGCTGCAACCGACGAGATCGAATACACCCACGACGGCACCGAGAACTTCACGGACACGATCGCCTACGAGATCGAAGACCCAGCCGGCAACACGGCATCGGGCACGATCACGATCAGCGTCACCCCACAGAACGACCCACCAATCGCGAACGCCACGCAATCGTTCAGCATCGCCGAAGATCGCGCCGTCGGGCTTGCCGGATTGTGGATCTCCTCGAACGACCCGGACGGCGACACCCTGAATCACTCCGTCGTCGCCTCGTCCCTCACGGGCGTTGGCGTGTCCGAGAGCGGACAACTCGAGGTCACCGGACCGCTCGATTTCGAGACCACACCGACCGGCGTCCTCGACGTATTGATCATCGATGGCAACGGCGGTCAGACCGCCGTTGAGGTGACCATCACCATCACCGATGTCAACGAGCCGCCATCGCCCGGCAACGCGTCGATGTCGCTCCTCGAAGGCGGGACGGCGAGCATCGACCTCGCACTCGTCCATCCGGACCCCGAAGGCGAGTCGGTCACCATCGTGTCCGTTCAGAACGGCACGAACGGCACCGCCATGGCAATCAACGCCTCCACCGTCGAATACCGACACGACGGGTCGAACACGACCTCAGACACGGTCGACTACGTCGTGCAGGACGCCTCGGGCCTCACCCGGTCGGGCACGATCGCCGTTGCGATCACCGAAACGAACGACGCCCCAACACATCTACCGCAGACCTTCACGATCCCGGAGAACTCCGCGAACGGTCCGAGCAATCGGTTCGTGATCGCCTCCGATGCTGACGGGCCGGACCCGATCTCGTGGAGCGTGACCGGCCCGGGCTCAGTCAGCATCGACGCCGCCAGCGGCGAGTTGTGGGTGACCGGACCGCTCGATCACGAGACGACGCCGACACTCGACGTCACCGTCCGGGCGTTCGATGGCCTCGACTCCACCGACACGACCCACACGATCATCGTCGGCGACGTCAACGAAACGCCGACCGTGTCCGCGAGCAGCACGACGGTCGCCGAAGGCGGGACAGCGCTCATCGACATCAGCCCCTTCGTCGACGATCCGGAGGATGGTGCCTGGTTCATTTCCTCGATCACGGGTCCGGGAGCGAACTCCGTGGGCACGACGATTGCGGGGACCGACACCATTCGCTACGTGCACAATGGCAGCGAGACGCAGTTCGACACGATCACCTATGAGATCAGCGACGGCACCTTCGTCGTCTCGGGCGCCATCGCCGTCACGATCACGCCGGTCAACGATCCACCGATCGTGACGACCACCGTCTTCGCCGTGCCGGAAGGACAAGCCCCAGGACCGGTCGAACAGATCGTGGCCTTCGATCCCGAGGGGGCGAATCTCACCTACGCCTTCGTGGCACCGATCAACGGCACCAACTTCGGAACCACCTCGGCCGGCATGCTCACCATCCCCAACAATCGGACGCCCGACTTCGAGACCCAGCCAGTCGAGACCTACACCGTCCGGGTGAGCGACGGAGCCGGCGGTATCACCGAAGAGTTGATCACGGTCAACATCCTCGACGTGAACGAACCGCCGACGGTTCTCGGCGGTACCGCGAGCGTCGACGAAGACTCGACCGACACCACCGCCGTGCTGTTCATCGGCACGTTCGACGACCCCGACGACAACGTCGTCAACGTCGAGCTGCCCGACGCCAGCAATCCCGATGTCGACGGCGACGGCACCCGTGCGTTCCAGCACACCTTCGATCTCGTCACCGGAACGTACCGGATCATGTTGCAAGACCCCGACGACGTGGACTTCGGTCCGAATGGCCAACAGTTCACGTTGGCCGTCCGCGTCACCGATGCCGAAGGCGCCGCTGCCACCGCCACGGTCACGATCGACGTGAACTCTCGCTTTACGCTCAGCCCGTTCTTCGGCGACATCATCATCACCGAGGTCAACTGGACTCAGTACGAGGCGATCGAGCTCTACAACACGACAGGGACCGCAATCGACGTCTCCGGGTGGAAGATACGTGACACCGAGCTCGGCCAGACCGAACCAAACATGATCAACACCGGACTCATCGCGCCAGGGGGCGCCTTCCCCGTCGATCCAGATGAAGAGGCCGTGATCTGGGTCGGACCCGCGGCAGAGCCATTCAACCACGCCGAGAATCGCGGGGCCTCGCCAGGTGTTCCGGAGATCTGGCTGAACGAACAATGGGACAAGCTCATCGGCGTCGACGACCTCTACCTCTACGACGACAGCGATCGACTCGTCGCGTACATGGCGTGGGGAGACATCGACTGCGTGGGATGTCTGGAAGCGCCCGAGATCGGCGACCAACCGCCGATCACCGCATGGAGCTTGTGGGATCCGAACGGACAGATCCCGCTTGGTACGGGTCTGGACATCAACATGGGTGAGTCAATTGCACTCGCGCACTACGGCTTCCCCCACCTCAGCGAGTGCTGGGAGATCAGCAACTCTGGCACCGCAGCTGCAACGTGTCCGGGGGCTGACGACACCCACGATCACGATGACCGGACCACCGGAGACGACCAGGTCAATACGCTCGGCACCCACAACTGGATCCACTAGTACGCTCGGCCGACATGGCCGACGCACCTCAACCACTCTCCCCTGTCGACCCCGCGACGTTCGCCGGGCTCTCCTCCGTCCCGACCGACGCCGACGGCGGACTCGACAAGGACACGGCCAAGCCGATGTTCAAGGCGCTCAACCGGCGGCTCGAGGAACTCCAGGAGAACCTGTACGCCCACGGCAAGGAGCGGCTGCTCGTCGTGCTTCAGGCGACCGATACCGGCGGCAAGGATGGCACGATCCGGGCCGTGTTCGATCGCACCAACCCTCAAGGTGTGCACGTGGCCTCGTTCAAGAAGCCGACGGAAGAGGAGCTGTCCCACGACTATCTCTGGCGGATCCATCAGCACACACCCGCCGCCGGTCACATCACCGTCTTCAACCGCAGCCACTACGAGGACGTACTGGTCGTACGGGTACACGACATCGTCCCGGAAGATCGTTGGCGAAAGCGCTACGACCACATCCGCAACTTCGAGCAGATGCTCGCCGACGAGGGCACGACGATCGTCAAGATCTATCTGCACATCTCCAAGGACGAGCAGCGCGAACGTCTCCAAGCGCGCATCGACGAGCCGGCCAAGCACTGGAAGTTCAGCTTTGGGGACCTCGAAGAGCGAAAGCGCTGGGACGACTACCAGACGGCGTTCGAGGAGATGCTCCGAGAGACGTCGACGCCCGACGCGCCGTGGTTCGTGGTGCCCGCCGACCGCAAGTGGTATCGCAACCTCGTGATCAGCCAGATCCTGGTCGACACGCTCGAGGGACTCGCCGGTGAGCCCTTTCCGCCCAACCCCGAGCTTGACGGCGTCGTCGTCGAATAGCCCTCAGTCGGGTGGCGCGACCCGGGGTTCTTCGACGCCGCGAATGTTCGTGCCCGAGAGGTCGATGGCGAGCAACGAACCTGGCGCGACGCCGTCCTTGGCGAACGAGTCCGCTCGAGCCGGATCTCCCGCAAGCGAAGTCACGTAGAGGGTGGACAGGTCATTGCCACCGAATGCGGGCATCGTGGGCATGCGAACCGGCACGTCGATGATCCGGTCCACCTTCCCATCCGGAGTGAAGCGGGTGACCGCCCATCCGGTGACCGACGCCGACCAATAGCAGCCATCGGCGTCGAGGCACGCACCGTCGGGCAGGCCCCGCTCGGCGGTGTAGTCGATGAAGACCCGCCGGTTGGTGCGAGCTCCGGTCGCGAGGTCGTAGTCCCAGACCCACACGGTCGCGTGGAACGTATCCGCCCAGTACATTCGGCCTCGTTCCGGGTCGAACACGAGCCCGTTGGCGATACCGACGTCGGTCTCGAGGATCTCCTGCGATCCATCGGGTGAGATCCGGTGCAGCGAACCCTCGTAGCGTTCGTCGTCGGGTTCGGGCCACATGGATCCGACGACGAACCGGCCGGCGTGGTCAGGCCGGCCATCGTTCATTCGTGTGCCGGTGCCGGACTCGAGCTCGATCCACGGCGTGAAGTCGCCGCTACTCCAGCCGAACCAGCCGAGCTCCTGTTCGGTCGCGAGGAGCAGGGCGTCCGGGTCTTCGGTGAGGGCAAAGCTCCCGGGGCGGCCGCGGGTGGTTCGTGAGTCGGTGACGCCGGTGGAGGGGTCGAAGCGGTGAAGCGCCCGCCCTTCGATGTCTTCCCACCACAACGCCCCGTGGCGAGAGTCCCACACGGGACCCTCGCCGAGTTGGGCGACGATCGAGCCCACGACCTCAACATCTGCCATGGGCTCGACGCTAGTCAGTGACGAGCTTCAGGGTCAGCCGTCGTCCTCCATGGCGTCCTCATCCTCCATGGCGTCCTCATCCTCCATGGCGTCCTCATCCTCCATGGCATCGTCTTCGACGACCGCAGGAGCGTCAGGCGTCTCGGTCGAGTCCACGTCGGTGTCGCTGCCGCACGCGGCAGCAACGAGTCCGAGGGCAAAGAACGTCGCCAGGAGGCGGAGCAGTCGAGTGTTCATTGGGGGTCCTTTCGATTGGGTAGGTACGAAAGGAAATCCCCAGCCCAACCGCCTCCATGCCAACCGACGGCCGTGTTCCGGACTTGTTCAGTGATCTGAACGAGCGCGGACCACGGCGTCCACGAAGGCCTGCGCGTCCTCGTCTGTCGTCGCATACGACGAGACCGACACACGCATCACCGCTCGACCTCGCCAGGTCGATCCACCAGCCCAGACAGTCCCCTGCGAAGCCACGTTCCGAATCAACGCCTCCGTGGCTGCGTCATCGGTGTCCGCGACGAGAACCTGATTCAACACCACCTCGTTGCAGATCGTCAGGCCAGCACCCTCGAGCGCCGATGCGATGGCCCGTGCGTGCCTGCAACTGCCCTCGACCAATGCTGCGACCCCCTCCCGACCGAGGGTGCGCAATACCGCCCACGTCTCGATGGCCCGGGCACGCTGGGACATCTGTGGTCCCCGATGCATCGGCTCGAGCCGAGTCGAATCCCCCAGGTACGAGGCCCCCAGCATGAAGGTGCGGGCAAGGTCTTCGCCATCTCGAACAAAGGCCGCCGCCGAGTCGTACGGCACGTTCAGCCACTTGTGCATGTCGGTCGCCCACGAGTGGGCGCGCTCCATGCCGGCGGTCAGGTTTGCCGTCGCAGGATTCGCCGCGGCCCAGAGGCCGAAAGCGCCGTCGACGTGTATCCAATGAGGGGTTCCCGCAAAGTGATCGGCAACCTCGTCGAAGGGATCGAACGAGCCCGAGTTGACGTTGCCGGCCTGCAGGACGACAAGCGTGGGTTCGCCTGCGATCGGGAGCTGCGATGGATCAAGCCGGCCCTGACGGTCGGAGGCGACCTGCGTGGCGCGACGACGACCCAGACCCACGAAGCCCAACGCCTTCGTGACGCTTGCATGCGCAGCGTCGCTGACCACGACCCGCAGCTCAGGGGCCCCGAACAACCCGTCCTCGACCGAATTCCAGCCGCTGTCGGCCAGCAGCCGATCCCGTCCAGCAGAAAGACCTACCGCATTGGCCACCGACGTCCCGCTCACAAAGGTGTGCTGGGCGCCACCCAGACCGAGCAGATCGCCGAGCCAGGCGCCGACAACCGCATCGAGAACCGACGCCACAGGCGACATCACGCCAAGCGCGGCGTTCTGATCCCACGTAGAACCGAGCCACGACGCAGCCGTCGCCACCGGAAAACTCGAACCGGTCACGAAGCCGAAGTACCGGCCGCCCGTCGATGCCACCGTGCCCGGGCTGCCGAGCTCATCGAGACGTTCCAGCGTCTCCATCGGGTCCGACGAGGCATCAGGGAGCCGTTCGACAAAGCCGCGGACCGCATCGAGTTCGGCCGGTCCGGGCATCACCGCTCGTTCGCTCAGCCGGCGCCGGTACCGCAGAGCACGGGCTGCAGCATCGGCGAGAAGTGCTTCTTCGGACTCGGACGTCGAGGGCATGGCAACCAGTCAACACCACCGGCCGCACGCGGTACGTTGTTTGCAATGGCCGACGCATTCGAACACCGGGTCTCCGACGCTGACCGCGATGCCGTTGTCGAACGATTGCGGACCGCATCCGGGGAGGGTCGGATCACCCTCGACGAGTTCGAGGAACGCACGGAGCTCGCGCTCGTCGCAAAGTTCCCGTCGGAGCTCGCCGAGCTGACGGCGGATCTTCCCGTGTCGCGCCCCTCCGCCTCGGTGCGGTCGGTCGAGACCATGCGGGCCGAGCCAGTACGGAAGCAGAGGCGTTGGCTGTTCCAGATGATGAGCGGCGGCACCGTCAGCGGTGGCTGGCAGCCCGGCGACCGAACGATCTCACTGACCCTCATGGGCGGCCAGACAATCGATTGTCGAGATCTCGAGGTTCGCGCCATCGACGTACTCGCATGGACCGTCATGGGTGGTACCGAGATCATCGTTCCCGAGGGCGCGACCATCGACTTCAACGGGTTCATGTTGATGGGCGGCGCTGATGATTCCACGACACCCGGATCGGGCGAGCCGCATATCCGTATCCGCGGCTACGGAGCGATGGGCGGCATCGAGGTCCGCCACGCGAAGCGCCGTGAACGTCGCAAGCGCCAACGCTCGCTCGACACCTAGAAACGTCTTCTGTGGACGCTCAGCCCCGCTTTGCGGGGCGAGCGGTCCACAGAAGCCAGAATCAGGCGGGGAGGTCGCCGCTGGCGACGCCGAGACGGATCTCGGCACGTCGCAGCGCGGCTTTGGCCTCGGCGTCTTCGCCGTCGGCCGCCACGGCGGCTTCGGCGTTCGACTTGGCCGTTGTGGCCCGAGCGACGTCGATGTCGTCCTTGTTCTCCGACACGTCGGAGAGGATCGTCACCTTGTCGCCCGACATCTGCACGAATCCCTGATGGATCGCGAAAACCTCGGCGGAGTCGCCGTTGACGACCTTGGCGGCGCTCACCTGGAGCACGCCAATGAAGGGCACGTGCCCGGCGAGGAACTCGATGTCACCGCCGCCGACAGTGCGGACGAGCACCTTGTCGGCCTCACCAGAGAAGGTGATGCGTTCCGGCGAGACGAGTTCGACCTGCATCAGGCCGACGCCTCGAGCTCGGCGGCCTTGCGGATGGCCTCTTCGGCGCCGCCGACCATGTAGAACGCCTGCTCGGGTAGGTGATCGAGCTCGCCCGTGAGGAGGGCCTCGAAGCTGTCGATGGTCTCCTCGAGCGAGGTGAACACACCGGGCTGGCCGGTGAAGACCTCGGCCACGAACATCGGCTGCGACAAGAAGCGCTGCACCTTTCGGGCACGATCCACCGTGACCCGGTCTTCTTCGGTGAGCTCGTCGAGACCGAGAATGGCGATGATGTCCTGCAGCTCCTTGTAGCGCTGGAGGACTTCCTGCACCTGACGGGCGATGTTGTAGTGGCGATCGCCGACGACCTCGGGCTGGAGGATCGTCGAGGTCGACGCCAGCGGATCCACGGCCGGGTAGATGCCGAGCGCTGCGATGTCACGCGAGAGCTCGGTCGTACCGTCGAAGTGGGTGAACGAAGTGAACGGGGCCGGGTCGGTGTAATCGTCTGCGGGCACGTACACGGCCTGCAGCGACGTGATCGACTTGCCCTGCGTCGAGGTGATGCGCTCCTGGAGGGTGCCCATCTCGTCGGCGAGGGTGGGCTGGTAGCCCACGGCGGATGGCATACGGCCGAGGAGGGTCGACACCTCAGAGCCTGCCTGCACGAAGCGGAAGATGTTGTCGATGAACAACAGCACGTCCTGGTTCTGGACGTCGCGGAAGTACTCGGCCATGGTCACTCCACCGAGTGCCACACGGAGGCGAACCCCTGGTGGCTCGTCCATCTGGCCGAACACGAGGGCGGCCTTGGAGAGCACGGTTGCGGCGTCTTCGCCGGCGCCCATCTTCGCTTCGCCCATTTCGATGAAGAGGTCGGTGCCCTCACGGGTGCGCTCGCCGACACCGGCGAACACCGACACACCACCGTGGTTGGAGGCCACACGGGTGATCATCTCCTGAATGAGCACGGTCTTGCCCACGCCCGCACCACCGAAGAGGCCGATCTTGCCGCCTTCCTTGTACGGGGTGAGGAGGTCGATGACCTTGATGCCGGTCTCGAACATCTTCGTCGACGGCTCGAGTGAGTCGAACGACGGTGCCGGGCGGTGGATGTCCCAGCGGGTCTCGATGTCGACCTGATCGGCGGTGACGTCGAGAGGCTCGCCCATGACGTTCCACACGTGACCAAGCGTCGCGTCGCCCACGGGCATCTGCATGCCGTGGCCCATGTTGCGCACTTCGGCGCCACGGGTGAGCCCGTCAGTCGGCTTCATCGAGATGGCGCGGACGCGGTTGTCGCCGATCTGCTGGGCGACCTCGAGGGGGACGACGACGGCGTCGCCGTCGAGGACGATGTCGACCTGGAGCTGGGTGTTGATCTCGGGGAGGAACCCTGGAGGGAACTCCACGTCGACCACCGGGCCGGCGATGCCAACCACGCGGCCGGCCTTCAGTTCTGCTTCGGTCATGGTCATGCCGGTGCGCCTTCCGTGTTTTCGAAAATGGATTGAATGACTACTTTTTGATCGTCGGAGCCAAGGGCTTCGGCGCCACCGACGATCTCCATGATCTCGGTGGTGATGGCCGCCTGACGGGCCTGGTTCATTTCGCGCGAGAGCTTCGTGATGAGCTCCTCGGCGTTGTCGGTTGCGGCCTTCATGGCTCGCTGACGGTTTGCGTGCTCCGAGGCCGATGCTTCGAGCATCGCCGAGAAGAGTCGGCTCTCCATGTAGCGAGGGAGGAGCGACTCGAGCACACCCGACGGCGACGGCTCGAATTCGAACTCGGCGAGCGCACCGCCTGCTCCCCCACCTTCTTCGGAGATCTCCGAAGCGGTGGCGAGTGGCAGGTATCGGCGGACGGTCACCCGCTGGGTGCCCATCGTGACGAACTCGGTGTAGACGAGCTCGACCCGATCGAGCTCGCCACCGATGAACATGTCGACGACCTTGCCGGCGACCTCACGGGCATCCTCATACGTCGGCGTATCGGTCATGCCGGTATAGCTGGCATCGATGCGGTAGTTCCGGAACGAGAAGTAGTCGTTGGCCTTCTTGCCGATCAGGATCAGCGCATAGTCCGACCCGGCGGTACGGGCGGCGTCGAGCTGACGCTCGGCGGCCTTGATCACCGCGGCGTTGTACGACCCGGCGAGACCACGGTCGGACGTGATCGCAATGATCCCGACCCGCTTGGGGTTCTCGACCTCACGAAGCAACGGATGGCTGACTCGAGCCCCGCCCGCAGCGAGGTTCTCGATCACCGACGTCACCTGGGTGGCGTACGGCTTGGCCTCGTTGGCGCGCTGCATTGCCTTGACCACACGGGTCGCCGCGATGAGCTCCATCGCTCTCGTGATCTTCTTGGTCGACTGCACACTGCCGATTCGGCGGCGCAGCTCCCGTTCCTTTGCTCCTGGCATCTCTCTCCCGATTCCTCGGTACTCGGGCGATCAGGCCTCGTCGGCCGTGATCTCCTCTTCGGGAAGGGTGTTGTCGGCGTCCACCATGGTGGAGCTGGCGTCACCCGGGTCGCCCGCGTCGGGGGCCGGTCCAGAACCGTCGGTCGTTTCGAAACCGGCGGCGAAGTCGGCGATCATCTTCTCGAAGCCCTCTTCGTCGGCGAGCTTGCCCGTCGACACGATGTCGTCGAGCACGGCCGAGTGGCGGGTGCGGAAGTGGTCGAGCAACTCCGACTCGAACCGGGCCACGTCGGTGACCGGAACGTTGTCGAGGTAGCCGCGGGTACCGGCCATCAGCACGACGACCTGCTCCTGCACGGGCATCGGCGAGCTGATGCCCTGCTTGAGCAGCTCGGTGAGCCGGTAGCCACGATCGAGCTGGGCCTGCGACACGGCGTCGAGGTCCGAGCCGAACGAGGCGAACGCCTCGAGCTCACGGAACTGCTGCAGGTCGGACTTGAGCGTGCCGACGGCGGTCTTCATCGCCTTGATCTGTGCGGCCGAACCGACTCGGGACACCGAGATGCCCACGTCGACAGCTGGACGCGTGCCGGACTTGAACAGATCGTCCTGGAGGAAGATCTGGCCGTCGGTGATCGAGATCACGTTGGTTGGGATGTACGCCGACACGTCACCGGCCTTGGTCTCGATGACCGGCAGTGCGGTCAGCGAACCGCCACCCATGTCCTCGGACAGGTAGGCCGAACGCTCGAGCAGGCGGCTATGCAGGTAGAACACGTCACCGGGGTACGCCTCACGGCCCGGCGGGCGGCGAAGCAGCAGCGACATCTGGCGGTACGCCTCGGCCTGCTTGGACAGGTCGTCGTACACCACGAGGGCGTGCTGGCCGTTGTCCATCCAGTGCTGGCCCATCGCGCACCCGGCATAGGGGGCGATGTACTTGAACGGCGCCGGATCCGATGCCGGCGCAACGACGACGACGGTGTAGTCCATCGCGCCCTGCGCTTCGAGCTCGGCGACGATCTGGGCGACGGTCGAGGCCTTCTGGCCGACCGCCACGTAGATGCACTGCACCCCGAGACCCTTCTGGTTCAGGATGGTGTCGATGCCGATCGTGGTCTTGCCGGTCTTGCGGTCGCCGATGATCAGCTCTCGCTGGCCACGGCCGATCGGGATCAGCGAGTCGATCGACTTGATGCCGGTCTGCATCGGGGTATCCACCGGCTGACGGCCGATGATGCCCGGCGCCTGGATCTCCATGCGGCGGGGCTGGGTGCCGGTGAGGGGACCCTTGCCGTCGATGGGCTGACCGAGCGAGTTGACGACACGGCCGAGCACGCCGTCACCGACCGGCACGGACAAGATGTCGCCGGTCGAACGGACCGGCTGGCCCTCTTCGATGCCGTCGGTCGTACCGAGGATCACGGCGCCGATCGAGTCTTCGTCGAGGTTGAGCGCGAGGCCGATGGCCCCGTTCTCGAACTCGAGCATCTCGTTCACGGCGGCTTCGGGGAGGCCCGACACACGGGCAATACCGTCGCCGACCTCGAGCACGCGGCCGACCTGGGTGGCTGACACGTCGACGGAGAAGTCCTCGATGTTGGCCTTCAGCGCGGCGGCGATGTCTGCGGTGTTGATGGAAAGATCAGTCATTGGTCTTCCTTGGGATCAGGCGAGGGTTTCGCGCATCTGGCTGAGGCGGCGACGGACGGATCCGTCGATGACGGTGTCGTCGATCTGGGTGACGAGGCCACCGACGACGCTTTCGTCGACGGTCACCCGCACCGAGACATCACGCCCGGTCTTCTTGGTGAGTGCCGCTTCGAGGCGGCTGATCTGGTCGTCGCTGAGCGGCACGGCCGAACGCACTTCGGCGTACGAGGCGCCACGTTCGCCGGCGATCATGCCCGACAGCGAACGAGCGATCTCGGGGAGGTCGCCCGCTCGACCAGCGCCGACGATCATTGAGATCGCCGCGGTCGAGGCCTTGCCGGCCTTGCCGGCCAGGAGGTCTTCGACGACCTGCATGCGGTTGGCGGCGGGAATGGCCGAATCGTTGAGCGTGTCCTGCAACGACGTGTTGCCGGAGACCGCGTTGGCGAAGGCGTGCACGTCGGATTCGACCGAACCCACATCTCCTTCGGCTCGGCCAATCGCCAGAACGGCTTCTGCGTAGCTCTGTGCACGGCTCATGAGGCGTTCACCTGCTCGATGTAGCGATCGATGAGATCGGCGTGGGTGGCGTCGTCGAGGTTGGCGTTGACAACCGCTTCGGCGGCGACCGATGCCTGGCTGGCGACAGCGGCTTGGATGTCTGCGGTCGCCTGCCCCTTGGAGGCAGCGATTTCGACACCCGCCTTGTCCTTGGCGTCCACCGCATCGGCGTCGGCGCGGGCCATGAGGTCGGACTTCACCGTCTCGGCCTGTGACTTGGCGTCGCTGATGATCCGTGCGGACTCGGCGTCGGCATCGCCGAGCTTCGACTTCAGCGCCGCGAGCTCGGCTTCGGCGTCGGTCTTGGCCTTGGCGGCGCCATCGAGCTCGTCACGAATCCGATCGGATCGGGCAGCCATGGCGTCTTTGACCAACGGCAGGACCTTCCAGGCGAGGAGCGCAACGACAACCAGGAAGGCCGAGGTGCTCCACCAGAATTCCTTGATGTCGGATGGGAGCCAAACGCCGTTTGGTCCCTCTGCAGCGATGAAGTGCATCAGCTGTCACCTCCAGAGAGTGCATCGTCGATGGCGCCCTGTTGCGCACCACGATCGAGGTTCTTACCGAGCACGGCCGACGCTGCGGCGACGGCGATGTCGCCGACGTCGCCCCGCATCGAATCGATCGCTTCGGTCCGAGATGCATCGAGTCCCGAGGCGGCGTCGGCACGCATGCCGGCGATCTCGGTGTTGGCGTCAGCCATGACCCCGCTGCGATGGTCGCCGGCTTCGTTGCGGGCGGCTTCGATGATGCCGTCGGCTTCGGTACGAGCGGCGGCGAGCGCTGCGTCGTATTCGCCTTGGACCTCACCGAGTGCCGCAGTCGCACGGTCGGCGGCCTCACGGTCGGCGAGAACTTTTTCCTCGCGCTCGGTTCGCTTGGCGAGGATCGGGGGGAGCAGCACGAACTTCATCAACGCCCACAGGGCGAAGAATGAGATGGCTGCCCACACGACCTCGGCAGGCTCGGGGATGACGGGATTCGGAACTTCCTCTTCCGCGGCCTCGCCCGATTCGGTTGATTCTTCGTCGGCGGCGAGGATCAGAATCTCTTCACCGTCGACGGTGATCGCAATCGTCACGTCGTCCTCCTTCGTTTCGACGATCTCTCTCTTTGGAGAGGGAGATCAGGCGAACTTCAGGAGGATGAAGACGACGAATCCGATGAGGGCGAGCGCCTCGGTGAATGCCACACCGAGGAACATCGTGGTCTGGACCTGGCCGGCCGATTCGGGCTGACGGGCCATGGCCTGGACGGCCTGACCGACGAGGTAACCGATGCCGATGCCTGGGCCGATGGCGGCCAGACCGTAGGCGAATCCGGCACCTTCTGCGGCGGCGGCGTTCTTGAGTTCGTCACCGGTCTGAGCGATGACCTGTGCTGCGAGGCTCATGATTGGGCTCCTTGTTTTCCTGGTTGTTGTGCCGAAACCGTGTGGCCCCGGCGACATCTTTCTTGCTTGAGATCAGTGCGAGGGGTGCAGTGCACCACCGATGTACACGGCGGCGAGAATGGTGAACACGAACGCCTGGATGACCGAGACGAACATCTCGAAGGCGGTGAAGAGCACGAGACCGGGGAAGGTCACGAGCTCGAGGATGTAGAGAATCCCGCTGGCAACGCCGATGCAGAGCACGGCGAAGGTCACGAGAAGGATGTGCCCAGCCAGCATGTTGGCAAACAGACGGACGGCGTGGCTGAAGGGCCGGAGAATGAAGGTCGAGAGCAGCTCGATGAAGGCCACGAGCGGCAGGAGTGCCTTCGGAACGCCGGGGGGGAAGGCGACCTCTTTGAAGTAGCCGATGCCCTGGTGCTTGACGCCGACGGCGATGAACATGCCCCATGCGACGAGGGCGATCACGAGCGGGCCGGCCATGCGGGCGTTGGCGGGCATCTGGAAGAACGGAATGACCTCGGTGATGTTGCCGAAGAACACGAAGAGGAAGAACGACAGCAGCAACGGCAGGTATTTGAGGCCGTCGGGACCGATCGCCGGAAGGATGATCTGCTTCTCGACGAACTCGATGACGCCCTCAGCGACCGTCCGGATACCCGTTGGGACGAGGCCCTTCTGCTGACCGGCGAGGAAGAAGACGATGGCCGGGATGATGACCGACAGCAGGTGGATGATGCCGATCTTGTTGAGTCCGATCGAGTCGATCAGATTCGGCCACTCGATCAGGTTGGAGAGCGAGGGGAACGGAAGTCCCCCACTGCTTTCTTCTGCGGCGATGACGAGCATGGTCAGGCTGCTCCTTGTGGTTCGTTCTCGACGGGCGAGTCGGACGCGGACTGGTGAATGGGAAGCTTCGGGCTCGGCTTGAGCCCTGGGTGTGCGAGCGTTGCGGAGATGTAGCGCATCTCCCAGAAGAGGATCCCGAGATGCGAGATGATCAGGGTGAGGCCCAGGGGCAGCATCTCGATCCAGGGCTGGTCCTTGACGATGAGGACAGCGAGGAAGATGAGGCCGAGTCGGATCAAGAAGCCGAACATGGCGGCGGCACCCATCGCGGCGAACGAAATGCGTCCAGCCCAAGCGAGCATGGCAGCGGCGAGCATGAAGTTGGCCATGACGATGGCGATGCCATAGGCGACCGAGGCGGCGCCGGGGGTCTGCCAGATCAGTGCGCCGACGGCGATGGCCACCGGCGCAAGTAGCGCGGTCCGTCGAACGAGGTCCTTGGCGACCTCCATGACGGGGGCCGGCCCCTCGAGGCGCTGGGTGAGCGGGTTGTCGGCCGTCATGACCGAGCCTCGAAACCGTCGGCGGCGAAGGTCTTCTTCGTGGCGAGCAGCGTGGGGGCTTCGTGCGCGGCCCGGTTTGCGAGACGCTCCTCGGTGGCCTGCGCCATGCGGTACTTGAATTGGTAGTACTGGTTGGCGACCGATCCGGCGAAGCCGACGATCACGAGGGCGACGGTGAAGATCGGCGTGGTGCCGAGCCAGCCGTCGATGACCCAGCCGAAGAATCCGAACAACACCGGCATGAGCGTCATCTCCCATCCGCCGTGGCCACGCCACATGGCGTCGCGGACGCCGGTGTTCAGCTCGGTGTCGGTGGGTCTACTCACGAAAGATGTCCGTCCAGCCCGTTCCTCGTCGAACGAGCTTGTGAATTGTTTCTCAAAGTACGCGGATCGACGCCAAACGCCAACACGCGCACCGGGAGAATGTATAGCGCCTGTCACACCCGACGCGCGGTTGTTCTGCGGAAAATCCAAACGGTTCAGTCAGGATCGGTCGCGACGCCGACGACTCCGCGTGCCCGGAGCGCCTCGATCTCCTGGGGATCGAGGCCGAGCGCCGCCTCCAGAACGTCTGCCGAGTCGGCGCCCGGACGTCCAAACGCCGACATCGGTTGAGGTCGCAACCGCTGGTCGGCAGGCAGCTCGCCATCCACGTGGAAGGCAGCGGCGATGACGTCGAAGTCGTCGTGCTCCGGATGCTCGACGGGTCGGAGAAGCCCCGCTGCCGCAAACTGCTCGGAGACAACGGCCTCAGCGGTTGTGGCGACGAGGGCTGCCGCTCCGCCGCGACGCTCGACCTCGGCGAGCAGCCAGGCGGAGTCGACGGTCGCAATCACGGCGCTCAGCGCGCCGATGAGTTCGTCCATGTGCCGGAAGCGCCCGACGACATCGGCGAATCGCTCATCGGACTCGAGATGGTCGAGCGGGAGCACGTCGCAGAGAATGGCCCAACCCGCGTTCGGCTCGGTCAGCGCGAGCTGCACCATACGACCGTCTCGACATCGGTAGGCCTCCGCCGTCGGGTTCACCGCGCCCGATCGGTCACGTGCGGTCGCGGCTCGACCATCGGCAGCGGCTCGGGTCAGGTCGAAGCCGTTGCTCCACGCGGCAGCCTGGAGAAGCGACGTCTCGACGACGGCTCCCTCCCCCGTCGTCTCGCGCTCCAGGAGCGCGGTGACGATTCCGGCATACAGGGCAAGACCGCCGACGTTGTCGCCCTGGGCAGCCCGCCAGCGAGGAGCGAGGCCATCGGCCCCGAGGATCGACGCCGACAGCCCCGACGCGGCAAAGAACGCGGTGATGTCATAACCGGGGCGGTCGCAATCGGGACCCTGGGTGCCGTAACCCGTGAGTACTGCCACGATGCAACGAGGATTCCGGCGCCGGATGTCGGGCACGTCGAGACCGAACCGTTGCCGCCGGGCGGGCAACAAATTGGTGATGCAGACGTCGGCGGTGTCGACGAGCCGTCGAGCGAGTTCGGCGCCTTCGTCGGTGTCGAGCGCAAGGGCCAACGACCGCTTGCCGCGATTGGAGAACTGATACGCATGGTCGATCTCGGCGCCGTGTTCGACTCGTGCGACCTGCATCATGTTGCGCATGCTGTCCCCACCGAGGGGTTCGATCTTGATGACGTCTGCGCCCTGCTCGGCGAGCAGCGCTCCGGCGGCGGGGGCAGCGGCCCAGTTGGCGATCTCGACCACTCGGATGTCGGACAGCATGGGCCGACAGTAGGCGCTGCGGATCAGCCGAGTATTCGTGCGGGGCCGATCCCGGACTCGCCAGCGCTCACGACGACGTCGTCTGCCCGGCCTCGGCGTTGGGTTGTGTCGCGCTCCCGACGCCGGGATGGAACACCGTGAACAGCACGAGCGCGAATGCCCCGAAGGCAAACGGCAAGGCGGCATCGCCCGTGCCCGAGCGGGTCGAATAGAGCACCGCTCCACAGAGCAGGCTGGTCCAGAGCCAGAGAATCAACACGGTGCGGCGATGCCCATGGCCGAGCCTCATCAGGCGATGGTGCAGGTGTTCTTTGTCGGCTTCGGCGATGCCGACCCCTCGGCGGGAAGCGCGGCGGACGACTGCGAGGATGAGGTCGGCGAGCGGAACGCCGAGCAGCAGAAGCGGGATGACGAGCGGAGCGAAGAAGAAAAACACCTGGCCGGAGACGGCCTGGTCGACACGACCCCCGACCGACACGGTCGAGGCGGCGAGCATGAGGCCGAGCAGGAGTGCTCCCCCATCGCCCATGAACGTTCGGGCGGGATGGACGTTGAACGGCAGGAAGCCGACGCAGACCGCAGCGGTGATGATGGCGAGCAGGACGCCCGGATTCGATTCGAAGAGGACCCCATCCTCGGAGAGCTGCATCGAATAGAGGAAGAAGGACCCGGCGGCGATGGCGACAATCCCGCCGGCCAACCCATCGAGCCCGTCGATCAGGTTGATGGCGTTTGCCATGACGAGCAACCAGACGACCGTGACGACGACCGACAGGTCGATGGAAAGCTGCACGAACCCACCGAACGGAACTTTGAACCACAGCACCGAGACACCGGCTAGCGCCAACGTGACGCCGGCGAGCACAATGCCGGCCACCTTTGCGGGCGCGGAGACGTCTCGGATGTCGTCGGCGATACCGACGGAGCAGATGATGAGCGCGGCGAGCACGATGCCCGCGACGTCGGTCGCGGAGCGGAAGACCGCATCGAACGATCCGAGCGTCCATGCGGTGAGCAGGCCGGCGCCGACACCGCCGAGCATGGCGAGTCCGCCGAGCGTCGGCGTGGGTTCGGCGTGCACCATCCGCTCTCCCGGGTGGGCGACTGCTCCGACGCGGAAGGCGAGGATGCGGGTGAGCGGGGTGAGCAAGAACGTCACGAGGGCGGTTACTCCGCCGACGATCAGAAACTGGCCCATGGACGCCATGCGCTCCAGTATCGGCCGAAACGGCGTCAAACCTGCGTTTCGGGCTTGGGGAGTTCACCCGGCGGCAATGTGGCGATCGCCGGCCGAGACTGACCACGTGTCTCGATCGTCGACCCCTCGCCGCAGACCCTGGCTTCGGGTCCTGGTCGTCCTGATGCTCGCCGCGACTCCGCATCTCGCGCTGCGGGCCTACGCCGCCGACGTCGACGTGCTGGCCCTCGACGAGCTCGACGAATTCGATGCACAACCCGTCCAGGCGGTCATCGTGCCCGGCGCCAGGGTGTTCGCCAGCGGCCAGCCCAGTGGCGCCCTCGGCGCACGGATCGAGGGAGCAGCTGCGGTTCTCGACACCGGATTGGCGTACGGCGCGTTCGCCTCTGGCGCTCCCGACGAGGCACCGGTGATCGCTGCCCTGCTGTCGGACCATCCGGTAACGAGTGACCCGGAAGGGTTGTCGACCACGGAGACGTGCCAGAACGCGTACGCGAGCGGTGTTCGACGGGCGATCGTGGTGACCCAGCCCCGCCACCAGCTGCGGACAGGAGCGTTGTGCAAGATGGCAGGGATCGAGGTGACCGTCGTGGCGACGCCACATCCGCACGAGCGGCTGGCCCGCAAGCCGCGGCGGATTCTTCGTGAGCGCGCGGCCGAAGTGAAGGCCTTCGCCGAACTGCTGATCCCGTTCTGGTGAGGGAGCAACCGGTTACTTGTTGGGACTTGACCCCATTCAGGGGTAGGGGGTGAACTCTCCGCAGAGCGCTGCCACTTCGTCGCGGACGGCGGCGACGGCCGCAGCATCTGCACGGTTCCGGAGTGTCCGCTCGATCAGATCAGCGATGCGATCCATCTCGGCTTCGGTCATGCCCTGGGTGGTGACCGCCGGGGTACCGATCCGCACGCCCGAGGTGACGAACGGCGAGCGAGGATCGTTGGGGATCGTGTTCTTGTTGAGCGTGATCCCGGCTTCGTCGAGAACGGCCTGGGCCTCTTTGCCCGTGAGCTCTTCGTCGAAGGGCCGGAGGTCGACCAGCAGGAGGTGATTGTCGGTGCCGCCCGACACGAGCCGGAACCCACGGGTTGCGAGCGCCTCGGCGAGTGCGGCGCCGTTCTTCACGATCTGCGCGGCGTAGTCCTTGAACTCGGGCATCAGGGCTTCGCGGAACGCGACCGCCTTTGCTCCGATGTGGTTCTCGAGCGGGCCGCCCTGCAGGCCGGGGAAGATCGCCTTGTCGACCGTGGCGGCGTGTTCGGCGGTGGAAAGGATGCACCCGCCCCGTGGGCCACGCAGGGTCTTGTGCGTCGTGAAGGTCATCACGTCGACGTAGGGCATCGGGTTGGGATGCACGCCACCGGCGATCAGGCCGGCGATGTGGGCGGCGTCGAACATGAGGTAGGCGCCGACCTCGTCGGCGATCTCGCGGAACGGTGCTGGGTCGATGATGCGCGGGTAGGCGGTGGCGCCAGCGATGATCATCTTCGGCTTGTGCTCGAGGGCCCGCTCTCGGAGCTGGTCCATGTCGATGCGCTCGTCGCTTTCGGTCACCTCGTAGGACACGAAGTTGTAGAGGCGGCCGGAGAAGTTGACCGGCGACCCGTGCGTGAGGTGACCGCCGTGATCGAGGCTCATGCCCATGACCGTGTCGCCAGGCTCGAGCAGCCCGAGGAAGACGGCCATGTTGGCGTTGGCACCCGAGTGCGGCTGCACATTGGCGTGGTCGGCGCCGAACAGCTCCTTGATGCGCTCGCGGGCCAGATCTTCGATCGGGTCGATGACCTGGTTGCCGCCGTAGTACCGCTTGCCGGGGTACCCCTCGGAGTACTTGTTGGTCAGCACCGATCCGGTCGCTTCCATCACCGCCGGAGACGTGAAGTTCTCCGACGCGATGAGCTGCAGCCCGGTGTTGAGTCTCGTCCTCTCCTGTTCGATCAGGTCGAAGACGTCGTTGTCGCGATCAGATGGCCATGGCATAGGCGAGCAGAGTACCGCCGACACTGGGAGGTCCCGCGACTCATCTGGACCTCGATCTCGCGGAGTCGCCCGGATTGGGCGACTCCGCTCAGGTTGGTCCGCCGATGACCGATTGTTTTGCAAGGATGGGGTGCTCCGCGCGGGCTCCGATGACGAGAGGCGACGATGACAGCGATGTTCAACAACGCGTTCGATCAGAAGAAGGTGCTGGTGACCGGCCACACCGGGTTCAAGGGCACGTGGATGACGCTGTGGCTGCAGCAGATGGGCGCCACGGTGGTCGGCATCTCCGACAAGGTTCCGACCGAGCCGAGCCACTTCGAGGCCGCTGGTTTGGGAGAGTCGATGACGACCCACTGGCTCGACATTCGAGACACCGACGCCGTCCCGGCAGCCGTCGCGGACGAGAAGCCCGACTTCGTGTTTCACATGGCCGCTCAAGCGCTCGTGAAGGCGAGTTACGACGACCCGGTCGGCACGTACTCGGTGAACGCGATCGGGTCGGCCAACGTGATGGAAGGACTGCGCCGTCTCGACAATCAGTGCACGGCGATCATGATCACGTCAGACAAGTGCTACGAGAACGTCGAGACGTACTACGGCTATCGCGAGGACGACCGTCTGGGTGGCGCCGATCCGTATTCGGCGTCCAAGGCCGCCGCGGAGTTGATCGTGTCGAGCCACACCCGTTCGTTCTTCGGCGGCGACGACGCCGACCGCAACGTGCGCATCGGGGTGACCCGTGCCGGCAACGTGGTTGGCGGCGGCGATTGGGCGGCCGACCGTCTCGTGCCCGACGTCGCTCGTGCCTGGTCGCAGGGCGAGAACGTGACGATCCGTCGCCCCCAGGCCACGCGCCCCTGGCAGCACGTGCTCGAGCCGATCTCTGGCTACCTGCATCTTGGCGCCGAGCTTGCGCAGCGGCCCGAGCTTCATGGTGAGGCCTTCAACTTCGGTCCACCCGCCGAGGCCGTCAACCCGGTCCGCGACGTCGTGGTCGCGTTGAAGCATCACCTGCCGGGCCTCGACCTCACGATCGACGAGAGCCAGGCCCACTTCCACGAGGCCGGCCTCCTCAAGCTCTGCTGCGACAAGGCGCTCAGCCATCTGTCGTGGACGCCGGTCCTCGACTTCGACGAGACGATGCAGATGTCTGCCGAATGGTTCGCCCGCTACTACAACGACGGGCCCGACGGCATCCGCGCCTACACCGAAGGTCAACTCGCCCAGTACACGAGCCTCGCCGCCGAGCGGGGCCTCGTCTGGGCCAAGAACTGACGCCGTCGATGCCGGCGACATTCACTCCCCTCGCCCGAATCCAGACCGGTGGCGGCGAGGTGCTGAAAGCGCTTCGTTCGGACGAGCCGGGATTCACCGGTCTCGGCGAGGCGTACTTCTCGAAGGTCAACCCTGGCTCGGTTCGGGCCTGGAAGCTGCACACCGAAATGACGGTCAACATGGTCGTGCCGGTGGGCCACATGCGCGTCGTCGTGGCCGACGGCGTCGACGAACACGGCGACCCCGCCGACGCCACGTTCTCGGTGTACGACCTCGGCCCGGATCACGACTACGGGCGACTCACGATCGAGCCGGGCACCTGGTACGGGTTCCAGGGCGGCGCCGACGGCGGCATGGTCTGCAACCTCGCCGACCGCCTCCACGACCCCGGCGAGGGCCGCGCACGAGACATCGACGACTTCGACTGGAGCTGGTGATGGGAATCTGGGATCGACTACGCCGCCATGCGGAGTCGAAAGGCGACGCGTCGGTGGCCGTCGTGGGTGCCGGCTACGTGGGCACAGGCTGCGTGCACGCCATCGCGCAGTCGCCGGCGATGCGACCCTCGCTCGTCGTGAATCGCAACACCACCCGGGCAATCGAGGCGCTGACGTCGATGGGCGTGGCTGAGGCCGACATCGTCGTCTCGGACGATCTCGAGACGCTCCGCTCGGCGATCCGTTCGGGCACGCCCGCGGTCGCTCCGCATGCGTCGGTGATCGCCGATCTTCCGATCGACATCGTGGTCGAAGCCACTGGCGCGCTCGACTACGGCACCGAGACGATCCTGGCGGCGTTGCAGTCGGGTCGACATGTCGTGTCGTTCAATGCCGAGTGCGACGCGCTGCTCGCCTGGCGATTCCATCAGGTCGCCCGGGCCAATGGTGTCGTGTACACGATCGCAGACGGCGACCAGCCCGGCGTCGAATTCCGCCTGATGCAACAGGTCGAGGCGATGGGATTCGAGGTGACGGCGGCACTCAACTGCAAGCGCCACCTCAACGTGCATCAGAACCCCGAATCCGGGGCCGGCTACGCGGCGCGCGACACGACATCGGCGCACATGACGACGGCGTTCGGTGACGGCACGAAGATGCAGGTCGAGCAGGCGGTCGTGGCCAACGCGACCGGCTTCATCCCCGACGTGCGGGGCATGCACGGCATCGAGTCGACGGTGGCCGACGCACACATCGACATCCCTGCTGCGCTAAGCGCACCGGGCCGGGTCGACTTCACCCTGGCGGGCGACTTCGGCGCCGGAGTGGGCGTGGTCGCCCGCCATCCCGATGGCCCGCTCCACGAGAAGGCGATGCGGTTCTACAAGATGGGCGACGGACCGGACTACTTCTTCTTCCGGCCATATCACCTCGTCCATCTCGAGATCCCGTTGACGATCGCCGAGCTCCTGCTCGACCGCGAACCGCTCGCCACCGTCGACGCACCGCACGTGGCCGAAGTCGTCGCCATCGCGAAGAAGGACCTGTCCGCCGGCGAGCGACTCGACGGCATCGGCGGCTTCTGCGCCTACGGCCACATCGACACCGCAGCGGGAGCGGCCGGCATGCTGCCGGTGGGCCTCGTCGAATACGCGACGGCCACGGCCGATGTGGCGATCGATCAGCCCATCCCGCTCGACGCCGTCACCCTCGCCGACAACACCGTCGTCCGCGAATGGACCGCCCTACACGGCGCAGCCCTGGGGTCAGGTCTTTCCAATTAGCAACTCTTGCCAGCTGGCGATGCGCCCGGGAAGCCGTATCAGGTTTCGTGACACACTGGCTGGATGAGTGGCGCGATCTCCGTTCGCCTTGACGACGATGCCAGTCGGGCGCTTCGTTTGCTCGAGTCGACAGGGCTGAGCCGGTCCGACGCCATTCGACGGTCGTTGATCGAGTCTGCAGATCGGATCCGGCGCCGCGACGCCCTGGCCGCCGAAGTCAAGGCTCTCGAAGAAGACGACGAAGACCTCGCGGAGATGGCAGAGGTCGCCTCGACAATGGACGCGCTGCGAGCTCTGGGGTGACATCTTCACGCTGTCGATTCGATCTGCGTCCGCGCACGAGCAACGCGGCAACCGATACGGCGTCGTCGTCCAGGCAAACGAGCTGTTGCCTCGATCGGTCGTGCTCGTCGCTCCCACCTCGACCTCAGCGAAAACAGCAAGCTTTCGACCCGAAGTCGAGCTCGACGGCCAGCGAACACGTGTGCTGGTTGAGCAGGTAGGGGCCGTCGACGCTCAACGGCTAGGCGAGCGTGTCGGCCACGTGACGGCAGTAGAGCTCTGGGGCATCGACGAGGCGTTGGCCACGGTCCTCGGGCTTCGGTGAACGCGTCGGCCCATGTCTTCGCTGACGACATGGCCCCCTCTGACACCTCTGCGGAGATCGCCGGGCTGCAAGCGGGACGATTCGCATCGATGACTGTCGCCGAGAGAGGTGACCTGCTCGACGAGATGTGCGCCCTGGTGACCGAAGCGGCGATTGCAGGAATCCGGCTCCAGAATCCGGAGGCGACCGAGGCACACGTCCGCTCGGCGCTTCTCCTTTGTCGCTACGGACCAGAGTTCGTCGCAGGTCTCCCACCTGAGCTTCGATCAACCCACTCGAACTCGCCGTCGACTTCGGGGAGCGGCTCGACGCTCTCGGCATCAGGCCTGCGTCGCCGAGGTTCACATCCCGAACGTTGCCGAGGTTGAAAAGAAGCTCGGTTTGAGCGCATTGGCAGTGCACGCGATCGCTGAAGCGATGCTTTCAAGGCGGCGTCTCAGGCCACGCCCATCGCCCAGCTGCAGACCTCGGTACCTGGTCAGACCTTGAACGATCTCGCGCCGCTTCGATGTTGGCCACGGTCCTCATGCCTACTCAGTTTCCGGCTGAGACGGCTGCCATAGCCTCACCGAAGTAGCGCTCGCCCAGTTTCTGGCTTAAGCCTTCCATACCTACCTCAGCCTCGCATTCGCCTCTAAGACTATTGACGCGTATCTCTGCGTCGCGAGCAACAACAAGGTCGTTCGGCGTTGGGTCCTTTCCACTCCTCTCAAGCTCGTCCTCCAAATCTCGGTAGGCCAAGTCAAAAGCTGAAACGAGACCGTCGAAGCCACCTTCTGAAAGGCACCGTTCGAGCTCGCGTTGAGCGATTCGATACTCGCTGTCATTTGCTACAAGATCATCCAACACTTCGCTAATCTCGAAAAGCGTGTAGTTGCGTTCTAGTGGTGCGTCGCGGATTTGGTCTGGGCGGTCAGAGCGGCTCGGCCTCGGCGGACCTTGGCGATGATCTCGTCTGCGGGCTTCTTCCACACGAAGGGTTTCGGGTCGTCGTTCCAGTGTGAGGCCCATTCTTCGATGGCATCGATGAGGTGATCGACACTGGTGAACGTGCCACGGCGTAGCCGCCGTTCGGTCAACAACTTGAACCAGCCCTCGACCAGGTTCAGCCACGAGCTACTCGTCGGGATGAAGTGCAAATGCCATCGGTCTTTCTGACGGGGCTTCGCCAGCCATTTGCGAACTTCGGGGGCTTTGTGCGCAGACAGGTTGTCCAACACGACATGAATGTCGAGGTCTGGGTCGACGTGAAGATCGATCCACTTGAAGAACGCCAACACATCGGTGGCCTTGTGCGACGTGCGCGTATCGGTCAACACCTCGCCAGTCCCGACGTTGAGCGCAGAGAACAAGTCGATGGTCGTCCATCGAAATACCCCGCCGGAGTGCCGGCGTGGGCCAGTTCCAATCATGGCAGACGCGCTCACCGCGTCCGAACGCGAAGTCATCCACACGTTGCTCGTCGAGAACCCACGGGTGTCGTGGGCGGAGATCGGACGGAACCTCGACCGGCACCCAACAACGATCGCCCGAGAAGTCGCCCGCAACGGCGGCCGCACTGCGTACCGCCCCACCAAGGCTCAACAGCGCTGCGACCAGCAACGCCGACGACCCCGCCCGCGCCAACTCGATCCCGGTGACCCACACCGAGACCGGATCACCGCCGAACCGAGACTCGGCCGGTCACCTTGGGCGATCCGCGCTGACCTGATCGCCCAAGGCCATGAAAACGTGCCGTGTGTCGAAACGATCTACCAAGCGATCTACGACCAGCGCCTCGGCCTGAAACCCACCGAGTGTCTCCGGACCCGGCGGCCACGACGACGACACCGCCAAAACCGTTGCTGCAACAAGCGTGGAGCGGGTTTAGCGAACATCACCGACCGCCCCGACATCATCGACAACCGGCGCGAGGTCGGGCATTGGGAAGCCGACCTGATCATCGGCGCCCATAACCGGTCCGCGATGTTGTGGCTCACCGAACGCATCACCCGCTACGGGATCGGCGCCACCATGCCCGAAGGCTACGCAGCCGAACCAGTGCTGGCCGGGCTCGTCGAGGCATGCGAACAGATCCCTTCGCATCTGCTCCGCTCGGCCACGTTCGACCAGGGGTCTGAATGGGCCGAGTGGGCTCAGCTCGCCGACACGTACGGGATCGATGTGTGGTTCTGTGACCCGCACTCGCCGTGGCAACGCGGTCAGATCGAGAACCAGAACCGGGCCTGGCGCTGGTGGTTCCCACGCGGCACCGATCTCTCCAAAGCAACACCAGCCGAGGTCGACCATGCCGCCGGGATCATCAACGGGCAACGACGCCGAAACCTCGGCGGCCACTCACCCGCAGCCCTCTACAATGCCCTCACCGTGCACTGACCACTAGAACTGGCCGACCTGGGCAGAAACAATCAACAATTCAGCGACCTGAACCCGTCAACAAAACCGGGGTCCACGTCACTATCTCTGCAGCTGCGCTCTGGACACATGACGATCGTGTGACTAGGGTCACCGGTACGAGCGAGCGGCAATCCACAGGCTCAGGCGAAAGGCGACAACGATGGCGATGAAACTCCTGTGATTCTAATTGTGCTGGGAGTGCTGACACTGCTGTCCACGGCAGTGGTTTCGGCATCTGATGGTGAACTGGAGCGTGGTGAGCAAGGTGCTCCCCCCGCACTCGGGCCGGAGGAGGCGTTGCAGGTTGACGCTGAGCTCATTGCGAAAACCGAAGGCATCTCGGTCGCGCATGCACGAGCGGCCCTGGATCATCAGGAACGCATGGATGTGCTGCAAGAGAAAATCCACGATCTGAACCCAGAGGCATACGGCGGTGCAGTCCATGCGCCGCTGCCCGAAATCTCCACGATCATCTACGTGAAAGGCGACGTCTCGAAGGAAGCTCGAGCGCTCGTCGCTCAAGAGACCCTGACGATTCGCGACGGCTCAGGGCCGGCCGGGCATCAGGTTCTGGACGTGCCCGAACCGAGTGTTGAGATCAAAGCCTCGGTGTTCTCGCTTCGGGACATGGAAGACATGTCGAATCGTGCTACGGACGGTTTGCGACAGGCCGGACTCACGGACTTCTCTACGGGGGCCAACAACCGTTCCGGGACAATCGAAATCGAGCTGTCCGACGCTGACCTTGAGCGGGTGCGCAAGACAGCTGACGAGGTAGTGGCTTCACTGGAACTGCCAGCCCAAGCCCTCGGGACGACGCAGATCGTCAGAGGGCCGGTGTTTACCGATACCCATTCCTACGGTGGGGCCCAACTAACTGAAGGCGCAATAAATAGGTGTACGAGTGCCTTTGTTGTTGAGCGAATCAGTAACGGAGTGGACGGCGTGCTCACAGCCGAGCACTGCGTCTCAAACCCGCTAACGAAGTACAACGGCAGCTACCACATCTACCATCAAGGCTCCGCCCTAAAGAGCCTCGGCGACGCCGCTTGGTACACGACCACTCACAATGAATACAACCAGTTCTACTACACGAACTGTTGTCGCAGGACCGTCACCAGCTTGAAAAACCACCTATACATGGACGTCGGAGACCTCGTCTGCCGGTACGGCCGTGTGACAGGCAACGGCTCAGGATGCAAAACAATCAAACAGCTGTTTGTGTCGGCGACCTCGAACAACGGCACGTATAGCTCACTAATTCGCACACATCCGTCGGGCAGTGATAGCGGAGATAGCGGAGGCCCGTGGTACGTCGGTGGCACAGCCTGGGGAATCCACAAGGGTACCTTCGACAGCAACCTTGACAACTCCTTTAGCGCAGTCTCCATAGTAGACGGGAACATGGGTGTCCGGCTCCGAACGAGCTAAGCGAACATCGAGCCTGGCGCTGTTGTTGCTGCTGCTCTCGGGGTGCGGTAATTCGGCGCCTGTCGTGACAACGAACGATCCAGTGGTCCTCCGACAACTCGGTGACGACTTTGTGGTAGACGACATCGCCAACACCGGCACACTCGTCATGGCAGGCAGCTGCCTTGCCCTCGACGAAGATGCCGATGGTCTGCTCACCATCGTGTGGCCCGAGGGCCGCACGACCTGGGACGCTGAGACGCAGACAGTACGAATCGACTACCCGTTCGACCGTGACCCGTTCGTCGCTTCGGTCGGCGATGAGATCGGTCTCGCAGGAGGCCAGACAACATCGGGAGTCGATTGGGCCGTCAAGCCTGCAGCCGACTGCCCGACTACCTATCTCGTAACCGGCTAAAGGCGCGTCGCGGATTTGGTCTGGGCGTTGAGAGGGCTCGGCCTCGCCGGACTTTCTCGATGATCTCGTCAGCGGTTTTCTTCCACACGAACGGTTTCGGGGCTCTTCGGATTTGAGTGGGGTGTGAGTTAGCCGGGGGGTATCCGTCGGGGACGAGACAGGGACTCCAAGAATCGATGGTGTCGAAGCCAATCGAGTCTGGGGAGTCCCTGTGGAGTCAGATCACTATTCGTATGTGCGAGTTGCTGGTCGGGTTGCCTGATGTCGACGTTGTTGGTGTCAAGGAGATCGAGCCGGGCGTGCTGGTGGTCATGATCGAGCCCCGTCAGTCACGGCCGCCGTGTGGACGGTGCGGGACGATGGCGTGGGTGAAGGATCGTCGCGAGGCCGACCTGGTGGATCTCCCGACGTTCGGTCAGACCGTCACGCTGCGAGTGTTGAGAACCCGGTGGTCGTGCCCGCGGGTTCGATGCCCAGTGGGGTCGTGGACGATCGAGCAGCCCGACATCGCACCAGCGGGTCATCGGTTGACGGCGCGTGCCGGGCGGTGGGCGACCTGTCAGGTTGGCCGGTCGGGGCGCTCTGTTGCGGAGGTCGCGGCGGAGTTGGGGTGCGATTGGCACACGATCAACGACGCCGTGATCGCGTACGGGTGGGCGTTGCTGGAGGCGGACGTGGATCGGGTCGGGGTCGTGCACGCGGTGTCGTTGGACGAAACGCTGGTCGTGCGCCGCGGCGAGTATCGGAGCCAAGAGTGGTCGACCCAGATCGTTGACGCCCGCAGCGGGCAACTACTCGACATCGTGGCGGGCCGTGACAGTGTCGAACCAACACGCTGGTTCATGGACCGGCCGCAGTCGTGGCGGGATCGGGTCGGGTGGGCAGTGATGGACATGTCGGGCCCCTACAAGGCGGTGTTCGACACGGCGTTGCCCGATGCCGGCCAAGTCGCAGACCCGTTCCATGTGGTCAAGTTGGCGAACGGTTGTGTTGATGAGTGCCGTCGTCGGGTGCAACACGAGACGCTCGGCCATCGTGGCCGCAAGGACGACCCGTTGTTCCGTTGCCGGAAGCTGTTGGTGAAAGCAGAAGAACGCGTCACCATCGACGGACGGGCCAAGGTTCAGGGCCTGTTGCGGGCAGGCGACCCCAAAGGTGAGGTCGCCTACGCGTGGCATGCGAAGGAAGCGGTCCGGTTCTTCTACGACATCCCCAACGCCGCGCATGCCGAGAAGTATCTGGCCGAGCTCGCTGGGGATCTCCAGGACGAGGCGTTCCCGGTCGAGGTCAACCGGCTCGGCCGGACCCTGACCCGTTGGCACCGCCAGATCTGCAACTGGCACCGATCGAGGGCGTCGAACGGTCCGATCGAGGGCGTCAACAATCTGATCAAACGCGTGAAAGGTGTCGCGTTCGTGTTCACCCGATTCGACCACTACCGCATACGGTCACTCCTCTACACCGGCCGACCCGACTGGTCCCTCCTCGACACCATCACCCCAAAACCCCACTGAAATCCGAAGCACCATCAAGATCAGTCGGTTCACCAGTCACGAGTGTTAGAGACAGTTCGTCTCCCAGATTGAAACGGCAATGTCTACCTGATCCTGGAGCTTCGTCGAATCAACACCCTTCCCGGCAACGACGGCCACAGAAAGAGTCTGGTCGCCGTTGCCAATCGGCTCTCGCTCTGCCGCAGGGCCAATGGCGACGAACGCCATCAGCCCTGCGATCACCAAGAGAGAAAGCAGACCTAGAAGGCGCATTTCGTCCAGAAGGTCTCACGGCAACGAAAGTTGATTCCATGTCCAATCTGAGGCCACAACGGGTCACCTGCTCAGCCTGAGCGGAGGGCGGAGATGGGTTCGATCGAGGCGGCTTTGAGGGCCGGATACAGGCCGGCGACGAGACCCACGATGGCGCCGGCGGGCGGGGCGGCGAGCGGGATCCACTCGTCGAGGATCGGCGTCCACTCCCGGTTTGCCGACACGCCCACCACGACAAGCACGCCGAGGCTGGCCCCGATGAGTCCGGCGAGCGCGCCGAGGACGGCGGACTCGAACATGAACTGGGTTGCGATGTGGCGGCGGGTGGCTCCAAGCGCCCGTCGTAGACCGATCTCGCCGGTGCGTTCGAGCACGGAGACGAGCGTGACGTTGGCGATTCCGATCGCGCCCACCAGCAGAGAGATCCCGCCCAAGACCAAGAACAGTGCGTTGACATCACCCTCGACGTCGCGGCGGACCTGACCGGGCGATGGCGGTACTGCCACCCGAAGCAGATCGGGGTCGTTTGGCGCGAGCGCGATCGCCGCTTGCGAGCCGATCAACTGTGCCGCCCCGACCTCGACATCGATGTGCACCTCTTCGGGCGCGACGATGCCGAACGTCGTTCGGGCCCATCCGTCCGGAACGATTATGGCTGAGAGCAGGTCGGGTTCTCGTTCGACGGCGCGAATGATCCCCACGACGGCGAGGGTGTGCTCGCCGACGAAGATCGCAGGCGAGGCGTCGACCCGGTTGATGTTGAGTCGTTCTGCCGCGGCCGGGCCGAGAATCGCAACCGCATCGCCGCGGTCGTTGTGGCCGTGGTCGTACCATCGCCCGGTTTCGAGCTGGCCCCGGACCGCGTCGAACAGGCCGGGGCTCGCCGAGAACATCGGGACCTGGAACTCGGTCTGTCCGAGTGGGTCGACCACCGGGACCGACCGGGCGAACGCGCCCTCGAGATCGATGGAGGTCTTGGTTCCGGCGAAGGCGACGCCGTTGAGTCGGGTCAGCCGATCCTCGGCGTCGAACGGCAACGGGTTGGGGCGATTGTCCTGCTGTCCGAAGAAGCCACCGTTGTCGAGGCTCACCTCGACTCGCGTCGCCTCGAGCTCGTCGAACCGGCCGACGATCTGGCCGCCAGCCGTCTTCGCCAGCCCGAGTGTGGCGACGAGCGCGGCCACTCCGAGCACGGTTCCGAGTGCGGTGAGGAGGGTCCTGGCCGGGCGAGCGGTGAGCGCGGCCGTCGCTTCGGCAAGCATGTCCCGGAATCCAAAGACCGGCCGAGGACGCTCGGTCCGAGGCTGCGGTCCCGGACGTTGTGGCGGTGCGGGAGCCGTCGTCGTCATCGGGCACCTCGGTCGACCAGCTCGGTCAACGGGGTGAGCACGCCGTCGTGGATCCGGATTCGCCGCTGCGCCCGCTCGGACACGTCGTCGTCGTGGGTGATGACCGCCAACGTCAGCCCAGCCGCATGAAGATCGTCGAAGAGCTGCAGGATCGACTCGGACGTCTTTGAGTCCAGGTTGCCGGTCGGCTCGTCGGCCAACAGCAGAGACGGCCCGCCGATCAACGCACGCGCGACGGCAACTCGTTGCCGCTCCCCTCCCGAGAGGGTCGTCGGAAAGGCATCGATCCGGTGTCCGAGGCCAACACGGCGAAGCGCCGCCTCCGCACGCTCACGACGCTGCTTGGAGCCGCCGCGCCGGTGGATCTCGGCCAACATGACGTTCTCCACCGCCGTGCGATGCCCGAGCAGGTGGAACGCCTGGAACACGAAGCCGATGCGTTCGGCTCGCATGCCGGCCCGCGCCGTGTCGTCGAGCGATGCGGTGTCGACTCCGTCGAGCCAGTACGTCCCGCCGGTCGGGCGGTCGAGCAGGCCGAGCAGGTGCAACAGCGTTGACTTGCCCGAACCCGACGGGCCAACGATGGCGATGTAGTCGTTCTTCTCGATGGTCAGGTTCGACTCACGAAGCGCGTGAACCGGCGGGGTCCCGGGGAAGGTGCGTTCGATGCGGTCGAGGTGGACGACGGGCGCCATGGTCAACCCTCGTCGTCTTCGGCGTCCTGCTCGGCCTCGTCGACCACCTCGACCTCGTCGGGCTGGTCACGGCCCACGACCACTCGGTCGCCGGCGTCGAGGCCGCCGCTCGACGGTACGATCTCGACGAATCCCGCCGACGACAAGCCGACGCGCACATCGATCAGCTCGGTGGTGTCGTCGTCGATCAACTTCTCGACCCGTGAGGTGCCGTCCGCAGCAGCAGACAGCGCCGCAAGCGGGACGGCGAGCACCTCTCCCCCGGTCGACGAGATCGGGATCCGGAGGCGCAGGTTCTGGTTGTAGGCCTCTTCGGGCACCTCGCCGGTCGGAACAAGCCGGATCCGGTAGCGATCGCTCGAAAGGTCGGGGCCACCAGGGCTGTCGGCGATGAAGTCGATCACGACCGGCACCGTGAGCCCGAGGTTGGGGTCGTCGAGCGCCCCTTCGATCCCCACTTCGAGCAGCGCCCGGTCTGCCGCCGAAACGCCAGACACCACCGCGAGCTCGTTGCCCGAGACGTCCATGACCGAGCCCTGCGGGAAGTCGCCGACGTCGACCGACACCCGCTGCACGAGCCGGGGCAGTGCCGGGAGAAACACGAGCTCAGAGGCGGGGAACCGGGTGCCGATCTCGCGTTCGAGGAGCTCGAGGTCTTCCCGTGCGTCGGCCAGCTCGCTCGTGGCTTGGTCAACCAGATCGGCCGCTCCCGAGGAGTTGGCCTGTGAGATGGTCTCGCTGCGTTGGGCCGAGGCGATCTGCACGTCGATCGTGGCGTCGGAGATCTGATCGTTCCAGCCCTCCGATGCGGTGGCGTGCGCCTCGTTCAGCTCTGCGGCCTGGTCCCGGAGCGCGTCTCGGGTCCGACGAGCCGTACGGCGTATCGACTGGAACTCGTCGACTTCGGCCTGCGTCGGGACGGCTCCGGTATCGGGGTGCGTGCCGGCCACCGCCTCGTCGAAGCGCGCGTCCGCCACCAGGAACGTCTCCTGCGCATCTGCAGCGGCCTGATTGGCCTGGTCTCGCGCAGTGGTGAGATCGGCGAGATCCGCGTCTCTTGCCGAACGGAGGTCGTCGAGGTTGCGCTGAGCGGAGGCGACGATTCGGTCGAGCTCGAGTCGTTGCGAGCGCGGCAGCCCCGCGTCGTTCGCCTGCTCACGGGCCGAGTCGAGCGAGTCTTCGGCGAGCTCGACGCGGTCGCGTGCCGCCTCGAGCGTCTGCTCCTCACCGACATCGACTGCGGGTGGGCGATATCCGGCGTTGCGGTACAGCTCCTCGACGGCCCCCTCAGTCCGAGCCCCGTAGATGCCGTCGACCGGGCCCGGGTCAAGACCGAGACGAAGCAGCGCCTCTTCGAGTTGGAGCACATCAGGCCCCTCCAGACCGGGCGACAACGTCCGGAACACCGGGAGCTCGCCCTCCAGCACGAACAGCGGACGGCCGGCGACCTCGATGACCACGTCACCCTCGACGAGATCGTCGCCTTCGTCCTTGGTGAGGCGGGTGATGATCGACGAGCCAGTCTCGGACCCGACGACATCGATTCCCGTCGTCTGGTCGAACTCGATCGTGCCTCTCGTGACCACGGCCGACGACAGCTCGCGGAGTTCGACGGGGACCGAGATCAGCGAAGCTGGCGGTGCTGCAACTCGCGACGCAGCCTCTGCGGGCGATTCGATCTGACGACCGAGCAGCCAGCCGCCAACGCCGGCCGCGACGGCGGCCAGCGCGACGACGAGAAGAACCAGACGACGGGACACGTTGAGGTTGGGCTCAGGAAGATGCGCCAGAACCGGCGTAGCTGGCGATGGCGTCGGCGTTGTCATCGAGGAACTGTTGCTCCAGCTCCGTCAGCACCTCGAAGAAGACTTCGGCGTCGACGCCAACCCCGGTGAAGAACCCAGGCGAGCAACCGAGCACATCCTTCGCCATGTCGATCTCCTGGGTCTGGAGTTCGGCCAGTGTCGCCTTGGCCGCATCGTCGAGTTCGGGACCGGTTGCCGGCATCGAGCTCAACAGCTCGTCGATCTCTTCGTCGCTCAACGATTCGAAGTCGACCCCCTCGAACGGATCGGTGTACGCAATGTCGTAGAGCGGCTGCATCTCGTCTTCGAACATTTCGTAAGCCTGCTGCCAGAGGTCCATGGAGGGATCGAGGTTGTGGCCGGCATCTGCCATGCAGTCGGTGAGCTCGGTCTGCACGGCGATGACCCGCGGATCCGCATTGACTCGCTCATACAGGTCGTCGAGCTGGTCGCCGAACTCCTCGTAGAACTCTTGCTCGGCGCCTCCGAAGCCGATGTCGTCCCAGGCTTCTGCCTGGCAACCCGTCGGCTCGTAGTCCTGCCAGAACGCTTCTTGTTCTTCTTCGGTGAGCGTCTCATCGAACTCCGGCTGCTGGCCGTACAGGTCGCTGTAGTACGCCTCCTGCTCGGCGGGCGACAACGATTCGACGTACTCGAAGTTGGGGTCGTTCTGCTCCTGCTCTTCGAAGTCCATCATCTGGCTGTCGTCGTAGCCGATGAGATCCGGCCCCACCTGGGACTGGCCGAACGCCTGCGTCGTGATGCCGAAGCCGTACTTCTCGACCCAGGCATCGCTGCCGTATTCGAGGCCGTCCTCGCCGAAGGGGTCGAAGCCGCCGAAGAACTGACTGTTGTCAACCGGGGTGTACTCCCAACCGAGCTCGCGCATGCACACCGCGACGGCTTCTTCGGCCTCGCGGTCCTGTTGGGCGAACTCGGCCTGGGCCTCGTCGGAGTCGAAGTTGGAGTAGTCGACGCCGAGAAATTCTTGGATGGGTGACGTGTAGGTCTCCCAGATCGACTCACCCTCGACCTCACCGGACGGCTCCTCATCGGAGTCCGACTCGCTGTCGTCGGAGCCCGACTCGTCACTCGAGTCGGCGTCAGCCGATTCGGCTGCGTCGTCCGAATCTGCCATCGCGGCGTCGGTCTCGACATCGTCAGCGGTGTCCGCACTCGACGCGCAGGCGCTGGCAAACAGCGCCAGGACTGCGATCAGAAGAATTCGAACCGTCTGCTTCGCCACCATTTTCCTGCCCTTTCCGCCGGCCACCGATGTGGCGGCGCAACTGCATCTTCATTCGTGAGACTCCGGAGCTCCGCATTCGGTTCCCGATTTCTTGCACGAACTGCACCTCGAGTCTCGCGGACATCGATCGCCGCGTAGCATCGACCGGATGGGGTTCACCGAGACACCGCTCACTGGCGCGTGGGTGATCGATCTCGTGCCCATCACCGATGACCGAGGATTCTTCGCTCGCGCGTGGGCCCACGACGAGTTCGTCGACCGCGGCCTCGACCCGACGATCGCCCAGACCAACATGAGCCGCACGAGCCGACCAGGCACCTTCCGGGGCTTCCACTGGCAGGACCCGCCGTTCGGCGAAGCAAAGACCGTCCGCTGCATCTCTGGCGCCGTCTGGAACTGCATCATCGACATGCGGCCAACGTCCCCCACCTACCAGCAGTGGTTCGGGGTGGAGCTCTCGGCCGACAACCTTCGAATGCTCTACATCCCCGAACATTTCGCAAACGGATTCTTGATCCTCGAGCCCGATACAACGCTCCTCTACAACGTGAGCCGAGCGTTCGCACCCGGCAACGAACGAGGCATCCGCCACGACGATCCAACGATCGGGGTCCGGTGGCCACGTCCGGTCGAACACGTCAGCGAGAAAGACGCCGCCTGGCCCGATTTTGCGTGATCTTCCACTCTGGTTCGCCCACGACGGAATGAGACGTAAGTGGGCCTGAACGCAGGCCGCGGATGCTGAGCAATATTGCTCAGCGCTTCACTATCGGACATACTTCCACTCTCGGCGGTCACACTGAGTAGTTGATCGAGGACTGATGGTAAACCCGGCTGTATTGCAGCATGCGGGCCGCTACAAGCTCTCCGAGAGTGACGCGCACGCGCTTGAAGATGAACTGACCTGGACACATCGAGCCGCAATAGATCGCGCCCAGCAAGACGGGCATGATCTCGTCGTCCTGGCTGTCGATGGGCGCCTACCTACGGCGGACCTCGGCCGACAGCTCGAGCAAGAGATTTTTGACGCTGACCTCGGAGACCACCCCGTCGAGGTCATGGAAGTCGAGTACGGCGGCTACGAGGACCGCAGCATCTTTCTGCTGGCCTTCGATCTCGAACTTCAAAGGGTCGCCGGCGCCGCACGAATCATTACCGGAACCGCTGGCTTCGGCCCGATGGTCAAGACGATGAGGGACGTCGTACATCTTTCCGCAGCCGGACGCTTCGAAGAGCCGAATACCATCGATCTTCGCGCTGGTCGACCAGATGGCATCGACATCGAACTGGGCGTGCTCGGAGGAGCAGGGCGCAGAACCAAGTGGCTCTCGCGAGCCTCACTCGAGAACCACCACAACATGCGACCTGGCGAAGTGATCATTGATTGTGCCTCGATCGTCGTCGCCGATCAGTTCCGAGGCAGGAGGCAGATCTACCTGAGCGCAGCCCTCTTTGCCGGGATCTGGCGGGCTGGAAGCATCCTGAATGCGTCACATTGGGTCTCCATGGTCCAGCTGAACGTCTTCGGCATGCTGACTGGAGGTCTCGGCCTGCGTTGGTCTGAGCTGTATGGCTTGCCGCCGATCGAATACATCGAAGGTGACCCCGAACTCTCACAGGCGATCTACCACTCGTCGTCCGATGCGCGGGAATACATCGAAACGAACAAAGGGCGCCCAACCGGGACCTTCAGGGGCGGGTTCGCCGCACTGCAAGCATCATCTGCGTGCGACTCGATGTTCAGCCTGAGACATTGACTCCTCCAGGCGGAGTTCGCTAAGCGCACGTGGCTTCGTGCCGATCTGCACAAGGTGAGCGAGCATGGCCCCTCCGTCGTCATCTGCCTTGGCGTGCTCGTCGCCGGACTCGCTCTCGGCCTTCCAGAAACCTCGAGCGGCATATTGATCGTCCTCTGGGCTTTCGTCTGCTCTGTGGCGATTCTGCTGGCCGGGAAGCGCACAGGCGGGAGTGCGAAGCTGTGGCGGCACCTAGGGCTCGTCGGGCTTGCGATGGGAACCGGCATTCTCATTCGTGGAATCCACGGCTCGCTGGTTGGCGTCGCCCAACCGATTCCCTCACCTGCGGACATCATCCACGTTCCGACGTACATCGCGTTCAATCTCGCCTTGCTACGCGTGCTGAGGGCGAGAGCTCAGAGACGCGATGTCGCCGCCTGGCTCGACTCACTCGCGATCAGTGGCGCACTACTGATCGTCTTGTGGGTACTCGGTCTCGGGGAGTTCGCATTCGATTCAACTCAGCCGATCGTCACCAGATCGCTCAACCTGCTCTACAACGGGCTCGCCATATCTGGGTTCGCGTTGTTGCTCCGTGTATCGGCCACGCCAGGAAAGAGACCGAGAAGCTACTTCCTTCTGGGGGCGGCGGCCGGGTTCTTCGTCATCGCTGATCTCGCAGGTACCTACGCCTTGGCTGGCGACGGTGGAGTCTTCGTCAGCATCGCCTTGTCGCCACTCAGTTTCGCCTTCGTCGTCGCAGCAAGTCGACATCAGAGTGCGGGTCGACTACTCGAAGCACACCGCGAAACGGAAACTGTGCTCGGCGTCGGACGAGTCGCCGTCGCCACAATGACGGTCCTTGCACCGTTGTCGTTTCTCTTCCTTCGCCTTGACGACTACGGACCTGGCATGTTGCTGGTCTCCGGAAGCCTCGCCATCGGGCAAGCGATCATTGTGGTCGCCCGGCTCTCGCTACTGGTACGCAATGAACAGACACTCCGGTCGCTGGAGCGCGGAACCGCACGCGAGATCGCGCGGCTCGCCCGCAATATCGGCCATGACAAAGCGGCGATCCGTAGGGAACTCCTCAGCTCGATTGACCGCCTCAGTATTCCGGTTCGAATGCAAACCTTCGATGACCGCGATCTCGCTCCCAACCCCCGCAAGACCATTCTCGTAGTCGACGACGGCAATGAGGAGCTCTTCAAACTTCGCTACAGCTCCGGGCATCTACTCCCTGCTGAGCGAGCGGCAATCGAAGCCCTCGGACGGGAGGGATCCGCCATCGCGGGAGCCATCGAAACACAGCGCATCACCGCAGAACTCGTTTCACAGGCTGACGCGGCTCGGCTCTTGGAGATCAGCGAACGGCGATTCAGGGCGCTCGTCCAACATTCCTCGGACATCGTGATCGTCCTGAACCCCAACGGCACGGTCGAGTACATCTCTGATCCGGTCTCACAGGCGCTCGATTACCACCCCGATGACTTCATCGGCCGATCGCTCGATTGGGCGGTCCACCCCAACGACCTCGAGGCAGCCTCTGCGCTCTTCTCTTCGGTCCTCTCGGGCAGCCGCATGCAGGAGGCTCACGAGTTCCGGGCGTATCACCGTGATGGATCGATCCGACTCTTCGAGTCGATCATGACCGACATGCGCGACGTCGCCGAAGTCGAAGGCGTCGTCCTCAACGTCTCCGACGTCACGGCTCGCCGACGACTCGAACGAGACCTCCGCGATGCAGAGACCGTCGACCCGCTCACCCTGCAACTCAACCGCAAGGCATTCATCGACGAGATCGGCGTTGCCCAGCGGCGGGCTTCGGTCACCGCCCTGCGAACCGTCGTCGCCATCGTGGATCTCGACGACTTCAAGACGATCAACGACGCACTCGGCCCCGAACGAGCAGACCGAGCCCTCGTCGAGACCGCCCAACGGATCCGGCGAGCGCTCCGAATCACCGATGTCGTGGCCCGCCTCAGCGGCGACGAGTTCGGCATCCTGTTCACGTCGGGGTACAGCGACATCGAAGCGCTCGCTGCGGTCGAGCGGGTCCTCGCCGAGCTACGCCTGCCATTCGCGATCGACGGCACGCCGATCAAGCTGGGCGCCACTGCCGGGTTGGCATCCGACGAACGAGGCGGGCTTACCGCATCGCAGTTTCTCCGCAACGCCGACACGGCCCTGACCACGGCCAAACAGTCCCGGAGTGGCGGTGCGCTGATGTTCGAAGAAGCGATGGCCGCCATCCTCTTCGAACGACTCGACCTCCGGAACAGCCTCGACGCCGCGCTCGCCAACGACGAGCTACGACTCGCCTACCAGCCAATCGTCGATGCGATGAGCGGCGAGATCGTCTCGATGGAGGCGCTCGCCCGCTGGCATCACGACACCCGCGGCGAAGTCGCTCCCGGCGTGTTCATCCCGATCGCCGAAGAGTCCGAAGCGATTCTCACGCTGGGCGAATGGGCGCTACGAACCGGATGTCGGCAGGTCCAGAACTGGGAGCGGCAGGGCTACACCGGCTTTACGGTCTCGGTGAACATGTCGGGCCATCAGCTTCGCCAGCCCGACATCATCCACCGCGTCGCAGCGATCTTGGAGGAAACCGGTGTCGATCCCGAACGGATGATCATCGAGATCACCGAGTCCGTGCTCATCGACGAGACCGACTTCATCGCAGAGCGCATCCGTCGACTCCGCGAGCTCGGCATCGCGCTCGCAATCGACGACTTCGGCACCGGCTATTCGTCGCTGTCCTATCTCCAGCGCTACGAGTTCGATCTGCTGAAGATCGACCGAGCGTTCGTCGTCCCGCTTGCCGACCCCGAACGTGTCAAGGAGCGCGAGATCGTCCGCTCGATCATCTCGCTGGCCCGTGGCCTGGGCGCCAAAACCGTCGCCGAAGGCATCGAGGGGTTCGACGAATTCGAGATCCTCCAATCGCTCGGCTGCGACCGGGTTCAGGGCTATCTCTTCCATCATCCGATCGAGGTCGAGCACATCCCCGAGACGCTCCACCAGCAGTCGATCCTCTCCCTCCGAGCCGCCTGAAGCAAGGCGTCTGATATCATCGATATCAAACGCAGGAGACGTAATGGCCCAACTCATCGTGCGAAACCTCGAGGAAGACCTCGTCCGCCGACTGAAGGCGCGCGCTCGAGAGAACAACCGCTCGACCGAGGAGGAGCACCGACTGCTCCTGCGAGCCGCATTGGCGCCCGAGTCCAGCGACTTCGCCTCATTTCTCGCATCGATACCCGAGGTGGGCGACGACTCCGACTTCGACCGATCAGCGGACACCGGGCGGACCATCGATTTGTGAAGGGCCAACTGATTGACACGAACGTGCTGTCCGAGCTCCGAAAATCTGACCGCGCCAACGACGGCGTGCGACGATGGTTCGACGAGGCCCGCCACACGACTCTGTGGGTCTCAAGCCTCGTCATCGGCGAGATCTGGATTGGAATTCACCGCATCAGCCAGCGTGATCCCGACCAAGGTGCCGCACTCGAACGATGGGCCATGCAGCTGCAGTCCGAGTTCGGCGAGCGAATTCTCCCAGTCGACACTGCCGTCGCAAAGGTCTGGGCCGAGGTTGCGTCGCCCCGTCCGATCCCCGTCGTCGATGGCCTGATTGCCTCGACAGCAATCCACCACGACCTCGTTCTTGTCACGAGAAACCTGAAGGACGTGGAACTGACCGGCGTCGACGCCTACGACCCATTCACGCAGTGACGCCTGTCGCTCGAGACTGCGTCCCCCGAGGAGGCTCTACCAGACTCGCCAGGGGGCTTCGCCGCTGTCCCAGAGACGGTTGAGCTCGACGTACTCGCGGTAGGTGTCCATACCCCGCCAGAACCCCTTGTGGAGGTAGTAGCTGAGCTGTCCGTCCTTGGTCAGCCGCTGCAAGGCGTCGGATTCGAGCATGTCGCCGTCGTCGTCGGTCGTGTACTCGAGGAAGTCGGCGTCGAACATGAAATAGCCGCCGTTGACGACACCGGTGTTGAGGTCCGGCTTCTCGGCGAAGTCCGTGACCTGACGGCCCGACACCTCGAGCTCGCCGAAACGAGACGTCGGATGCACCGCGGTGACGGTGCCCATCCGGCCCTCGGCCCAGTGGTACTCACGGAGCGCCGTGATGTCGATGTCGGCGAGCCCGTCGCCATACGTGAGCATGAACGCCGGTGCACCCTCCAGATACGGGCGGGCACGAGACAAGCGACCACCGGTCAACGTGTCGAGGCCGGTGTAGGCCATGGTGATCTCGAAGTCCTCGCTGCCGTATTCGCCGTGATAAGTCGTCTCGGAGTTGGAGAGATCCACGGTGAAGTCCGACGTCTTCTCGCGGTACGCAAGGAAGTACTCCTTGATCGTCCACGATTTGAAGCCGAGCAGGAGCACGAATCGCTTGTGGCCGTGCGCGGCGTACGTCTTCATGATGTGCCAGACGATGGGCTTGCCGCCCACGTCGATCATCGGCTTCGGCAGCGACTCTGACGCCTCCCGGATACGCGTGCCCTTGCCCCCGGCAAGGATCACCACAGGAATGTCAGCAGGATCGATGTTGCTCATCGTTCGCCTTTCGGAAGTCCGCCCGCCCGGACGGTACGATCAGTGTCTGTATCGGCCGTCTCTCGGCCAACTCAAGACACCACGTCCAATGTTTGCATGACCGACGCGCCAAACTTCGCCACGTCGCTCAGCCTCGTCAGTCGAGACGCCCCACGAGCCACCGATCGTGACCGGCGAGGTCGGCCCCGACCGAAATGGCGAAGCCGGCGTTCGCCATCGCCGAAGACACTGCCTCCACCTGCCTCGGGTCGAGCTCGAGCACCAACAACCCGTCCGGACGCAACCAGTCGTGCGATCCCGCGACGATCGCTTGAAGGTCGTCAAGGCCGTCGGCGCCTGCGTACAGCGCCGAACTCGGTTCCCACCGAAGCACCGATTCTGGGAGCTCGTCCGCCGTCGCCACGTACGGCGGGTTCGAGACGATGCAGTCGACCATCCCCTCGAGGCCGCTGGGAAGTGCGTCGAACCAGTCGCCGTGATGCACCGAAACCCGCCCGCCCCGGACCCCGAGACCGGCCAGGTTGGCGCGTGCCAACTGCAGCGCATCGGCCGATGCGTCGGTCAGGTGCACGAACGCGTCGGGACGCTCGGCCGCGACCGAGAGTCCGATCGCTCCCGACCCACAGCCAAGATCGACGACGATCGGCCCCGCACGATCCTCGATCGTCTCGATCGCCGCCCCAGCGACGAGCTCGGTCTCCGGGCGAGGGATCAGTGCTCGCCCGTCGACCAACAGGTCCAAGGACCGGAACGGCCAGTTGCCCAACACGTATTGGATTGGCTCACCCCCGACCCGCCGGTCGACCATCGAGTCGAGCGCCGCGACGCCGCGCACGGTTGCCCGCTCGGGCAGCACTCCCGACAGCTCGGCCGACGTTGTCCCCGTCGCCTGCTCCACGATCCAACGCGCCTCGACCTCGGGCCGCTCCACCAGACCGCTTCGCCGAAGCCGTCCCGCGGTCTCGTCCATCAACTCGCGCCACGTGACCGTGCCGTCGGTCGACTCGTCGCTCACTCGAGGCCGGCCAGACGCTGCTGTTGCTCGTCGTGGAGCAGCGCGTCCGACACCTCGCCCAGTTCGCCGGCCAGCACCTTGTCGAGCTTGTGGATGGTCAGGTTGATCCGGTGATCGGAAACCCGATTCTCCTTGAAGTTGTAGGTGCGAATCTTTTCCGACCGGCCGCCGCCGCCCATCTGGCTCTTGCGTTGTTCGGACGCTTCGGCGGCCTGCCGATCCTGCTCGGCCTGCAACAGCCGACTCCGCAACACCCGCATGGCCTTGTCCTTGTTCTGGAGTTGGCTCTTCTCGTCCTGCATCGACACGACGAGACCCGTCGGCTTGTGGGTGATGCGCACCGCCGAGTCCGTCGTGTTGACCGACTGGCCGCCGGGTCCGGACGCTCGATAGACGTCGATCTGGAGGTCGTTGTCGTCGATCCGGACGTCGACCTCCTCGGCCTCGGGCAGCACCGACACGGTCGCCGATGACGTGTGCACTCGTCCCTGCGACTCGGTGACGGGGACCCGCTGCACCCGGTGCACGCCGGCCTCGAACTTCATCCGGCTCCACACGTCGTCGCCAGCCAGGCTGAAGGTGACGGCCGTGAATCCGCCCATGTCCGAATCGGACGCTTCGAGCATCTCGTGGCGCCATCCGGCCCGCCCGCTGAACGAGCGATACATGTCGAACAGGTCGCGGGCGAAGAGGTTTGCCTCTTCGCCGCCCTCGGCACCGCGGATCTCCACGATGACGTTGCGGTCGTCGTTCGGATCCTTCGGCAACAGCGCAATCCGGAAGGCCTCGGTTGCGTCTTCGACGGTCGCCTCGAGGGCGCTCACCTCGTCTCGAAGCAGCTCGCGTTCTTCCGGTGTCGCCTCGGCGAGCATCTCGCTGGCTGCGGCGAGGTCCTCGGTTGCGGAGCGGAGTCGTCGCCCCTCACCCACGACCGATTCGAGTGACTTGTGACGTCTCGCCGTCTCCTGGAACCGGGTTCGGTCAGCGATGAGATCGGGGTCACCGAGGCGCGCCTCGACGTCGGCGAGTTCTCGTTCGAGGGCTTCAAGTCGGTCGAGCACGACTTGCGATCCTACCGATCGGCCGGTGGCGCGAGTGGCGGCGTGATCACCCGGACCAGTCGCCTTCGATCGCACACGTGGTCGTCGGGACGGCGAGCGCGTCGAGCGAATCGGTGATCCGGGGGTGGAGATCTCGGCCGGGCATCGCCAGAACCGCCCGACTTGGCCGGTGCACCGATGCCAGCGCGCCGATCTCTTCGACGATGCCAAGATCCGGACCAACCCCGAAGACCACGAGCACCGATCCCTGCCCGTCCTTGCCGAATGCGGCGGCCGGCTGTGATTCCATCATCCCCGGCCTCGGGTACGGAAGCGGGACCGGCTCGAGCCAGTCCGCACCCACGGCCCCGGGTGCTCGACACGCGCTCGCCCGGAGCCATCGAGAGCGCACCAGACGGCCCATCGGATGTGGCTCAGCGCCATCGACCCGATGTGGTCGGACCAGCTCGATCACCCGTGCCAACGCTGCGGCGTCGTTGCGGTCGGCGGTCAAGGCCGCTGAGGCGAACTGGTCGTACGCGCCGACACCGATGTCGATCGACGTGTGACCGGCGGGGTCGCCGTCGCGAACGCCGACACGAGCAAGCTCGAGGCCGTTCCACTCCCCCAACCAAACGTGGTGATCGGCCACGAGGTCGAGGCCGGCATCAACGATCAGCGCCGTCAGCTCGTCGGGAGGCGGAGGGGCCGGAATCTCGATCGCGGCGGGCTCCACACGACGCAACGCACGACCGTCGGCGACCCAGACAGCCACGTCCGGGGTCGAAAACTCTCCCGCCGCAGCACCGAGCGCCGGCTGCGCCTCGTCGACCACAACGCCGACGTGGGCGGCTTTGGCTCGTTGCGCCAGACCGACAGCCGTTCCGATGGCGCCGCGGGGCGCGTCGTGGGCATAGGCCCACAACGTGTCGCCTACGTGCACCGTCGACAGTGACCCGAACCGATCCGGTTCGGGGAGGTCGTCTGTATCGCGTCCGAGATGGTCTGCGACGAGCGCTCGAAGCTTGACCGCCGACAGTGCGGCGATCTGTTCGGGAGTCAGCTCTCGTCGGCGGTGGTCTCCGCCTCGGCCTCGGGAGCCGCCTGCTTCTTGCGGCGAGATCCGTAGCGACGCTCGAAGCGCTCGACACGACCGGCAGTGTCGACGATCTTCATCTGACCGGTGAAGAACGGGTGGCTCCGCGAGGTCAGTTCGACCTTGGCGAGCGGGTACTCGACGCCGTCAACGGTGATGGTCTCGCTCGTCTCGATCGTGGAGCCAACGATGATGTTGTCGCCCGACGACTGGTCCTGGAACACGACCGGGCGGTAGTTGGGATGAATGTCGGGCTTCATAGGGCTCTCAGTCTCGCTGGGACGGCCGGCAAATCAAACCTGTTTGCCGACCTCTTTGAGGAACTCGGCATTGGTCTTGAACGTCTTCAAGCGGTCGATCAGCAACTCGAGGCCCGCCGCAGGTCCGTTGTCGCTCTCCGCCGCCATGCCCGAGAGCACCTTTCGCAGCGCCCACACCTGGTTGAGCTGATGCCGCTCGAAGAGCAGTTCTTCGTGGCGGGTCGACGAGGCGTCGACGTCGATGGCCGGATAGATGCGGCGCTCGGCGGCTCGGCGGTCGAGCCGAAGCTCCATGTTGCCGGTGCCTTTGAACTCTTCGAAGATCACTTCGTCCATCTTCGAACCCGTGTCCACCAGCGCGGTCGCGAGGATTGTGAGCGAGCCGCCGCCCTCGACGTTGCGAGCCGCACCGAAGAGGCGCTTGGGCGGATAGATCGCCGACGCGTCGAGCCCGCCGGACATGATCCGACCGTTCGCCGGAGCCGCCTGGTTGTAGGCGCGCGCCAAGCGGGTGATGCCGTCGAGGATGATGACGACGTCGCGGCCGATCTCGACCATGCGCTTGGCTCGCTCGACGGTCATCTCGGCGACGGCGATGTGCTCGTCGGCGGGGCGATCGAACGTCGACGCCGCGACGGTGCCCTTCTTCAGCGAGCGGGCCATGTCGGTGACTTCTTCGGGCCGCTCGTCCACGAGCAACACGATCAGCTCAACATCGGGGTCGTTCTCCTCGATCGAGGCGGCGATCGACTTCATGATCGTCGTCTTGCCGGCCTTGGGCGGCGCCACGATCATGCCGCGTTGGCCCTTGCCGATCGGTGCGAGCAGATCGATGATCCGCGCCGTCATGTTGCCCTCGTCCGCACGACGCTCGAGCAAGAGCTTCTCGTTCGGGAACACGGGCGTCAGCGACTCGAAGACCGGGCGGTCCTTGGCCTCGTCTGGCGTTTCGCCGTTGACCGTGTCGATCGAGAGCATCGCCGGGTTCTTCTCGTTGCGAACCGCCGGGCGAGACGTGCCGGTGAGCACGTCGCCTCGCCGGAGCCCGAACTGGCGCACCTGCTTGACCGACACGTACGCATCGGCTTTCGACGGGAGGACCCCGTCGACACGAAGGAATCCGTAGCCGTCGTCACGGAGGTCGAGGACGCCCTCGACCGGGACGGGTTCTCCCTCGAAGGTGTCGTTGTCGCGGTCGCGGCCGCGGCGACGTCGCTGTCGACGGCTGCCGCGGTCGTCCTCGACCGGGTCTCCGCTGCCCTGGGCGTCGGCGTCGATCTCGTCGTCGCTGCGATCCTTGGTGTCCTTGCGATTGCCGTTCTTTTCGCCACGATCCCGATTGCGGTCCTTGCGGTTGCGATTGCGGCCCTTGCTCGGCTTCGTCGAGACCTGCCCGAAGTCGAACTCCTCGTCGTCGCCGGCGTGGTAGGTCATGGGCTGAGCGTCGTCGTTGCCGTCTTTGGCGTCCGCGTTGTCCGACGAGGAGTCGCCCGCCGCTTCTTCGACCGGAGCCTCGCCCTCGGCGGAGCCATCGTCGTCGGTCGCCGACGAGGTCGCCGTCGCGATGATGAGATCGACGATCTCGGCCTTGCGGGCTCGAGAGGGCGGTTTCTGACCGAGTGCCGTCGCGATCGTGACCAGTTCGTCGCGGTCCTTGCGCTCGAGTGTCGACCGGCGAAGTTCGTTGTTGTCCACAGGACTTCCTTTCGCACCCAGCGAAATACCGACGGGCGTCGGTGCCGCTGCCCCACGGGGTGAGTGTGCTCTGTTGACCGTGCACGGCGCTCGGATCGAGCGGGCGCCAGCCCCGAACGGGACCGTGGTCGACCCAAACCCTACGGGCGCGACCGGAGCCACGCAACCGAGTGGTGCGCCTGCGACCTCAGCGGGTCTTGGCGTCCGGCCACATCCGGACAAAGGCTTCGACGGTCGCGAGGTCCGGTGGCAGCACGGCGAAACGCTCGGTTCTTTCGAAGAGGTCGGACAGTCTCGGGGGCAACTCGGGCACGATGCCCGTCGCCTGCTCGACCGCAGCGGGGAACTTGGCCGGATGCGCCGTCGCCATGACCACCGACTTCAGGTCGCTGCGGCGGCGCTGCGCAGCCTCCACTCCCACGGCAGTGTGCGGATCGAGGACCAGACCGTTCGTCTCGTACCTCCGACGCATCAGCTCGAGCGTCTCGTCGTCGGTGACCGACTCGCCGACCCACGACTCGGTCGCACGCGCTCTGGCATGTTCCGGGAGATCCAGTTGACCCGTGGCTCGGAACGTCTTCATGAGCTCGGCCACTGCCGCCCCGTCGCCGTCCACGAGCTCGAAGATCAGTCGCTCGAGGTTGGAGCTCACCTGGATGTCCATGCTCGGCGACAGGCTCGGCTCGACCGGGTTGGTGGTCATGGCTCCCTCGCTGAAGAACTGCGTCAGGATCCGGTTGCGGTTGCTCGCAACCACGAAGTCGGCGATCGGAGCGCCGAGTCTCTGGGCCACCCGCCCCGCGAAGACGTTGCCGAAATTCCCGGTTGGCACGGTGACCGACACGGACTCTCCGCCGCCGACCCGATCGGCCGCCCAGCGGTAGTAGACGACCTGTGCCATGATCCGCGCCCAATTGATCGAGTTGACCGCACCGAGTCGAACCTCGTCACGGAAAGCCACATCCGCGAACATCGCCTTCACGAGATCCTGGCAGTCATCGAACGTGCCCCCGATCGCGACGTTGCGCACGTTGGGCGAGTCGACCGTGGTCATCTGGCGACGCTGCACCGCACTCGTTCTCTCGTGCGGGTGCAGGATCACGATGCGAACGTTCTCGCGATCTCGAAACGCTTCGATCGCAGCAGATCCGGTGTCTCCCGACGTCGCACCCACGATCGTGACCGTCGTGTTGCGTCGGGCCAGCTCCGCGTCGAAGAGCCGTCCGAGCATCTGCATCGCGACGTCCTTGAAGGCGAGCGTCGGCCCATGGAACAGCTCGACGAGGGACAGGTCGCCGCCGAGATCGACAATCGGAATGACGTCGGGGTGATCGAAGGTCGCGTACGCATCGCTGGTCATCGCCCGAAGCTCGTCGAGGTCGTATGAACCTGCAGTGAACGGCGCCATGCATGCGGCCGCCACGTCCGCATAGGACTGCGTCGTGTCGACGGAGGTTCTTTCTGGCCAACGCTCCGGAACGTACAAACCGCCGTCGGGGGCGAGCCCCGTGAGCAGCACCGACCCGAAATCGAGTGCCGGAGCCGCTCCCCTCGTACTGACGTAGTGCATCGTTGGAGTCCGACGTCGAGATCAGGCTTCGATGACGCGAAGCATCTGACCGATGTTCTTGACGGCGTCGAGACCCCGAAGGTCCTCGAGGGTGGCCTGGAGATCCGACTCGGTTGCCTGGTGCGTGATGAAGACGAGGCGCGCTTGATCGCCCAGCCCCTCCTGCTCCATCGATCGGATCGACACACCGCGCTCACCGAAGACCTGCGCGATGGCGGCCAGGACTCCGGGTTCGTCTCGCGCATCGAGTGACACGTAGTAAGCGGAGGACAACTCGTCGATCGGGCGGATGTCGGCCGGAGGCAGTGGACCGACCGATCGGGCTGTACCCGAACGGAGGTTGATCGCCGCGTCGATGACGTCACCGAGCACCATTGCGGCGGTCGGATGGCCACCGGCGCCGCGACCGTAGAACATCAGCTGGTCGACCCCGGCGCCCTCGACAAAGACGGCGTTGAACGAGTCGCGCACGGTCGCCAACGGATGTGTTTCTGGGACCATCGCAGGGTGGACGCGAGCGGCGACTCGACCGTCGGCTCCCCGTTCGACGATGCCGAGCAACTTGATGGCGTAGCCGAGCCGACCTGCAAGCGCGATGTCCTCGGAGGTGATCGTCGTGATGCCTTCGGTGTGGACGTCACTGGAGGTCACCGAGGCGCCGAACGCGAGCGTGGCGATGATGGCCGCCTTTGCGGCGGCGTCGTGACCGCCAACGTCGGCGGTCGGGTCGGCTTCGGCGTAGCCGAGGGCCTGGGCATCGGCGAGGGCATCGGCATAGCCAGCCCCGTGCTCGGTCATCTGCGAGAGGATGTAGTTGGTCGTGCCGTTGAGGATTCCCATCACCCGGCTGATGTCTTCGCCGACGAGCGATTCTCGCAACGGTCGGATGAGGGGGATGCCGGCAGCCACGCTGGCCTCGAGCGCCAGGTCGACGCCTCCGCGTGCGGCGGCCTCGTGAAGGCGGGGTCCGTGCGCGGCGAGAAGCGCCTTGTTGGCGGTCACGACCGGTTTGCCCGCACCGAGTGCCGCATCGACGAGCTCGAGCGTGCCGTCGATGCCGCCCATCGTCTCCACCACGAGATCGACGTCAACGTGATCGATCGCCGCGCGGGGGTCGTCGACGAGGAGTTCGGACGCGACGCCCGGCCGTGGCGTGCTGGTGTCACGAACGGCCACGCGGACGATCCGCAGGTCGATGCCCGTCCGACGTTGGATCTCGTCATGGCGAGCGTCGAGCAGCTCGACGAGTGATCCACCGACGGTGCCGCAACCGAGGAGGCCGATTCCAATGGTCGTGGGATTGAGGTCATGGCTCATGGCGGCCGCTCCTGATCATGTGCTCACGCTACTGGCCCACGTCTTGGAGCCCGTCCAACCCCGTCGGCATTTCCCTCCGAGCACCTTCGGACACGAGCGAGCATCGCTTACGTCATTTGAATATATTTCATGCTTCCCTGTATGTTCAGGGCATGCAACGAACTGTTTCGTCTCCAACGCTCGACGCGGTCATTGGATCCGGTCGGGACGGAACCGTGGTGTCGGCCACGATCGCGAGCCCAGATGGTCTGGTGGAGGTGGCGATCAAGCGACCGCACCGCAGCGAGGACGGCCGTCGTGAAGCCGCGCTGCTGCGACGATTCGCCCACCCCCATGTCGTGCGCATCGCGTCGTCGATGCGCGACGGGAGCTTCGTGCTCGAGCGACTCGATTCCACGCTTGCTCACCACGCCGACGCACCGATGCCGGTCGCGGTCGTGGCGACCGTCATCGACCAGCTCTCCGCTGCGCTCGCCCCCATCCACGAAGCCGGGTGGATCCACGGCGATGTGTCGCCGTCGAATGTCGGCCTCCGAAGCGATGGATCGATCGCACTCATGGATTTCGGCGCTGCGGTCCCCGCCGACGGGGCCGCACTGGCTGGCGGGACGAGCGCCGCCGTCGGGTCGTTGGTCACGGCGACGCACCAGGTCGACGTTCGCGCCGTCGCCGCTCTGGCGTCGTATTTCCTCGGCGAGACCCCGAGACATGATCGACGAGGCGACCTCCGAAACGAGTTGGACGACGTCCTCGCAAGGATCGACAGCGGCGTCGACGCGTCACTTTCTGATGTCGCCAACGTGTTCGTCGACGTGCCCCGGTCGCCAATCCTCGTCGCGGGACCAACGACTGGATCAACCGGGCCGACGACCGGCGGAAGCCCGCCCGGTAGGCCCGGTTCGTGGGGTCCCACACGCGACTTCGGTCCGGGTCGTCCCACCCACGTCGTCGACCGCGAGCACCGTCGCATCCCCCGAGCCGGTGTCGCAGCCGTGGTCATCGGCGCCCTTGCGCTCGTCGGTGCCTTGATCGAAACGAACCGCGCAACGTCGGCGCACGACCGCGCTGAAGACTCCCCCGCCACGCTCCACACGCCCACCGACACCCTCGAGGCACATGGCGTCGACTTCGACGCCGAATCCGGCGTGGTGACCGTGCTCGGCTCGGGCGAACAGTTTCTTCTGGCCGAACGCGGTGACGTCGTCGCGGTGGGCGACTGGAACTGTGACGGAACCGTCACGCCCGGCGTCTGGTCGCCTGGCTCGGGTGAGTGGTTCGCCTTTGCAGATTGGGAGCCCGGCAACACCACGACCGGACGACCGCTGGGCAGAAGCGGCGTCCTCCGCATCGAGGTCGATCTCGCCGGTTGTGCCGCTCCGGACCTCCACCCTCTCGGCGAGCAGCTCACCGCCGACGGATGAATTTTCTGAGCGCCTGCGTGGGCGACGAATCGTCCGGGAGCCCGACGGCGCGGGCAAACGCGGCCCGGTCCGAGATGGGCAGAACACCGAACGAGGCACGCGCCATCGCACGGAATCGGTCCGTCTCCACCGTGTAGCAATCGATGAGCTCGGCCCGGCCGAGATCGAGCGTCTGTCGGAGCGCTGCCAGCGCCGGCGGGACGATGTCGACCACTTCGTCGAGCAGGTTCAACGCCCGGTCGATGACCGCTCCGCCCTCCCAACGACGCACCGTTTCATCCAGACGATCACGATCGATCGGTCCATCGGCGAGCAGAACGACATCTCGAAGGTTGGTCATCACGGGTCGCCGTCCGCCGAGCGCGACGTGGTACAGCGCGTGCACGAGGTGGTCGGTGCGATCGAGGGTCGGGAGCAGAACACCGCCGACCGACACGTGATCGGGATGGAGAAACACATCATCGGGTTTGGCCAACAGCCCGAACGGGCCAGGCGCCAGCGTCCGATGCACGTCGACCTCCACCCCGTCGAGTCGCATCGTCACCGATTTGGCGAACCGTCGATCGAATCCGGGTCGCAGCTCCGGTCGGCGACGGGCGGCTCCGGCGCCAGTGAGCGCGGCAACCGTCTGATCGATGTCCCGACTCCGAACCAGCACGTCGACATCGCGGAACTCGCGTTGACTGGGGTCCGCGACCACAGTGTGAGCAAGCGCCGTTCCCTTCAGGAGACGGTGATCGATGCCCCGTTCGCCGAGGAGCGTGCTCACCCGAATACCGGTGCGTTCGACGCGCAGGGTCGACGCCATCGTCTCGTCATGACGAGCAACGACCGCCTCCACGGCCGGGCCGACGAGGTCGCCAGAGTCGGCCGCTGCCGCTGCGACGCCGACCACCCGTTCGGCGGCAAGCGCGCTCACGAAGGCGGCCACGTGGTGAGGTTCGACGTGGACGATCTGATCGGCCTCGACGCCCGGAAGCTCCCACCGCGCAATCGCCCGAACCGCATCGTCGAGGCCGACGTCTCTCACGCCGACTCGATCAGGCGCTGGGCGCGAAGAAGCTCGAGCGCGCCATGAACTCCGACCGCAAGCGCCTCGCGGTCGTCGTCGTAGTGGCCGGCCGCAGCGTCGATCAGCTCCGTGGTCGTACATGGTCCAGCAGCGAGCGCGTCCCAGATGAACGGCGCGGAGCCAGCGAGGACGACGGCGACCTCAGATGCGAGCGGTTGAACGAGCCGTCGTGCGCCCACGAGTCGACGTTCGACACTCGGACGACGCCGCCATGGTTGCGTTTCCTCCACGGCTTCCATGGCGACCAGTCTCCCACGACCGCCGCGTGGACGAGCGGTGTCAGTCGATGACGTCTCGACGGAGCAGATCGTCCAGCGTTTCTCGTCGTACAACGAGGCGGGCGTCGCCGCGTGACGCAAACACGACGGGCGGCCGGGTGATGGCGTTGTAGTTCGAACCCATCGAATGGCCATAGGCGCCAGTCACCGGTGTCGCCAAGAGGTCCCCGACCGCGATGTCGCTCGGCACGTGCCCTTCTCGGACGAGGACATCACCGGACTCGCAGTGTTTGCCCACGACGCGCACCTCGAGATCCCGGGGCGCGTCGGCTCGTTCGACGAGAAACGACTCGTAACCGCTCCCGTACAGCACTGGCCGAGGGTTGTCCGACATGCCACCGTCGACAGCGACGTAAGTCCGGATCCCCTCGAGCGGCTTGACTGTGCCGACCTCGTAGACCGTGATCGCCGCTGCCGCGGCGATCGACCTGCCGGGTTCGGCGAGGACTCGGGCACTCACCCCGGCGGCGCCGAGCGCATCGTGTACGACACCTGCCCATGACGTGATCGAGGCGCCCTCTTCGCCCAACACGTAGGGCACACCGAGTCCACCGCCGACCGAGACCTCTTCGAGGTCGTGGGGTGCACCGACGCTGGCGATCACCTCCGCAGCTCGGGCAAACGAGTCGACCCGAAAAACCTGCGAACCGATGTGCGCGTGAATGCCTCGCAACCGCATCGCCGGCGACTGCTTGGCCCGGGCGATCGCCCGCTCCGCGAGCCCGGTGGACACGGTGAAGCCGAACTTCGAATCGTCGCGACCGGTGGAGATGTATTCGTGCGTGTGGGCTTCGACGCCGGGCGTGATGCGCAACAACACGTCGATTGCCGCCAGCCCCTCGGCGTGGAGCGCTTCGATGCGGTCCATCTCGTCGAAGGAGTCGACGACGACTCGGCCGACGCCTTCGGTCATCGCGAGCGCGAGTTCGGTCCGATTCTTGTTGTTGCCGTGAAAGACCATTGCGGCGGCGGGCACGTCGGCGGCTCGCGCCACGTGGAACTCCCCCGCGGTCGACACGTCGATGTCCATGCCCTCTTCGTGAACGAGGCGGGCCATCGCCGTGCACAAGAACGCCTTGGAGGCGTACGCCACGCCCGGGCCGAAAGCCTCGACGGCCTCGCGGGCGCGAGCGCGCAGGTGGTCCTCGTCGTAGATGAAGATCGGCGTCCCGTACTCCCGGGCGAGTTCGCCGACATCACAACCGCCGATGCGCAGGCGTCCGTCGACGATCTCTGCCGAATCGGGCAGCAGGTGTCGCGGAATCGGTTGTGTGGGGTCGGGGCTCACTCGGCCTCGTCCATCCACATCGACTCGGGTGCGCCCACGCCGAGGATGCCGAGGCCGGCCGCGAGACCGATCCGGGCGGCTTCGACCAGTTGCAGCCGCGCCTGGGTCAGCGCGGCCGAGTTGCCCTCGGAGATGACCCGGCATTCGTCGTCCTGATACCAGCTGTTGACCGCCGACGCGAGATCCCGGACCCACTGCACGAGCCGGTGTGGCGCACGTTCGGCCGCGGCGAGCTCGACCATGCCGGGTCCGTCGAAGAGCACCCGGAGGATCTCGAGCTCACGGGCCTGGGTGAGCAGCGACAGGTCCGCGTCTTCGATCGGGCCACGCGTGACCCCGACCTCTGCGGCACGTACATCCGCGATCCGACGCAGACGGGCGTGCGCGTACTGGGTCCCGAACACGGGGTTGTCCATCTGCTTGGAGGCCGCATGCGCAAGGTCGAACGTCTGCTGGCTGTCGACCGACTGGAGCAGATAGGTGAATCGGGTCGCGTCCGCACCGACCTCGTCGACGACGTCTCGAAGTTCGACGATGTCACCCGTCCGCTTGGACAACTTCACCTCCTCGCCGTCGCGCATCAGCTTGACCATCTGGGTGACGCGCACGTCGAGCGCGTCGGGGTTCTGACCGAGGGCAGCCATCGCCGCTTTCATTCGGGCGATGTAGCCGTGGTGATCGGCACCCCACACATTGATCAACTCGTCGGAGCGGGAGAACTTCTGGGCGTGGTAGGCGATGTCGGGCGTCAGGTACGTGAACTCGCCGTTGCTCCGGACGAGAACTCGGTCTTTGTCATCCCCGAACTCGGTACTGCGCAGCCACACGGCACCGTCGGCCTCATAGACCATCTCTCGGGCTCTGAGCCGCTCGAGCGCATCCTCGATCGCGCCGTCGCCGACGAGCGACCGCTCGCTGAACCAGACGTCGAAGGTGATGCCGAGCGCGTCGAGCACCTCACGCTGGTCTTGGAGGGCCCGTGCGTAGCCCCACTCGAGGGCGTCGGCGTCGGCCGGCATCTCGGCCGCCCAGTCCGCGATGTACTGACCCATGTAGCCGCCCTCTGGCGGCTCCTCGCCAGCCGCACGCGCCGTCAGCGAGTCCGCATAGGTCTGCATCTGCGTGCCGCGGTCGTTGATGTACGTCTCCCGGGTCACGTCCCACCCAGTCGCCTCGAGCAACGACGCCACGGCGTCCCCATAGATGGCTCCCCGGCCGTGGCCGGCGTGGAGCGGACCCGTCGGGTTGGCGGAGACGTATTCGACGTTGATCGACCGGCCCGCTCCGACCGCCGACCGCCCGTACCCGTCGACGCCCGCCTCGTGGACCGAAACGAGCACGTCGTGGAGCCATCCGTCGTCGAGGCGGAAGTTGATGAAGCCCGGCCCGGCGATCTCGACGCCACGCACGTGCCCGATGCTCGCCGCCCCGAGCCGTTCGACCAGCCGCGCTGCGAGGTCTCGAGGCGGTCCGTCGACCTGCTTCGAACACACCATCGCCAGGTTGGACGACCAGTCGCCGTGGTCGGGGTTGGCGGGGCGTTCGAGACCGATTTCGGCGGGCACGTCGAGGCCCTCGGCGACTCCGGCGTCAGCGAGCGCTGCCCGAAGCGTTTCCTGGATCACGAGGCCCTCCCAGATCGCCGCGATGAGGCGCCAAGCGTAACGGTTCGCCGCTAGGGTGGGCGCGTCGTCGAGCCCCGCTCGGATCGACGCCCAGCCCTCGTAGCTCAGTGGATAGAGCATCGGCCTCCGGAGCCGTGAGCGCAGGTTCGAATCCTGCCGAGGGCGCCACCGCGACGCAGTCCCGCCGCTTTTGGATTCGGGGGCGGTCTTCTCTACTCTCGGGCAGGGGCGCACCCGAAACAGCCGTTTCACCGAGCCCCACCGACCACGGAGTAGGGATGCCACCGACCGATCAGCCGAGCGACGACACCGGCACGACGTCGCATGACGACCCGTGGCGTCGACCGGAGGACCACACCCTCGGCGCCCCGTCGGCCGACCGTTGGGGCCGTGGCGGCCTCGAAGAGCGCCCGTTGCCACCCCCCGTCCCCGGTCTCGACGACGAGTTCGACCGTGCAGACGCCGAAGCGACCGAGCTCGTGATTCGACACAACGAGCTCGCCGCCGAGCGGGCCCAGCTCGACGACCAGCGTCGCGATCTCGACTCCGTCCGGTCCATGCTCGCCGGACAACAATCCGAACTCGAAGATGTCCGCGCCGATCTCCTGACCGAAGAAGCGGCACTCGAAGAGCGGATTCGCGACGTCAACCGCCTTCGGCAGGCGACCGACGCCGAAGCCAAGCAGATCGTCGCCGACGTCAACGAACTTCACACCCAGCGCGAAACGCTCGACGAAGCCCGCACCACCCTCGAAGAGCGCCGAGCCGCCCACCTCGCAGAAGAGGCCGAGTTCGAGGCGATGCTCGAAGGCACGGAGCGGCGGCGATCGGAGACGATGACCGAATTCGAGTCGCTCAGCTCCGAACGGGCCCGGATCCGGAACGAACAGGAAGAGCTGCACGAGCTCGAGGAGAAGCTGATCGAAGTTCGTGAGCGCCTCGACAAGGAGAAGGACGAGCTCGAGTTCCGGGCTCGCGGACTCGAAGAAGAGGAACTGTCACTCGACGAACGAGTCGATCAGGCTCACGACCGCGCCGTTGCGCTCGAGGACCTCAACGGCGAGCTCGCCCAGCAGGAGGCGTTCATCGCGGCGCGCACCCAGGAGCTCGATGCCCGGCGCGAGATGGTCGCGACGGCCAGCGAGGCCGCCATCGCCGAACAGCTCCGGATCGAGAAACTCCAAGCAGACCTCGACCGTGATGGCGCTCGATTGGCGAGCCGGTCGAGCGAGTTGGCCGACCAGGCAACGGAGCTCGAATCGCTTCGGTCGACGATTGAGGGCGAGCGACACGAACTCGATGCGAAACGTGCAGCGATCGCCGACGAACGTGCGGTACTCCAAAAGCAGCACGACGACCTCGACAAACAACGCGCCGAGATGGAGTCCCGGCACGCCCAACTGAGCGCGGCGGCAGCCGACGAGGCAGAGACCGAGTTGCTGCGCCTCGAGTCGTCGATCGGCGCGCGCTCCGAATCGCTCCGCAACGAAGAGTCCGAACTCGACGCACTTGCGGAGAAGCTCGAAAGGCAACGACTTGCGCTCGGTGCGGAGGCGGACCAACTCGCCGGCGCCCGTGAGGAGCTCGAGGTCGAACGCTCCGACATCGAGGCAGAGCGCCGGATCCTCGGGCAGCAGTCCGACGAGATCGACCGCCTCGAGGCCGACGTGGCCGCTCGCCGCGTCGACGTCGACGCGCTCAACGAACGTGCTGCGGAGATGGCCGCTCGCTCGGCCGAACTCGACGAGCTCGAGCGAGAGATCGCCGAACGCATGGCGAAGATCGAAGGTCGCCACGAGGTTCTGCAGTCGCGGACCGAGGAGACCCACGAGCTCGAGCGGCGAGTCACCGAACTCGACGACCGGGAGATCGCCCTCGAACGACGACAGCACGAGCTCGAGACCGCCGCAGCGGCGATCGCCGAAGAGAATGCCGAGCTCGAGTCGGTCCGGGCGGACCTGGCCGTGCGACGCGTCGAGCTCGACGGCGAGCGGGCGGCACTCGACATCGACGCCGAAGAAGTCCGCAAACTCGAAGCGTCGCTCGACCAGCGGCGCGAGGGATTGACCGGCCGAAGCGCGGAGCTCGACGAACTCGGATCGGCGCTCGATGATCGGCAGCGAGACCTCTCCGAGCGACTTCGAGCTCTCGACGAAGAGCAACGCCAGCTCGACGATCGGGCGGCGCGACTCGATGCATCGTCGCGGGATCTCGATGCACTCGAGTTGGCTCTGGACCAGCGGCGGGCAGAACAGCAGGGCCACGTCGCCGAGCTCGACGCGCTTGATCAAGAGATCCGCTCGACCGCCCACCGGTTGAACGAACGTGTCGACGCTCTCGCGGCGCAGGAACGAGACGTCGCCGAGCGGGATCACGCCCTCGTGCAGGCTCGTGCTGAGCTCGACGAGCAGCTTCGTGCACTCGATTCTGACCACGAACGACTCGAGAAGGCGGAGCGCCTCATCGCCCGTCTCGAGAATGAACGCGACGACGTCGAGCACGAACTGCTGCTGCTCGCCCGCCAGCGCGAATCGATCGAGCACGAGCGTGCAGCGTTGGCCGGACAGTCCGAGGATCTCCGGGTGCAGGCCGACCGGATCGACGAAGAACACCGCGTCCTTCGTGAAGAGCGCGACTCGGTCACCGCCGAACGGGCTGCCTTGGCCGAGCAACGCGAACGCGTTGCGCTGTCCGAGCGGTCCATCCAGGAGCGCCAGCGTCAGGTCGACGCCGAAAACCGCGCCCTCGACGACGACGCCGACCTCATCAAGAAGCGCCGGGCGCTCCTTGCCGCCGAGCGGGCGAGCGTCGAAGACGCCGTCATGCGGCTCGACAGCCAGCGATCCGTGATCGATGCGGAGCGCAGCGTGCAGGACGAGGACGCCGCATCGCTCGGAACCGAACAGATCGAGACTCGAAATCGTCGTCGTGCGCTCGACGAGAACGTCCAACAGCTTGCGGATCGCGCCGAGTACCTGCGACGACGGTGGGCCGATGTCGAGGCCGACGGCGAGTCCATCGAGGCTCGCACCGCGGAGCTGCGTCGGGATGAGCAGCTCCTCGAAGACCGCCAGCAGGCGAACTCAGTGACCCGCGAGACGCTGGAGTCCGACGACCGCGAGCTCGAGGTTCGCCGCAAGGCCCTCGAAGAGCGCTCGGCCGCAATCGAACGCGAGCGTCAGCGGCTCGACGAGCTGTGGGCGATGGTCGAGGATCATCGTCGCAAAACGGCCGGCTTCGTGTCCTCCGTTGGCCAGTCCGACGGTGACGAAGCGGAGCCCGTGATCGACCTGACCGAGCCGCCCCGCTCGATCCTCGATCGCTGAGCGTTCGTCGAGAGGCGCCGACTATCGGGGTGAAGCCGTTCACGACCTATGCTTTCGGTCGAACGATTGCTGGAGACCCCGCCGATGGCTGACGACATCACGAGTGCCGACGACGACGCGAGCGAGCGCCTACGACGCATGCGCGTCGAGCGCGCCAACACGTCGCTCGACAACGAAGAAGAGCTGCTCCTCGCACGACAGCAGCAACTCACCAAGCTCCGCGAGCAGATCGAACGTACGCAGGCCGACCAGCGCGCCGAACTGGCGCGTATCGAGGAGGCCCGCGGACACCTGAACCAGCTGGCTTCGGACATCGAGCGTCGTCGCAAGGAGGTCGAGGACCACCGGACGAAGCTCGCCGCGGCCGAGACCGAGATGACCGAGCGGCGTCGCTCGCTCGAGCGGGAGTCGCTCGACATGCGCAAGGCGCAGTTGGATCAGGAATCATCCGGCGCCGTGGCCTCTGCGGCCGGCGCTCCGTCGATGGAAGAGATCGAAGCAGCCGAGCGAGCGAAGCGAGACCTCATCCGTCATCAAGCCGAGGTCGACGCTGGGTACGCCGCCCTCGAGACTGCACGCGCGGGGTTGGATCGCGACCGCGACGAGCTCGAACGCCGTGCGGAGACCCTCGCGAAGGACGCCGCCGACATCGAAGCCCTCGAGCTCGAGCTGGCGGCGCGTCGCCGCTCCGTCGACAGCGCCGCATCGGAGCTCGAGTCGTCGGCGGACGCCGAGACGTCCGAACTCCGGACCGAGATCCAGGCGCAAAAGGACCAGCTCGCCGCACAGCGAGTCGAGCTCGACGCCGAACGCGAACAGTTGGCGGCCCTCGGTACCGAGCTCGAAACCGAACGGGCTGAGCTCGACCGCATCCGAGAGTCTCAGGCCAATCTGGCCGCGGAACGATCGAGGCTGCAGGCAGAAGAAGCCGAGGTCCAAGCTCTCCGAGACTCGATCGACGCAGCCAAGGCCGACCTCGAAGAGGCTCGGATCGCCATGCAGAGTGAGGTCGACGCGCTCGATCAGGCCGCCGATGATGCCGAGCGCTCGTCCAAGGCGGCTGCGACGCAGGCGCGGCTCGCATCGGCAGAAGCCGATCTCAAGCAGCGTCAGGGCGAACTCGAGGGCCTCCAGAAGTCGATCTCGGAGACCGCAGACCGGCTTGCGGAACAGCAAACCGAGTTCCAGAGCAAAGAGCGCCAGATCGCCGACGCCCACAAGCGAGCACTCGCTGCGCTCGAGGCGGACTTCGAGTTCGAACGGGACCGCATCCTTGCCCGCAACGAAGAGCGCCGAGCCGAGATCGACGCTGCCGAAGCAACCGCCGCTGAGCTCGATGCTCGCCTCGTGGAGATCGAGGAGCGCAGAGTCTCCCTCGACGAGCGAGCTGCCGAGCTGACCAGCGAGACCGCAGCGCTCGATGAACGTCGGGGCCAACTCGACACCACGATGGCCGATCTGGACGGTCGAGAAGCCGAGCTCGGTGCTCGCCGTGCCAAGCTCGATGACGACGCCGCCGCCCTCGATTCTCGAGCGACCGACCTCGATGGTCGTCGCACGCAGCTCGACGCGTCCCAGGCCGATATCGAGAGCGCCGCTGCAGAGGTGGCGGAGGTCACCGCTCGAATGCAGACGCTCGATGCCGAGCGCGCACAGCTCGATCAGGACGCAGCGCTGCTCTCACGCCAACGGGCTCAAATCGAGCATGAGCGAGCCCAGCTGGCCGGAGAGGCGACGGCGCTCGACGATCAGCGCAGCATGGTCGCAGAGCAACGAGACCACCTCGAAGCCGAGAAGTCGGCGCTCGACAACTCTCGCGAGGCGCTCGCCGAGCAGCGCAAGCAGCTGAATGAGCAGAGCGAGTTCATCAACCGTCAGCAATCCCAGCTCGTGGAACGTCGGCGCCAGCTCGACGAGGAGAGCGACATTCTCGACGATCGCGCTCGCCAGCACGAACGAGATCGGGCCGTGCTCGACGACAAACTCGAATCGCTGGCGATGCAACAAACCGAAGTCGAGCGTGCCGAGAGCCAGGCGGAGGCGGAGGCCGCACAGCTGTCGGAGTTCCAGGCCGACCTGAACACTCGACGTGAGGGCCTCAAGGGCGAAGAGGCCGAACTGCGAAAGCTGTCGGCAATCGTCGCCGAGCGACGCGAGACCCTCAACGCCCAGCAGCTCGACTTCGACCGCTACGAAACCGAGCTCGCGGCGGACAACGGGCGTCTCGATGCGATTCGCAAGGACAACTCAGAAGAGAAGAAGCGTCTCGATGCCGAGCGCATTCACCTCGACGAGATCCGCAAGCGCCTCGCCGCCGAAGAGCGATCGCTCGAAGAAGAGCGAGCCAGGATTGCGGAGATGTGGGCGCTCGTTGGCCAACATCGGGAGCAGGCCCGTGCGGTCATCAACGCGTTGTCTCCGGAGGCGCTCGCGGAGTTCCCCGAGATCGGCTCGGCGAACGGCTGAGATCAGCTGCTGGAAACGGCAGCGTTGATGTCGGCGGCGGTGAACTCGCACGGAAGGTTCACGCCTTCGAGCAAGGTCCGCTCTTCGAGCGACAGCGCTGCCGGATCGTCTCGGAGGCGTTCGTCGAGCGCAAGGAACTCCTCGAACGACAGATCTGCGGCAACGGTGTAGAACGCACACTGGCAGTACTCGACCGGATCGTCGACGTCGGAGTCGGCGAGCGCGCTCTGGCAGGCCTCGACGAACTGGGTCTCCGCCCGACCGTCCTGGTCGGCGTAGGAATTCGGGAGGCCTTCGCTGGTGCAGGCAGCTGCGGTGAGGGCAAAGGCGAGTACGACGAACACGCGGCGCATAGGGGCTTCAGGCTATCGGCGAGGCTGCGAGCTGGCGCGCCCGTGCGAACACGTCATCGAGCATCGACTCGGTCAGACGTCCGGTGAAGGTGTTGAGCTGGGACACGTGATAGCAGGTCACCAGCGTTGCGACCCCGGGGATGTCGTACTCCAGCCCGTGGCCGAACTTTGGACGGGGGCGAAGATCGAAGTGCTTGGCCACGGCGGCCGTGCCGATGCCGCCGAGGGAGACGATGACCCGTAGTTCGGTCAGCGCAGCGAGTTCCTTCTGAAGAAACGGGGCGCAGGCCGCACGTTCCTGCGCCGTCGGCGCATTGGCAGGAGGTGCGCACTTGACCGGCGACGTCACCCAAACGCCGTCGAGCTCGAGTCCATCGCCGCGGTGGGTTGCGGTGGGCTGATTCGCCAGCCCGGCCCGGTGGAGCGCGCCGAAGAGCCAGTCTCCGCTTCGGTCGCCGGTGAACATGCGGCCGGTTCGATTGGCGCCGTGTGCGGCCGGCGCCAATCCAACCACCACGATCGATGCCGCCGGGTCGCCGAAGCCAGGCACCGGCCGCCCCCAGTAGGTCTCGTCGGCGTACGCGGCGCGCTTGGTCAGCGCGACCTCTTCTCGCCACTCCACGAGGCGAGGACACGCCCGACACGAGACGATCCGTTCGGTGAGTTGCTCGAGCCCGCCAGCTCCGCTGGAGGAAGGGTCGCGATCCATCGGGTCGACCGTAGCGGCGGTAGCGTGCGGGCGATGGCGAAGCGCGAGATCAAACCCACTGTCGTCCTCTTCGTTCGGCACGGCCAGACGCCCACCACAGGCTCGACACTTCCGGGTCGGGCCCCTGGGCTTCACCTGGCTGATCGAGGTGTCGAACAGGCCGAAGCAGCCGGCCGACGTATCGGCGAACTCGGCACCGTCGCAGCGGTCTACGCATCGCCGATGGAACGCACTCAAGAAACCGCCAAGCCGGTCGCTCGGGCCTGCGGGCTCCGCGTCCGAACCCACAAGGGCCTCATCGAAGCCGACTTCGGCGATTGGACGGGCAAGAAGCTGTCGGCGCTCCGCAAGAAGCCGGAATGGCAGACGGTGCAGCGATATCCGAGCGGCTTCCGCTTTCCGGGCGGCGAGTCCTTCCCGGAGATGCAGACGAGGATGACGGGCGCCGTGGCCGACCTGGTGGCCAGGCATCCCGGCGAGACCATCGTTGCGGTGTCACACGCAGACACGATCAAGGCCGCGCTCGCCGATGCCGCCGGGACGCCGCTCGATCTGTTCCAGAGGATCGTCGTTTCCCCGTGCTCGATCAGCGTGGTCATGTATGGCCCGAGTGGTCCGATCGTGTTGTCGATGAACTCGACCGGAGACGACCTCAGCCGGCTGGTTCCGAGCTGATGGCCGAGTCGTTCGAGCTCCACGACGTCGATTCGTTCACGACCGGCACCGTCGGCCCGAAAGGCCAACGAACGTTCTATCTCCAAGCCCGCGCCGGACGTGAGGTTGTGAGCCTCGTCCTCGAGAAGCAACAGGTCGATGCGCTGAGCGGGCACCTCTCCCGGATGCTGGCGGATCTGCCCGAGGTCAATGCGCGCGAATGGACCTCCGCCCCCGATCTCGTCGAACCGGTCGAGCCCCTCTGGCGCATCGGTGCGATGGGAGCGGCGTACGACCAGAACACCGACTCCGTCGTGGTGATGGCCGAATCCCTCGAAGAGGACGAAGACGTCGAGGGCGCCGTCGTGACCTTCCGGCTCGGTCGAGCGCAGACGCTGGCCTTCGTGGAGCGAGCCAACGAAGTCATCGACGCCGGACGCCCACCGTGCGCCTGGTGCGGTCGGCCGCTCAATCACGGCGAGAACGGCTTCTGCCCTTGCTGGAACTGAGATGACCGACGACGAGGCTGAGAGCCCGTTTCGTTCACGTGGGCCGCTCGACACTCCGACGGCGCTGACGATCCTCGCCGAGGGCGAGATCGACGTGCTCGGGCAGATGCCCTACAGCTCGAACGCCACGTTTCTCGTGGATCTCGTCGTGGGCGATGACATCCCGGCGCAGGCGATCTACAAGCCCGAACGCGGCGAGCAGCCGCTGTGGGATTTTCCGCCACGTCTGTGGACCCGCGAGGTCGGTGCGTGGGAGCTCTCCGAGCAGCTCGGCTGGGGCCACGTCCCGCCGACGGTCGAACGTGATGGCCCGCTCGGTACTGGCTCGCTGCAGCTGTTTGTTCCGGCGATGTTCGAGCAGCACTACTTCACGATGCTCGACGACGATCGGCGCCACGACGCCTTCCGGGAGATCTGTGCGTTCGACTTCGTCGCCAACAACACCGACCGAAAGTCCGGACACGTACTGCTCGGCGAGGACGACGAGATTCATGCGATCGACAACGGACTCAGCTTTCATGCCGAGTTCAAGCTACGCACCGTCATCTGGGACTTCGCCGGCGAGTTCTTGCCCGCAAACGTGACTGCCGGGCTCGAGAAGCTCCTCGACGAGGGCGTCACGCCCGCACTCGCCGACCGCCTCGACACATTCGAGAACGATGCCATCCGCACCCGGGCACGCGCGCTCCTACAGAGCGGCGTGTTCCCGGATGACCCCACCGGCCGGCGCTGGCCCTGGCCAATGGTGTAGCTCGGTTCGTTTGGGTCGTCGTTCGGGGGTCAAGTCTTTCCAATCGACAACTGATGAGTTGTCGATTGGAAAGACTTGACCCCCTTTCGACCTACGAACGGGCCTCGAGGGCCTCGATCAGTTTGGGGACGACGGCGTGCACATCGCCGACGATGCCGAGGTCGGCGACGCCGAAGATCGGTGCCTCTTCGTCCTTGTTGATCGCGATGATGTGCTTGGAGCCCTTCATGCCCACGAGGTGCTGGGTCGCCCCAGAGATGCCGAAGGCGAGGTAGACGTCGGGCTTCACGACCTTGCCGGTCTGACCCACCTGATAGCTGTAGGGCACCCATCCAGCGTCGACGATGGCTCGGCTGGCGCCTGCAGCGCCACCCATCAGCTTGGCGACCGACTCGACCATGTCGAACTTCTCCTGGTCGCCGAGACCGCGGCCACCCGACACGACCACGCCGGCTTCGTCCAGCTTGGGGCCGTCGGACTCTTCGACGAAGGTGTCGGTCACCTGTGCCGCACCAACCGCGCCGACGTCGGGGACGTCCAACGCCGTGACTGCCGCTGCAGCGCCGCCGGTCTCCTCGGCCACGAAGGACTTCGGGCGGACCAGCGCGATCTGCGCCTTGCCGGAGGTGAACTTCGTCCGCACGTTGGTGGTCCCGCCGAACACCGGCTCCGTGCCGACGAGGTCGCCACCGTCATCTTCGAGATCGACGACGTTGGTGATGACCGGAGCGTCGAGCGCCACCGACAGGCGGGCGGCGACGTCTCGGCCGTCGTAGGTGGTACCGGCGAGCACGGCGTCGGGACCGGTGCCTGCGTCGATCGCTGCGGCAATCGCTGCGGCAACGTGTACGCCTTGCAGACCCGCACCGAGGTCGCCGGTCGCCTGGACACCGGTCGCGCCGTGTGCGCCCGCCTCGGCGGCCAACGCATCGGTTGCCTCGGCACCGAGCACGACCTGAACATCACCGGCGAGCTCGCGAGCCTTGGCGAGCATCTCGGTGGTCATCGACGACAGCGCACCGTCGGCGATCTCTCCATAGACCCAAATCGATCCAACCATGATCAGAGCACCTTCAGTTCTTCGAGGAACGCAATGATGCGTTCGTGGGCGTCACCTTCGTCGACGATCTTCTCGCCTGCTTCACGTTCTTCGGCCGCGACGATCTCGACGATCTCCTGGCCGGCGCCGACCGTGCCAACGCTGTCTGCGTCGATGCCGAGATCGGCGAGGGTCACCTCGTCGACCGGCTTGGACTTGGCGGCCATGATCCCCTTGAACGAGGGGTAACGGGGCTCGACCACACCAGCGGTCACCGAGACGACGCACGGCATCGGGCAGGTGACTGAATCGAAGCCGGTTTCGGTCTGACGCTTCACGTTGACCGCGCCGTCAGCGACGTCGATCGACTTGGCGAACGTGACCGACGGAAGACCCATCACTGCAGCGATCTGCTCAGGCACCGTGCCGGTGTAGCCGTCCGAGGACTCGGTGGCGGCCAACACGAGATCCGGCTCGGTTCGTGCGATCGCTGCAGCGAGCACCTTGGCCGTGCTCAGCGCATCCGAGCCGGCCAGCGCATCGTCAGAGACGAGCACGGCCGACTCGGCACCCATGGCGAGGGCCGTCCGGAGACCGGAGACCTCGTTGTTGGGCGCCATCGAGACGAGCGAGACGGTGCCGCCGCCAGCGGCCTCGGCCAGCTGGAGCGCCATCTCGACGCCATAGGAGTCGGACTCATCGAGAATCAGCTTGGAGCTGCGGTCGAGGGTCTTGGTTTCGGGATCCAAGGATCCGGGTTCGGCCGGATCGGGGATCTGTTTCACACAGACAACAACGTTCATTGGCGTAGTGTGCCCTTTGGTAGGCGACCGGCGAGTGAGCCGATCGGATTTGTATGACATCGAACAATAGGACGTCCTACAGACTACCGGCGGTCCTCGTCGCTGGACGTCCTCACCGACACACTTCACCGCGCGTGCCCGAGCCTCAACCGGTGTACCTGCGGTGCGAGCCATGAAAATCGTCCTCATCGCCAATGCATCGGCGTCTTCCGTGACCGCCCGAACTCGGGTCGTGATCCAAAAGGCGCTTGCGGCCGACCACGACGTGACGTTGGCCGAGACCACCCGGCGCGGCCACGCGACCCGAATCGCTCGCGGCGCCGCAGCGTCGGGGGTGGATGTGGTCGCCGTGCTCGGCGGTGACGGCACGCTCAACGAAGCAGCCAACGGGGTGGCGGGCACGGACACCGCCCTCGCCCCGCTCCCCGGTGGTTCGACCAACGTTTTTGCGAAGACGCTCGGTCTCCCCGAAGATCCCGTGCACGCCACGGCGGTGACGCTCGAGGCACTCGACGTGGCGTCGATCCGGTCGATCGGTCTCGGCAGCGCGAACGAGCGCTACTTCTTGTTTCACGCGGGCATCGGCTTCGACGCGGCAGTCGTCGAACAGGTCGAACGACGAGGCCAGCTCAAACGCTGGGCGGGCCATGCGCTCTTCGCCTTCTCCGCCGTCGACACCTGGGCTCGACACTACGACCGGAAACAGCCGACCTTCACCGCAGAGATCTCCCACCACGACGGAACCGACCCGATCTCGACCGACGGCTACTTCACGATCGCCCTCAACACCGATCCGTACACCTATCTCGGGACGCAGCCCCTCAGCGTCGCCCCGAACACCGGGCTGGACACGCCGCTCTCGATCGTGACGATTCACTCGATGTCCTTGGCACGTCTGTCGGCGCTCGGGCTCAAGGCGCTGCGCAGCGACCGTGGAATCCGTTCGGGCCGTGGCGTCACGGTGACCCCCAACGTTCGTGGGGCTCGCCTGCATTCGCAGACGCCGTTCCCGTATCAGCTCGACGGCGACCACCTCGGCAACGTCACCGAGGTCGAACTCGCCTGGGAGCCCGACGTCATCCGACTCGTCGTTCCTGATGGTCGGCACGTCCCGCGCCCGCCCGACCCGTTGTAGCGACGGTTCAGTTGTTGAGGGTCTCGATGGCGACGTCGGGGACGTTGGTGATGATGCCGTCGACGCCCCAGTCGGCGAGCTGCGCGATGCGATCGGGGTCATCGACCGTCCACACATTGACCTCGAGCTCACGCTCGTGGGCGACGGCAACCCATCGTTGGGTGACGATGTCGTCCCAGGGGTTGACGGCTTTGTGGCCGTGCGCCGCTGCTCGTCCGACGGCCACATCGGCGCCCGCCCGGTCCATCGTCAAGAACCCCGTTGCGACGCGGTCGGTCGCATCGTGGACGGCGTTGATCACCGCCATGTCGAACGACGTGATCAGTCGCTTGTCTGGCGCGAGTCGGCGCCGAACGACTTCGAGGACTGCCGGCACCATGACCCGCTCGGGTTCTTCCTCGTACTCGGGTTCGTCGATCTCATTCTTGATCTCGACGTTGACGCCCATCGTGCCGCAGGCGGTGATGGCGTCATCGAGGGTCGGGACGCCTTCGGGCATGTCGGCATAGTCGGTCTGCATGAGAATGCGCCCGTCGGCGAAGTCGTGATCGTGATGCACGACGACCGTGCCGCATGCGGCGACTCGAACGTCGAGTTCGACCCAGTCCGCGCCCATGGCGGCAGCAGTGGTGAACGCGTCGATGGTGTTTTCGGGCTTGGCCTTGGAGGCCCCCCGGTGAGCAATGACCCGCGGCATGCACCCCAGCGTAGATTGACCACGCTGGCAGCGAGGTGATCGGCGTTGGTGACAACACCAGCCACACGAGGTGTCTCTCGCCTCGCAAATCACATCGATGTCACTCGTTGTGAGTCGATCGACACACAACGTGGGAAAATGCTTGTCACGCTGAGCGGCCAGCACTACATTCTGCGTAGCCAACTCGACTCACCGGGCGTGCTGGGCGGCACGGGCACGGTGTGCGAGTCCAGATGCGTGGAGGAAACGTGTCGATCACCACCCACAACCCTGTTCAGCCATTCGCGTCGCCAGAGACGGCGATTCGGACCGGCTGGCGGAATTCCGCAGCGTGCAGGGACACTGCCCCCGACCTGTTCTTTCCGGTCGGACAGACCGGTCCGGCGATCACCCACATCGCCAATGCGAAGGCCGTGTGCAGTGAATGTGACGTCAAGATGGAGTGCCTGGAGTACGCGCTGATGACCAATCAGGACGCGGGCATCTGGGGTGGCCTCACCGAGGACGAGCGCCGCAAGATCCGTCGTGAGCGCCGCAAGATGAACCGCCGCAGCTAGAGCGACAACGCCAGGTCATAGACCCGCTTCTTCGAGACGCCGGTCGCCGCCACCACAGCGGCGACGGCGTCTCGTCGCGTTTTGCCCGACTGCAACTCGGTCGACAACCGAGTCGCCAGCTCCTCATCGCTGAGATCAGCCGCCGGTGGAGCACCCTCGAGCACGATCACGTACTCGCCCCGCGGTTCTCGGTCGAGCGCAACGAATTCGCCGAGCGTGCCGCGCCAGACTTCCTCGAACTTCTTGGTGAGTTCGCGAGCGACGGCCACCGGGCGGTCGGGACCGCACGTCGAGGCGAGGTCGGCAACCGTTCGGTCGAGCCGGTGAGGGGCCTCATAGAGCACCGTCGTCCGTGTCTCGTTCGCCACCTCGGCGAGTCGAGTCGACCGTGCGCTCCCCTTGCGCGGCAGAAAGCCCTCGAAGCACCACCGACCGGACGACAGGCCGCTGAGGACCAACGCCGAGACCGCTGCCGTCGGGCCAGGAACGACGGTCACCGCCTGCCCGGCCTCCAGCACCGCCCGGACAACGTGTTCCCCGGGATCCGAGACCGAAGGCATCCCTGCGTCGCTCACGAGCGCGACGCTTCGTCCAGCCTCGATCGCCTCAACCACGCGTTCGGCCGCGCGTGCCTGGGTGTGTTCGTTGCACACGACGAACTCGCGCCGCCCGATCCCGAGATGGGCCAACAACGCGCCGCTCCGTCGGGTGTCCTCACACGCAATCAGATCGGCGTCTTCGAGGGCCGCTCGGCCTCGCTCACTCAAGTCGCCGAGGTTGCCGATCGGCGTGCCGACGAGCACCAGCCCCGGTGATTCGCTCATGTGTCGTCTGCGGGTTCGAGGTCGCCGCGAATCTCGAGCATGTCGCCGGGCTGGACGTTCCAGTGCGAGAAACGGCCGGCCTCGGTCTCGATCGCACACGAGGCCCGCCACTCGAGCCGCGTCATTCGATGCTTGGACAGCGTGACGATCTTGAGCACCCGCATCTCGTCGTCCAGAAAGGCCACGTCGATCGGAAACTTCATCCCGACGGTGTGCACGCTGCGGGTCTTCTCGAGCAAGAGCGCGCCGTCGAAGGACTCACGACCCAACAACCCGACGGTGCGACTCCGCACCGAATCCGCCCGCTCCAGCGTCGCAAGCACGGTGCCCTCGTGCACCAACCAAGCCATCCCCCCACCCTATAAGCAGCCAACGATCCGGCTCCGCCGGTCGTTGCGGGCGTGGGCCTCCGGCAATCTGCGCATGAGCGCCCCACGGGCGCGAACTCGCAGGAGGCGCAACAGCGCCGGGAAAGCAGCAGCCAACGATCCGGCTCCGCCGGTCGTTGCGGGCGTGGGCCTCCGGCAATCT
>JAHDCX010000037.1 GCA_020629635.1 Acidimicrobiales bacterium | reverse complement strand
TGTAGTTCCCAGTCAGGTTGTTGACGGGAGCCTGCTGGCGGGTGGGTGGTTGCCGAGTGCGGAGTGTGTCCGAACCCAGTTGTAGTCGTTGAGCCAGTCCTGGAGCGTGGCGGTTCGTTCGTTGTTGCTGTTGAACACTCGGGCGTAGGCCCATTCATCGAGCAGGGTCCGGTTGAATCGCTCGGCTTTGCCGTTGGTCTGGGGCCGGTAGCGGCGAGTGGTTTTGTGCCGGCGATCCCCGAGCGCTGCTTGGAACGCAGCCGACACCGTGTAGTTCTTCGCGTTGTCCGTCATAACCCGTTCAACGGTGATGCCGAGCTCGTCGTAGAACGCGAACGCGTCAGTGATGAACTGGGCGCACGTTGCGCCCTTTTCGTCGGGATGGACCTGCACGAACGCGATTCGGGTGTGGTCATCGACCGCGACATGAAGATAGTCGTAGCCATTCCCGCGTTTCATGGCGGGACGTTGCTCTCGACCATGCACCCGCCAGCCGCCGCCATCGGGGATCCGACCGAGTTTCTTGACATCGACATGGATCAGTTCGCCGGGATGATCTCGTTCGTAACGGATCACATCGCCGGTGACCCGGTCCAGGCGCGACAGCCGGGACAGTCCGTGGCGGGCCAGGACGGCGTGCACGGTCGATGGCGCCATGTCGAGCCGACCAGCCAACAGATGCGGGCCTCGTCGTAGTTGGCGGCGCAGCCGACAGATGTGTGCTTCGGTTTCGGGGCTGGTCCGGGTGGGTGTCGAGTGTGGTCGACTTGACCGGTCTTTGAGTCCGGCGAGTCCTTCGGTTCGCCAGCGGGCCAACCATTTGTAGGCAGTTGCCCTGGATACGCCCGCCATGGCAGCTGCGTGAGCCGGTGGCCAGCCATCGCGTTCGATCCGTTCGACGAGCAGCAGCCTTCCAGCAGGGGTCAGTTTCGCTTTAGCGTGTGACACGAGGGGCCTCCTCTGAGATGGGGTGTGTCGCAACACCCATCCCAAGAGCGAGGCCCCTCACCTGTCAACAACGTCCATGGGAACTACA
>JAHDCX010000036.1 GCA_020629635.1 Acidimicrobiales bacterium | reverse complement strand
TGCTGTGTGTAAGTGGGGTGGTCGGGTTTAGATGGTAGCGGCCTCGATGCGGTCGCTGTGGTGGACGGTCAGGGCGTTCAGAATGTGTTTCCAGTCGTTGATTCGCCCGGTCGGGTTGGTCCGGTTCTTCCTCCTCTCGATCGCGGTCAGATACAGGACTTTGAGGGCGGCGTCCTCGGTCGGGAAATGGCCTCGGCGGACGGCGGCCTTGCGGAACCGGGCGTTCAGCGACTCGATCGAGTTCGTGGTGTAGACGATTTTGCGGAGCTCGATCGGGAACTCGAGGAATGGCACGAAGTCATCCCAGGTGTCTCGCCATGCTTTGATCATCGCCGGTTAGACGGGTTCCCACTCGCCAGCAAACGTGTCGAACCGGGTCTGCGCTGCGTCGAGACCCGGGGCCGTGTAGATGCCCTTCAACTGTTTGGTGATCGCGGGCCAGTGCTTCTTTGACGCGTAACGCAGGCTGTTACGAACGAGGTGCACGACACACAACTGGACATCGACCTGGGGCCACACGGTGCGCGCGGCGTCGGGGAGGCCTTTCAGGCCGTCACGGCACAACACCAACACATCGTTCACGCCCCGGTTCTTCAGCTCGGTGAGCGGCCCGATCCAGAACTTCGCGGACTCACCGCCAGTCGGGCCGACCCACAAGCCGAGCACGTCACGACGGCCGTCGAGATCAATGCCCATCGCCACATACACGGTGCGGTTCGAAACATGCCCATCTCGGATCTTGATCCGGATCCCGTCGATCAACACCACCGGATAGATCGGCTCAAGGGGTCGGGACTGCCACGCTGCCATGTCGTCGATGATCCGGTCCGTGATCCGGCTGACCGTGGACCGGTCGATACTGGTGCCGTAGATGTCATCGAGATGGCTGGCGATGTCGCCCGTGGTCAAACCTTTCGCATACAGCGAGACCACAAGTTCTTCGAACCCGGTCAAGCTCCGAGCACCAACAGGCACCGTTTGGGGTTCGAACGTTCCGTTGCGATCACGTGGCACCTCGATCGTCACATCACCGACCTCGGTGCGCACCGTCTTGGAGTAGTAGCCGTTACGGCTGTTGCCGCTGCCCCG
>JAHDCX010000035.1 GCA_020629635.1 Acidimicrobiales bacterium | reverse complement strand
GGCGTGAAGCCGTAGAGCTGTATCGCAGCTCGGATCGTCCTCGATGTCAGATAGCTGAGTCGCTCGGAATCAGCGATGGTTCGTTGGCGGCGTGGGTCAAGGAGGCTGACGCGGCGGACGAGCCGGGGGCGCTCGACGCCGATGAGCGCGCGGAACTGGCGAGACTGCGCAAGGAGAACGCTGAGCTGAGGATGGATCGCGAGATCCTGCGAAAGGCGGCCGCGTATTTCGCCAGGGAGACGACCCGGTGACCCGCTTCCGGTTCGTCCAAGACCACAGCGCCGACTATCCGGTGAAGCGGTTGTGTGAGCTCGTCGAGTGCTCGAGGTCCGGGTTCTACGCGTGGCGTGATCGGCCGTTGTCAGATCACTACGTGACCGACGCGGCCCTGGCCAACGAGATCTACGACATTCATGTCGCCTCGCAGCGCACCTATGGCACCCCTCGGGTGCTCGGACAGCTCCGGCATCGAAACATCGCCGTTGGCCGCAAACGGGTCGCGCGGATCATGGCCGAATGCGGACTCGTGGGCGTGCACGGCCGCAAGAAATGGCGCCGCGGCAAGCGATCTGGATTGGCTCCGGGGCCGGATCTGATCGGCCGCGACTTCACCGCCGAGGCATCGAACCAACGATGGGTGGCCGACATCACCGAGTTCAAATGCCGCGACGGCAAGCTGCACCTCGCCGGGATACTCGATCTTCACGACCGAGGCCTGGCCGGCTGGTCAATGGCAACCCGAGCCACCGCAGACATCGTCGTCAACGCTCTCGTCATGGCCTTGGCCCGACGCCAGCCCGAAGGCAAGGTCGTTCACCACGCGGATCGCGGCGGCCAATACGTGTCAGGCGATCTCGCGTTGACGATGGCCGACCACGACGTCTCCGCGTTGTTCGGCCGCACCGGCGTGTGCTGGGACAACGCCGCCATGGAGAGCGCTTGGGCGACGATCAAGAAGGAGATCCGACACATCCACGGCGACTGGGAGACCATGACGCGCAGCCAGCTGCGCACCGTGCTGTTCGACTACATCGAAACCTTCTACAACCGCCGCCGACACCAAGCCCGCCTCGGCCACCGAACACCCGCCGAGGCCTACACCGCCTCGAAGGCAGCATGACCAACCAATAGAAACCCGTGTCCACGAGACCGGGTCAACTCCA
>JAHDCX010000013.1 GCA_020629635.1 Acidimicrobiales bacterium | reverse complement strand
CCGATGGTACTTGGGACGACTGTCCCTGGGAGAGTAGGTCGCCGCCGGTTTCGCATCACACAACCCGCCCATTGGGCGGGTTGTGTCCGTTTTGGCGCAGAGTCGCGTAGTCTCGCCGGGTGGCACAGCGCAATGACCGGTCTCGTCGACCCTCTGGGGGAGGGCCTGCCCGTGGCGGTCGTCCCGGTGGCTCCGGAAAGCGACCGGGCTCATCCGGTCGTAGTGGTGGGCCGAAGCCGGGCGGGCGACGGCCAGGTCGTCGCGACGACCGTGGAAGCCAGCAACGTTCGGGGTCGGCGGATCGTCGGCGACGGTCAGACCGTCCCCGAGCGACACCTCGGGCCGAACGCTCTGGCTGGGGGAGCGTGGCGCAGCACGGCGCAGCAGGTGCCACCGCCGGTCAGCGCAAGGATGAGGCGGAGCGTCGAGACTTTTCTCCTGAAGAACGAGCGAAGTATCAGGCACGGGTCGAACGCCGCGAGGCAGCGGCCCGCCGAAGCGCAGACCTTCGGTCCCAGGCCCAACGAGCGATCGATCGGGGAGAGCGTCCGTCGCCGTCAACCGCCGGGTCGGTACCCACGATTGATCGGTGTCCGCTGCCCGGTCGCCCGCCTCGCCCTCGCGATCCGCACAAGGACCTCCGGACGGCCCATGGGCCCGAGCGCGGCGATCGCATGTGGAAACTGTTCGTTCGCGCCGGGCGCGAATATGAGCGTGAACAGTACGTCGACGCACGAAGAACGTTGGCTCCGCTCGTCGAGAGCAACCCTCAGATCATCGATCTCTCCGAACTCCTCGGGATCACGCTTTACCGTCTCGGCCACTGGTCGGAAGCCATCGAGGTTCTTGAGGACGTTCGAGCACGCTCAGGGAGCGCCGAGCAGAACCATGTGTTGATGGACTGCCACCGAGCGCTCGGCAACTGGGCGGATGTCGATGAGTTGTGGGTCGAGCTTGGGGATCACTCGCCGTCCGCCGAGCTCGTGATCGAGGGGCGGATCGTGCGAGCTGGCGCGGCCGCAGATCGTGGACGGGTGGACGAGGCGGTTCGCATCTTGGAGAAGGGCTGGAAGACGCCGAAGGACCCCCAGCCCTGGCACCTCCGTCGGGCGTATGCCCTCGCCGACATGCTCGAGCGCGATGGATCATTGCAACGGAGCCGACGGATCTTCGAGTGGATCGATGGCGCGGCCCCAGGTTTCAGCGACGCAGACGAACGTGTCGCCGCGCTCCGCTGACCGGCGCAATCGGCGGACCTGGCCTCCGGTGTGACACGTGACCCCCGCTCGCGGTTAGCGTGAAGCGTGTCGGCTTGTGGTTGGGTCGACCAGAGAGGTCAGGAGGTGTTCGTGACCGACCTCGCAGATGCCCCGAATGCCCGTGACGTCGACCGAGTCGTCATCCGGTTCGCCGGTGATTCTGGTGACGGGATGCAGCTCACCGGTGATCGCTTCACCAGCGCGAGTGCGTTGTTTGGCAATGACCTGGCGACGCTGCCGGAGTTTCCGGCGGAGATTCGGGCCCCAGCGGGCACCCTCGCCGGTGTCTCGGCGTTCCAGGTGCAGATCTCCTCCGAACCGATCTCGACGCCGGGAGACGAGCCGACGGTCTTGGTCGCCATGAATCCGGCTGCGCTCATGTCGGACCTGAATCGGCTGGCCGCCGGCGGAACGATCATCGCCAATGATGATGCGTTCGAAGAACGAAATCTCGAGAAGGCCGGATACGTCGACAATCCCTTCGAAGACGGCTCACTCGACGGGTACACGTTGATCCGTGTGCCAATGACCCGCCTGACCCGCGAGGTTTGCGAGCCACTCGGCGTGAAGCCCCGAGATGCCGAACGCTCGAAGAACTTCTTCGCTCTCGGTTTGGTCTCCTGGATGTACACCCGACCGACCGAGCCCACGCTCGAGTGGATCGCGCAGAAGTTCGCCGGTCGCGATGCCGTCATTGCGGCCAACACTGCGGCGTTCAAGGCCGGCCACGCCTACGGCGAGACAGCGGAGCTCGGCAGTCATGTCGTCAGCATTGCGCCGGCGTCTCTGCCCCCTGGCGAGTACACGAACATCAATGGCAACACCGCCCTTTCCTGGGGGCTGATCGCCGCGTCGGTGCAGGCGGGGCTGCCCTTGTTCTTGGGGTCGTATCCGATCACTCCGGCGTCGGACATCCTCCACGAGCTCGCCAAGCACAAGAACTTTGGCGTGCGAACGTTCCAGGCCGAGGACGAGATTGCGGCGGTAAGCGCGGCGATCGGTGCGGCCTACGGCGGACATCTCGCGATCACGACCACGTCAGGGCCCGGCGTGGCGCTCAAAGGCGAGGCCATCGGTCTCGCCGTCAGCATGGAGCTCCCGCTCGTCATCGTGGACATCCAGCGAGGTGGACCGTCGACGGGCCTTCCGACGAAGACCGAAGCCTCAGACCTGTTGATGGCGATGTACGGGCGGCACGGCGAATCGCCGATGCCCGTGGTCGCGGCGCACAGCCCGGCCCAGTGCTTCGATGCCGCCATCGAAGCGTGCCGGATCGCCCTCGAGTACAAGACTCCCGTCATGTTGCTGTCCGACGGATATCTGGCGAACAGCTCCGAGCCCTGGTTGTTGCCCGACGTCGATTCGCTGCCGGCAATCGACGTGTCGTATGCCACCGAACCCAATCAGACCAACGAGGATGGCGAGCCAGTTTTCTGGCCCTTCGCCCGCGACGAAAAGCTCGTTCGTCCATGGGCGGTCCCGGGAACGCCGGGGCTGATGCATCGTGTGGGCGGCTTGGAGAAGTCCGACGGCCCCGGAAACGTCAGCTATGACCCTGCCAACCACGGCCGCATGACCGACATTCGAGCAGAACGCATCGATCGAATCGCCGATGACCTGCCTGACGTTGTCGTGGAGGGAAGCCCCGGCGCAAAGGTCTGCCTGGTTGGGTGGGGGTCGACGTGGGGAGCCATCCGAGGAGCGATGCGCCGGCTCACCGCCGATGGTTTGGACGTCGCCCACATCCACATTCAGCATCTGCATCCCTTCCCGAATGGGCTCGGTGAGGCGCTTCGCTCCTTTGACCGGGTCATCGTCCCCGAGCTCAACAAGGGCCAGCTCGTCAAGCTGCTCCGGGCGGAGTTCCTCGTCGATGCCCAGGGCGTCAACAAGGTGATGGGCCAGCCGTTCACGGCGGCAGAACTCGAATCGATCGTCCGACAGACGCTCAGTGAGATGGAAGGCTGATCCATGACCGATGTCGAAACCACGACGACCCGCAAGGACTGGGCCACCGACCAGGAGGTGCGCTGGTGCCCCGGGTGCGGTGACTACTCGATCCTGACGGCGATGCAGCTCATGATGCCCGAGCTCGGAGTGAGCCGAGAGGACACGGTCTTCATCTCCGGAATTGGATGTGCGGCGCGGTTCCCGTACTACATGAACACGTACGGGATTCATTCGATCCATGGGCGGGCTCCCGCCTTTGCCACCGGCCTTGCGGTGGCTCGTCCCGACCTGTCGATCTGGGTGGTCGGGGGCGATGGCGACATGCTCAGCATCGGTGGAAACCATTTGATCCACGCGCTGCGTCGCAACGTCAACGTCAACATTTTGTTGTTCAACAACATGATCTACGGACTGACGAAGGGGCAGTACTCGCCGACGTCGGAGGTCGGAAAGATCACGAAGTCGTCCCCGTACGGCTCGCTCGATCAACCCTTCAACGCCGTCAGCGTTGCGATCGGCGCCGAGGCATCGTTCGTCGCCCGGACTCATGACATGGACCGGAAGCACATGCAGGAGATGTTCCGTCGAGCATGGGAACACCCCGGAGCGTCGCTCGTCGAGGTGTACCAGAACTGCAACGTCTTCAACGACGGGGCGTTCGACACGATCTCCAAGCGCGCCAACCGAGATTCGATGCTGATCAATCTGACGCATGGCGAACCAATCAAATTTGGCGCCGATGCTGAACGCGGCGTGGTCATGGATGGCGGCGACGCAGTCATCGTCGATGTGGCCGACGTCGGTGAGGACGCCCTCGTGGTCCACGACGAGCGCAGGCCAAATCCCGCTGTCTCGTTTGCGCTGTCTCGCCTTGCGGCGGGGCCGACGGAGCCGACGCCAATCGGCGTCTTCCGAGCGGTTGAACGCGGCGAATACGCAAGTGCGAACTCGGCGCAGCTGGCCTCTGCCCAGGAGCAGGCAGGTCCGGGGGATCTCGCCGCATTGCTGCGGTCGAATCCGACGTGGACGGCCTGATTCGTTTGGCCCATGTGCTGACCGTTTGCGGGCGAGGACCCGGCGTAGACTTGAAAGGCTGATGACCTCCCGCCGTCGCGTGCGCCGGTGGGTAATCGGCCGAAGGAGAAGCGTGCTCGGACCGGGTTCCACCAAATGGGCGGGGGTCGCGGCGCTCACTGTCGCGCTCTTCGTTGGGCTCTTCTTCGTCTTTCGGTTGGGCAACCAAGCGTCGGCTGGTGTTGCGCTCAACGATCCCGTGGTCTGGATCGAACACGGACTCCGAGGTGAGCTGCTCCAAGTCAACGGTGCGACACGAGAGATCACGGCGCGAGTCACCGTCGGCGAACCCGGCGACGACATCGTGGCGATCCCGCGCAACCGAGATGCGGTCTACCTCAACCGAACGTCAGGCGAGGTCGGTGTCGTCGGCGCAGTGAGCCTCGAAGTCGACAACGTCGACGCTCTCGTCGACCGAGGCGAGCCCGTGACCGGTCCCGAGATCGAGCTTCTCGGGGACCTCGATGTCTCCACCGATGCCTTCATTGTCACGCCGACGTCCGTGATCACGCTCGAGCCCGGCGCAGGAATCCGTCGTACGATCCAGGTTGCCGATGGCCTCGGAGACACGGCGATCGCTGGCGACGGTCGACTGGTCGCACTGACTGTGGGAGGCGATCAACTGCTTGTCAGCGACCCCGGCGGACTTGTTGCCCTGGCGTCGGTCGAGACGCCGATCGAGGACACGGTGGAGGCGTCTCAGGTTGTTCGAGCGGCGGACGGTCTCTACGTTGTGGACCCTCCTCGGCGAAGCGTTCGTGAAGTATCCGCCGACGGTGTCCCTGGGGCGACGACGTGTGTGGCTGGTTCTCTCGAGAACGTACTCGTCGGTGGGAACCCGGCTGACCAGGTCGGCAGCGAACCCCGGATTCTCGTTCACTCGCCCGAAAGCGGTGTTCTCAGCGTGAGTGACCCTGCCAACACGGATTGTTTCCCTGTGAGCATCGATGCGGAGGGCGAGTTCGGTCCGCCGATCGCCGTCGGGAACTTGGCGTATCTTCCCAACTACTCGCTCGGCACGATCCACGTGGTTGATCTGAACGAACGGGTCGTGATCGATGACGTGGCGTTCTCCACGCGACTGGGGGAGCGATTTGAGCTGGAGGTATTCGACGGCGCCGTGTGGGCCAACGAACCACAGGGGCGGCGGGCGGCGATTCTTCGTGGACTGGAGATCGAACGCATCTCGAAGATCAGCCAGGGATTGGTGTCCGAGCAGGCTGACGGCGAGTCAGGGATCGATGTCGCCGTCGCTGGCGATGCGGAGACCGACGACCGCGTCTTCGGAAGCAGCGGCGATCTGATCGGAGGAAGCCTCGGCGAGGAAACCGTCGGTGGCGAGGACGGATTGGGAGCCGCAGACGAGTCCGGACTCGGCGAGACGGACGACGCGCTCGAAGGAAGTTCATCAAACGACGAGGCGCCACCGGGGGCGCCGCCACTCCTGATCGACGGCATCGAGGCGTCTGCCCCGACGCCGCCTCCAGATGAGCTTGCGGCCAACTTCTCCTTCACTGCGGATCAAGTCAACGTCGGCGAGACGGTCGTCTTCACGGACACCTCAACCGGGGCGCCGATCTCGTGGAACTGGGACTTCGGGGATGGCACCGGAGGCGAAGGCCCAGAGGTCGCCAAGGCCTGGGAGGTCGAGGGAAGTTATACGGTGACGTTGTTTGTGACCGACGCGACGGGCAACGAATCCTCACAGTCCCTCGAGGTCACGGTGCTCGCCGTCGATGTGTTGACCGAACCGACTGCCTTCTTCAGTTTCCGATCGGGAACCATCGAAGTTGGCGAAACCATTGTGTTCACGGATCGATCGACCGGTGATGCGGACACGCTGCTGTGGGACCTCGGGGACGGAACACAGGCATCGGGCGCAGTGGTCGAGCACGAGTACGGGGAGCCAGGGGAGTACATCGTCGAGCTGACCGCAGCGAACGCCGCCGGCTCGGACAGCACCCGTGCAACCGTGACCGTCGTCGAAGCGGTACGGCCACCCGAAGCCATCATTGGCGGATTCCCCCGAGTCGTGCAGACCGGCCAGAGCGTTGTGCTCGCGAGCGAGTCCACGAACTCGCCCACCTCGACGTCGTGGGATTTCGACGATGGCGAAACCGGGCTGGGAACTGACGTCCGCCATGCGTGGGACGAGCCCGGCACCTATCGAATTCGACTTCTCGTCTCCAACAGCGCCGGCTCCGACGAGACCTTCGCGGACATTGTCGTCGAGCCGAGTGTCATCCCCCCGGTCGCCCGATTCAGCGAGTCTGCGCTGCAGGCGATTGTCGGCGAGGAGCTCAACTTTACGAGTCTTTCGTTGAACAATCCCACCTCGGTGTCGTGGGAGTTCGGAGACAACAGCACCGCGCAAGGCGCCAACGTGGTGCACGCGTGGGACAGCCCAGGGACCTACCGGGTGACGCTCACCGTCGCCAACGACGCTGGAACTGACGAGACGAGCAAGACCGTCACCGTCTCACCGCCGCCACCTGATCCGCCGATCGCTGCGTTCACGATCTCGAACGCGACCGTTCCGGTCAACGCGGTCATTCAGTTCACTGACACCTCTCAGAATGATCCCGCATCCTGGCAGTGGGACTTTGGCGACGGTTCCGGATCCTCGGCACAGAGCCCTCCGCATGCGTTCTCGACGCCGGGTACATATGAGGTCAGCCTGACGGTCTCCAACGTCTCTGGCTCTGACACGGTTACCAAGACGATCATCGTGATCGATCCGCCGGTCGCTGGCTTCTCCGTCGACGTCGATGAGTTGGCGGTTGAGTTCGCGGACACCTCGACGAACGGCCCGACATCGTGGCAGTGGGACTTCGGCGACGGCACCTCCTCCACGGCGCAGAATCCGAGCAAGACCTACGCACTCCCGGGGAACTACACCGTCACGTTGATCGCAACCAACGCCGCAGGGTCCTCGTCCCCGGTTTCCACCCCGTTGGTCTTGGCCGAGGCGCCGACCGCCAGCTTTGCCACAGTGACCTCTGGCCTCACCGCGCAGTTCACCGACACGTCGACCAACACACCGACCAGTTGGCTCTGGGAGTTCGGCGATGGCACGACGTCCACATCGCAGAACCCACAGCACACCTACGCGGTCGGCGACACGTACACGGTCCGGCTGACCGTCGCGAATGCCGGTGGTTCGAGTACGACAACAGAAGTCGTGACCGTCCAGGTGGCCCCTCCTGTCGCCGACTTCTCCTGCCAGGTGCTCCAGGCCGGTGTGGCGTGTGACGGCAGCACCTCGACAGCAACCGTCGCATACTCCTGGTCCGCAAGCCCCTCGCCCATCAACGCAAGTGGTTTGGCCACGCCCACCCCAATCTTCACGTTTGGATCCTCAGGCGACTACGACATCACGCTGACCGTCGAGAACAGCGTGGGCGTCACCGATTCGCTCACGAAGACCTTCACGGTGACCGTTCCCGAACCTCCAGAAATCACGACGATCAACGTTGTCGCCAACAGCGGCGGTGAGGTGGAGCTTGCCGCAGTCGCCACGAACAGTCCAACGAGCTGGTCTTGGCAAGCCCCTGGCGCCACGATCAGCGGAGGCACGACGTCGTCGCCCACGCTGACCTACGGCGCCCCAGGTACCTACACGGCCGAAGCCGTCGCCTCGAACGCCGTCGGTGCGTCCGCGCCCGAGACCGTCACCTTCACCGTCACGATCCTGATGCCGCCGGTTGTCACCGCGGTGTCCGAGACATCCAACGCAGGTGGGTCGGTCGTGCTTTCTGGCACGGCGACCAACAGCCCGACGTCGTGGACCTGGGCGATTCCCGGCGGGACGATCACGAGCGGGGCCACGACGTCCAGCCCGACCTTGGTCTTCACGACAAACGGCACGTACACCGGGTCCGTGACCGCGGCCAATGCCGACGGAACTTCGGCGGCCTTCAGCGTCACCGTCGTCGTCGACGACCTTCCGCCCACCGTCACCAGCGTCGTCACGGCCCCGGCCGGCGTCGGCGCCGTGACGCTCACCGGAGCAGCGACGAACTCGCCGACCGGGTGGACGTGGTCCATCCCGGGTGGAACGATCACGGCCGGCGCTGGCACTGCGGCGCCGACATTCTCGTTCCCTGCCAACGGCACCTACACCGGCACCGTCGTCGCGGCGAACGCGGTCGGAACGAGCGCTGCGTTTCCCGTCACGGTCACCGTCAATACGTACAGTCCAACAGCGTCCTTTACCTGGGTCGATTCGGCCGCGCCACAACGGATTCGTTTCACGGACACGTCGACGGCTCTGGCCGGCGCGACGCTCGTCTGGGACTTCGGAGGCGGAACGGTCGTCAACGGACTCCCGGACTCTCCGCGTGTGGACTACCCGAGTCCTGGGAGCTACACGGTGACGCTCACGGTGACCGACGCTGCGGGAACGGACACCACCACGACGGTGATCACCGTCAACTGACGTCAGTCGTCGTCTGCGTCACGCAGCGCTCGGCCGAAGTCGACCGGCACGGTCCAGTCGCCCTCCGGGAGATGATGTTCCCGAGCCCAGCTCGAGGTGAGCGGGTCGGCTCCCGCCATCTGGAGAAGGTCGCCCCCAATCTGGGGATGACGAAGGTAGAGGCCGATGCGACGGGTGATGCCCGACGAGCGAACCCAGAGCTCAGCTGTCTCTCGGCCGGCGACGGCCGCCGACAGCGTGGCCGCAACCCGAAAGAAGGTGCCGAGATGCGCCTCGATCTTGCCGACGTCGTGGAGCAACGCAGCGGCCAACACCTCTCGGGGCGCCTCGATGGCCTGCTCCACTCGGCGTGCGACCGCGTAGCTGTGGCGTTGATCCGCGGCATTCATTCGATTCCACAGCTCGAGCTCTCCAGGCAAGAGGATGCCAGCAACCCAATCGCGATGAGCAGAAGGGGGCCTGAACGGCCAGAGAGACCCGACGAATCGGCGCGTCAGATGCCACACGGCGCTCATGAGGTTTCCGATCTCGTCGCCCGTGGATGGGCGCTGCGATAGGTGCGGAGAAGCAGATCTTGGGACACCCCGGTATAGATCTGCGTGGTCGAAACCGACGCGTGCCCGAGTAGTTCTTGCACAGTTCGGATGTCCGCGCCGTGGTCGAGCATGTGAGTCGCGCAGCTGTGTCGCAGAACGTGTGGGCTCAGCTTCGCTCCGAGACCGACGGCACGACCATGCTTGCGTACGACCCCCCACATCCCTTGACGAGACAGGCGACCGCCGCGTCGGTTGAGAAACACGGCCCGCTCGTCGTCCCGAGAACGCCACCGCTCCGGTGAGAACGCTGATCGTCCTTCGACGGCGAACCAGGCTCGAAGCGACTCCTCCGCGCATCGGCCAATCGGCACGAGTCGTTGCTTGTTGCCCTTTCCCGTGATTCGCATCAGCGACGCGTCGAGATCGAGATCATCGATGGAGAGCTGGACACACTCCGAGATTCGCATGCCGGTTCCGTACAGGGTTTCGATGATTGCGAGATCACGACGTTCAGCCGGTGTCGAACCGCGTGTGGCCTCGAGAAGCGCGTTGATCTCGTCCTCACGCAGCGCCTTCGGGAGACGCTTTGGCACCCGATCGGTCTCGACATCTGCCGTTGGGTCTTCGCTGCGAACGCCTTCGGCCACCAGCCAGCGATGGAGACCGCGAACTGACGTCATGGCCCGAGCCAATGAGGACGTAGCCAGACCAGAATCGTCGAGGACCTTCCGGTACGAACGTATGTCGGCGGAGCCAACGTCGCGTACCGAGCGCGGTCCAAGCCAGCGCGTGTACCGCAGGAGATCTCGGCGGTAGGCCTCAACCGTGTTCGGCGCTCGCCCTCGCTCCACGGCGAGATGAGCGAGATAGTCCTCGATCTCGACAGGAAGGCGATCGGTTGTCACCGGCGACGGCGGTCGACCATCAACAGTGCGACAGCGGTCTTCGCGTCGGTGATGCGTCCGTCCTCGACTGCCGCGATGGCGTCCTCGAGCCGCATTCGTACGACCGTCATCGCTTGTTCTTCAGGGCTGTCGGTCACCAATCGTTCGACGGGGGAAAGGTCCGTGGCAACGAAGCAGTGAATCTGCTCGTCGCTGAACCCGACGGAGTTGTGAAAGGCGCCGAGGAACTCCAGTGTGCCCGCGGCCATACCGATCTCTTCGACCAGTTCGCGGCGAACGGTTTCGTCGGTGGCCTCGCCTTCCACGTCGCGCAAACCGGCAGGGATCTCGAGGGTTTCGGCGTCGATCGCCGGCCGATACTGGCGCACGAGCAGAACCTCGTCGCCGTCGAGCGGCACTGCGGCCACGGCACCAGGGTGGCGGACGATGTCGCGTCCGAAGGTGCCCGTCGGCCCGTCGAAATCGGCTTCAACGGTCGTGATGATCACCCCGCGATGGACGACGCGGTCGGCCAGCCACCGGAAGGCGCTCATTGCATCGATTCGGTGACGTCGATCGACGGAAGTTGGGGGTTTCGGCCCGTCGCCCGATCCATTGCCGCAGCGATGAAGGCGTCGAAGAGTGGCGCCGGTCGAGTGGGGCGGCTCTTGAACTCGGGGTGAGCCTGGGTGGCGACCCAGAAGGGGTGGGAGCGAAGTTCGATGAACTCGACAAGGCGACCATCGGGCGACTCACCCGAGGTCCAGAAGTCGCCATCGTCAAACCGACCCGCGTACTTCGAGTTGAATTCGTAACGGTGTCGGTGGCGCTCGGAGACGACCTCTTCTCCGTAGGCCTTGGCGACCTTTGAGCCCGGAGCGAGCTGAGCGACATAGGCGCCGAGCCGCATCGTTCCGCCTTTTTCAGACACGTGGTGTTGATCTTCCATGAGATGGATGACTGGGTGCGGCGTCTGAGGGTCGAACTCGAGGCTGTTCGCCGCAGAAAGCCCGAGCACGTTGCGGGCGTACTCGATGGTCATCACTTGGAGTCCGAGGCAGATGCCGAGGCACGGAATCGCGTGCTCGCGGGCGTAGGCCGCTGCGGCCATCTTGCCTTCGGTGCCGCGCTCGCCGAAACCACCCGGAATCACGATGCCGTCGAGATGACGGATTCGGTCCACCAGGAGCCCTTCGACCTCTTCGGCCTGGATCCAATCGATCTCGATGTTCGACCCGTGATGGATCCCCGCATGGCGCAGTGCTTCGACCACCGACAAGTAGGCATCGATCAGCGAAACATACTTGCCGATGAGTCCGATTCGAACGGTGTGCTCCGTCGAGTACACACGCTCGACGAGCTCACGCCATTCGGAGAGATCCGCTTCCGGTGCGTCGAGTCGGAGGTGATCGCAGATGAATCGATCGAGCTTCTCGTCGTGGAGTACGAGGGGAATCTCGTACAAGGAGTCTGCGTCTGCGGCGTTCACGACCCCTGCGACGGGGACGTCGCAGAGCCGTGAGATTTTTCGCTTGAGTTCGTCGCTGATCGGTTCGTCGCTTCGGCAGACGATGGCGTCGGGTTGGATGCCCCGACTGCGGAGTTCGGTGACGCTGTGTTGCGTCGGCTTCGTCTTCTGCTCGCCGCTCGGGCCGATGAACGGCACCAGCGTCACGTGGAGGTAGAACACGTTCTCGGGGCCGATGTCGAGGCGAAGCTGACGTATGGCCTCGAGGAACGGAAGGATCTCGATATCCCCGACGGTGCCGCCGACCTCGGTGATGACGACGTCGGTGTCGTCGGAGGTGAGCTGTCGGATGCGATTCTTGATCTCATCGGTGATGTGCGGGATGACCTGCACCGTCTTGCCGAGATAGACGCCTTTGCGTTCGGCGGCGATCACGGTGGAGTAGATGCTGCCGGTCGTTGCGTTGGACTGCCGGGTCAGGTTCTCGTCGATGAACCGCTCGTAGTGCCCGAGATCGAGGTCGGTCTCGCCGCCATCGTCGGTCACGAAGACCTCGCCGTGCTCGAACGGGTTCATCGTTCCCGGGTCGACGTTGAGATACGGGTCGAGCTTCTGCATCGTCACCCGCATTCCTCGCGCCTTGAGGAGTCGGCCGAGCGCCGATGCCGTGAGTCCCTTGCCAAGCGAACTGGCCACCCCGCCGGTGACGAAGACATGTTTGGTCACGGGATCACACCCTATCCCGCGCGTCCGGAGCGCAACAGCTCCTCGGCATGAGTTTGGGCTGCGCCGCTGTCGGGCGAGCCCGACAACATCCGCGAGACCTCGACAACCCGCTCGTCCTCGTTGAGAACCCGTACACGACTGATCGTGTCGGAGCCATCGGTGGACTTGGCGATCACCACGTGTGTGTCGGCCATCGCCGCCACCTGAGCGAGGTGCGTGACGACGAACGTTTGCCCGTCTCCGAGTGAGGCCAGCGCCTCGCCGACGGCGCGCGCCGTCTCTCCTCCGATGCCCGCGTCGACTTCGTCGAAGACCCGAATTGGTGGACCGCCGGCGACCACGAGTCGAAGTGCGAGCATGGTGCGACTGAGCTCGCCTCCCGAAGCGCCTTTGCCGATCGGGGTGGATGGCAGCCCCGGGTTGGCGGCCAGCAACAGCCGAACGTCGTCTCCGGCCGCGCCCTCCACCGTGACCTCGAGACGGGCATCGGGCATGGCGAGCTTCGACAGCTCGGTCTCGACGGCCCGGGCGAGCGGTTCGGCGACCGCCCGACGTGCACCGAGAACCTGGTCCTCCACGATCCGGAGCTCCGCCTCTGCCGTGACCAGCCTTGCCTCGAGCGCCGCTGCGCGGGTCTCATGCGTTTGGAGATCCTGCAACCGGCGCTGAAGATCCTCTCGGTAGCCGATCACATCGTGCAGTGTCGGGCCGTATTTGCGTCGCAGCTCGGCGAGCAACTGACGACGGCTCCGGACCGTGCTCCGGGCTTCTTCGTCGTCGACGATCGACTCGGTCATTGCCCGAGCGGTCGATGCGAGGTCGGACACTTCTTCTTGAACTGTGGCGAGGCGAGCAGCCAGTTCGTCGAAGAGCGACGATCCATCGATTGCGGTTGCCGCCATCGACAGGCCTTCGGCGATGTCGCCGTCACTTCCGAGGAGCTCGGTGAGACGTGCCGCAGCCTCACGATCGTCGAACGCGGAGCTCAACCGATCTTCGTGAACGCGAAGGTGCTCGTCCTCGTCGGGGTCGTCGAGGCTCGCGGCATTCAGCTCGTCGAGCTGGTAGGCGAGGAGATCGATCTGGCGGGCGCGTTCGGTGGCGTCGCCCCCGAGATCCTCCATTGCCGCCCGAATCGCTGCGACTTCGGCCCGAGCATCCCGGAGCGCCTCGGTGTCGATCGAACCAAAGCGATCGAGGGCCTCACGTTGCGTCGCCGGCTGAAGCAGCGACTGCTGATCGTGTTGGCCGTGAACGTCGATGAGCGGCCCGATCCGAGCAGAAAGCGACGATGCCGTCGCGAGCGAACCGTCGAGATACGCCCTCGAACGGCCCTGGGCGGGGACAACTCGCTTGACAACGATCTCCTCACCACCATCGCCGACAAAGCGCCCCTGAACCACGGCGTCATCTGCGCCGACGCGGACCATGTCGGGATCGGCTCGGCCGCCCATGAGGAGCTGAATTGCGCCGACGACCATCGTCTTGCCAGCCCCCGTCTCGCCGGTGACGGCGATCGCTCCGGAGGGAAGGACGAGGGAAAGATCTTCGATGACGCCGAGATTCTGGACGTGGAGCTCCTCGAGCCGGACGCGGCCTCGGAGATCGAGGTGTTCTGCACCAGAAGCATCCGAACCCGGTAGCGGCGGGGGATTGTCGTTGCTCATCGATCACGAAGTCCGAGCTTGGAGGTGAGCACGCCAAGATGGTCTCGTCGGCCGAACGTGACGAGACGGGCGGTGCGCTCGGACCGACGGATGACGATTCGCTGACCTGGTTCCATGCTGCGCATCGTAAGACCGTCCACTGACACGACGGCTTCCCGGTGGCCGTCGACCGTCAATTCGATCTCGCTTTCGGGCCCCAGAACGATGGTTCGGTCAAACAGCATGTGTGGGCTGACGGGCGTCAGCTGGAGGGACGAATGGGTCGGGCTGACCACCGGACCTCGCGCCGAGAGCGCATATGCCGTGCTCCCGGTCGGGCTCGCGACGATGAGCCCGTCTGCGGCGTAGGTCGTGAACGGCATACCGTCGATTGCGACGGCGATCCTGACGGTCGTGTCGCCCGGCGAACGCTCGATGACGATGTCGTTGAGCGCATGCAGCGTCTCGGGATCGCCGTCGATCGTGCCGGAGACCAGCATTCGGGATTCGATCTGGTGGTCGCCGGACAGTGTTCGTTCGACCGCAGCTTCGAGCTCGTTGGGCTCGATGACCGTCAGATAGCCCAGATCGCCGAAATTCACGCCGAGAATCCTGACGTCGGCTCCTGCCAGCAGCCGAACCGTGCGGAGCATCGTGCCATCGCCGCCCAGGCTCACGGCAAGGTCCAGGTCGTGGGCGAACGACTCTGGCTCGACGCACTCGAGGTTGGTCGTCCGACGTGCGTCTTCGACCAACGCAACGACTCGATGTCCCCGCGAGCGGAGATCTCCGGCGAGACGCTCGGCATGGCGCAGCGCATCATCGTCGGCTCCGTGGAGGACGAATCCGATCTGCGCCGACCGGGTCGTGGATCCGTCGATCGCAGAGGTGTTGCTCACACCTCCAGTATGTCCGCCTGGCGCAGATGAGCGAGAAACTCGACGTTCCCCTTACCTCCCCGAATCGGGGAGATCGCCAGATCTTCGACGGCAAGTCCCGCATCCGGCGCCCGGTCGATCAGTGAATGCAGCACCTCGATCCACACCGACGGGTCTCGCACAATCCCCCGTCCCTTCGAAACCGCCTGACGCCCTGCCTCGAACTGCGGCTTCACCAGAACGATGAGATCACCGGAATCGGCCAGGAGAGACGAGAATCGTGGCAGCAATCCGATCGTGGAGATGAACGAGAGATCGGCGACGATCAGTGAGAACGGAGCCAAGTCGTCGATGACGTCCGAACGAATGTCGGTTTGCTCGAGCGAGGTGACCGACGTGTGGCGTCGAAGACGCTCGTGGAGCTGATTTGTCCCGACATCGACCGCCACCACCTCGGCGGCTCCACGCTGGACGAGCACGTCGGTGAACCCACCGGTCGACGAGCCAGCATCGAGGCAGCGCCGCTCCGCGGGATCACAACTGAAGGCATCGAGCGCAGTGAGCAGCTTCTCTGCGCCGCGCCCAACCCAGCGTCGCGGCGGACCCAACACTTCGATGGCCTGCCCGGCCGCGACCTGGCGAGTCGGCTTCCAGGCGGGGGCCCCGTCGACGGTGACGCGTCCGGACTCGATCAACTCCCGGGCCTCCCCACGGGAGGTGGCAAGACCGCGATCGACGAGCACTGCATCGATTCGGCGGCGGGGTTTGGGCATCGTGGCTCACCCTCCCGAGTGGTCAGAATGGCCCTGCTGGCAGGCGAGGGGTGCCCATGTACTCTCGCAGAGGTGAAACGCGCGTCGCCACGCGCCACACTTGTGCCGTACCTTTCCCATGCGGACGTAAACCCCCAGCGGAGATGACCCCGTGACCACCACCAATGCCGTCGACGACCTCGAACTCGAGGTTCGAACCTACGCCGACCGCTTCCAGCAGCTCGTCAACAACGTGGAGCGGGTGATTCACGGCAAGACGAGAGAGATTCGAATCGCCTTTCTGTGCATGCTTGCACAAGGCCACCTCCTCATCGAGGACGTGCCGGGCGTCGGCAAGACATCGCTCGCACGTGCCCTCGCCGAGTCGGTCGACGGGACTCTGACACGTATTCAGTTCACCCCCGACCTGTTGCCCACCGACGTCACCGGCGTACAGATCTTCAATCAGTCCAACAGCGAGTTCGAGTTCCATCCCGGAGCCGTGTTCGCGAACGTCGTGCTGGCTGACGAGATCAACCGTGCGTCGCCCAAGACCCAGTCTGCCCTCCTCGAGGTGATGGAGGAATACCAGGTCACCGTCGACGGCGTGCCGCGACCGGTCCCGAATCCGTTCCTGGTCGTCGCCACCCAGAATCCGATCGAACACGACGGCACCTATGCGCTGCCTGAAGCCCAGATCGACCGCTTCATGATGCGAGTGGCGCTGGGGTATCCGAGCGCCGTCGCCGAGATCGACATCATCGACTCGGCGCCAGCCGGCCGGACACGGGTCGACGTTGAGCCCGTGTTGTCGACCGAAGAGGTCCGACAGATGGCCCGCGTTGCCGACGTCGTCTACATCTCGCCCGCGGTCCGCCAGTACATCGTCTCGGTCGTGCGGGCCACCCGAGAGTTGCCCGAGCTTCGGATCGGGGTGTCGCCGCGCGGGTCGATCGCCCTCGGCCGCACGGCACGAGCGCTCGCTGCAGCCAATGGTCGCCCGTTCGTCACGGCAGACGACGTGAAGGATCTCACCGAGTCGGTCTTGGCGCACCGGATGCTGCTCAAGCCGGAGGCGGAGTTCGAGGGCATCGACGCCATCGAGCTCCTGCGGGCCGTGCTCCAAGAGATCCCGACCCCCAAAGAGCGGGTCGAGCGCTGAACCTGTGCTGACCACAAGCGGAAAGACGTTCCTTGCGATCGGGGCGCTGGCCCTGTTCGTTGGCGTCGCGCTCGGCTACCAGACGCTGAGCGCACTCGGCATCGCGTTCCTGATTGCCGTGGTCATCGCTCGCCTGTGGATCGTTCGCCGCCCACGGGTTTCGGCGACTCGTGTCGTCAAGCCTGAGCGAGTGCGGTCCGGCCGTGAAGCCCGATCGAATCTCACGATCACGAACCAGGGACGTCGTCGGACCTCGGGAGGGGTGGCCCTCGAGGCGTTCGGACAGACGCGTCTGGCGATCGACCTGCCGTCGCTCGAACCCGGCGAGTCCGTGGTGATCTCGACCGACCTTCCGACGGACCGTCGTGGGGTCTTTCGCGTTGGTCCGCTCGACGTCACCCGCGCCGACCCGTTCGGTCTCATGCGCTCGGGAGAGCCCGATGAGGGCTTGGCGACGCTGTATGTGCATCCGGTGATCCACGAAGTCGAGCCCTTCCCATCCGGACTGGCGCGCGACCTCGACGGCCCGGACTCGGGCGAGGCGCTCGACGGCGGAGTGACCTTCCACAGCCTTCGCGAATACGTCCGAGGCGATGATCTTCGGCTGATTCACTGGCGATCCTCGGCCCGCTCGAACAAGCTGATGGTTCGTCACAACATCGACAGTCATCAGCCGCGCTCGCTGGTCGTGCTCGACACGAGGGCAACCGTGCACACCGCGGACGGCTTCGAAGATGCCGTTCGCGCCGCCGCGTCGCTCGCTGCGGCGTCGGTTTCGCGAAACTTCGACTTCCGATTGATCACCACCGAGGGACTCGAGCTCAACCAGATGATGCCGGCTGCGACCATCATGGATCGCCTCGCACAGGTCGGGTTGAGCCTCGGTGGGTCACTCGATGGGGTTTTCGACGAGCTCATGGCTGACCTGGGCGGGGTCTCACTCACGCTGCTGACGGGTGCCACCTCGGCAGAAGAACTGGGCTTTCTCAATCGATTCCGGAATCGCTTCGACGTCATCACCGTTGGCCAGTTTGTCGCTGGCCGCGACGACTGGGAGCGCGGAATTGCAGATGGGATACTACTCACCGCGTCATCGAGCGAAGAGTTCGCCCGAGCCTGGAACCGGACGACGAGGTAGGAGAGGGCGATGCGACAACAAGTACTCCTCGGCCAAGTCTCCGCTGCTGGCCTGCTCCTGACCGTCGCAGCGTTGTTCTACAGCCGCGTGTTCGCCGGTCCTGGTTGGGTGGGCCCGGTCATCGGCGCGGTGCTGCTCAGCGGGATTCTCGGTTGGGCGATCTCGCGAACTGGTCTCCACCTCGCAGTCCGAACCATCGTCCTCGCGGCCATCGGTTTCTTGTTTCTCCTCCTCACCGTGTTGTTGCCCGCAACCAACTTCGGTGGCTTCGGCGACCTGTCCGGCGCGCTCCGCGGCGCAACCCTCGACGGGTGGCGGAACGCACTCGCGGCAACGCTTCCCATCGATACCGGGCTCGCAGAACCACTTGGCTTCGTCACCGTCCTCGGATGGCTGGCCGGGTCGATCACGGGCAGCGTCCTCCGGCACCGGGACTTCGCGGTTGGGCCCGTCATTCCATCGGTGCTCTTCGCTGGACTGTCGCTCCCGCTCGCGGCACCGAACGGTGTGGCTGCGTACGTGTTGATCGCTGCGCTTGTCGCCGCAGCGATGTTGCTCTCGTTGGTACGGGCGGTTCCGCGCAACGACGGGCCCGAAGTCAACGACGAACGAGTCACCGAGTTCGTTGGCGAGCGGATGTTGACCGAGCGGCTGATCGCTGGCAGCCCGATCCTCGTCGCTCTGGGGCTTCTGGCGCCATTGGCTGCCGGCGCACTGCCGGGAGGCCCCGACGAACCCTTCGACCCCCGTCAACTCCGGGTCGAGGAAGTCCAGTCGACCGCAGCGGTCAACCCGCTCGCGGAGCTGAAGGCTCAACGGGAGGCCGCAGAGCGAGCCTTCCTGCTCGAACTTCCTGTCGAGCAGTCTGCAGCGTTCTTCGACCGCGTCGGACTCGTGGCGCTCGAAACCTTCAACGGGGCGAATTGGACGACCGATGCGACCTACCAGTCGACGTCGGCAGATTTGGCCGAAGAAGATCCGATCACCGTTGACTCGCTCGAGATTCGGCAACGAATCGAACTCGTCTCGACCGACTTCCCCTGGGCGCCTGCCGGGGTTCGGCCGATCCGCGTCGACGGCGACGACCTGTGGTTCGACGACGTTTCGGGCACGCTGCTGAATCGATCGGGTGGCGAGATCGACTACGAGGTCGTGTCTCGTGTCGCCGTGCCGGAAACCGAGCAACTCCGATCCGCTGTCCCCGATCTTCGAGACTCTCGCTACCTGGATCTTCCGAACATCCCCGACGGCTCGCCACTGATCACGCTCGCCGAAGTGATGGCCGCCGGCGAGACGGACTACGACCGGCTGTTGCTGCTCGAAGAGACCCTTCGAGAGCAGCTCACCCTGGTGCTCGACTCGCCGTCAGGAACGTCCATCGGTCGGCTCGAAGAGTTCCTGTCCGAGAATCAGGGCTACCGAGACCAGTTTGTGAGTGCGTTTGCGGTCGCTGCGCGACGCCAGGGCTATCCGACGCGAATCATGGTCGGCTATCGAATCGTCCAGCCGACAGAGGACGGCACGACGATCTTCCTTGACACGATCGGGTCTGCCCAGTACGACGCGTGGCCGGAGGTTCGTTTCGAGGGAATCGGTTGGGTGCCGTTCGATCCGGTCCCACCGACCTCAGGTGAGGGCGGCAGTAGCGGAGACGACGATGCCACCCAGATTCCCGAGGGGCAGGCAGTGACCGAGGGTCCGACGCCGCGTGAATCCGATCCCACGGAAGACGACGAGGTGGACGAAATCGACGAGGCAGTGGGGGCTACCGTGCGGGTCCTCGTCGTGTCCGGGCTCTTCTTGGTGCTGTTCCCGATCATGCTGCTGCTCATGGTGTTCGTGATCAAGCTGATCCGACGTCGATATCGGGAGAACCTGGAGGATCCAACCGCCCGTGTCCTGGCGGGATGGCAGGAGAGCAAGGACCGCCTGGTCGAAGCCGGTGTCGACATCCGTCCGGACATGACCGTGAAGGAGATCGTCGCCGCAGGTCGTCGAGATCTCGGGGTCCACGCGGCGTCGTCGCTCTCCGCCCTCGCACCCCATGTGACCTCGACGATCTACGCCTCGAGGCCTCCCACCACCGAGACTGCCGACATCGTCTGGGACGAGTTCGATCTCTTCGATCGTCAACTCAACGAGAGCCGAGGGCGGGTCCAGACCGCCAAAGCTCGAGTTGATCCACGTCCGCTGCTCGAGAGCGTCTGAGAATCACGTCGAAGGCTTCACCGCTCGGGCGTAGGCCTCGAGCGTTCGTGCTCGTGCGCTCGCATGATCCACCAGCGGAGCAGGGTAGGTGTCTCCGAGAATGACGCCGGCGCTCGCCAGGTCGAGCGGGGCTGTCTCCCACGGGGCATGGATGTCGCGGTCGGCGAGGGCGGACAGTTCGGGGACCCAACGACGGATGTAGGTGCCCGAGGGATCGAACCTTCGACTCTGCGACACGGGGTTGAAGATCCGGAAGTACGGAGCGGCGTCCGTTCCTGTACCGGCGACCCACTGCCAGTTTCCCGCATTCTGGCTCGGCTCCGCATCGATCAAGAGGCTGCGGAACCACCGCTCGCCAAGCCTCCAGTCGATCAGGAGGTCCTTGACGAGGAACGAGGCGGTGATCATCCGTACTCGATTGTGCATCCAGCCCGTCTGTGCAAGCTGGCGCATCCCGGCGTCGACGATCGGGTAGCCCGTCTGTCCGGATTTCCACGCTTCCAACCCCTCCGGGTCGTCGAGCCATTCGATGGCGTCGTACTCGGGTCGAATCGCGGAGGACAGCATGTGCGGCATCTCCAAGAGGAGATGGGCGTACCAGTCGCGCCAGGCGAGCTGGCGGACAAAGCCATCTCGCCCCGGGGTCGAGGTTCCGACGACGTCGAGCACTCGGCGCGGCGAGATCGTGCCCAGCCGAAGATCGGCCGACAGCTGGGAGGTTCCGTCGATGGCGGGTCGGTCACGGTCGTCGTCGTAGCGGTCGACGTGGTCGAGCCAGCTGGCCAGGCGGTCGTGTGCGGACGCGATGGTTGATCGTTGACGGCGATGTTGTTCGACGAGTTCGGCCGCTCTGGACCCAATCCCCGCACCACCCGAGACCGCTTCGGCTGAGCCGGCTTCGGGAAGGGGCGGGGGAGGCGTCCGCACCCAGACCTTCCAGAACGCCGTGAACACCCGCGAGAGGGTCCCCTTTCCGGTGAGGACGGTGCCGGGTTCGGCGACGAGCGTCCCCCACTCCGACGTCAGAGGCTTGGCCACGGCTGCGGAAACTTCGGCGTCTCGGCGACGCCCCCAGGGGCCGACCGCCTCGTTGACGTGGATGGAGTCCGCGTTCGCGGCGATTCGTGGGATCGCAATCTGCGCCGGCCCATCGAGGATCGTCAGATCGGCGCCGTTGGCCCGAAGCGTGTCTTGGAGGTCGACAACGGCATCCAAGTAGCGGGTTCTGCGATGTGGGCCCGCAGCATCGAGCAATGTGTCCTCGACGACGACGACCGGCTCGACCGTGTCGGCCTGAGTCGCACGGGACCACGCAGGGTTGTCCTCGAGGCGGAGGTCGTGGCGGAACCACATCAGTGAATGTGCGGGCACGATGATGACGCTAGATGTCGACCGCTGTGGAGTGTGAGCCCGTGCAGCGGTACAGTCGCCTCAATGGCCGACACCTCCACGTCGTACGAGGTCACCACCGAGGTGTTCGACGGTCCGTTTGACCTTCTGCTGCATCTGATCCTTGCGGAGGAAGTCGAGCTCTACGACATCTCGCTCGCCCGAATCGTCGACGCCTATCTCGTCGAGATCGAGCGAATGGAACGCTGCAATCTCGATGTCGCGACCGAGTTTTTGCTGATCGCTGCCACGCTCGTCGAATTGAAGGCTCGGCGGCTCCTGCCCGACGATGACGCCTTCGATCTCGATGATGAGCTGGCGTTGTTCGAGGAGCGTGACCTTCTGCTTGCGCGTCTGCTCGAGTGCAAGACGTTCAAAGACGCCGCGTCGGTTCTGCGAGAGCTCCACGACGGCGCTGCCCGCACCTACGCACGCCGCGCCGGTGTGGAAGAGCAGTTCTTGGGCGTCGCGCCGGACCTGCTGGCCGGGATCGATGCCGACGACCTGCGCGCCGCGTTCATTCGAGCGATGACGCCGAAGTCGACCCCGTCGGTCGATCTCTATCACGTCAGTCCGATCACCGCGTCGGTCGACGATGCAATTCGGGAGATGGCGGACGAGCTTCCGGGAGCGGGCCGGGTGAACTTTCGCCGCCTCACCTCGGGCCTGGTCGATCGGATCGATGTCGTGGTCCGGTTTTTGGCCGTTCTTGAGCTCTTCAAGCAAGGGATTGTCGACGTGCACCAGGTCCGTGCGTTCGGCGACATCGAGATCGAGTGGGTAGGCGGAGACCCCGCCGAAGCGCTCGCGTCGATCTCGATCGACGACTACGAAGGATGACCTCCCATGAGTGATTTGACCGACTCGACCGTTGGCGTCGCGCCGCGACACGGACTCGCTCCGGCGATCGAAGCCGTGTTGATGGTGGCGGAGAGCCCGGTCGAACCCCGGTTGCTTGCCCAGCTCGTCGACGCATCGGTCGAGGACGTCGAGCTCGCCTGCTCCGACCTGGCGAAGGCCTATGAGGCTGAAGGGCGAGGCTTCATCCTTTCGCGGGTTGCGGGCGGCTACCGGTATCAGAGCCACGTCGATCAGGCCGCTTACGTCGAGCGCTTCGTGCTGGAGGGCCAGGCGACCAGGCTGAGCGCGGCTGCGCTCGAGACGCTCGCCATCGTGGCCTACAAGCAACCAATCTCTCGCGCACAGATTGCGTCGATCCGCGGCGTCTCGGTCGACGCCGTCGTTCGCACGCTCGATCAGCGCGGCTACATCGCCGAAATCTCGCGTGACCCCGGCCCCGGCCAGGCGGTCCTCTACGGGACCACGCCGCTCTTCCTCGAGCGGATGGGGTTGGACTCGGTCGCCGATCTCCCGGATCTGGGTGACTTTGTCCCCGAGGCCGACGTCGTCGAGGCGCTCGAGCGAGGACTCCGATTTGATGCCGACGACGAGCCTTCCTCCGCGAGCGAAGAAGTGGAGTCGACGCTGGTCGATGAGCAGCCCACAGATGTCGTCGAGTCGGCGCCCGAGAGGCCCGACGACGACGTCATCGACCTCCGCGACTGACCAATGACGGATCTTCCGGCCGGGCAACGCCTCCAGAAGGTTCTCGCCCATGCGGGTGTCGGATCACGTCGAGTTTGCGAGGACTTGATCGCTGACGGGCGGGTGACCGTCAACGACGAGGTTGCGGAACTCGGCCGACGGGTCGACCCAGAATCTGACGTCGTCCGCGTCGACGGCGTGATCGCCCACATCGATCCGACCCGGCGAACGGTCGTGCTCAACAAGCCGGTTGGCGTGATCTCGACCGCCCAAGACACTCATGGGCGTCAAACGGTCGTCGATCTCGTGGACGTCGCGGAGCGGCTCTACCCGGTGGGTCGGTTGGACGCAGACACCGAAGGCTTGATTCTGTTGACGAATGACGGCGCCCTGGCCCATCGGTTGACGCATCCGAGCCACGGCGTCGAAAAGGAGTATCTCGCATCCGTGGACGGAAATCCGTCCCGCCTCGCGGTTCGGTCACTGCGCGACGGCATCGAACTCGACGATGGGATGACGGCGCCGGCGAAAGTTTCGTCACCTTCGCCGGGTCTGCTTCGCATCACGATTCATGAGGGACGCAACCGGCAGGTTCGGCGAATGTGCGATGCGATCGGACATCCCGTCACGCGGCTGGTACGAGTCCGGATCGGGTCGTTTACTGACCGTCAGCTCGCCCCAGGGGAGTGGCGAGACCTCGATCCGGCGGAGCTTGATCAGCTCGAACGCAGCGCAACCCCGGATCGCTAGGCTCGTCGCCGATGTCGAGTGCTGGGGGCGCCGGGCGCCCGACCGTGGGAGTGATCGGGCTCGGCCTGATCGGTGGCTCGATCGCACTTGCCCTTCGAGAGCTGGGATACGACGTCTGGGGCGACGATGTCGATCCCGACATCGTCGCGTCGGCTCGAGATCGAGGCGTGATCACTCGGTGCGGTGCCGAGCGTGACTCGGTCCTCACGATCGTCGCCACGCCCGCGGACCACATCGTGGATGCTGTTCAACGGGCGCTGACAGAGACCGACGGCGTGGTCATCGACACCGGCTCGGTCAAGGCTCAGATCGCGTCGACCGTGCAGGACCCCCGTTTCGTGCCGACACACCCGATGGCCGGTTCGGAACAATCCGGGCTGAGTGGCGCACGAGCCGAACTCTTTCGGGGTGCGTCGTGGGTCATCACGCCCGCAGCGTCGACGTCTGATGAGTCGTTCGCGGTGGCACACGAACTCGTGAGTTCGCTTGGCGCGGATCCGGTCACGTTGTCGCCGGCGGCACACGATCGGATGGTGGCGATGGTTTCGCACGTTCCCCATCTGGTGGCCGCGACGCTCATGAACATCGCGGGGGAGCGGTCCGACGAGCACCTTGCGATGCTCCGTTTGGCGGCCGGCGGATTTCGTGACATGACGCGGATTGCGTCGGGTTCTCCTGCGATCTGGCCGTCGATCTGCATCCAGAACGATGCGGCGATCCTCGACGCACTCGATCAGGTGATCGACGAGCTCGGCAAGGTCCGTGGCGCGATCGAGCGCCATGCCGACACAGAAATCCATGCTCGGCTGCAGTCAGCCCGGGACGCCCGGGCCAACCTCCCGACCGCATCGGCGCTTCCGGATCATCTGTCTGAGGTGCGGGTTCGGGTGAAAGATCAACAAGGCGAACTCGCCGCAGTCACCGGCCTTGCCGCCGAACTCGACGTGAACATCTACGACCTCGAAATCGCCCACTCGGCAGAAGGTCCCACCGGCGTGCTTGTCCTGCTGGTCGGCCGTGACCATGCCGATATTCTTCGGGGTGGACTGCTCGCCCGCGGGTACCGCCCCTCGACCCGGGAACTGTCGTGACGATCGAGGCACGCCACGTGGAGCCGATCGAGGGCACGCTCGACAGCGTCGTGGTACTCCCCGGGTCGAAGAGCATCGTCAATCGGGTGCTTCCGATCGCCGCCCTTGCTCACGGGACGAGTGTGCTTCGGGGCATCGGAAAGGCTGACGACGTCGACGCCATGATCGGCGCCGTCCGTGCGCTCGGTGCGACGGTCACCCGCGATGGGGACGTCGTCGAAGTGACAGGAACCGGTGGCCAGCCTCGCCCGCCCCTTCAACCGATCGACGCTCGCATGTCGGGAACGACCGCACGATTCATTCTGCCGCTCGTCGCCGCTGCGGGTTCGGGCACCCTCGATGCCCACGAGCAAATGCGTGGTCGGCCCATGGATCCGCTCACCGCAGCATTGCGTTCGCTCGGTGTGACGCTCGATTCGGACACGATCCCGATCGTCGTCGACGGCGGATTCGACGGCACGAGCCGTGTGGAGATCGACGCCTCCGTCTCGAGTCAGTTCGTTTCTGCGCTCTTGATGATCGCGCCGACGTTGCCGAGCGGACTCGTCCTCTCGCTGAGAGGCCGGTCCGTCTCTCAGCCGTACATCGATCTCACGATCGATGCGATGGCGGCGTTCGGCATTGCCGTCGAGCGGCTCGACAACGGCTATCGCGTGGAGCCAGGGAACTATGTCGCCTGCACCCACCGCGTCGAGCCGGATGCCTCCACGGCGACCTATCCGCTGGCCGCAGCAGCCATCGTCGGCGGACGGGTCGTGGTCGAGGGGATCGGCTCGAACTCGTCCCAGGGGGACGTCGGATTCGCCGAAGTCATCCGCTCGATGGGTGCCCGTGTCTGGGTCGACGAGGACCGGATCGAGGTCCGAGGCAGCGGAATGTTGCGCCCGGCGACCGTCGACCTCGGGGACATGAGCGACACGGCGCCGACCTTCGCCGCGCTCGCCGCCCGAGCAGATGGTCGGAGCTCTGCCACCGGCATCGGCTTCATCCGAACGACGAAGGAGAGCGATCGTGTTGCCGCCGCCGTGACCGAGCTGCAGCGGCTCGGCATCGAGGCAACGATCGACGACGATGGATTCTCCGTCGTCGGTGGGGAACATCGCCACGCAGCCGTGGACACCTACGAAGATCATCGGATGGCGATGTCGCTTGCGCTGCTCGGCTTGGTCGAGCCGGGGGTCGTCGTGAACGATCCGGATTGTGTCGACAAGACGTTCCCTGGCTTCTGGGCGATGCTCGATCAGTTCCGGTCCGAGACCCGCTCCGAGCCACTCGTCCTGGCGATCGACGGCCCTGCAGGGAGCGGCAAATCCACGGTCGCGGCTGCGGTCGCCGATGCACTCCACCTTCCCCACCTCGATACGGGAGCGATGTACCGATCCGTTGCGCTCGCAGTGCTCCGAACCGGTGTGTCGATCGACAACACCACCGCAGTCACGTCCGCGGCGGAACGCAGTGACATTCGTGTCGGGGCGGGGCGAGTCATCGTCGACGGCGAAGACGTCACCGCCGACATCCGTACGCCAGAGGTCACCTCGGCGGTCTCGCCGGTCGCGGCCATCTCGGGGGTGCGGGCGGTACTTGCCGAGCAGCAGCGCGAGTGGGCACGCCGACGTGGAGCCGCAGTGATCGAAGGGCGAGACATCGGCACCGCGATCTTTCCTGACGCGGCGTGCAAGGTCTTCTTGACCGCCACCGTCGAAGAGCGGGCTCGACGCCGAGCGAGCGAGAGCGGCGATGTTGATCTCGCCGACATGATGCAGCGAATCGCCGAACGTGATCGGATCGATTCGACCCGGGAACACGATCCGCTCGTGCAAGCGAACGACGCGACCCTCGTTGATTCGACCGGGATGCCGGTCGATGCCGTGATCTCCCGGATCAGCGAGCTGTGGATCAGCGCAACGAGCGCTCGAGGCCGATGACGGCTCCTGAGCACCACGATGCCTCGCTCGTCGACGGCCAAGTTCTGACTCGCACACAGCGAGCGTGTTGGGGCGTTGCGCGGGTGGTCATGACAAGCCTCGCGAAGCTGTGGTTCCGCTACGAAGTTCACGGCCGAGAGAATCTGCCGACCAGCGGTGCCTTCATCGTCTCTCCCGTCCACCGGTCCAACCTCGACACGCCGCTGCTCCCCGTGATCCGCACTGCACCGATCCGCTTCATGGGCAAGGACTCACTCTGGAAGTTCAACCGTGCGGGGGCGTGGTTTCTCACGATGCTCGGTGGGTTTCCCGTCGAGCGGGAGAGCGCAGACCGAGGGGCACTCCGCATTGCGGAGACGATTCTCGAACGAGGCGAGACCCTCGTCATGTTCCCCGAGGGCACACGACGCAGCGGTCTCGAGGTGCTCGAAGAGAACATGTTCGACGGACCGAGCTTCCTGTCCGGGCGCCAACAGTGTCCGATCGTCCCGGTTGGGATCGGTGGGACGGAGTACGCAATGCCCGTCGGTCGAAAGTTCGTCTTCCCGAAGAAGCTCGTGTTCATCATCGGCGAGCCGATACCGCCGCCGACCCCGAACGAGCGTGGCCGCGTCTCTCGCAAGGCTGTCAAGGCCCACACCGAACTGCTCCGAAGTCGTTTGCAGACGCTCTTCGACGAAGCGCTCGAGGCCGGCGGCTACGAGACCCGGGCGCTCGGCTCCGGGGGAGCATCAGCTCCCGAGTAGGCGCAGCACTTCGCTGGCACCGAGTTGGCGGTCACCCGTGTTCGGTACCTGGTCTCGGGGGGAACCGAGCGTCAGCGCGGATGCGGCGTCGAGCGCGGTCAGGAGGTCTCGAAGGTTCCGGGGTGGCGGGAAGTACTCGTCCTCCTCGGTGATCCGAACTTCGCTGACGCCGTTGGACGGCGCGAGGCGGGCGATCACGGACTCGACGAGCTCTTCGCTCGCCGAGGCTCCCGCAGTGACCCCAACGACGCCGTCGAGGTCGTCGGGGAGCTCATCCGCGGTGTTGACCCGAAGTACGCGGCCGCAACCGGACTCGGTTGCGAGCCGAGCGAGCGCCATCGTGTTGGAGGAGTTCGACGATCCAATCACGACCATGGCGTCGCACCGCGGAGCAATCTCGGTGAGGGCTCCCTGACGGTTGGTGGTCGCGAAGCAGAGGTCGCTGCGACCGGGCGTCCACATGTCTGGCCAGCGATCCAGTGCCGCGTCCTGCACTTCAGACCAGTCGCGATGCGAGAGCGTGGTCTGGGCGAGGAGCGCGACCGGTCCGTCGAGCTCGCCGAGGGCCTGGACCTCGTCGACGGATTCGACGCGATGAATGGCGTCGGGGGCGACCGCCATCGTGCCGACCGCTTCCTCGTGGCCGTCGTGTCCGATGTAGACGATCTGGTATCCCTTGCCGGCCCGGACCTTGACCTCGTGATGCACCTTGGTGACGAGGGGACACACGGCATCGACGACGTAGCCGCCAGTCGAACGGGCGGCATCCACCACCTCGGGCGCAGAGCCGTGAGCGGACAACATGATCGGCGCACCTGGGGGGACTTCGGCGATGTCATCGACGAAGATGACGCCCATGTCCTCGAAGCGTCGGACGACCAGGCGGTTGTGCACGATCTCGTGGTAGCAGTACACCGGTGGCTCGAAGGCCCGTACCATTGCGGCAAGCGCCTTGATTGCCATTTCCACGCCGGCGCAGAAACCCCGGGGAGCGGCGAGCAGGACCTGGTCGACGGCCATGGCTCGAGTGTATTGCTCCGGCCGAAGAGCGGGAGGCCTGCTCGGCCCTTCGGACGCTGGCCTGCAGCGGGTGGCCGTAGGGTTGTCGTATGGAACCAGGCGCGATCGATGCGTTGCCGCGGGTCGTCTCGATCGACCCCGATGGTCATGCCGCGACGGCTGGCGTGCTCGTCGGAGACGAGGTGGCCTCGATCGATGGCGTCCGGCCTCGCGACATCCTCGAATGGCAAATGTTGGTCGACACCAACAGCTTTGAACTCGAGGTCCGGCGCGATGGACTGACGTTCTCCGTCGACATCGACAAGCCGCTCGGCGAACCGTTGGGACTCGACGTCCATTCGGCGTTGTTCGACGAGGTCCGGACGTGCGACAACCACTGCGAGTTCTGCTTCATCTACCAGCTTCCTCCAAATCTCCGGAAGAGTCTGTACCTGAAGGACGACGACTACCGGCTGTCCTTCCTCTACGGCAATTACACGACGCTGACGCGGTTCACCGAAGCAGATCTGGAGCGCGTGATCACCGAGGGACTGAGCCCGCTCAACGTGTCGATTCATGCGACGTCGCCAGACGTCCGAGCCGAGATGCTCCGCAACCGGCGTGGCGCATCGAGTTTGCGATGGCTCCGGGCCCTGCTTGACGCAGGAGTGGTCGTGCATGGTCAGATCGTCGTGTGTCCAGGAGTCAACGACGGGGCGGTCCTCGACGAAACGCTTGCGACGATCATTGATCAGTACCGCGAGATCGCAACGGTCAGTGTGGTGCCGCTCGGCGTCTCGAAGTACTCGACCGAAACACGAATGCGGGCGCACACGGCTGACGAAGCGGCCGCCGTCTGTTCGATCGTTGCTCGCTGGCAACAGGTGTTCGTCGAGCTGACCGGCTCTGCGGTGGTGCATGCGTCAGACGAGTACCACCTGGCCGCCGGGACCGAACTTCCGCCGCGAGAAAGTTACGGCGAGGTGCCGATGTACGAGGACGGCGTGGGAATGGCGCGTCTGTTCGAAGACGAGTTCTCGGGGGTCGCCTCGACGACGACCGGCCCACACGAGGGGTTCTTCTCATGGGTCGACGCTGGCCCGGCTGAGGCCTACCGTGCCCCTCGTCAGGTTCGCTCTCCGGGGTCGTCGGGCACGCTTGCGATACGGCCACGCAAGAACGCACCAATCGGCATCCTGACGGGAGAGCTGGGCGCAGCGGTTCTGGAGCCGCTCGTGACCGAGCTGGGACGCCCCGACGTGCGGTTGATCCCCGTGAAGAACGAGTTCTTCGGTGGCAATGTCGCCGTGACCGGCCTGATGGTCGGTGAAGACCTCGCTCGGACCCTCGCCACGGAGCCGATGGGACATCGATATTTGTTGCCCGACGTGTGCCTCAACCGAGGGGTCTTCCTCGACGGCACCCGGCCGGAGGATCTTCCCCGGCCTGTCGAGATCATCCCAACCGACGGAGGCGCCCTACGCGCCGCCCTCGAGACTGGACGACTGCCGTGACGCTTCCCACCGTTGCAATCGTGGGCCGACCCAACGTCGGCAAATCCACGCTGGTGAATCGATTCCTCGGACGCCGTGAGGCGATCGTCGAGGAGCGCCCTGGCGTCACGCGTGACCGAAAGGAACTCGTTGCCGAGTGGCAGGGACGCGAGTTCACGATCATCGACACCGGCGGTTGGATGGCGGACTCCGACGGCGATGCGCTCGACGCGAAGGTGTCGCGGCAGAGCGAGCGTGCCATCCGAGAGGCCGATGTGGTGCTCATGGTCGCCGACGCGTCGGTGGGCGTGACGACCGATGACCAACTCGTCGCGGATCTGGTGCGCCGAATCGACAACCCGGTCTTCCTCGTCGCCAACAAGACCGACTCCGAGAAGCAGGAGCATCAGATCTGGGATCTGATGAGCCTCGGGCTCGGCGAGCCGATGGCCGTCAGCGCGCTGCACGGTCTCGGAGCAGCCGACCTGCTCGACCGGATCATCGAGGTCCTGCCGGATGCTCCCGAGCTCGTCGTCGACGAGCCGGCGGAGGAACGGATCTTCTCGGTCTCGATCGTCGGTCGACCGAATGTCGGAAAGTCGACGCTGTTCAACCGTCTCATCGGAGAGGACCGGTCGGTCGTGCACGACCGACCCGGGACCACCCGCGATGCGATCGACACGATCGTCGAGACTCCCGGAGGCCCGATTCGTTTCGTGGACACCGCGGGTATGCGACGAAAGGCTCGAGTCGACGAGGAGACCGAGTACTACTCCCTCGTTCGGGCGCTTCGCGCCGTCGACGAATCCGACGTCGCCCTGCTCGTCATCGACGCAACGGTCGGAGTGACGGCCCAGGATCAGCGGCTCGCCGAACGTGTCGATGCAGCGGGGTGCCCGATCGTCGTGCTGCTGAACAAGTGGGAGTTGCTCGATGCCGAGGCTCGCCGCGACGCAATGGTCACGCTCGAGCGCAAGCTGCATTTCATCGGGGAGTCGCCCGTGCTGCGCATCAGCGCCCTGACCGGCAAGAGCGTCCAGAAGCTCTGGCCAGCGCTCGAAGATGCCATCACCGACTACTCGACTCGCATTCCGACCCGCAAGGTGAATCAGTCGATTCGGGCCGCGCAAGTGGCCCAGCCAGCGCCCGACGGGGGGAGAGTCCTGTACGCAACGCAGGGGGCGACGGACCCGCCCACCTTCACGCTCTTCGCGAACAAGGAGCTCCCGAGGACGTATCTGCGCTTCTTGGAGCGACGCCTCCGCGAGGACTTCGATTTGGGCAATACGCCGATCAAGCTGCGGGTTCGTCGTCGATCCGAGACGTCCTGAGCTAGCCTTGGGACCATGAAGACCGTGGTCCTCATCGGCCTCGGCATCGTGTGTGTCGTGGCGGCCCTCAGCTGGGCCCGCTCGGCCCGGTATCGTCGTCGATTCCTCGGCAATCTCGAGCACGACCCGGAGAACGCACAGGAAGCGTCTGCGTTCAGTCTGGCTCGATCCGCGTTTCGCAAAGAGGCGCACTCGGCGATCCTCTACACGATCCTGTCGGTCGCTGCCTTCGCAACGGCGTTCACCGAGGACCACCAGGTGGCCATGGTCTTTGCTGCTGCTGCCGTTCCGGCGCTCGTGTCGATCTACTGGTCGAGGGGAGCGGTCCAGGAGGCGCGTCTCAGCCGACAGCGTTTCTTCCTCGAGCGACGCGCCGAAGAGGCGCTGGAGCAGGAGGATTTCGCTCCGAAAGCATGGGCTTCGCGGTTGGCGCCCGACGCGCTGCCAGACGTGAGTGGATTCGAAGTCGGCCGGGTGTACGAAGCGGGTTCGGGGCTGATGGCGGGCGACTTCTTCGATGTTTACCGAGTCGGTCCGAAGCGAATCGCCGCGGTGATTGGCGATGTGGCAGGTCACGGAATCGAGTCCTCCATCACGGCCTTTCAGGCCAAGTACCTGCTCCGGGTGTTCCTCCGACAGTTCCGCGATCCCGCACAGGCGCTCGAGGAGCTCAACCAGCAGCTCGCCGAGATGGACCGTGGCGAAGAGTTCATCTCGATGATCGTCGTGGTCTTCGACACCGAAGCCGGCACGTTGCGGTACGCCTCGGCGGGACACCCCGCCGGGTGGCTGTGGCACGACCGAGAGGTCCGTCCGCTTCGTGCGACCGGCCCGTTGCTCATGCTCGATCCAAAAGCGACCTACTTCAGCAAGGAGATCCCACTGTCGCTCGACGACTTCGTGCTGTTGTACACCGACGGGCTCGCCGAGGCCCGTGAGGGCGACGAACTGTTCGGTGAGGAGCGCATTGCCATGGCCATTCGACGAGACCCTGGGGCCTCGCCCGATGTGCTCGTGAAGGGGTTGCTCGAAGAGGCAAGAGATTTCGCAAACGGCGTGATCGAAGACGACGTCGCCATCTTGGCCGTGCGCCGGAGCTGAGCCCGGGTGCCGTGGTGTGATGCGTGCAGCGAGTACCGCAGCCCGAACTCGCTCGGAGGTGACGGTACGTGCGCGACGTGTGGAACCTTCGTTGCCGCTCATGAGGACGTGGCGGTCGAAGCCCGAGCCGTCGGCGAATCGGCGCCGTGGCATTTCTGGATCGTCGTTGTCGCCCTGGCGGCATACCTGCTGTGGCGCCTGATCGACGGGATTGCGTGGCTGCTCGGCTGATCCTCGCAGCGCCGCCAGATTCGAGTGGGATGTGGCCGCGGAGGCACTACAGTGAGGCGCCTTACGGGCTGTGGCGCAGCTTGGTTAGCGCGTCGGTCTGGGGGACCGAAGGTCGGAGGTTCAAATCCTCTCAGCCCGACCACCACCGAAAGGCACCGGCATGATCCGCGAGATCGCCGGTCGCTCGGTGAAGATCACGTCTCCCGACAAGGTCTACTTTCCGAAGATCGGGATCACGAAGCTCGATGTGATCGACTACTTCGGCGAGGTTGCGCCGGCGTTGCTTCGAACCTTGGGCCGTCGACCAGTGCTCCTGCAGCGCTTTCCAGGCGGTGTCGGAGGGAACAACTTCTTTCAGAAGCGCATCCCCGATTCTGCACCGGACTGGATCCAGACGACGACCGTCGAGACGGTGAACGGGACGCCGTCTCGAGCCCTGGTCCTCGCCGACGAGGCGCACCTGGTGTGGGCCGCCAATCAAGGCGCCTTTGTGCTGCACGCGTGGCCGTTCCGGGTGCCGGGCGCCGACGTCGACGAGTTGAGGATCGATCTCGACCCGGGCCCCGGTGTTGGCTGGTCCCAGATCGTCGAGGCCGCGCACGCAACGAGGGAGCTGCTGGCGGCGTCGGGGATCAGTTCGTGGGTGAAGTCGAGCGGGAGCAAGGGCCTCCACGTGTACGTCCCGACGACGGGCGGACTCGATTCCTATGCGGTCCGAGGAGCTGCAGTCACGGTCGCCCGCCGGCTCGCCGCAGCACATCCGGAACTCTGCACTGACCGTTGGTGGAAGGAAGAGCGCGGCAGCCGAGTCTTCGTGGACTTCAACCAGAATGCGCCGCACAAGACCGTGTTCGGCGCCTGGACCATCCGCCCCCGGGTTGGGGCGCAGGTCTCGACACCGGTGGAGTGGGAGGAGATCGATTCGCTCGATCCGAACTCGCTCACGGTGCTGACGGTGCCAGAACGCCTTCGATCACGCGGTGACGCCTGGCGCGACATGTACGAGTCGCCCCAAGACATCGGTGAATTGATCGACGAGTGGCGCGATGGGCTCGAACGGATCGGCGATGCACCCTGGCCTCCCGTGTATCCGAAGATGCCGCACGAACCACCCCGGGTCGCGCCGTCCCGTGCGCGCAAAGACGGGCCCTGATCAGCCGAGGTCCGGGTCGGTGCCCAGGTAGAGCGCGGGAAGCAGAACGAAGGCTTCTGGTTCGGCGGTGAGGTCTTCGACGAGACGTTGAGCCCGGCCGATACTCAGGGACGCGGGGTTCGTCAGTGAAGGATCCGTGCAGCCATCGAAGCCTCCGGTTCCCGTGCTCGACGAGTCGGTGAAGCGGCGGCCGAGACTCGTTCCTGCGTCATCGGTCCACCACCAGCGAAGCAGCGCATCGACGATGACTTCGGCTTCGAGCTGCGCCATGCCTGGTCGTAGCATCAGGGCGGCCTCGGGCGGGTTCGACAAGTACACGAACTCGGTGATGATCGAGTTCACGTCTGGAGAGAATCGGTGGATCCCGTAGAGGTCCATGCCGTCGTCGCGGAGGCGCACCGATGCGCCCTCGTTGACCGTCGAGACCCAGGCGACATCGAAGTCGTCAAGCGCGTCGACCATGTCTTCGTACATGATTCGGGCCAGGCGTTCCGACTCGGCTGAACCGTTGGCGTAGAAGACCTCGGTACCGGGTCGTGAGGAAGCTCGACGCGCTCCTCCGTTGTGGTGCACCGAGATGAACACATCGGGGGCCAACGCCGTCGCGATGTCTGCACGAGTCCGAATCGGCACGCGATAGTCGGCCGTCCGGGTCAGTTCCGCCGTGATGCCGAGCGATCGAAGCTCTTCGACGAGAAGGTTCGACACGACGAGGTTGAGGTCCTTTTCGATGATGCCCTGGCCCCATGCCCCGGATTCGGAGCCCCCGTGGCCGGGATCGATGACCACGCGGGCGCGCGGTACGAAAGAACCAGCACTCAACGTCGCCGGTGCGCCGCACGGGGTCGTGATGCGCCAGTCGCCGGGCGTCCCGCCCGTCACCGGGACGACGACCCCGCTTGGGGCAACGACGGCCCCGGTGGCGCCGTCGGCGAGCGAGCTCGTCACCCGATCGGGAGGAGCGGTGGTGCCGCGTTGGCAGTCGACGGTTCGGGTGCCGAGCCGGCGATCCTCGAGCCGAATACAGATCTCGTGGAGGCCGGGGGTGAGTTGGAGGGACCGGGTCACCCCGACCGCCTCGCCGACCTCATCGGGACGCAGGGTGCGGCCCGACGCCGCTCGACGTCCGTCCACGAGGATTTCGTAGTCAATCCGAGTCGCCGAGTCGCGATCCGACACCGTGAAGTCGACGACGATCTCGCCCTCCAAGGCGGCGAGCTGGGTGATGGTGCCGCGCGGTGCACCGAGCCACGGCCCGATTGCTGGGGCCAGCGAAGGAATGTCGTCCTGCGCGGCGACGGGGATGATCGGCGAGATCAGCGCTGCGACGACGAAGGCCGCGGCGAGAGGGGAGCGGGGGATGCGCACGAACGAAAACTCTACGTCGCAAAGCCGCGCGGCGGGCCGCACCGGTGCTGCGGGTACCGTTGGGCCGATGCGCTTCCGTCGACGCGCCGAGACCGAGGCACCCCTTCTCGAGGGTACCGAGTCGGACCTGATCGGGTTCGGCGATTCTGCGCGTGATGCGTTCGAGGACGCCTGGTCGTCCAGCGACGTGAGCGATGACGCCGAGCAACGGCTGACGACGTCGATTCCTGATCGCGATGTCGGGTCCTCCGACGCTGATGCCGTCTCCAAGGAGCTCGGGCGGCGCCTACGGCCGCAATGGGTCGTCGTCGGATTGATTGTGCTCGTGCTGGCGGGTGCGGCCGTCTTCGTCATCCAGAACCGTGACGACGCCGTCGAGCCAGCGTCCGAAACGCCGATCGCTGCGCTCGACATCGTGGCGCGCTCGACACGCGAACCGCGCACCTATGCGACCGGCCCGCAGGCCGCAGCGTTGGCCGTTGGCGCGGTCGATGAGCGTTACGCCATTGATGCGTCCGGCACACTGGCGCGAACGGGTGCGCTCGACGCTCCTGTTCCGTTTGCACTGATGCAATGGGGACAGCGGCTGCACGTGGTCGTCCCGATCGACGTTGATGAGGCCTGTGTGGCCGCCACGATCGTGACGAGCGATCTCCGGCCGATCGATCTCGCTCAGCACGGAACGAGCTGCCCCGACGACCTCTCCGTGACCGGAGATCGGGTGGCCTGTCTCGGTGAGGACCTCGTCGCGCTCGAACTGTGGCCGATCCCTGATCGCGGGCCGGAACGGCCGGTGGTCGAACCGGCCGAACTTCGAGTTCGGATTGATCGGCCCGGCGGCGCAGTGTCGGAGCGCGGCGTGCTCGATGTGTCCGATCTCTCGGCTTCTCATCTGACAGAGATGACCGGACTGCCTGGCGACACGGTCGATGGGGGCCGTGCCGGAGTGGCTGGCGCCTGCGAGCTCATCGATCGTGCCGATGTCGTGGTCGTGTTCCTGTAGCATCCGGCTTCGATGTGTGGCCGATTCGCAAGCACGACGCCGACCGATGCGCTGGCGTCCTACTTCGGGGCAGAAGCGCCGGGGACCGACGACGGAGCGCTCGACGAGCCTGACTTCAACGTGGCGCCGACTCGAGACGTGCCGGTAGTCCGCGTCCGCGACGAACGACGGCGTCTCGATGGCTTGCGCTGGGGACTCGTGCCGCGTTGGGCCAAAGATCTTCGCATCGGGTCGAAGATGATCAATGCCCGGGCCGAGACGGTGGCCACGAAGAACAGCTTCCGGTCCGCCTTTGCCCGTCGGCGGTGCATCGTGACCGCGGATGGCTTCTACGAATGGCAGCGTCACGAGGACGGCTCGAAGCAGCCGATGTACATTCACCGCGGCGACGAAGACCCGCTCGCCTTCGCCGGTTTGTGGGAACGATGGACCGACGCCGAAGCGCACCGCGAGTTCCAGACATTCACGATCATCACGACATCGGCGAACTCGACCATGGAGCCGATCCACGACCGCATGCCGGTGCTGCTCGCCCCGCAGAACTGGGACCAATGGCTCGATCCGGCGAACCACGACACCGAAGACCTCCAGCGTCTGCTCGTTCCGGCTCCAGATGGGCTTCTGGTCACCCGGCCGGTCTCGGATCGCGTGAACAACGTGCGAAACAACGATGCGACGCTGCTCGACCCCGTCTCCGCGTGACGAAGTGACGTCGTGAGTACGGTCTTCCCGGCACTCGGTCCGCAGTCGGATCTCCGGCGTTCGCTCAACCATCGGGTCCTTCGATGGCAGGCCAAGCTCGAGGGAAGCGGACCGGACCGCGCCATCCCGTGGGTGCTCGCCGCCGTGCTGTTCATCGGGTTTGCTGGACTCGCGCTTGCTCGGTGGCGATCCCTCGAGCTCGGCGCGGAGTTCGCAGCCTGGACCCAGGGCATGTGGTTGCTGACCGAAGGACGCGAGCCACTCGTGTCGATCACGGGCCGGTCGATCTTCGAAGGGCAGTTCTCGATCATCATGTGGCCGATCGCGCAGCTGTCGAGGTTCGTGCCCGGCGCACCCCTTCTCCTGCTCCTGCAATCAGCTGCGCTGGCGCTCGGCGTCGTTCCGTTGTGGCGAATTGCGCGCACGGTGCTCGAGCTCGGCGTCGAAACCGCCCTGACCATCTCGATCGCGTACGGCTTCCAGCCTCAGCTCCACAACCTGAATCTTGCGGAGTTCCACCCAGAAACGCTGGCGCTCCCGGCGCTGATGTGGGCCTATCTCAGCAGCCAACGCGAGCAATGGCTGCGGTTTGGTCTTGCGGTTGCGTTCAGCCTGGCGACGCGCTCCGACCTCGGGCTTGTCGTGATCGGACTCGGGGCGCTCCTGGCGGTCGACGGCCAACAACGTGCCGGGCGGATCACCGCGGGCTTCGGCGCGCTATGGGCGGTGTTGGCGCTTCTCGTCTTTCAAGCCGACCTTGCCGGCGGCGAGTTTGTCTACGCAGACGCATTCGAGGAGTACGGCGACGGTCCAGTGTCTGTGCTCTGGGGCATGCTGACCAACCCGCTTCAGGTCCTCGGCGACTTCGTGGCCCAAGACAACTTCGAACGACTCATTCTGCTCTTCGCCCCGTGGCTGTTCCTGCCCGTCCTGCGCCTTCGCTTTCAACTTCCGCTCGTGCTGTTCGGGGCGTTCGGGTTCGTGGCGGCGATTCCGCCAGGAGCGTTCGGTACGCCTCAGCAAGACGTCGCAGCGTTGGCGTTCTTGCCGATTGCCACGGCGTTCGCCTTGTGGACCGTGGGTCGGCGAAGCGTGCAGAGGGTCTTCGTCAACGGCCGCCTGCTCGGCGGCGTGCTCTTTGCCAGCATGGCGTTCTTTCTGTTCGCGGCCGGGAGCAGCCTCTACAACGAGCCGTGGAGCTGGGGTGCACGGTCGACGAACGACGCCGACGTCATCGCCGCAGCGGACTCTGTCGACGCCGAACTGTCCGTGGCCGCGTTCGAACGGGCGTTGCCAGTTCTCGCCGAGCGGGTCGAGTTGGTCGAGCTCGACGCTGGACAGCCGGTGTTCTACACCCGCAATCCGATCTTCGAGGTCGACGTGCTGCTCATCGACGAAGCGGATGCGGCGTGGAGCGAGCTCGGGCGCTCCACGTTCGATCAAGCCGCCGCCGCACAGGGCTTTCGGGCAACGGAGCAGTTCGGGACGATCCGCGTCTATCGCGTCGAAACCGAATCGTGACCTGCTGACGCGAGCGCGGCCCGAAGGTCGACGAGCTGCTGATCGAGAGCGGTCGGGTCGGGCGAACCGTTTGCGTTGGTGAAATCGAGATCGGCCATCGACGCAATCGGAAGCACGTGCACATGGGTGTGAGGTACCTCGAATCCGGCAATCATCAAGCCGATACGCGGCGGGTCGAAGACCGCGCGCTGCGCAGTGCCGACGGCGTGTGCAACGCCCATCAGGTGTGTGGCAGTGGCCGAGGGGAGGTCGACCCACTGGTCGACCTCGAGGCGTGGAACGACCAAGGCGTGGCCCGATGACAGGGGACGGACATCGAGGAAGGACACGCAAGTGTCGTCCTCCCAAAGCATGCGGGACGGAATGTCCCCCGAGATGATTCTGCTGAAGATGGAGGCCATTCGCGCACCCTAGCTAGCATCGACTCGTGGTGAGCGAAGCCGGCGAACGTCCTCCGTGGCGGCCCTTCACGATTCCGAATGCGTTCTCATTCGGCCGCCTCCTGTGCGTGCCGCTGTTCGTGTGGCTGTTGTTTTCGCGCGACGACCGCTTCGGAGCGGCGTTGCTGCTCGCATGCCTGGGGGCCACCGATTGGGTGGACGGGTGGTTCGCTCGGCGGTTCAACCAGGTCTCGGAGCTCGGAAAGATCCTCGATCCCGCGGCGGATCGACTGATGATGCTCACCGCCGTGATCGCGACGTGGGTTGATGGCTCCGTGCCATCGTGGTTCGCGATCGCCACTCTCGTCCGAGAAGGGCTGGTGTCGCTTGCCGCGGTTGCGCTCGGTCTGCTTGGCGCGCCGCGATTCGATGTGTCGTGGTGGGGAAAGACCGGCACGTTTCTGTTGATGTTCGCCTATCCGCTGCTGTTGGGCGGAGCTGCAGACGTGTCGGGAGCGGACATCCTCACCGCGCTCGGTTGGATCTGTGGCATCCCTGGGCTGGTGATTTCGTGGTACGCGGCAGGCGCATACGTGTCGCCGGCGCGCGCCGCGTTCGCGGCGCGCAGCTGACGCCTCTCCGAGCGGGCAGTAGGCTCAGGGTCATGCAGGTTCCAGGCGATCTTGGGTACACCGACGACCACGAGTGGGTCCGAGTCGTGTCCAACGATCCGCTCACCGTTCGAATCGGAATCACCGACTACGCCCAAGATGCGCTCGGCGACGTGGTCTTTGTCGAACTCCCGTCAACGGGAACCGCAGTCGTGGCCGGTTCGTCGATGGGCGAGGTCGAATCGACGAAGTCCGTGAGCGACGTCTATGCGCCGATCTCCGGCGAGGTGACCGCGGTGAACGAGGGCCTCGACGCGTCCCCCGGCCGGCTCAACGATGATCCCTACGGGGAGGGGTGGCTCTGCGAGATCGTCGTCGCTGATCCGCTCGCGCTCGACAGTCTGCTCGGCGCAGAGGCATACACGAAGTTGACGGGTTCATGAGCGGCGACCTCGAACGCACCTGTATGGCGTGCGGCCACCGGAACGAGGCCCATGCGAATTTCTGCAGCTCGTGTGGGGAACGGATTGGTGCGGATCCTGACGAACCCACGGCATCGATCCCCGTCGTCCGCGCAGAACAGACCGACGACCACCGAGGCGATCGGGAGATCTTTGACGAACAGATCGGCATTCTCGTGGTCGACAACGGTCCGAAGGGCGGCTCTCGGTACGCGCTCGATTCTTCGGTCGTGACCGCGGGACGGCATCCCGAATCGGACATCTTTCTCGATGACGTCACCGTCTCTCGCCGCCATGTCGAGATCTTGAGCGCAGATGGGGTGTACCGCGCACGCGATGTCGGGTCGCTCAACGGCACCTACGTGAACCGTCAGCTCATCGAAGATGCACTGCTTGTTGACGGCGACGAGCTGCAAATCGGGCGCTTCAAGCTGCGCTTCTTCCACGGCACGGGCGCCGGAGGTGAGTCATGATTCCCATGGATGTCGTCGGCGTGCGCGTCGAACTCCCGAGCAACACGCCGATCGTTCTCCTCCGTTCGACCGACGAGTCGACGGGTCCGTTGATGCTCCCAATCTTCATCGGCGGTCCTGAGGCGACGGCGATTGCGATGGCCCAGGAGGGCGTGGAGCCACCACGTCCCATGACCCACGATCTCTTCGCCGAGATGATCGAGTCGATGTCGGTCCGAATCGAGCGGGTCGTGATCACCGAGCTGCGGGAGAAGACCTTCTTCGCCGAGCTTCACACCCGTGGCCCGCAGGACGTCAAGGTCATTTCGGCGCGACCGTCAGATGCCATCGCTCTTGCGGTGCGCCTTGACGTCCCTGTTTTCGCCGAGTCAGGCGTGCTCGATGAGGCCGGATTTGTCGATGACGGCGATGACGAGGAAATCGAATCCGAGGCGGAGGACGTCGTCGAGGAGTTTCGAGACTTCATCAACGACGTCAACCCCGAGGACTTCGCCTGAGTCTGTCTCGCGCGCAACGCGCGAGTGATCGCGCGGAGGGTCGTTGACCCGGCATCGCGCCTTTCCTAAGCTTTCACCTGCGTAATTCCATCGAAGAGGTTCGCAACGAGGCGCGGGACCGGTCGAGCAACTCGGTCGTCCGTGGGGAGAGGACGAAAACATGGACGGATACAGCGGCAAGCGTGCGGCCGAGATTGTCGGCATCACCTACCGGCAACTCGATTACTGGGCACGAACCGACCTGATTCGACCTTCGCTCGCCGAGGCCGCTGGCAGCGGTTCGCGTCGCAGCTACTCGTATCGAGACCTACTCGAGCTGAAGGTGGTGAAGAACCTGCTGGATGCCGGTATCCGCCTGGAGCAGGTGCGAGAAGTCTTTGAGTACCTCCAGGACAATCTGGGAGAGAACGTCTCGACGGCCAATCTCGTCGTCAGCAATGGGCGAGCCGTGCTCGTCCGCAGCGGCGAGGAGATCATCGATCTCTTGCAGAACGGCCAGGGTGTGCTCAACGTGCTCCCGCTGTCCGGGGTCAAGGACGAACTCGATGCCGCCATCGTGGAGTTCGTGCCTGCGTCGCAGCGGGTGGCGCCCATGAACGCCGAAGCGATCTGAGCAATTGCGCCGCCATCGGCTCGGCATCGTCGCGCTGATCCTGACGGTCGCGTGCGCTGGCGAGATTGCCAGTGCCCCTGACGCCGCGGCGCCATCGAGCACGACGTCATCGAGCACGACGACCTCGACATCGACATCGAGCACGACGACATCCACGACCTCGACATCCACGACCTCGACATCGAGCACGACGTCGTCCACGTCGTCGACATCGAGTACGACGACATCGACATCGAGCACCGTGCCCCAATCGCCGGACTTCGCAGCGCAGATCGTCCGTCTCGACGCGTCGTTTGCCGATCGGCTCTCACAGTCCTGGCGGCCGGGCTGTCCCGTCGAGCTCACGGACCTCGCGCTGATCACGATGCCGCACTGGAACTACGACGGGGACATTCAAGAGGGTGAGCTCGTCGTCAGCGCGGCGCACGCCGAAGACGTCGCCGCCGCCTTTGGGCGGTTGTACGACGCACGATTCCCGATCCAGCGGATGGAGATCGTCGATGTCTACGGTGGCGACGACAACGCATCCATGGCCGCCAACAACACCTCTGCCTTCAACTGCCGAGAGGTCGCCTGGCGGCCAGGGGTCTGGTCGAACCATGCGCTCGGTCAAGCGATCGACATCAACCCGCTCGTGAATCCGTACGTCAAGGGCGACACGATTCTTCCGCCAGAAGGAGCGGCATTCGCTGACCGCTCGGTCGAAGCGACGGGAGGCATCTATCCCGACGACATCGTTGTTCGGGCCTTTGTCGACATCGGCTGGGGATGGGGAGGCGACTGGTCGTCCGCCAAGGACTGGCAACACTTCAGCGCGTCCGGCAACTGACCACGGCGTCGCTTGGACGGCGCCGAAGCGTCGTCGGTCAGGGGAGAAGCGTGTTCGGGAGCTGTCGGAGTTGGTGGTCGACGAGGACGAGCGCGACCATCGCGTCGACCATCGGCACCGCTCGAGGAAGCACACACGGATCGTGTCGACCCTTTGCTGCAAGCGTCGTTGCCGTGCCGTCGGTCGTCACCGTCTGCTGGGGCGAGGAGATCGTTGCCGTTGGTTTGAAGGCCACCCGAAAGCGGAGGTCGGCTCCGTTCGAGATCCCGCCCTGCACCCCGCCGGAGTGATTTGTCGCAGTGACTGGACCGTCGGCCGACGGGATGAACGGATCGTTGTGGGCCCGTCCGGTCATCCGACTCCCGGCGAATCCACTACCGATTTCGAAGCCCTTTGTTGCTGGCAGGCTGAGCATCGCCTTGGCCAGGTCCGCCTCGAGCCGATCGAAGACCGGTTCGCCCCAACCAGTGGGCATGTTGCGCACGACGGCGCGGACCGTCCCGCCAAGCGAGTCACCGTCGCGGCGAGCGTTTTCGATCGCTTCGGTCATCCGAGCCGCAGCATCGGGATCCGGACACCGAGTGTCATGCGACTCGACATCGGCGCGGGCAACTCTGGTCTCGTCGACCTCGGCCTCGATGTCGATCACCGAGTCCACCCACGAAACGATCTCGGGAACCGGGAGCGTCAACGCCTCGCTGAGGTGCTTGAGGACGCTCATGGCAACTGCACCGCCAGCCACGCGGCCAATCGTTTCGCGAGCCGAGGAGCGCCCGCCCCCGGCAATTGAGCGGATTCCGTACTTTGCGTCGTAGGTGAAGTCGGCGTGTGACGGGCGGTAGAGGTCACGCAGGTGGTCGTACGCGCCCGATCGGGCGTCCTTGTTCCTGACCAACATGGCGATTGGTGCGCCGCTCGCTCGACTGTCGACGACGCCCGAAAGAATCTCCACCCGGTCGTGTTCGTCGCGTTGGGTGACGAGCCGGCTCTGTCCCGGTCGCCGGCGATCCAGCTCGTGTTGGATTTGGTCGAGGTCGATGGGCGTCCGCGCCGGGCAGCCGTCAATCACGACGCCCACGCCGCCACCGTGGGATTCCCCCCAGGTGGCGATTCGAAACTGCTCTCCGAAGACGTTGCCCACGGCGTCGGAGGCTATCGGCCTGCGACCGAAGGAGGGGATGTGGCGATGTGGCTCAGGCGGAACGCTCGGCAGCGAGAGCGGCGCTCGCCCGTGCTCGCATGTCCGCGGTGACCGTCGGAGCCTCGGATTCTGGGGCGGGTTGAGGGGCCTGAGAGAGCGTGTGAAGGATGTGGGTGAGCAACTCGACGAGCGTGCTCAGCGCCGTGTCCTGGTTCCGGGCGTCGGTGCGCACAATCGGAATGTCTGCCGGGAGGTCCAGCGCCTCGCGGATGTCCTCCTCGCGATGCGCGGGTGCCCCTTCGAACTGGTTCAACGCGACGACGAAGGGCACGTTGCGTTCTTCGAAATAGTTGATTGCGGTGAAGCATTCATCGAGGCGGCGAGTGTCGACGAGGATCAACGCCCCGAGCGCTCCCTCGGTGATGTCATTCCACATGAAGCCGAAACGGTCCTGGCCGGGCGTACCGAAGACGTAGAGCACGAGTCCCTGCTCGACGGTGATCTTGCCAAAGTCCATGGCGACCGTTGTGGCGGTCTTGTCCTGCACGAGTGTGCCATCGTCGACCTCCTTGGCAGCCGAGGTCATCTTCGCCTCGGTGCGCAGCGGGGGGATCTCCGAGACGGCACCGACGAAGGTGGTTTTGCCGACTCCGAAGCCGCCGGAGACGACGACCTTCGCGGAGACGGGACGGGGAGTATCAGCGGTTGCGGATGCCATCGAGCAACCTCCTCACAATTGCAATGTCGTCGGATCGGGTGGTCTCGAGCAGTTCGAGATAGCCGGCGCCCCAAAGATCGGCCACGAGGACGCGTGCGACACCGAGCGGGATCGAACGCTTGGCCGAGATCTCGGCGATCGAGTTCGGGGTGTCGTTGCAGAGCTCAAAGATCGCTGCGAGCTCATTGTCGGCGGGAACGCTCGCGCCGTCCGGGGTGCTCACCATTGCTTCGACGGCGAGGTCGCCCGCCTCCGAGCGGGTTCGCCCGCCGGTCAATTGATAGGGGCGAGCCATCGGCCCGTCCTCGATGATCGTGTCTGGGGAGTCGTCGAATCCCATGAGAAGCCTCAAATCGGGTTGTTCAGACGGTCAGGACGTTCTTCAGCTCGCTGATCAGTTCAGGCGACAGGGCGGATCCGGCGCGTTCGGCCAGCAGGGTCATCTCGTAGGCGACCTGCGCCACGTCGGCGCCCGGGTGACACAGCACTGCGAGCGAGGCGCCGTGTCCCATTGACATCACGAACAGGTTGCCTCCGGACATCTCGACCACCACCTGATCGACCACGCCGCAACCGAGGCAGTCCGCTGCGCCGCGAGTGAGGCTCGTCAATCCGGCAGCGATTGCGGCGAACTGGTCGACCCCAGAGGTGTCGATGCCTGCGGAGGACGCAAGCAGCAGGCCGTCGGCCGAAACCGCGACCGCTTCTCGGACACCCGCGGTGTCCTGGGAGAACCGGGACAACAGCCAGGCGAAGTTCTGCGCTTCGTTCGAAATGGTCATTGGGTGCCTCCAGGAGTGTCAGCGGTGATCGGGGTTTCGGGTGCCGGAGTGATCGGCGGGGGTTGGAGCGGAGTTGAGGCCGGTGCGGGCTCGGGAGCGGGGGCGGCGGTCTGCGGAGGCTGGATGGCGTGCAGGGCGCCTGTCGCGCCTTCTTGCTCGGCCTCGGCACGTCCGCGCGCCACCGCTTCACGGAAGCTACGGAGCGAGGACGAGACGTCGGCAGCGTCCCTCCGTGGAGCGGCGCCGCCGTGATCGGACGGCGGTGTCGGCGCCGGGGCCGGCGCTGGGCTCACCGATGTCGGCGATGGTGCGTTGCTCGAGCGCCGCTTTGGGAATCCAGCCGTCGTGAGCTCGGCTGCTGGCGTCGGAGCTGGAGCGGGCTCGGCCGGAGCAACGGGAGCCTCTTCGCCACGTCGGGCGCGCTTGGGGAAGCCCGCCGCGGTGGTTTCCGTCGACGGTGGGGCTTGCACGGGAGTGGGCGGAACGGTCGGCGCCGATGCGGCGGCCGGGGCAGTCTCTGGTGCAGGTGTCGGTGCGGGAGCAGATGAGCGCTGCTCAACACGGGCGGCGTCGGTGACGGCGCGACGGCTGCCTGCTTCGACCGGTGTCGCCTCGGCGTCGGTGAGGAGGCCGACGGGCATGTCGACGAACGCGATGGTGCCGCTTCGGCGCCCTTCACCGGTCGGGTCGGCGTTGGCCAACCGGACGGTGATGCCGAGTTCTCGGGACAGATGGCCGACCACGAACAGGCCGAGATACGCCGACGGGGCGTCGGCGAAGTCCACCGGGTTCTGGAGACGGTCGTTCGCCTGCTCGAGCGCTTCGGTGTCGAGACCGATGCCCTGGTCGACAATGGCCATGCGGTAGTGCGTTGCGGTCTTTTGGCCGAGCACCTCGATGTTCGTCGACGGGGGCGAGAAGTTACCGGCGTTCTCGAGTAGCTCGGCCAAGAGGTGAGAGAGGTCAGTGGCGACGTTGCCGGACACGGTTGCTGGCTCGATGTCGCCGAGCTGCACTCGCGTGTAATCGGCGATCTCCGACGCTGCGGCTCGAACCACGTCTCGCACGGCAATCGGTCGAGACCATTTACGTGGCGTCTGCTCACCGGCGAGCACGAGGAGGTTCTCTGCATTGCGTCGCATGCGTGTCGCGAGGTGGTCGAGCCTGAACAGGTTCTCGAGGGTCTCCGGGTCAGACTCCTGTTCCTCGAGTTCGTCGATGAATTCGAGCTGGCGGTTTAGCAGGTTCTGGTTCCGTCGACCGAGCGACACGAAGGTCCGGGCGACATTCTGTCGACGAAGTCGCACCTGACCGGCAGCGAGGTCGGTCGCCGCGTCCTGCATCGTGTTCAGCGAGTCCGCCAGCAGCGCGATCTCGTCGTTGCTCTCCACCTCGAAGGGATCGAGCTCCGGAAGGACATCTGCAGAGGACTGCGCCGCTTCGACGACCGAGGGAATGCCCTCGTCGGCGGCGTGGCGGGCTTGAGAGGACAGTTGCTGGAGCGGGGCGGTGATGCGATTCGCGAGCGCCCGGATGGCGAGCAATGCGACGATGAGCGACAGGAGGAGCAGGCCGCCGATGGCGAACACGAAGAGCCGGCGACTCTCGGAGAGCTCGTCCTGCACGTCACGGATGGTCTCGAGCGACTGCGTTGCACGTTCGATCGGCTGCTGAGTCTGGATGAGCCAGTTGACCTGGGCGGGTCCGACGCTCGTTTCGATCGGTCGTGCGCTGGTGAGGTTCAGCGCATCCGTGAACGTGCCTTCCTGCAAGAGCTCGAGGTTGGCGCCCGATCGGCCACCGGCCAAGGTCGCCATGTTGTAGAGAAACTCTTCGCTGTTGTCGTTCACTGTGTCGGCGAGGAGCACGGAACTCTCTCGGTCGATGAGCACGACGTTGACGTCGTCGTCGAAGGACAGGTCGTCGACGATGTCGAGAAGCGGGGTGAGCGGAATGAGCATCCGAATCGCACCGACCTCGCCAACCGACGAGCTGCTCGGACGGACGGTGACCTCGAGCGACGCCGGGATCTCGCCCTCGATGACGAAGGAACGCACATGCACGCCGTTCTCCATGGCGTCGTTGAACCAGATCTCGTTGCTGTAGTCGATCGCACTCTCGCGTTTGGTCGAGCCGAGCCGATAGCCGTCCCGAGAGATGAAGGTGATCTCTGGAATGACGTCGTCTTCTGCGACCGTTCCCTGGATCGCGACAAGCGCACCTGTACTCGCGTAGAGGCGGTTGCCGATGGTGTCGAGCGCCTGCTGGCGTGGAGTCTCTTCAGTGACTCCCGCCTCGCGGAGTGAGGCAGCTGCGTCCGCGATTCGAAGTCGGACGTCGGAGCGCTGACCGAGGGCCTCCGCCGTCTGGATCCAACCGTCCACCCACTCGCCGACCTCTCGCGAGCCACGCGCGGACGTTCGGGTGACCGCACCCTCGACCACCTGTTCGGTGAGCAGCGACTCGGTGTCGTCCACGGCGGCAGTCGTTTGTCGTTCGAAGAAGAGAACCGCCGCGACCGTCGCCCCGGCAAGGAGAAGCATCGGAATGAGGACGAGCGGAACGACGCGGTTCTGAATGCGTCGACGAATTGATGATCCCGCTTTGACGAGCGGCGCTGCGGGATTGCTCGCCTTCCCGCGAAGTTTCGTTCCTGCCATGTTCGGTTGATCCCACTAATCGGTCGTGCCCGCGTGCCTACGCGGCCGTCCATTGGGATGTCGGTCGTTTCACCCGGCCTCGAATAGGACTTTTGGCCGATTCGCGGCCGCCTCGACGGGAGTACGAGGCGATCCGAGCTGACGGTGGAGGATCAGCAAAGTCGCTCGGCGATCGTGAGATCGGCGGGCGTCGTGATGTGAATGTTGGTCGCTGGTCCCTCAATCGTGACGACTGAGCCGCCAGCTGCCTCGATGACCTCGAGCTCTTCTCGAAACGCATCGGCGGTTTCGAGCCCGCGCTGAAACGTCGACCGTCGTACGACGTAGGGATATTGGACCGTATGGGTCCCTTTGGTCGGTTCGATGGCGAACGTTCCGTCATCGATCGCCGCGACAACGTCGACGATTGGTCGCACCGGTACCGCGGCGTCGGCGTCGTGTGCGGCGCGGACACGACGCAGTTCGTGGATCAACGACCCCTGGGCGAGCGGATGGCTCGGCCCCCAAATGAGCAGGTCGTCGTGGGCGGGGATCGCCACGGCTCCACGACGGGTCGAATCGGCGTGTGTCGCTCCGCCAACAACGAGTCGGTCCACGTCGGGTCCATCCCACGCGATGCCCGCGGGCAGCACCAGGGTGATGTCGTCGCAGGCGTCGCGGGCGACGTTGACGACTCGATCGATCAGTCGTTCGCCGTCGAGTCGTTCGAACTGTTTGGCGGCCCCGAAACGCGCGCCGTTCCCACCGGCCAAGATGAGGGCGGCGATCGTCATTTCAGAGCTCGAGCAGCGCCTGTTCGACGACCTCGGTGAGGGCCGGATGGATGTACAGCTGGTCGCGGGCCATCTCGTCCACGGTCTGCCCGAACGTCATGCCCTGAATCAGTTGTTGGATCAGGGTTGACGCCTGCGGGCCGACGATGTGGGCGCCGAGCAGCTGACGCGTCGTGTTGTCGGCGACGAGCTTCACGACGCTCGACGTGTCTTCCATCGCCCAGCCGTACGCGGCGTCGCCATAGGAGCGCACGGTCGCGACGACGTCGTGGCCTGCCTCGATGGCTTGCGCCTCGGTCAGTCCGACGGCGGCGACCTGAGGGTGGCCGAAGACTGCGTGCGGGGTGATCGAGCGATCGACTGCGCGGAGCGCGTCAGGGTTGTCGAGGTTGTGAGCAACGATTCGGGCTTCGGCGTTTGCGGTGTGTTTGAGCTGTGCGGGGTTGGTGATGTCGCCGAGCGCCCAGATCCCCTCGGCGCCGGTGCGGAGGTATTCGTCGGTGATGACGTAGCCGCGCTCATCGAGCGCAACTCCCGTGGCTTCGACGTTCAGCTCGTCTCCGTTCGGGATGCGTCCGACGGCAACGAGCACTGCGTCGGCCCGCACCGTTGCCGGGCCGTCGTCGGTGGTCACGTCGAGGACGTATTCGTCGCCTTCGGCGCGGTAGCGGTTGATCGCAGAGACGCCGGTGGTGATCGTGTACTTGTTTGCGTACGCGGCGGTGAAACGCTCGCTGATGTCGGGGTCTTCTCGTGTGAGGAGTGTCTTGCCTCTCGTGAGAATCGTGACGTCCGAACCGAACGAGCCGAACACGTTGCCGAGCTCGGCGCCGATGTAGCCGCCGCCGATCACGACGAGGCGGTCGGGGATCGAGTCGACCCGCATGATCGTGTCCGAGGTGTGGAACGGGGTGCCGGAGCTGGCGATCGCATCGGGCACAGCGACTCTGGCGCCGGCGGCGAGGATGATCGTCTCCGCCGTGATCGTGGTCTTGCTCCCGTCGAGCAGATCGATGGTCAGGGTCTTGTCGCCCGTGAAGCGTCCGGAGCCCTTAAAGACGGTGACGTGTGGCTGCTCATCGCCCGTTCGCCATCGTTCGCCGCCTTCGGCGATCGGGTCGATGCGCCCGAACACGCGATCTCGGATGCCCGGCCAGTCGACCCCCTGCATGGTCGTGTCGACGCCGAGACGCGGCCCGACGTGGGCGGCGAGTTCGGCGAGCTCTGCCGGGTAGACGAACATTTTGGACGGGATGCATCCCCGATTCAGGCAGGTGCCGCCGAAGGCGTCTCGTTCGACCAAGGCCACCTTGAGGTGTTCGTGTTGAGGGCCGAGGATCGAGTTGCCCGAACCCGTCCCGATGATCAGCAGGTCGAAGTGTTCCATCGTGTTATCCGTTCGGTTGACGCAGTCGACGAATCAACACCGACGTGTCCGAACGAGATTCCCCGGCCTCGTTGAGCTCGTCGTAGTAGCCAGCGACGAGGTCCGCGACGGGTGTCTCGATCCCGAGGCGTCGAGCTTCATCCAAGGCGATGCCGAGGTCCTTGATCATCCACTCGATGGCGAACCCGAAGTCGAACGCATCGGCGACCATCGTGTGGCCGCGGTTCGACATCTGCCACGAGCCTGCGGCCCCGTTGGAGATGGTTGCGAGCACTTTGTCCATGTCGAGGCCCCCGGCGATGCCGAGCGTGAGGGCTTCGGAGAGGCCTTGGAGCAGACCGGCGATTGCGATCTGATTCACCATCTTGGTTCGCTGGCCTGAGCCGAGCCCACCGATGAGCGTGCGGGTGCCCGAGTAGGCGGCCATGACGGGCTCGACCGTGGCGAAGGCCGCGTCGTCGCCCCCGCACATGATGGTCAGCGCACCGTTCTGTGCGCCCGATTCGCCACCGGATACGGGTGCGTCGATCACGGAGATGTTCTTGGCGGACGCCGCCTCGCCGAGTTCGAGCGCCACATCGGCCGATGCGGTTGTGTGGTCGACGAGGACGGAACCGTCGGGCATGGTCGCGAGCGCGCCGTCATCGCCCATGGCGACGGCTCGCACGGAGTCGTCGTTGCCCACGATGAGAAACACGATGTCGGCGCCCTCGCTGGCCCCAGCCGGTGTCGAGGCCATCTCGGCGCCCGGGTGCTCTGCGACGAAGCGTTCGGCGACGCTGGTCGTTCGGTTGTGGACGCAGACGTCGTGGCCGGCAGAGACGAGGTGGCCGGCCATGGGATACCCCATGACGCCGAGCCCGATGAACCCGATGCGTGACATGTTCGGGACCCTACAGGCCGAGCAGGTCTCCGAGCTGCGACCAACCGCCGTCCTCGTTTGGCTCGATGTGGTGATCGGCGGCATCGAGAATCGCGTCGACGCTGTTGGTGGGAGCGATCGCCACTCCGGCGTTGGTCAACATGTCGAGGTCGTTCATCCCGTCGCCGAGCGCAGCGATGGCCGCAGGGTCGATGTCGTGGCGCTCGCACCAGGCGACGATCCCGGTCCATTTGTCGACCGCGCGACCCTGGATCATCAGACCGAAGGCGTCCTCGAAGATCGCCGGGCTGATGATCGCCGTGGCGAGCTCGGCCTCGTCGATCGCCGCTGCGATGGGCGCCAGTTGTGCCTCGGGAAAGCCGAATGCGCCGAGCCCGATCACGGGAGCGTCTCGAACTGCCCGGCGAAACGCGACCTCGCTGTCGTACGAGGCCACACCGGCCGCGCCGGCGAGGTAGGCGGCACCCGCTGCGGGCTGAGGGCCGGCGAGAAGATCGGCTTGTGGGTGGTCGACGTACACCATGGGCTCCAGCCCTGCCGCAGCGAAGAGGTCCATCATCGAGTCGACGGCGGGTGCGTCGATCGTCTCGACCAGAAACGACTCGCCGTCGCTGCGATCGCGGGCCAGGGCTCCGTTCATGAAGATCCCGGGCCGCCCGCCGAAGCCCTCTGGCGTCAGGCCGCTGAGCGCACCCAACGCGCGGCGCCCGGTCGCGATCACGAGGGGAATGCCGGCTCGGTCCAGTTGGCCAACCGCATCGTGCGTCGCCGGATGCACGCGCATCGACCTCGACCAGAAGGTTCCATCGAGGTCGGTGACCACTGCGCTGACCGTCATCGATGGGCGAATGTACCGGCTGGACCGAACATCCATCGCGATTGTCACCGACGGTGGCGTGGACTCCGCTACAAACAGAGCATGGATCTGACACTTCTGGTCATGGCAGCTGGTCTCGGGAGTCGCTTCGGGGGGACGAAGCAACTCGTGGAGGTCGGGCCGAACGGCGAGGCGTTCCTCGACTTTGCGATCAAGGACGCCCGAGCGGCGGGGTGCACGAAGGTGGTGCTGATCATCCGATCGGACATCGAGGACGACGTGGCCGCCCATCTGCGCGGGCAGTACGGCTCGCTCGACGGCTTCGAGCTGGTTCGTCAGGACGACCTCGGCCCTTCCCGTGCGAAGCCGTGGGGCACGGCGCACGCCGTGCTTTCGGCGGCCGATGCGGTGAATACACCGTTCATCGTGGTCAACGCGGACGACTATTACGGCCCGGATTCGTATCGCATCGCGGCCGAGGCGATCTCTGGTGGCGACGCCACAACGGCGGCACTGGTGTCGTTCGAGATGGCGAAGACCCTGCCGAGCGAGGGGGCGGTCTCACGCGGCGTCTGCGCGGTCACCGACGGTGTCCTCGACTCGATCACCGAAACCCACGGCATCGCCCGCAGCGACGACGGGGTGATTCGCTCGGACGATCCGGTCGGCGAATACGCCGAGGACACGATGGTCTCGATGAACATGTTCGCCTTCCCGAACAGCTTGTTTGCTCACCTGGCCGCAGGCTGGGAGACCTTCTACGCCGAGAACGCCGACACCGAGAAGACCGAGTACCTGTTGCCCGACGTGGTCGATCAACTGCGCGCCGCTGGCGAACTCACGGTGCTCGTTCCGCAGTCGAGCGAGGAATGGATCGGCGTGACCAACCCCCACGACCTCGACCCGGCCCGCGAGAAGCTGGCCGCACGAGACTGACGGACGGAGCGGCTCAGCTGCGTTTGCGGTCGAGTCGATCTGCGCCGGCGTCGACGCCGGGCAGCTGCGGTTGGGTCGCGCCCAACCATTCGGTGGCCAGCGCCATCACCATCGTTTCGAGCTCTGCCCAGTCGGCGACCCGCGGGCCGTCGAGGTCTCGGTTGTACGGCTGATCGAAGACGATCGCCTCGTGGCCGGCGGCGCGCAGCTGGACGATGTTGTGTGGCCCGTCGTCGATGTAGACGTGGGCGCCAACGTCGGGCTTCTTGCCGAGAAAGCAGATGTCTCGATACGGGATGCGGTTGGTGTCGAGCCAGGTGACCGTGTCGGCGACCGCAGAGGCGTGTCCCCAGTTGACATAGAGCCGATGCGTGATGATCCGGATGTGGATGCCGGCATCGGAGAGCCGCCACAAGGCGTCAGCGACCCCTTCGATTGGCGGCATATCGGCGAAGAGGCCTCGCCCGGACACGGCGAGCGCATGCAACCGCTCGAAGCCGCCGGCGCGTTCGAGGTTCCATTCTCGAAAGTCCCACGAACGTTCGAGCGGCAGCTCATTCTCGGATACGTCGAGCTCCTGGGCCACAATGGTGCGAAACGCGGTGGTGTAATCGCCGCACACACCGTCGAGGTCGACACCGAACACGAAGGGTTCCACGGCCACAGACGGTAGTCCCGCAGACATCGCACGAGGTGACCATGGCCAAGAAGCGAGGCGGCGAGGAGCTCGACGCTCCCGTCCCATTCATGAAAGAACTCAGCAAGGGCATCTCGTCGAAGTACCTGCCGATCTTCGCCGCAGCCATCGCGTTCTTCGCGTTTCTGGCGATGATCCCCGCGATCGCGGCGACCGTGTCGATCGTTGGGCTGGTCGCCGACACCGACGATCTGGTCGAAGAGGCCAACAGCGCGCTCGAGGCCTCGCCCGAAGAGACGAGGGAGTTCTTCGTCGGTCAGATCGAGAGCATCGCCAGTTCGAGCGGCGCAGGTGCCACCGCCGTCATCGGTGCGTTGCTGGCGGTCTTCAGCGCGTCTGGCGCGGTCGGCAATCTCATGTCGGCGCTCAACGTGGTCTTCGATCGCGAAGAGAACCGCAACTTCGTACTGAAGCGGGTCATCGCCATCGGCCTTCTTCTGGGCGCCATCGTGTTGCTCGGAGCCATGGTGTTTGCGATGTCGGTGGTCCCGGCGCTGCTCGAGGATTGGACCGGCTCGGGAGCGCTGTCCGTCCTGATCACGATCGGCCGTTTCGTGGGGTTGGCTGCGCTGATGGCGCTCGGTTTGTCGGTCCTGTACCGGATTGGGCCCGCCGCCGAAGAACGCTCCACGTTCGAGCTCGTATCGGGGGGCAAGAAGCCGTTGATCAGCGTTGGAGCGATCATCGGGACCGTCCTGTTCGTGTTGCTGAGCTGGGGCTTCGGGGTCTTCGTCGAGAACTTCGGCACCTATGGGGAGACCTACGGTGCGCTCGCGACGATCGTGGTGGTCTTGCTGTGGTTCCAGCTTGTCTCGCTCGGCATTCTCATTGGAGCGTTGGTCGACTCGATCCGGGCCAAGCGGCGAGTTGGTGATGCGCGTGTGGGGGCTGGGCTGCGACGTGAGGTCCCGGTCAACGAACCTGCTGTCTGATCAGCGCAGCTCGCGACCGGGCAGCGGTGGCCCTCCGGCGCGCATCGTGACGCTCATGCGGGGTGGCGCCTGACGGGTCTTGGGGACCGAGTGTTCCCAGTGGTGCTGGGTGGCGCCGCCCATCACCAGCAGATCGCCGCTGTGGAGCATCCATCGGTGAGCGTTGCCCCCGCCCATTGGTCGCATCGCGAAGGTTCGAGGCCCGCCAAGGCTGATGATGGCGACGAGCGGATCCACCTCAGTGCGCCCGATCCGGTCTGCGTGCCATGCGACGCTGTCGGCTCCATCGACGTAGCGGTTGCAGAACAGGCCGGCGAATGCGCGGCCGTAGTGGTCGGTGAGGGCAATTCGGGCGTCGTCGATGACCGGTGGAGGGATGGTGTCGAGTGCATAGGTGGTGGCGGTGAGGCGGGGTTCGTCGAACCATGTTCCGTACATCAGTCGGCGCCCGCGATGCCACGACATGCGTTCCTCGAGGTCGGCGAGCAGCGTGTCGGCGCCGTCGACGAAGCCAGGGGAGTGGTCGACCCAACAGCACGGGTCGAGTTGGGTGCGGATGATGGTGTCGTGGAGCGGTCGAACCGCCTGCTCAGCGACCCCGAAGAGGGTGAGCGGCGCGGGAGGCATGCCCCGAGCCTACACGATGACCCGAACATGTGTTCGGTGTCAGTTGTGTTGTTCCTGAGGTTGTCGGGTCTTCGTGTTGTTCGGTCAGCCGTCGATCTCGAAGGTCAGCCCGGCGTGCTCGACGAGATCTTCGAGCAGCCGATCGCCCATCGACGTCGACGGCGTCCAGAATCCTCCGGGCACGTCTGCGGGGTCGGTGTGGAGAAGTGTGGTGGCCGCGGACGTGAGCATCTTGGCGGTCGAGCCGTATCCGGGATCGCGGTCTCCAGTGACCTTGGTGGTCAGCGTGTCGCCGCCGGCGGTCGAGCCATGGAAGCGCAGGGAGAAGAAGCCGGCCGCCTGGGCCTCAGGGGAGGGGCCTTCACCCGGCTTGGGGAGCACCCGATCCTCGAGCAGGCCTCGGAGCGGACCGACCGTGGTTGCGGCCATGAAGGCGCCGAGGCCGCCAGCGACGGCCGCCGCCTTGGCTGCACCGACCGGCCCATCTCCGGCCACCATCGCCTCGTCGTAACGGAACTCCGAGCCCCACGGTTGGCCGAGGAGGGCGTGTGAGCGGTGGACGATGCGGGTGTTGATCGCCGCCATCACGAACGGTGTGATCCATGCGCCTGTCACGTCGTCTCGAGCGGGGCCATTCAGGTTCTTCTGGCGCACGCCAGACTGCATGCCCTCAGGGGCGAGGGCGTACGGGTTGGCGAGGACCTTGCGGAGTCCGGGATCGGCCTTCGTCTCGTCGACCACGTTGAGCATCGACGCGAGCGTGCCGCCCGACGCCGAGCCCTTCATCGCCTTGACCCGCATCGAGACTGACGTGCATGGCTCGCCGAATCGCTCAATCGCCGCCTGTTGGAGGTGATGGACGCCGAGATCGGAGGGGATCGAGTCGAACCCGCAGGCGTGCACGATCCGGGCACCAGACGTGTGGGCCTCCGATTCGTGATCGGCGATCATGCGGCGCATCCACTGCGGCTCACCGCTGAGATCGCAGTAGTCGGTTCCGGCTGCGGCACAGGCGGCCACGAGGTCGTTTCCGTACAGCGCGTACGGGCCGACCGTCGAGACGATGACGCGGGCTCGGGCGGCCATGGCGTCGAGTCCGCTACGGTCCTGCGCGTCGACGACGATCTTCTCCACGTCGGCGCCGGTGTCGCCGGCCACCTTGTTCAGCTTGAGCTCGTTGCGGCCGGCGATCGCCCAGCGCAGCTCGCCGTTTGTGCCGTGCCGGTCGACCATGGCGCGACACATCAGTTCGCCAACGAAACTCGTGGCACCGAAGATCACGATGTCGAGGTCGCGAGAGAGAGGGTCGGGGGAATCGCTGGTGGCGCTCATGGCCTGAGCCTAGGCTTCGGACGTGACCGACCCGATTCTCGATGTCGACTTGCTCCGATTCGAAGACGGCACCGCCAGCGAACGTGCGGCAGTCGTCGACGGCGTCATGCGAAGCCTCACCAATGGCTTCGTTTACACGGCGCACGACCTGTCCGATGGCATGGTCGACGACGTGTACGGCAAGCTCGCCGAGTTCTTCGCCGCCCCGACCGTGGAGAAGCAGAAGAGCCACGCGCCGGGCACCTTCGGCCAGACCGGCTATACGGGCTTGCTGGTCGAGACGGCGGCGGGCGCCGAACTTCCGGACTGGAAGGAGATGCTCAACTGGAAGCTCGAGATCGACGAGGCGCATCCTCTGCGCCGGGCGTTCCCCTACCAGTACACCGATCAGGTGCTGCCGGAGCAGACCGTGCCCGGCATCCGTGAGGCGCTCTTCGACTTCCACCGGCGGTTGATGGACATTCAACGGCGGTTCTTGCGGGTCATCGCCGTCGGGATCGGCTGCGACGAGCACTTCTTCGACGAGATGACGCAGGACGGACCCACGCTGAGTCGTGCGATCCGGTATCCGTCGATGGCCGACGCGCCCAGCGGCGACCACGTGTGGGCGGACGCCCACGCCGACATCAATCTCATCACCGCGCTGCCGCGGGCGACCGCCAAGGGGCTCCAGGTCGAGACGGCCGACGGCTGGATCGATGCGCTGCCGCCGGACGGTCACATGATCATCAACACCGGACTCATGCTCGAGCGAGTCACCAACGGCACGATTCCCAGCGGAATCCATCGGGTGGTCGCCGACCCGGACAACCCCGGTGAGCGCATCTCGATGGTGCAGTTCTGCCACCCGACCGGGTGGACGGTGTTGCAGCCGGTCGTCACCTGCATCAGTCCAGAGACTCCGCAACGGTTTGCGCCGATCACCGCAGACGCCGCACTGCAGCAGGTGCTCTGGGACATCAACCTGAAGGACTGAGCAGCGCAGCCGCGTCTACGGTTGCTTCATGAGGCGGATCTTGGCGATGTTCGTGTGTGGTTGGGCTCTGGCCGCGTGCGCACGCGGCGATGCCGTCGAGACGAGCGCCGAAGATGCTGCGGCGTCGGGCGAGGAGACACGGATCGGATGCGAATTCGGTCCGTTCTTCCCGGCATCGGCGCTCGATACGGCGCCTCCGCTGATCGAGGACAGCGACGTGCCCGAGGTCGCCGACGCGATCGCGTCGTTCCTGACGGGCGGGGAGGGCGAAGCCGGCTGGCCGCAACAGAACTGGCGGGTACTCGAGGTCGTTCCCGAAGATCGGGTGCAACTCGTCCATCCGGGCGACGCTGCGGCCCCACACCTCGCGTTCATGTCCGCCTCGTGGGAGGACGGGCTCTGGCGATGGAGTGGGGCAGGGATTCCCGGAAGTTGCGCCCTCATGCTCGAGCCAGACGACGCGAGCGGAACGGTCGAGTGGGTCCTGGATCCGGCAGGCCCGGCTCCCGACGCATCGTCGACCGAAGTGACGCTCCTCGCGACCGAGCAGGGCTGCGCCAGCGGTCAACCGATGGGAGATCGACTCAACCCGCCGAACGTGTCGATGACGGCCGACGCCGTCCTCATCGAACTCAACAGTCGCCTCCCCGAGGGGGACGCGCAGACCTGCCCGGGCAACCCGAGCCAATCGGTTGTGGTCACGCTCCCCGAACCGCTCGGCGACCGCGAGCTTCGGGACGCACGCACGACCGACTTGGGTGAGCTGCGGACGGTGCTTCTCGAGCTGATCGACGCCGAATGACCGCGTAGGTCAGTTGAGCCAGGGTTGGTCGGGGTAGTCGCGGAGAAAGCTCGTGAGGCCGCCTTGGCGACGCAACACGGTCGCCCACGCCTGTTCGCCACGGTCACGTGTCCAGATGTCGTCGGGTTCGCACGGTGCGGTGATCCAGGCGCCGCGCTCCATCTCTGCGTCGAGTTGGCCCGGGCCCCATCCGGTGTAGCCCGTGTAGACCCGAAGTCGTTGAATGCCGTCCAGCGGTGCCTCTTCGCTCAGATCGAGCAGCCCAACCCCGTTGTGGAGATGGTGGAGCGTGTCGGTAGCGGGGTCGACGGGCTCGACGAGGACGAGGGCCGTTCCCTCTTCGACCGGGCCTCCGACGTAGAGGAGGTCGGGTTGGGCGAGCTCGGCGAACTGAGGGAGCGCCGCGCTGACCGTGATTGGCGTCGGCCGGTTGAGGACGAGTCCCATCGACCCGTGTGGGCCGTGGTCGAAGACGTGGATGATCGTTCGGTCGAAGATGCTGTCATGCATCCCAGGGGAGGCGAGGAGAAGGTCTCCGGCTCTCAGCATCCCCCGATGTTGCCGTGAGAATCTCGGAACTCCCAGTCGGCCGAGCTACGAACCGACCGACGACAACGAATCGAGGAATCGATCGGCGAGCCACGAGGTGGCGAGTGCGCAGACCATCAGGATCACGGCGCCTCGAACATGTACCAACATTGCATTGCTCCTCACGGGCGATGTCCCGCCGCTCGGTGATAGGACGCACGGGATCGACGTTTGGTTCCACGGATGTGTCGAATGTCGCAGCTCGGGTCGGTAGCGTTTCGGGAGAACGCAACGATCCGAAGGAGCCCCGATGGCTGATGGCGACAGTTTCAAGAAGCAGCTGCAGCAGCTCAACGAGTGGCGAAGCGGTCTCACCGAGGAGGCCATCCGACTTCCGCAGACCCTGTCGGACCTTCGGACGGCGATCACCGATCTGCGGTCGGTCACGCAACGCCTCGAAAGCGCGACCACGGCAATCGAGGTACTCGTCTCCCATGCCGAGGCGTCTGGGGTTGCGCCGCTGGTACGGTCGCTCGATGGCACGGCTCGAGAGCTCGAGACGCAGTTCCGGGACAACACCGGCAAGGTCCTGAGCGGCGACATCGGCTCGATCGAACCGGTGAAGGAGCTTCGCCGCACCGTTGACGCCTTGACGTCGCTTCTTCCGTCAAAGGCCGACGACTCGGAGTAAGGCGATTTCCCCGCTGGAAGCCTGTTCGCGCACCAACGACTCGTGAAGTTCGGCTTTCTGATCTGGGCTATTGCGATCTCTGGTGCAGCTTGTCGTTCGTCGACATTGGGCGGCGACTCCGCTGCCTCCGATCGCGATGCGCCAGCATCTGCCAGCGTCGTCCCGTTCGACACGACTCCCGCGACATCGGCTCCTACCTCCGAAACGGCCTTGGGAATCGCGACGACGACCATCGAACCCGACCTCGAATTCCGGCAACGGCTGGCAGCAGCCGTTCCGGGTGAGACTCGACTCTTTGTCCACCCGAGATGCATGAATGGCGCCGTCGTCTGGGCAGACGACACGCGGTGGGCCCTCGGCACGTTCCGCGAAGGCGTCGCGGCTGAGGTGCCAATGAAGTGGTGGGGAACGACGGACATCGCAGGGACATTCATCGAGACGGACGAGCTTGCGGAGTTCGGTATGGCAACCGGCACATTCGTCGCCGACGACGGAACGGAGCTGGCGGTGACAACTGCCGGAGTGCAACAAAGCTGTACGGTTTGGCCCCAGCTCCTCCATGAGGGGGACGAGTAGCCAGCGAAGGCTCGAATGGCTCGCTCTGGGTGCGATCGGCGGTAGGTTGACCGACTCGATTGCGCCGGCCACGTGGATCGGCGGCGGTTGGGCTGAGGACATGGCGAACAACGGTGTCGACCTGACGGCTGAGCTCCAGGCGCTGGATCGCGCCCGCCGTGCGGTTGACGACAAGCTCGAGTCGTTGGCGGGTTTCAGGGGCAGTGGCGCTGATGCGCTGGCTGATGAGTACATGTCGGCCGTTGTGCGCGGGACGGTCGAGAAGCTCCAGAACGATCTCGTCGTTTTCGGCCGGATCGATGACGATCTGGCGTGGCGCGTCGGGCTCTACGGCATCGACAGCGGGGGAGAGCAACTCGTTGTCGATTGGCGTGCACCGTTTGCTCGTGGCTTCTACCAGGCACGGTTGGGCGATGACCTCGGGCTCGCCCGGCGCGTCTCGTACGTCGGGTGCATCGACGACCTCTACGTCGAGGAATTCTCCTCTGGGGAAGTGACCGGCTCGTCGCCGCTCATGGCCGAGCTGCATCGCAGCCGGGGGAGCGAGATGCGCGCCGCTGTGGCCACACTCCAAGCCGAACAGGACGATCTGGTTCGGCTCGACCCGGACGACACGCTCGTGCTCAGGGGAGGTCCGGGCACGGGCAAGACGGTCGTCGGCCTGCACCGAGCGGCATGGCTGGTCTACAACGATCGGCGGCTGACGGCGGACAAGATTCTGGTGGTCGGTCCGAGCGATGCGTTTCTGCGCTTCGTCGCAGCAGTACTTCCGACGCTGGGCGAAGCGCGGATCGAACAGACGACATTCGATCGACTCTTCGGCGAAGCCGATGATGCGGCCGAGGACCCCCGATGGGTCGAGATCGTCGAGGCGTTTGCGGAGAGCCTGTACCGGCCGGGGCCTGTGCCGCTCGGCCCGGTGCGAACGATCCCCGAAGACGAAGTCGTCGCCACCATCGATCGTCTCCGCGCTCGGTCGCTGCCGTGGCAGGACCGTCGCCGGGTGTTCGTCGAGTCGCTTGCCCGGGCCCATGACTGCAAGCCTGCCGAGATCAGCAATGCAGCAAAGACGGTGTGGCCGTCGATGACCGCCAAGCAGGCACTCGCCAAGCTCTCAAACCCAAAGACCCTCATCGGGTTGGGCGTCGATTCGGCGGACGCTCCAGTCCTGGCCGCAGCGGCAAAACGTGGCGGAGGTGCCCTCGCCGACGAAGTTCGGGCGACCTTTCAGGGCCTACAGCAGAAGTTCAGCCACGTGATCGTGGACGAAGCACAGGACATGTCGCTGCTTCGGCTCCGAGCGGTCCAGCGTCGGGCAAAGGGCCTGACCCTCGTGGGCGACGATGCGCAACGCACCCATCGACACGGGCTTGGGCTCCGAGTGGCGGCTGCGACCCTCGGCGTTGAGCCGACCCAGATGGGGACCGCCTATCGGATGTCGGCCGAGATCGCGGACTGGCTCAACGCGCACGCAGAGAAGACCGGTTTGGATGCCGTCGAGCTCGTCGGAATTCGACCGACGGGGAGACCCGTGGCCACGGCCACCGAGGTCTCGCGTGCACAGGATGACCTGAGGGCTCGATGGGAAAACGTGGCGGTCATCCGACCCGGCGAAGTCGAGATCCACAAAGGTGTCGAGTACGACGCCGTCGTGGTCGATGGTGTCGGAATGGACGCGAAGGATCTCTATTTGGCGGCGTCTCGTGCGGCACATGAGCTGGTGATCGTGTCGTGAACACGATCGAGGCGTCGGTGTGCGTCGACACCGACCCGATCAAAGGATCTCGTTTCCGAGCGCTGGCGGCGCCTGTCGCTGATGAGGGGGCAGCGAGGTTGCTTCTTGCGGACACTGCGGCAGCGTCTCCGGAGGCGAATCACCATTGTTGGGCGTGGCGTTTCGCCCGGCCCGCGATCGACCGCGCAGGCGACGATGGTGAGCCCGCCGGGTCTGCCGGTAGGCCAATCCTCGCGCAGCTCGTCGGGCGTGATCTTGTGGGCGTCGCCGTCGTCGTGACGAGATGGTTCGGTGGCACGAAGCTCGGCGTTGGGGGACTGGTGCGGGCCTACGGCGGTGCTGCAGCGGCGGCACTCGATGCGGCCCGCGTGACGCCCTGGCATCCGCTCGTGGACATCGTCATCGAACACGATCTTGCCGACACTGCGGCCGTCGAACAGGTCATTCGGGCATTTGGGGCTGCGGAGATCGAGACGCGCTGGGGGGACTCGGTACATTGTCGCGTGTCCGTGGTCGAGGAGGAGTTGGCGCAATTTGTCGAACGCCTCGCGAACGCCACGGCGGGCCGCGCCCTGGTGGTCGAATAGACGAGAGGCCCTTCATGGCAGCCAATGAACTTCCGCTTTCGTCGCTCCCAGCCGAAGCCGTCGAGTACCTGACCTCTCGACTGCGGAGGGCTATTTCCATCAGGGGACTGCGGAGGGCTATTTCCATCAGGGAGTGCTCGCATGGCTGGTCGATAGCGCGGTCTTCTGCTCCTACGACGCAGACATCGGAGACCAGGGCTGACGTCCGACGCGAAGAGATGAGCTCCTCGCATACCGTATGGAAATGGGCACGACCGCCACGCTCGAACTTCGTCGGGGGTTGTTTGTCGTTCTTGCGTTGGCGGGGCTCAGTGGTTGTACGGATCGCCTAGCTGTTGACGCTCCGCTTGTTGACCCGAATCTGCCGGTCGACGCGACGGCCGAAGATCTCGGTGAGCACTACGAAGGTTGCCTGGAACGAGAGGGCTTCGATCCTGGCGGAGCCCAGGTTCTCGTCGATGGCGCGGGTGCTCCGTGGTGGGTGAAGACGGGGCGTGAGGTCCCAGCCGAACTCCACGTGCCGTGCTTCATCGAAATCGGAGGTATCGCGGCGGAGAGCACCTCCTGGGGCCGATGACGAAGGACACGTCGAGTGGCCGGGCGAATATGAGATGGACCGTGTCTTGTCCATCGACGTTCAGCGCCGAGCTTCGGATGGGCTATGGAGTGTCCGCCGTCGCATCACCGATCGTCGATGTGTCCGACGCTCGACGCGTGATCGCATCGGTGCTCTCGAGGTATCCCGAGGCGCGTGGACATGGCTTCGCCTGGCGCCTCGGCAGTCCGCCGTCGGAACGACACGGAGGCCACGTTGACGCTGGTCCGGCCGAACGAGCGATCCTCGATGAGATCGTGCAGCGTGAACTCGTCGACGTGGCGGTCGTCGTGGTCCGATTCTTCGACGACGACCTTGCTGGCGGCTTGGCCGCAATCTACGGCGCAGCGGCTGCGGGGGCGTTGGACCGGGCGACGGTCGTGGAGTGGGTCGCCGATAGCGAACCCCGTGATGGAGAAAACGGCACCTAACGCCGGAAATATACGTTATGTAAAGTACTGTCCAAGTCTTCGGCTCAGCTGAAAGACTGGAACCGAACGCGCCTCGTCACGGACAGGCGTTACTCGGTGACGTCGAAGATCGTTGAGACGACGAACAAGGCTGCCGAGAAATCTGGGTGTGAACGTGTTGCTGATGTTTATGGCGGTGCACGCGATCGTCGCAGCCGCGCTGTTCGTTGTGAGCTCGACGGCGCTTCAGGAGGCTGCGTATCAACGGTCGGCAGCTCGCTTCCATCGACGCTTTTCTGGCTTTGGCGGTCCGGACACCATCCGGCGGCTCGAGCGATCGGCGGACCGGGCTGAGGACCGATTCATGAGGATGCGAAGGTTCGCGATTGCCGCGTTCGTGAACTCCGGCCTCGGATTGGGCTTCGTCGCGCTGCTTGCCGTCGAACTTCGGAACGAAGCGCCGTCGTTGATCCAGACTCTCTCGGCGATTTGGATTTGCCTATGCACGCTCGTCTTCGCTGGCTGGTTGATCGGAGGCTTTCGGGCTGGGAAGGAAACGCCAACGGAGAACTCATCTCCGTTGGAGACAAACATCTTTCTCCTTGCGGTGTTCTCGTGCGCATTGGCTGCACTGAGCTTTCCTTTTTGAGAGCACCGAAGGACTGACCTTCCCGGAAGTAGCCTCACTTCGTGCGCGTTGCGGTCGTTGGAGCGGGTCCTGCTGGTCTGATGGCCGCCGAGGTTGCCGCAGGTGCGGGCCACGACGTGGTCGTGTTCGATCAGCATCGTTCGCCGGCACGGAAGTTCGTGCTGGCAGGACGAGGCGGTCTCAACCTGACCCACAGCGAACCAATCGACGTCTTCCTCGATCGATACGGGCCCGAACGCCCGCATCTCGAGTCGGCCATTCGAGCCTTCTCCCCCGACGATCTTCGCGCCTGGTGCGCGGGACTCGGCCACGAGACGTTCGTCGGTACGAGCGGACGGGTGTTCCCTAACGAATTCCGGGCGGTTCCGTTGCTGCGTTCGTGGCTGCGGCGGCTGGAGGGCCTGGCCGTGCGCTTCGAGCCTCAGCACCGCTGGATTGGCTGGGGCGACGATGAGGCGCTGCAGTTCGCGACGCCGTCGCAGCCGGTGTCGGTTCGGGTCGATCGGACCATTCTTGCGCTCGGTGGACCGAGCTGGCCGCGTGTCGGCGGTGACGGGTCGTGGCGGACGCTGCTGACCGACCGCGGCGTCCGGGTCGAAGCCTTCCAGCCAGCCAACTGTGGTGTTGACGTTGAATGGTCCGGAGTGATGTCTGACCGCTTCTCCGGCGTGCCGATCAAGAACGCCGCCGTCATCGTCGAGGACCAAGAGGTCCGCGGCGACCCGGTCGTCACGCGCGCCGGGCTCGAAGGCGGTCCGATCTACGCCCAGTCGCGTCGGATTCGGGAGGCGCTCACGAAGGGTTCGGTCAGCGTCCAGATCGACCTGATGCCCGACCTCGACATCCGAGCGCTCACCGCACGTCTCACTGACCGGCGGAGGTCGGGTGACACCGCGACGAAATGGCTTCGCCGTGCCGGTATCCCCGCTGTCGGAGCGTCGCTCATGCGCGAAGCCACAGCGAACCAGTTGCCCAAGGATCCGTTCGAGCTCGCACAGCTCGCGAAGGCGGTGCCGATCACGGTCACGTCGATGTCGGCCATTGACCGTGCCATTTCTTCGGCGGGAGGTGTTGCCTGGACAGAGATCGGCCCGGGCTTCGAGCTGGAGTCGCTGCCCGGCGTGCACGTCGTTGGCGAAATGCTCGACTGGGAGGCGCCGACGGGCGGTTATCTCCTTCAGGCGTGCTTCAGCACGGCGCACGCCGTAGGCCGCGCCGCTGTGGCTTCTGAGCTGTCACGGACAGGCGACTGACCGCACGCAGGCGCTCTGTCGTTCAGGCGGCTTTCGCTGGTCCAGCGGGCATCTCGATCGCGTAGCGGATCTGTACGCCCACGAGATCTTGCGGCTGGCCGTTGATGCTGTCCTTCGGGTTCATCGCTTCGACCGACAGGCCACCGTTCGGGAGTTTCTGAAGACCCTTGACGATGAACCAGCCTTTGGACTCGTCCGGGTGCTTGTTCACGACGTCGCCGGTCTGGAGATCGCCAAGGCGCATCTTGACCACCTGAATCGCTGACCGCTGCATGCCCGACTCATCGGCATGTTCGTGGCGAGGATGAACCAGATATCGACTGTCATGCTCCGCGACGCACGATCACTTCATCGGACCGCTTTCGTCGAATGTCCGGCACTTGCGTGCCGCTGAGCGGTCGGCCCACCGGAAACAGTACGAATGGCCGCTCGTTGTCGGGCCGCTCGAGCACCTCGTTCAGGAAACGCATCGGGGTCGGCGTGTGCGTGAGCGTGCACAACCCCGCCATGTGCAGGGCGGCGATGAAAAACCCGGCGGCGATCCCACAACTCTCCTTGACGTAGTAGTTCGGGATCTTCGACCCGTCGTTGGCAACCCCGAACCGTTCCTCGAACAAGACGACGATCCACGGTGCGATCTCGAGGAACTCCTTGTGGTGATCGGTTCCCAACGGGGCGAGGGCCTCCTGCCACTCATCGTTCATCCGGTTCTCGAGATAGTTGGTCCGCTCCTCCTCTTCCGCCGCGAGACGGATGCGTCGCTTCAGGTCCGGGTCGTTCGTCATCACGAATCGCCACGGCTGACGATGCGCGCCTGACGGTGCGGATGATGCGGCCATGATGGCGGTCTCGATGATGTCAGCCGGGATCGGTTCGTCGGAGAACATCCGAACCGAGCGACGACGATCGAGGGTTTCTCGAAAGGCCGTGCACCGGGCGGCCATCTCCTCGGTGCTGAGGCGGTCGTGCTCGAGCTCTACGAAAGCGTGTCGGGCGGCGAGTTCGGGGCTCGGATACGGGTGTCGGTAGAGACCGGTGTTCGAGGTCCCGTCGTCGGCGGTCATGGCGCGAGAGTAGCGGCGCCGCTCCCCCATCTCACCGGCGTGTGATCTCCGCGTGCAATGCCGCCGCTCGGTCTGCCAGGCCTCGCAACTGACGGCGAACCATCACTCCGTCGCCCCACAGGAGCCCACTCGTTAGCAGCGAACCACCGGGCCCGGACACCTCGATTCTCGCGGTACTCGAGATCTGTGTCTCTGCCCTCGGGCCGGAAAGCAATAAGAGTGCCCACGAGAGCGTGAAATCGACCGACCACGGTCCGGTGGTTCGCTTGACCGCGATGGCGATCCGATGCGGACGGTCGAATTCGACGACATCGAAGTCGATCGGGCCGCCCGGCATGTGGTCGTCGGTCCCGTGGACGTACCACTCGGGATCGAGATGGTCGGCGCTCCGGCGCCCGAGATTGTCGATCCAGTCGTAGCTGTACCACCCGGCTCGTCCGTATCCCATCTGCCGAAGGAGGTCGAACACGATCTCGGGCGAGCTCGCGGTCGTCGTCGTACGGGTCGCCGACAGTGTGCTCATGCCCGCCCCAAGATTTCCTCGACGGCGACTTCGATCACCACCCGATCCGGTCGTTCCTTGGGCTGTCGGTACCGATCGGCGTATCGGCGGACGGCTTCGGCGACGGCGTCTGCGTCTGCGGTCACCGTCGCTCGTCCGTAGAGCGTCGCCCAGCGGCCGCCATCGACGGTCGAGATCGCCACGTGCATGCCGGGCTCCCGGGCCACGTGGCGGGCCTTCCAGGAGGTCTCCCAGGTGATCACCCGAGCGAGCTGACGCTCGGGTTCGTAGGTGAACCCGACTGGCGTCACGTGCGGACGGCCGTCCACGCGCCGGACGGTCAAGGTCGCGAGATGGCGTTCGGCAAAGAAGGTTCGAATCGCCTCCGACGGCGAGGCGGGGTCAATCGTCACGGCGGGTGTTCCTTCCACGGAGGCGGTCCAGGTCGCGGCGGTCCCTCTTGGTTGGGCGTCCAGAGCCGGGATCGCGGTTACCAACGACGGCGTCGTTGAGCGTGTTTCTCGTTCTCGGTGGAGCCGGGTTGTGGTCGGTGAAGAGTTCGGCGGCGGCTGCGGCGCCCACTCGGCGAGTGCTGACTCCCTCGACGGCGAAGGCGTGCGTGTGGCCGCGTCGCCGAAGCGACACCGCATCACCGACCTCGATGGTCCGAGCAGGCTTGGCGACCACGTCGTTCACGCGCACGGCGCCCTGGCGGCACGCATCCGTGGCGGCGGTGCGGGTCTTGAACACCCGAATAGCCCAGAGCCATACGTCGACGCGGACTCGGTCGGTCATGGCCGGAATGCTAGGTCCGGATCAAAAAAGATGGAGGCCCCTGCGGTCTCAGCCGGAGCCGATTCCGCAGGGGCCTCACGTTCGGTCAGGGTCCACCCGTGTCGATCGTCCCGGCAGTACCGTTTCTTTCGACGTGTTATCACTGCCCCGCTGGACCGAGGTCTGGCGGGGCAGTTCCTTTTCGGGCCGGAGGTTTGACGCAAGCGTCACGCCTCCGAGGACCGTGTCCTCACCGCTCGGTCATCCCTGGGATTCCGGTCCCTCCGTTGTCCCGATCCCTGCTGCAGTTTCCTGCGTTCGGTCTCGAGCTCCGTCGGTCTCGTTGTCCCGCTTCGTTCCGTGCGGCTGAGAGCACCTTTGCCGACGACGAAACGGGCGTCAACCCAAAACCCGAAATCCCCAGGGTTGTGAACATGTACGGCCGGATTTCCCCAGATCGCCCGACGTTGCCCACAACGTTGTCCACCGCTGGTCTCCGAGTTTCGGGGTGCTCGCCGTCGACCGCTAGCGTGGTGGCCATGTCGAGACGCCTCGAGGTCGAGCTCACCAGCAAGCGAGAAGACGGCAGCTACACGTGGCGTGCCGCCGGCGCCAAGCAGCCGAAGGGCGAGCTGGACGGATCACTGTTGTACGAAGGAGCGAGCGTCGGCGACGTCGTGCGCGCCGAGGCCGAGTTCGCGGTCGACGGGGTGTTCATCACCGCCGTGTTGCCACCGAAAACGAAGAAGGCCCGGCCGGAGACCCTCGAGGTCCTGGGATCGGGACGAGGCGAAGGTGGGGTCACGACACAACTCGTCGAGAAGCGAGGACGCCGCGGTGACCGGGATGGCCGTCGAGGCCGCGGTGATCGAGGCGATCGTGGAGGTCGAGGCGATCGTGGAGGTCGAGGTGACCGCGGAGGCCGCGGCGATCGAGACGGACGAGACCGTCGCCCACGCAACGAGCGTGGAGGCCGCGACGGTCGAGGCCGAAATGACCGCCGTCGCGAACGCCCGCCCGCGCCAGCGCGGCCAAAGCCGAAGCGACTGCGGGCGCGTCGTGTCCATCGTGATGCGGTACTCGCCGAGATTCCGGAGATCCAGCAGCCACTCGCAAAGGTCGTCTTGCGCGACGGCGTGCCGGGCCTCCGGCAAGTCATCGAGGCCCAGAACGCGACGGCGAAGCAATCCGGTCAACCCGAGATTCCGCCGAAGATGCTCGAAGCGGTCGGCGAGCGGCTGCTCCCACGTCTTCGGAGCGCCGAATGGCGCGACAACGCGGAGGCGGCGATGGCCGGCATCGACGAGGTCGACATTCGGGATCTGCGGAAAGTCGTCGTCGCCGCAGAGAATGGGGCCAAGGACGAGGAGAGTCGAGAACTCGCCGAGCAACTGAAGACCGCGGTGACTGCTCGGGTCGACGCCGAGCACACCAACTGGCTCAACGAGCTCAACGAGCTCCTGCGGGAAGGTCGGACGGTTCGGGCCCTCCGGCAATCGTCCCGCCCGCCCAAGGCCGGTGCACCGCTTCCCGCCGACCTCCAGCAGAAGCTGACCGCGGCAGCCAACGCGTCGATGACGTCGGAAACGTCGCCGGAGCGTTGGGCGACCGTCGTTGATGCGGTTGCGTTCTCTCCTGTGCGTTCTCAGGTGACTCCGGAAGGGCTTCCCGCCAAGGTCACCGACGAGCTCCGGACGACGATTCGCAAAGTGTCGAAGCGAGTGCCGGACATCGCGAAACTCTTCGACGCACCCGCAAACGGCTGAACGCCGGCGGCCTCACGGTCGCTGGCGTCGCTCAGGCGTCGAAGCGCTGATGGACGACGAGGCTTCGGGCCACAAGGCCGAAGCTCTCGAAGAAGTTCTTGGTGTTGCGGTCTCCTGGCAGCGCCCGGGCATCGATGCCGACACAGCCCTCGTCCTTCGCAAACACCACGGCATGTCGCATCAGCGATGCCCCCACGCCGACACCGCGCATGGCCGGCTCCACCCAGAGGTGCTGGACACGAGCGACGTCGCCCAGCGTCGTGGACAGGCGGTCGACCACGATGCAGCCGACGACCACGTCATCGATCGTTCCGACGCAGACCGGGGTTGAGCCGTCGATCTGAGCTTCGTACCAGGCCCGCCGCGATGACATCGCGGTGTCCCAGTGGGTGGCGATGTCCAGATCACCGCCGCGTTCATCTCGAATCGCAGCATCTGCGGAATCGTGCATCGCGAGCAGGACGTCGAGGTCGTCCTTCTCCGCAGGGCGGACGCCGATCCGAATCGTCTCCACGTGGCTCGCTCAGGCGTCGTCGAGCAGCTGCTCGACTTTGCGCAGGATGGTCACCCTCGCCCGACCCGTCCGCTCATGTTCGGCAATGGTGCGAAGCTCTGCTGGATCGAGCTGCGGGAGGAGCTTGACGATCTGGGCAGCCGCCTGAGAGTCGTATTCGGGAATCGGGAGCTCGGCGTCGTCGATGGCGACGATCGTTGCGTCCGCCGTTGGCTGCACGGTGGGCTCTGCGTCACCATCGACCCGAAGGTCGATGCCGAACAGATCGACGACGACCTGGGCCGCGTCGTTCACCACACGATCGGCGACAGCCTCGATCGAGGCTCCCCCTCGCTTTGCCGCCGTTCTTGCGAGGAAACGCCCAATCGTGACCTGGGATCGCCCCCGTTCGACGAACTTCGGGAAGTTGTCGACGGCTTCGAGCGCCAGCCCGACCGGCGCATACACGAACAACTCGACAAGCTGATCAGTGGGATTCGAGGTGTCTTCGGACATGTCAGGAGGGTACCGGTCGACGGATCCGGTCCGTGGTCCGATTGGCGCTCAGCTGCAGTCGACGCAGATGACGCCGTCGTCGGGGAACTGCACGAGAGGCTTGATCAGCCAACAGGATTCACAGGTTCGCTCGTCATCGCTCTTGGCGGCGACGTCGCTTCCGGCAGCTGGAGGGGGCGCAGGAGCGTCCTCGTCCTCGTCTTCGTCCTCATCGTCTCCGGCGACAAGACGATCCCGCAGGATTGCGTCGAGGTCGGCCTCAACGTCGTCGTCGTCTTCCTCATCGTCATCGTCATTGGCAGACGGCCGCTTGGTGGGTGCGGCGCCGTCTTCGTCTTCGTCTTCGTCCTCGTCATCGTCGAGGTCGTCGTCGAGATCGCCGTCGCCGATCGGCAGGTCGTCGTCCTCGCCGTCGAGATCGGGATCGAGCTCGTCTTCGTCGATGTCGTCTTCGTCGATGTCGTCTTCGTCGAGCTCGTCTTCGTCGAGTTCGAGGTCGTCGTCGATTTCTTCGTCAGACATTGTTCCTCGGGTTCAGGTGTCTGGGTCCTCCGGGAATATAGGCGCAAAATCGCGAGACACACCGCCTCCCGAGATTTTTTGCCCGGACCTCAGCTGGTGGTGGACCGCCGTTGTGCGATCGTGTTCTCTGCGGCAAGGCGCTCCAGCCCATCGCCGCCGGTGTGGTCGACGAAGCGCATCATCTCGGCAACGACGCGATGCCCCGCACGTTCGGCGATCTGGACATGCATTTGCTGGGCGACACTTCGGTACGCCTCGTGCCCCTGCGGAGCAGATCGGAGCTCGAGCATGTGCATCGCTGCACGCGCATTCATCTGCATCGAGTACCGGACCCGATAGCCGAGCGCCACCGCGTAGGGCGCCTGTGCGGGGAAGTCGTCAATCAGCGACTCGTAGAGTGCAGCGGATCGAGCCATCACGTCCTCAAAGGCGTGTTCGTGGCCAGCTTCGACAACCGAGTCGGGCATCACGAATCCGTGGCGGGTCGAGAGCGGCTGCCATTCGATGGTCATCATTCGGTGGCGCTGGAGGTCACGGAACGCTCCGTAGTCGCCGAGCACGTCAAAGCGGTAGTCGACGCGTTCGAGGGCTCGACCGGGCTTGTGGCGACGGTTCGACCGCTCCCCCACATAGGTCCGCATCACCGTCATGCGCTCGTCGGTGGTCATCGCCTGGACCTGTCGGACGAGTTCCCGCTCGCCGAGCGAGGACAACGGGTACAGCATCGCCGTGACGAGCTTCACCTCGGCGTCCGGGTCGAAGTCGACGAGATCGACCTCCGGGCCCGGCTCCGGTGAGGGCGCGTCGGTCAGGAGGCGGTCGGCGATAGCCGCCATGGCGTCGTTGTTGTCGCGTAGGTAGGCGCTTGTCCGTTCACCGCGGTCGGGTAGATCCACGCGCTTGAGGAACGACGGGATCACTTTCCGCAGTTCATGGAGAATGAGATCGCTGTAGGCCCGCGCTTCGGGAAGTGGACTGGCGCGCATTCGCAACAGCAACGCCTCGTACGCCTGCCCCGTGCCGTAGATCCCGACATTCGACAACGACGCCGCCGGAAGCAGTCCCCGAATCGAATCGAGGGCCTTCGCCCGGATCGCCATCTTGTAGGCAATGTCGGCGTCAGCATCGGTCTTGGGCGTGCGCTCACGATGATGCCGTTCCATGGGATCGATCAGTCCCGAGTACACGTCGAACATCCGGTCGAGTTCGCCGACGTATCGGGTGCCATGCACGGAGTTCAAGATGTCGGCATCGCGATAGAAGCGGTATCGGCCACCGAGGCGCTCGTCGTAACGGATGTAACGAGTGGACTGCTCGAGATAGGACATCAGGCGTCCCCACTCGAGGACCTTGGTCAACACGTTCGAGGCCTGCTCACAGGCGAGATGAATGCCGCCGAGCTGTGCGACGGAGTCGTCGCCGTATTGGAAGAAGACACGGTCGTAGAGTTCCTCGGCCCGCCGAAGCCCAACCGTTGCATCGATCGATTCGTCGCCGCTGACGTCGAGATCCTGAACGAACTCGTCCAGGAAGAGCCGCCGAAGGCTCTTCGGTGATCGGCTGTACCGAGCAAAGAGCGCGCCTTTCACGACCTCTGGCAGGTTGACCAGTGCGAAGACCGGCTGGTCGAGGTTCGTGAAGTACCGCCGAAGGACGTCGGCTTCTTCGGGGGTGAAGGACTCGGCGTCGTAGGGCGTCACGGGCCCACACGATACGTGTCAGACGGCCACCGCGGTTGCATCGGGAACGACCGTCACCTGGAGTGGGCCGGAGAGCGGGCGAGACACCCCGTCGACGAACACACGAGCCCGCGCCGGCACGTCGATCGATGCCGCCGCCGCCCGTCGTATTCGAAGGTCCGGATGCGGCACGTGCGAGCCGGTTGGGAGGCGTGATCGAGCCTTCATGCGGTCGCCGAACGAGAGCTCGGACACGACGATGTCGAGCGCGCCGTCGTTGGGATGGGCGCGCGGTGCGAGATTCCAGTCCCCGACGAATGGGACGTTGCAGGCAACGGTGCTGCCAGCGCCCCAGAGCGGTCGCCGGACGACGACGGAGGCCACGAAGAGCTGCCGGTCGCCCCGTGCATCGGTGATCACCCCCAGATCGATTGGGAGCGCCGTCACCGCCGTCGGTCCCTGAATGATGGATAGATCCTGGCGGGAGCTTCCGAGGGTGCGAGAGAGGTCGCCCATCGTGACGGCGGCGAGTTCGGGGCCCGTCACCGTTCCCGTGCCGTCGATCTCGAACAACGCCGCGAACTCGGCGTCGGATCCCACGACGGGCAGGGTTGGGTCGAAGGTAGCCCGTCGACCCCAATCACTCCCCCGCTCGATCGTCATGGCGCCGTGCTGCGCTCGTCGACGATCCCGCGCTGGATCTGCTCGACCGCCTGGTGCGCGGTCCTGCGGGTGTCGGCGAGCGGCGCGACACGGGCGATCTGTGAACACAGGTCGACCACCTGCTTCATCGTGCGAACGAAATCGCCGCCAGACAGGTCTTCGTCGGCCAGGATGTCGCCGAGGTCGCCTCCGGCTGCCCATCCGTGGGTGGCGCCAACCAACCCGGGATCCAGCAGGCGGCACTCCGGGAGGCCGTATGCGGACTCGAGCCGCCGGACCTCGCGTGCGTGCGCTTGGATTCCTTCGTGGGCCAGGCGGGCTTTCTCGGAGGGAAACCACGGCTCATCGTCGGTGTCGCGGCCCCGCGGCTCATGAACGAAACACGACACGAGACCGGCGAGCGTGGGCGCGTCCTGCCCGTCGAGATGGCCGGCGAGCAACGATTGAACCAGCACCAGATCGAGTTCGTGGAACGTTCCGAGCAGGACTGTCCCGCGTTCGGTGAGTGTCCATTCGTGGATGTAGCCGGTCTCGGTCAACAGTCCGACGACCGAAGCAAATCGTTCGTCGAGGCGGCCCTTTCGCTCGGCCATGCGTGCCTCGATCCGTCGCAGCTCCCGCCGGACATTTCGGTTCCGCTCGTTGGTCCACGGTGCGGGCTGCAGATCCGACGGGCGGTTCGGCGACTTCCGTTTGCCCTTCGAGCGACGCCGGGTGTTCCGGAGCTGGCCGACGAGGTCGTGTTGGTGCGACCGGCTCGTCGGGTTGAACGGTTCGGGCAATCGCGCTTGGCCGACGACCACCGGTGCGTCGGAGAGCGCCTCCACGTCGAGCTGGTGCTCCTCGCCATCCCGGTCGACGACCTTCACCCGGGCTTCTCGGCGACGCCAGGTGGACGAGAGGACGACAACGGTGCGCCCAGACGCATCGATGATGTCGCCCGGCTTCAGGGAGCCGAGCGCTTTTTCGATCTCGCCACGATCCACGTCGATGGACGTCGCCTCATCGGGTTCACCGAGCTGGCGGCGCAACGAGTCGGCTCGAGCCTCGAGTTCGAGCACGAGCCGATCCGCTTGGAACTGCCCAAAGGAGTCTTTCACGAGCTCGAGCGCGTGCTTTCGGGTGAATCGGTCGACCAGGTGACAGGTCATGTTGTAGGTCGGCCGAAACGCTGATCGCAGCTCGAACGCTGTCGATCGTGCGAGGGACGAGACGTCGTCGAAGGTGGTGAATGGTGACCACAACACCCATGCATGTCCGACATCGTCGAGTCCACGCCGTCCCGCTCGCCCGGTGAGCTGGGTGAAATCGCTCGGTGTCAACAACTCGTGGCGCTCACCGGTGAACTTGGTGAGTCGCTCGATGATCACCGTTCGGGCCGGCATGTTGATGCCGAGGGCCAACGTCTCTGTGGCGAAGACGCACTTCAGGAGTCCCTGGATGAAGAGTTCTTCGACGGTTTCCTTGTAGAGGGGCACCATCCCCGCGTGGTGAGCGGCGATACCTCGTCGGAGTCCTGCAGCCCACGCCGCATGGCCGAGCGCAACCCGATCACGGTCGTCGAGGTGTCCGGTGCGACGCTCCACGATCGCATCGATTCGGGTGCGCTCGTTGTCAGAGGTGAGGTCGATATGGGAGTTACGAAGCTGCTGAACGGCGTCGTCACAACCGGCGCGCGAGAAGATGAACGTGATCGCGGGCAGCAGGCCTCGTCGATCGAGCTCGGCGACCACCTCGACTCGGCGGGTCGTTCGCCACGGTCGGCGCTGCTTTGGCGCAGGGGCATGACGAGAACGTCGCCGTCGGTCCCGATCACTCGGATCGAAGCGACGGCCTTCGGGATTGGGTCGGCCCTTCTTCATCGTCGGAACGACGTGCAGGCGGTCGCTTGACTTCTCCGAGACGATGAAGCTGTTGTGGAGCCGAACCGGCCGTTTGGTCTCGGTGACGGCGTGGCACGGGCCATGGACCTCGGTGATCCAGGCGGCCAGTTCGTCTGCGTTGGAGACCGTCGCGGACAGCGCGACCACACGGATGTGGCTCGGGAGGTGAATGATCACCTCTTCCCAAACGGGTCCCCGAAACGTGTCCTGCAGGTAGTGGACTTCGTCCATGACCACGACATCGGTGTCGGACAGGCGCTCTGGTTCGGAGTAGAGCATGTTGCGGAGGACTTCGGTGGTCATCACGACGATGGCGGCGTCTCCGTTGATCGAGTTGTCCCCGGTCAGAAGCCCGACGTTGTCCACCCCCGCCCATTCTCCGAGGTCCCGGAACTTCTGGTTTGACAACGCCTTGATCGGGGTCGTGTAAACCCCCCGGCGCCCACCCTGAAGTGCTGCGGCGAGTGCATGCTCGGCGACGAGGGTTTTCCCGCTGCCGGTTGGTGCGGAGACGACCACCGACCGCCCCTCGTCGAGGTGCGCCATCGACTCCTGTTGGAAAGGATCGAGGGCGAAGTCCGCACCGGGCCGTTGTGGTGGCATCAGGCGGCTGCGGCCGCCTTGGCTCGCCGTTTCCGCACGGCGCCGAAGATGATGGCGGCCTCGTAGAAGATGTACATCGGCACCGACAGGACCATCAAGGTGATCGGGTCCCCCGATGGCGTCAGCACCGCGACGAGCACGACAATGCCGACGATCGCGTACCGGCGCCCAGCTCTGAGCTGGTCGATGGTGACCAGCCCGATCAGCTGCAACATGATCAAGATGAGCGGGAACTGAAAACCGAGACCAAAGGCCACGAGCATCTTGATGATGAACGAGAGATAGGGCCCGGGGCCGAGGAATGGCGCGACGTTCGGGCCGGCGACGTCGAGCAAGAATCCAAGAGCCCGTGGCACGCTCCAGTAGGCCAGGGCCGACCCGAACAGAAACAGGAGCGCACCCGCGACGACGAACGGCACCGCCCAACGTTTCTCGTGGGGGTAGAGCCCAGGCACGACGAACTGCCACAGCTGCCACAGCACGACCGGAATCGCCAGCATGAGTCCGCCGTATCCGGCGACCGTGAGCACCAGCGAGAAGCCTTCGAGCGGCTCACGAAGGACCAGGACGCACTCGGTGAGCAGTTCGGACTCGACGTCGAGCTCGTCGAGCGCAGTGCAGTACGGGTCGACCAACGCGTCGAAGATTCGGTTGTAGAAGACGAGGCACACGACTGCGCCGACGGCGATCGCCATCGCGCACTTGATGAGGCGCTGTCTCAGCTCGGTGAGGTGCTCGATCAGCGTCATTTCGCCGGTTGCGGCGATCGGCCGATCGGTCATCGGTCGCTCGGCATCGGAGGCGGCTCGTCGAACCCCGGGGTGTCGGGTTCCGGCTCGACGAGGGCCTCTACAGGCTCGCTGGAGGTGGCCTGTACAGGTTCGTTGGATGACTCACCGACTGGCGCATCCGCAGTCGCAGTTTCCTCTGCAGCCACCGGAGGTTCGACGCCGATCGACGCGCTCGAATCGGCAGCGTGAAACGGATCCGAATCGGCGACCGGTGGAAGCGCGGCGTTGTCGTCACGATCCTTCATCGCCGCGGCGACGGGATCATCCATCGCTTCGCGGAACTCTCGCTGAAAGCCCTGCGAGATCTTGCGCGCCTCGGACACGACCTTTCCGATCGTTCGGGCCGCCTCGGGCAACCGAGTCGGACCAAGGACGATCAGCGCCAAGAGCAGGATGATGAGGAGTTCCCCACCTCCGACGTTGAGCATGCAGCGAGCCTACCGCTCACACCCCAATGGGTGATGGCGTCAGCGCTCAGAGATCGAGGCGAGCGCTTCGGCGATCGCGTCCTCGTCTGCGAGCAGACGATGGAAATCCAAGATGTCGTCGTGGCTGATACGCCGACCCGTCCGGGTCTCGAACAGTTCGGCCGGCAGCGTCCATGTATCCATGTGCACACCCGACGCCACCAGGAGATCGATCGTTCGATGCTCCGCCGGCTTGACGACGACCATCGTGCAGATGGGGCACGTGAACCGATACTCCCCACGATCGTCGTCGAGGCACACTCGCACCTTGACGTCGTCCGTGGTGAGTTCCACGTCTCCGCAATCTGGACAGCTCGCTCGAATCGTTGCCATATCCCGCTTCACGCTCCCTGTGGTTACAGGGGATTGTTCGGCCTTGGGGTCGGCACCCTTGAGGCCCCCACGACCTATTTCGACCGTGATGACTTGGGCCGGTTCGCTCACCTCGGCCACCCCGTTGGACCCATTGGTCCTGGCATTGCGTTGGAGGCGTGACCGGGACACAATCCGGGCATGGGCATGCGTCTCCCGTCCCTTCTCGACACGCCAATCGGTTTCGCGCACCGTGGAGCCAAGGCCCACGCGGAAGAAAACACCGCCGACGCCTTCGATCTGGCCATTCGACTCGGGGCGACGGGCATCGAGTCCGATGTCTGGCTCACCGCCGACAACGCCTTGATCCTGACCCATGACGGCACGATTGGGCTTCGGCGACGACGAATCTCGTCGATGAACCGGTCCGAGCTGCCGGCCTCGTGGATCACGCTTCCTGAGCTGATCGACCGTGTTCCGGACGGAACGGACGTCTCCATCGACGTCAAAACGACAGAGGCGATGGGGCCACTGATGGCGTGGGCGGGCGAACTGGATCCGATCACCCGCTCACATCTGTGGCTCTGCCATCCGAACTGGGAGTGGCTCGCCGAATGGCGGGGCCAGGACGCCCACGTTCGCCTGGTCGACTCGACGACCCTCAAGACCATGGAACATGGTCCCGAACGGCGTGCCGCAGATCTGGCACGCGTGGGTATCGACGCAGTCAACCTCCGCCAGCAAGAGTGGACCGGGGGGCTCGCCACGTTGTTCCATCGGTTCGACCGGGTGTGCTTCGGCTGGGACGCCCAACACCGACGAATCCTCGACAATCTCATCCGGATGGGCCTCGACGGGGTCTACAGCGACCACGTGGACGTGATGATGGAGGCCATCACCGAACCGGTCTGAGTACCGGCTCGACGCAGTCCCCTAGAGCGTGCTGATGTCGCCCAGCGGCCAGATCCGGAAGAAGGCTCTGCCGATGATGTTCTCGTCGGGAACGGGTCCGAAGAATCGCGAGTCGCTCGACTGATTCCGGTTGTCGCCCATCATGAAGTACTGGTCGTCGCCAAGCGTGCACCTCCCGGGGTTTCGGGGCTGGTTCACGCAGTTCTCGTCCCAGATGTCCGTGCTCAAGGCATCACTGCTCGACGGCACGGCGAAGAGGGAGTTCTGGGGGTCGAGGTACGGCTCGTCGAGCAAAAGGGCGTCGTCGGGTGTCTCCCCCGGGCCCCAGATCCAGATGCGGCCGTCGGCGCGCACTTCGAGCGTCTCCCCGGGGAGGGCGATCGCCCGCTTGATCAGGTCCTTCGTGTCTCCGGGGGTTCCGGGGAGCTTCTCGAATACGACGAGATCGCCTCGGCGCACGTCATGCAAGCGGTAGCTCAGCTTGTTCACCAGGATGCGGTCGCCACGGTTGACCGTTGTCTCCATCGACTCGCTCGGGATCCAGAAGGCTTGGAGTACAAACGCCTTGATGATGAGCGCGACCACGAGGGCGCTGACGATCACCGCCAGCCACTCGAGGATCGTGCGGAGGTCCGAACTTCGATACCCCGTGGTCGACGCGTCCTCTTCGACCATGACGGCGTCGTTGAGTAGCTCGTTGTCGTTGGCGTCGATGTGGTCGACGTCGGATTCGAGCAGGGTGTCGAGCATCGGCGGGTTGGCGATGCCCCCCTTTGCCCACCACCGCTCGGCCGGTGGAGCGGTGCGGTCGGTGTCATCTGGCTGTTCGGGAAGGCGATCGTGGGTGGTGGGGGCGGTGTCGACAATGACCGGGTCCGGCTCGGACGCGATGGCGTCGGGAAGGACCGGGTCGGGCTCGGGAGCGACGGGAGGGGCAACGTCGCGCTCGACGACAGGAGCAGGGGTCTCGGTGACGAACTCTGGGGTTCGCTGAGGAATCGAAGGGGTGGGCGGTACCGCATCCTGGCGAAGGAGTTCGGGCTCAGAGACCGGCTCGGTCACCGGCGGCGACGCCTGGCTGGTCGTCGTCGGGCCCCCGGTTGCCAACAAGGCGTCGGCGATCGTCGAGGTTGTCGGCGATGGCGCCACCACCGAGCTCGCGGCGACCGGGTCGGCCAGCGCGACCGCAGGTCCAGGGGACGGGTCCTCGGTGGGACTCGCCGGCTCGTCCTCGGCGGCGAGCAGCGCGCGCGCCACGAGACCTCGGACCCATTCGGGATCTCGTTGATCGGGCGGCGGGGCGTCAGTCACGGTGTCGTCGAAAATACTCGGTCCGCCTGGAAGGTTCGGCCATGGCAACGTCAGAGCGTGCTGATGTCCCCGATCGGCCAGATCCGCAGAAAGGCTCGCCCGATGATGTTCTCCTGCGGGATCGGCCCGAAGAATCGGGAGTCGCTTGATTGGTTCCGGTTGTCGCCCATCATGAAGAAGTGGCCGTCGGGGAGGGTGCAACGTCCCGGCGTCCTGGGCTGGTTCGCACACGCCGGGTTCCACAGATCCGACGTCACGGCACTCGTCGCCGAAGGGGCGACGAGGAATCGGTCGTCTTCGGCGAGGTACGGCTCTTCGAGCAGCAGTGCGTCGTCCGGAGTCTCCCCCGGACCCCAGATCCACAGCCGTCCGTCGTCACGCAATTCGATCGTTTCGCCGGGCAGGGCGATGGCACGTTTGATGAGGTCTTTGGTGTCCCCAGGGGTGCCGGGGAGCTTCTCGAACACGACGAGATCGCCCCGCCGCACATCGTGGAGACGGTAGCTGACCTTGTTCACGAGAATTCGATCGTCCACGTTCACGGTGGGTTCCATCGATGCCGAGGGGATCTCGAACGCCTGGAGAACGAATTGCTTGATCAGGAGCGCCACCGCGAGCGCAGAAATGATCACGGCGAGCCATTCGAGAACCGTACGAATGTCGGAGCTCCGGAACCCTTCGGTCGTCGCGTCGGTTTCGGCCATGATCGAGTCGAGGTCGTCGGACGCCGGCGCCGGATCGTCGAGAATCGCCTCCATCTCCATCCGTGACTGCATCGGCATCTCCCCGCTCAACTTGCGTCCAAATGTCGGTCGGCGATTCGGGCAGCGGCGCCACGCAGATCGGCCGGGGGCACGAGCCCGGACTGGTCGACGATCGACGAACCCGGGCCGAGGCGAACCATGAGTTGCTCCAGCCACCGGGAAGAGTTCGCAGGGAGCGTCACCGTGGCGACGCTAGCGGTTTCGGTCCAGGACGTGACCGCGAGCCCATCGAGGATACGTGCGCGAGCCACGGGGAACGAGATGGTCACGTCGGTGGCCGAATCGAACGCGAAGTTGGACGGGGCGTCGGAGCTGCGGTGCGAGGCGTCTGCTTCGGTGACCGAGATGGACTCGATTCGGTCGAGCCGAAAGATCCGATCGTCGTCGCTCCGGTGGCACCACGCAGCCACGTACCAGTTGCCTTGTTCGAGGAAGAAGCGCAGCGGCTCGATTCGTCGCTCGGTTCGTGCGCCTCGTCCCGACGAGTAGTACGCGATGTCCGCGCACTTCCCGTTCTCGGCGGCCTGACGCAGTGCCCGCAGCGTGGCCTCTGTGCCCTCGCCGATTCGGACATCGATCGTGTCGTTGGTCGCCCCGACGGCCAATCGGAGCTTGGCCAGCCCGCGCAACAGTGCTCCAGCGGTTTCGTCGTCGCTGTCGGATTGTTCCCAGGCCAGCGCAGTCTCTCCGGCAGCGATCAGCGCCAGGCTCTCCGACGGGCTGAGCCGCATCGGACGGGCGAACCAGTCGGCGTAAGCGATCCATACCCGCTCGTCCTCGACCAGGACGTCGATGAGGCTGTCGGGCGTGTAGGGCGGCACACCGACGTAGAACACGATGTCCTGAAGGTCCGAGACCAGCAGCTCGCGCGGATAGTCGAAGCGTTCGGCGATGTCGTCGAGGGCAGCCCCGTCCTGAGCGGCGATCCACGGGATCGCCGCCACGAGTCGAGAGAGTCGTTCGGTGGCCGGAACCTTCATCCGATCGCCTCCACCCATTCTCGGATTGCCCGACGAAGCTCCCGCGGATCCAGCACCTCTGCCCCACCACCGAAGCCCAGAACCCAGTCTCGGAATGCGTCCTCATTGGAGACCTCGAGACGGACGACCAGCGCTCCGTCCTGAGTCGTTTCGAGAACGTCTTCGGCGGCGAGCCCAGCACGGGCCCAGGCGGCGTGTTCGGGGTCGATGAGCACCGTCGCGGCCACCGGCGTCGTATCGCCGATCTCCCAGGTGCGGGTCAGAACCGGTCCCCGTGCTTCGCGTGCGGCAAATGCGTCCGGCGGGCCGACCTCGACGGAGCCCTCGATTCGATCGACTCGGAACACTCGATCCGCGTCGCGTGTCCGGTCGAAACCGGCAACGTACCAATGGCCGCGGGCGAAGGACAGCCGGGCGGGTTCGAGAACTCGTTCCACGTCTCCGTACATGAACGTCGCGAGGCGGCGCTCGGTCACGGCGTGATGAAGCTCCCCCGCCGACCCTTCTGTCGAGAGGGTTGCCACAGCGGATACCTGCTCGGCGTCAGTGTCGACGCCCTCCACCCCGCCGAGCTTCCAGAAGGCCTCGTCGCCGACCGAATCCAATCGAACCAACGCAGACGCGACATGGAGTGCCGCCAGCTCGTCGGGTTCGAGCCCGGGGTCGGCGCCTGCGTACTCCTCGCGGTCGACCCGATATCCGTCGATCGGCGGTTCGACGGTCCGGACTGGTTCGACTCGGATCGGAATCCCGAGCGACCGTAGGTCGTCCTTGTCCCGCTCGAAGGTCCGACGAAACGATGCCTGCGCCTCCGGATAGCCGCCGATGCGACCCCGAAGCTCCTCCGCAGTGAGCGGTCGTTCGGTGTCGAGAAGGACGGCGAGGAGCTTGAGGAGCCGTTCGAGCTTGTTCACTACAGCGACGCGATGAGCTTGTCGACGCGTTCGTCATGCGAGCGGAACGGATCCTTGCAAAGCACGGTCCGCTGCGCCTGATCGTTGAGCTTCAGGTGGACCCAGTCGACGGTGAAGTCTCGCCGGCGTTCCTTCGCCCGGCGAATGAACTCGCCACGGAGACGGGCGCGGGTGGTCTGCGGGGGATGCTCCACGGCGTGCGCGATGTCATGATCATCGCAGATGCGTTCGACGAGTCCCTTGCGCTGCATTCGATAGAACAAGCTGCGGGAACGATGGATGTCGTGGTACTGGAGGTCGACCAAGGCCACCCTCGGGTCCGCCAGCGACACATCGTGACGCTCCCGGTAGGCCTCCATCAGCTTGTACTTGATGACCCAGTCCACCTCGCGGTCGAGCGTGAGCGGGTCGTCCTCGATGGCGGTCAGACAGTGCTCCCACATCTGGAGCGCCTGCTTTTCGAGCGGGTCCAGTTCGTGATGCTCGGCAAATCGCAGCGCACGTTCGAGATACTCGCTCTGGATTTCGAGGGCGGAGGCCTCACGTCCGTTGGCAAGGCGAACCCGCCGACGGCAGGTGAGATCATGGGAAATCTCCCGGATCGCCCGGATCGGATTCTCGAGGGTCATGTCCCGGAGTACGACGCTTGGCTCCTCCAGCATCCGCAAGAGCAACGCCGCGGAGCCGACCTTGAGAAACGAGGTGTACTCGCTCATGTTCGAGTCGCCGACGATCACGTGGAGTCGGCGGTACCGCTCGGCATCGGCATGGGGTTCGTCGCGGGTGTTGATGATCGGCCGCGACCGCGTCGTGGCGCTCGATACGCCTTCCCAGATGTGCTCGGCGCGTTGGCTGACGCAGAACATCGCGCCGCGCGCCGTCTGGAGAACCTTGCCCGCGCCCGCGTAGATCTGGCGGCTCACGAGAAAGGGAATGAGGACCTCGCCGTAACTGCCGATGTCGTCTCGACGACTGGTCAGGTAGTTCTCGTGACAGCCATACGAGTTGCCAGCAGAGTCCGTGTTGTTCTTGAAGAGGTAGATGTCGCCGCGGATGCCCTCTTCGACGAGACGCTGCTCCGCCCCGACCAGGAGCTGCTCGAGGATGCGCTCACCGGCCTTGTCGTGAACCACAACGTCGTAGACCGAGTCGCACTCTGGCGTTGCGTATTCGGGATGAGAGCCGACGTCGAGGTAGAGGCGAGCGCCGTTCGCCAAGAAGACGTTGCTCGATCGGCCCCACGAGACGACACGCCGAAACAGGTAGCGGGCCACCTCATCGGGAGACAATCGCCGCTGCCCCTCCAACGTGCAGGTGACGCCGTACTCGTTCTCGAGCCCGAAGATCCGTCGTTGCATCGTCGCCACCGTACCAAGCGCTGGGCTCGGTCAACGGCACAGGGACGGGTCAGGCGGCGTGCGGCATCTCGCGGGCAGACGACTCCGAGGCGGCGCGGGCGATCCGCATCGCCGACCGGAAGCTCTGGCCTGCTTCGGGGGCTTGGCCGAACCAGAACTGTGCACGTTCGTCGAGCTCGGGGTCATCGACGTCGAGAAGGCTCGCAAGCACCGGAATGTCGGCCGCCCGAAGTCGCAACGGAACGCTCGGTGGCAGTCGACGTTGACGACGGATTGCGGTGCTGACCCCCCGAAGCAGATCGTCGTTGGTATCGAGCCCAAGTCGAAACCGGACTCCCAGCGTGCCGACCCGAAGGATCCCTCGGGTGGCGTCGTACGCCATTGGTGTGCGGGGGTGGAAGTCTGGGCGTTTGCGTACGACATCGTTCAGGTTGACGCCGTAGCTCTCCTCGAGGCGAGCGCGCAGATCGTCGGACAGCGGGGACCGGCCGCGTTCGATGTCTTCGAGTACGGGCCCGGGGAGTCCGAGGAGGGCTGCCGCGCCGTCGATCGAGTAGCCGACGAGGCTGCGGGCTGTCGCTGCTGCTTCCGCCAGCAATGCTGCGTCATTGCTTTCTGGAGAAGACGGAACCGCCGAAATATGCTGCATGTGACCGGGCGTCGGCCCTTTGGCCCATTTCGTTGAGCGTTGTGACTCAGGATGATCCCAACGACCCGACCGAGCTGGGCCGCAGGGCCCAGACTTCATGTCGCTCTTGCGTCAGTGGCGTTGCCTCAGAGACCGCTGAGATCGCCGTCGGGAATTCGCACGAAGGTGCGACGTCCCTTCGTGCGATCCAACATCGCCACCTCGAGGTCGGCGTTCTCGAGAGTCCGCTCCTCGCCAGCAAGCGCCGTCCGGGCCAGCTCCAACGCGGCGGATGCGCTGAGCCCGTCCGAGAATCCGGCCACGACCCGTTGACGGATCGATTCTGCATCGCCGCCAAGGACAACGAAGGAACGCTCGTCCATCACCGTGCCGTCATAGAGGATGTGGAAGAGCTGTTCCTCCCCGGGGGTGTCGGTGATCTCCGCAACGAGAATCTCGACCTCCATCGGCTTCATCTCGTGGGTGAAGGTCTGTCCGAGCATTTGGGCGTAGTTGTTGGCCAGACTTCGAGCTTCGACATCTTCGCGGCTGTAGGTGAAGCCTTTGAGGTCGGCATGGCGGACCCCGGCGATGCGGAGTTGATCGAACTCGTTGTACTTGCCGACGCCGGCGAATGCGATGCGGTCGTAAATCTCCGACACCTTGTGCAACGTCGCGCTCGGGTTTTCGGCGCAGATGAAGATTCCGTGCTCGTAGGCCATCGCCACCAGGCTCCGGCCCCGTGCGATGCCCTTTCGTGCGTAGTCCGCACGATCCTTCATCATCTGTTCGGGTGCGACATAGAACGGCATGCTCATGATCTAGGCCTCCCGGTGGTTGTCGGAGAATCGTTTGGCGATCTCGGCGAATCGTCCGGCGACATCGTCGTCGTCGAGCCGCGAGAAACCATCCGCGCCGATGGTCACCATGATTGGGTAGATGCCGCGCAGCGTGTCGGCTCCGCCGGTCGCCGAATCGGCATCCGCGGCCTGGAACAACGACTCCGCAAGGAGATCCGCCGCGGCATCTGCGGTCATGTCCCGGCGATACCCAACCTTGATCACGGTCTCTGCATGCAGCGAACCGGACCCCGTCGCCGCGTAATCAGACTCCTCGTACCGGCCACCCGTGATGTCGTACTCAAAAAGTCTGCCGGTCTCGCGAGCGAGGTCGTATCCCGCGAAGATCGGGACGACCGCCAAACCCGACATCGCCGCAGGAAGGTTCGAACGAAGCATCTGACCGAGCTGATTGGCCTTGCCTTCGAGGCTGAGTGGCGACCCCTCGACCTTCTCGTAGTGCTCGAGTTGGAGTTGGAACAACCGCACCATCTCGACCGCAGGGCCTGCGGCGCCCGCAATGGCAACGGCGCTGTGCCGATCGGCCGGGAACACTTTCTCGATCGATCGATGCGAAATCAGGTTGCCCGCGGTTGCGCGGCGGTCGCCCGCCATCACGACGCCGTCGACATATCGAACCGCGACACAGGTCGTGCCGTGGGTGATCGTGTCGGGAGACTGCGGAGCCGCCGGGACCGGGAAGGGTTCGGTCCCGCTCTTGCGCAGAAGGGCCGAGAAGTCCGACCCGGGGTCTGCCATGGAGGGGAATTGCGGAAGACTCACTGGCCGCCCTTCTGGATGTAGCTCTTCACGAAGTCCTCGGCGTTGGTCTCCAGGACCTCGTCGATCTCGTCGAGGAGGTCGTCCATGTCCGCCTTGAGCTTCTCGCCCGATTCGCTGCTCGCCGGAAGGTCCTCGACCTCTTCCTGCTCCGACGGGGCAGCCTTGCGGCGTTGTTCACGTTCGGCCATCGTCTCCTCCTGGCGGTTCGATGCCCAGGGTTCGGGCACCTCGGTGGTCAGCTTCGCAGATTCTCGAGCAGTTGCAGTGGGTTCTCACTCGTGTCCAACACGGTACCGACGTGGGCCCGCGTCCCTCGCGTCGGCTCCATCATGGGGATACGACGCAACGGGTCGGTGCCCACGTCGAAGACGATGGAGTCCCAGTTGGCGGCGACGACTTGGCCGCCCCATCGGCGCAGACATTCGCCCCGGAAATAGGCCCGGGTGTCCTCGGGAGGATGCGTCTTGGCCTTTTCGACCTCGTCATCGGAGGAGATGCGGCGCAGGTTGAGTCGACGAGCCAGCGACCGGTCCGGGCGGACATCGTGATACTGGATGTCCATCGCCTGAATGCGTGCATCCGACCAGTCCAGGCCGTGGCGTTGCCGGTAGGCGTCGAGCAGCCGGAACTTGGCGACCCAATCGAGGCGATCCGCGAGTTCCATCGGGTCACGGCGGAGGGCGTCGAGGGTCTGTTCCCACTCGTTCAACACGTCGAGCGCCACCTCACCCCCAATCGTTTCAGTGCCGTGGCGTTCGATGTGGCGACGTGCGTCGTCGACCAAGGCCTCCTGCACATCGACGGCATGGATTCGGCCGCCGTCATCGAGCTCGATGGGGCGTTTCAGTGACACGTCAAAGCTGACCTGCTGCATCGCTCGGACCGGATCGGCGAAGATCCATCGTCGACTGATCGAATCGTGCTCGATCATGCCGAGCACGATCGCGGTCGTGCCGACCTTCAGGTAGGTCGCAAACTCGCTCATGTTGGCGTCGCCGGCGATGACATGGAGTCGCCGGTACTTTCGGGCGTCGGCGTGCGGCTCGTCTCGCGTGTTGATGATCGGCCGCTTCAGCGTGGTCTCGAGCCCGACCTCTTCTTCGAAGAAGTCGGCGCGTTGCGTGAGTTGGAAGTCGACCTCGTTCCGAGACAGACCGGGCATCTCCGTGCCCACCTTGCCCGCTCCGGTGAAAATCTGACGGGTGACGAGGTGGGCCGTGCCGTGGTGCACGATCCTCCCGAACGGCGTCGAGCGGTCCATGAGATAGTTCTCATGAGTCCCGTACGAGTTTCCTTTGCCGTCGCAATTGTTCTTGTAGACGACGATTTCCTGGCCCGGCGGGAGCATCGCATCGACGGCGACCATCGAGTCGGCGAGGATCGCCTCGCCTGCCGTGTCGTGGACCACCACGGAGCGGGCGTCGGCGCATTCGGGCGTCGAATACTCGGGGTGCGCGTGGTCGACGTAGTACCGGGCGCCGTTGGTCAGGACGGCATTCACGAGGTGGGTCTCGATCTCGGGGGGCATTGCGGAGAGCGGCGTTTCGCCGCGTGCGTCACGGGCGGGTGACTCGTCGTCGAAATCCCATGACACGCGGGGGTGGCGCACGGGGTCGATCGACGACAAGTACGCGGTGATGAGCATCGATGATGCCGAGATGGGATTCGGATCGTCGGTTCCGCGGAGGACGATTCCGTATTCGGTTTCGACGCCCAGAGTCTTTGGGACGGCCACTACAGATACTGGCCGGTGCCGACGCGTTGGACTTCACGCCCTCCGGTCGCCGAGTCCTCGTCGCGTCCGACAAGGGTGCGGATGTACACGATCCGCTCCCCTTTCTTGCCGGAGATCTTCGCCCAGTCGTCGGGATTCGTCGTGTTCGGGAGGTCCTCGTGTTCACGGAACTCGCGTTCGGTCGCCGCGATGAGGTCCTCCGTGCGGATTCCGCGTTGGCCGCCATTGATGACTCGCTTGATGGCGAGTTGCTTTGCCCGACGAACGATGTTCTCGATCATCGCTCCAGAGGCAAAATCCTTGAAGTACATGACTTCCTTGTCACCATTCTGGTAGGTGACCTCGAGGAACTCACTCGTCGCGTCCTGGCGGTACATTTCGGCCACGGCGTCGTCCACCATTGCGGCGACTGCCTTGTTGCGGTCTCCGCCGCCGACGGTATCGATCATCGTTTGGTCGATCGGTAGATCTGGCGTGAGGTACTGCGAGAAGATCGAGGCGGCCGAGAGCTCGTCGGGGCGTTCGATGCGAATCTTCACGTCGAGGCGGCCCGGTCGCAGAATCGCCGGGTCGATGAGGTCTTCACGATTCGATGCGCCGATCACGATGACATTGCGCAGCGCCTCGACGCCGTCGATCTCCGCGAGTAGCTGCGGGACGATCGTCGACTCGATGTCGGAGCTGATACCCGAGCCTCGGGTGCGGAACAGCGACTCCATCTCGTCGAAGAAGACGATGACGGGCCAGCCTTCCTGGGCCTTCTCGCGTGCCCGTTGAAACACAAGGCGAATCTGGCGCTCGGTCTCGCCCACATACTTGTTGAGCAGCTCGGGGCCCTTGATGTTGATGAAGAACGATCGTGCGGTCTCGTCCTCGCTCATTTCTGCAACCCGACGCGCGAGCGAGTTGGCGACGGCCTTCGCAATCAGGGTCTTTCCGCAGCCGGGCGGCCCATACAGCAGGATTCCCTTCGGCGAGGGAAGCCTGAAGTCCGCGAAGAGATCAGCATGAACGAATGGCAACTCGATCGCGTCTGTGATCTGTTCGATCTGTTCGTCGAGTCCGCCGATGTCGGCGTAGCTGACGTCGGGAACCTCTTCGAGGACGAGATCCTCGACGCCGGCACGCGGCAGCTTCTCGAGGACGAGGTTGGATCGAGGGTCGATGAGCACGCTGTCCCCCGACTGCAACGCTCCCCCGCGCAGCGATTCGGCGATCTCGGCGACTCGCTCCTCATCCGCACGGCCGACGATCATCGCTCGGCTCTCGTCGAGCAACTCGCGGATGCTCGCGATCTCGCCAGTGATGTCGTTTCCGCGGGCGAGCACGATGTTCAGGCTGTCGTTGAGTACGACTTCATGGCCGACGCAGAGCTCGTCTTCGAGTTCTGGGGAGATGGCGACGCGTACCTTTCGGCCGCCGGCGTGGACATCGGCGGTGCCGTCCTCGTCGTTGAACCGCAGGAACGTTCCGTACGTCGCCGGCGCCTGGGTCAGTTTGTCCACTTCGGCGCGCAGCGTTGCGATGCTGTCTCTCGCCTCTCGCAGGGTGAACGTGAGTTTCTCGTTGCGGCTGACCGCCTTGGCGAGTTGGCCTTTGGTTTCGAGCAGGCGTTCCTCGAGCGTGCGAACTCGCCGTGGCGCATCTTCGAGTCGGTTTCGCAGTGCATCCACTTCGTCGCGGAGCACGTCGACCTGTCGCCGTTCGGCGGCGAGTGCAGCTTCGAGTTCGCGGGGTGTGGGTTCGTTCACGGGGCCTCCCAACCCGGACCATACTGCCATCGGTCGACTTGCGGAAGGAGTCAACCGGCCCCGGCTGGGGTCGATACACTCAGGGCCATGAAGGTCTGGATTGATCAGGATCTCTGCACCGGCGACGGCATTTGCGTCGAAATCGCTCCGGATGTGTTCGCACTGCTCGACGATGGGCTCGCCTACGTCAAGGACGGCGATGCGATTTTGTCGGAGCCGGGCGGGGTCAATGGGCTGGCCGCCGTGCCCTCGGGCAAAGAAGACGGCGTGATCGAGTCGGCCGAAGAGTGCCCGGGTGAGTGCATCTTCATCGAGGTCTGACGACGCTGGTGGGTGCTGCGTGAACGCCGGTGGGTTCTGCGTGAACGCCGGTGGGTTCTGCGTGAACGCCGGTGGGTAAGGCGTTCACGCATATCACGGAGCCGATGCGGCGCCTCGTTGCCGCGTCTCCGGTGTTTTTCGTGGCGACCGCGCCAAGCCACGGCGGTCGGGTCAACCTCTCACCGAAGGGGTACGACACCTTCTCGATCATCGACGACCACACGGTTGCGTACGCCGACATCACCGGGAGCGGGGTCGAAACGATTGCGCACCTTCGCGACGACGGGCGAATCACCTTCATGTTCTGCGCCTTCAGCGGTCCGCCAAACATCGTGCGTTTTCAGGGAACGGGACGCGTCGTCGTGGAGGGCGACGACGAGTTCGAGGCCCTGCTCGAGCATGTCGGGCGTCACCCGGGATTGCGGTCCGTAGTCGTCGCGGACATCGATCGCACGTCAACGAGCTGTGGCTACTCGGTTCCGTTCATGGATTTCGTCGAGCCACGCACCCGCCTCAACGACCACTGGTCGGCGAAGACGGCGGACGAGATCGAGACCTATCACGTCGAACGAAATGCACAGTCCATCGACGGGCTCCCCGGTCTGGGCTGACGGCGACGTCACGCCCGTTCGAGCAGCCGCGCGGAGGTCAAGAAGCCGGTGTGGCCGACCATTCGATGGTCGGGTCGGACGGCGTGACCTTCGACATGCCAACCTCGGTTCATGACCTCGACCGTCTCGGCCATCGCAAATCCGTGGTCGCGTAGCGCGTCACGGAACCGGCCCACCTGAATGATGCTCGGGGTGTAGGCCACGATGATGCCGCCCGTCCTCAACGCCGTCGCCGCGTGCGGGACCACTTGCCATGGCTCCGGAAGATCGAGCACCACCCGATCGAGGTCGGTCTCGTCGATGCCGTCGTAGGCGTCTCTCAGCTCCACTCGGTAGCGATCGAGGGCAGCCGCGCCCAAGAGCTCTCCGACGTTCTTGCGGGCTCGGGAGGCAAAGTCCTCACGCAGTTCGTAGCCGACGATGTCGGCGCCCGCTCGGAGCATCGTCATCGAGAGCGCACCCGACCCGACGCCGCTCTCGAGCACTCGAACACCCGGAAAGATGTCGGCGATCATCAGCAGCGGACCGAGGTCTTTCGGGTAGATGACCTGCGCTCCACGAGGCATCTTCAAGATGAACTCGGCGAGCGTTGGACGAACGACGAGGTACGAGCCGCCTCGTGTCGATTGGACGAAACGGCCCTCCGGCTGGCCAATCACGTCATCGTGAGGCACGAGACCGGCGTGGCTGTGGAACTCTCCTCCCGGCTTGAGCGTGACGAGATACCGACGGTCCTTGGTGTCGACGAACTGGACGATCTCGCCTTCGTGAAGATCTCCGGTATGCATCAGTGGTCCTTCCGGCCGAGTTCGATCGGCGTCGATTCACGTGCGGCGTTGTCGCGTAGTCGACAGAACGGGCACCGCTCGCCTGCGGTCGGAGCGCCACACGACGTGCATGCGGCCAGCGCCGCCCGTGCCGACACCTCAGCGTCTGGCGGAGCGAAGTGTTCGAAGCCCTGGCGGAGAAAGCCGAGGTAGAAGTCCTGTTTCGTCCCGGGTGTACGTTCCTCGAGCGCGTTCAGCGCGTCCTTGAAGGCGAGGTGGTTGTTGCCCTCGGCCATCGGGCATTCGTCGAGCACGTAGTCGATCCCTCGAAGCACGCACCAGGCTGCGGTCTCGCGCTCTCCGAGACGAACGAGTGGTTTGGCCTTGCGCGGAAAGCCATCTCCGGCTGGTAGGACCGGCTGTTGTCGTGCGAGGTAGTCGGTCTGCCATCGCAAAACGTTGCCGAACAGCACCGCGGCCTCGTCATCGAGGTTGTGTCCGGTGACGACCACGTCGAAGCCGTGTTCTCGGGCGACCCGATCGAAGAGGTGGCGCTTCGACAGCCCGCACGCGCTGCACGGAACGCGGCTGCTCCCGGCGACCGCACCAGGAATGGTGAATCCGTGCTCGGCTTCGAGGTCGACCTCGTGAAGGACGAGCCGACGCTCGCGGGCGAAGCGCCGAGCCGTTTGGGTTGACTGCGACGAGTAGTCACCGATCCCCAAGCCGATGACCAGGCCCTCGGTGTTGTACCCGAGCTCGAGGAGAATGTCCCAGAGCGCGAGGCTGTCCTTGCCACCGGAGACGGCGACGAGTAGCCGATCGTCGTGGTCGAACATCGTGTGCTTCTCGATGGTCTTCGAGACCTGTGTTCGGCAAAACCGGAGGAAGTGCTCCTCGCAGAACGCAGCGTTGTGTTGGCGGAGGTCGATGACCGGTGCGCCCTTGCACACCCGGCAGCGGCGGGCCACTCAGACCGCTCCGCCAGAGATCACGCGGCGAATCTCCACCGTTGCATCGTCGGGAAGGCGAACATCGTCGGTCACGAGGCGCCCATCGACAATGACGAGGACGGCATCACGGTGGAAACCGAGGGAGGTGACCAGATCGCCGACCCGTGTCGGGCCTTCGACGTCGAGCTCCTGTCGGGGGCTGCGGAGCAGCACCTTCATGGAGTCGGATCGGAGACGGCCTCGACGCCGCGGTCGAGACCCTTGCGCTCGGCTTTGGCCTGTCGAGATGCGGTTTTGGCGTCGGCTTTGGCTTGTCGGGCTGCGGTTTTGGCGTCGGCTTTGGCTTGTCGGGCTGCGGTTTTGGCGTCGGCTTTGGCTTGTCGAGCTGCGGTTTTCGCATCCGCCTTGGCCGCCTTCTCGAGGGCGGCTGCGTCCTTCTTGGTGGCCGTTCGGGTCCGGCGTTCGTCGCGCTTGGCTGCACGACGCTTCGCACGACTCGGTGGAGGATCCTCGACGACACGGGCACCGAGGATCTCGTTGATGCGGTCTGCATCGGGCGCTTCGAGGATCTTTGCACCGGCCGCGGCCAGGGCAGCAGGAGCGAGCGCGCTCGCACGCGGGGCGCGACGCTTCGGGCCGACCACGTACTTGCGCCCTTCGCCGCGTCCACGTTTTGACTGCTCCGGAACGTGGACCATGGTCCATGCGTCTCCCTCTGGCAGCGGCTCGGACAACGCGATTGGCGCCTCGCCCTTCTTCGAAACGCGGGCCCAGAGACGTCGAGCCGTGAGGACCAACCAGACGCCGCGCCACAAGGGCGAGCCGCCCAGCAGGCCTTTGCGGACCGCATTCATCGAAATGAGGCGCTTCAGATAGGCGCGCCGCAGAAACGGAAACATCAGATTCGGCGGATCTCCACCACCGCAGACCGCTTGGAGCCCACCCGACGGCCGAGGAGGAACATGATGATCAGCACCAAGACTCCCCCGACAGCAGCCGCAGGGACGGCTCGGTTCTTCGCCGAGCTCGTCACGTTGTCGACTTCGTCCTTGATCTCACGAAACTTGGCTTCGAGATCGTCTCGCGAGATCGGTGCTTGTTCGGTGGTCATGCGTCAAGCCCTTTCGTGATTCTGGAACCGAGGAAGGCGACGACGACCCCGACGACCGCCACGACGATGACGTACGGAATGGCGATCTGCCAACCGAACCCGTCGTCCCCACCCGAGAAGAACTCGATCTGCTGGAGTCCGCGCAGGAGGGCGAGGATCAGGAAAAAGAACCCGATTGCGAGGCAGACCGAACCCAGGAGACCCCACTTGAGGTAGTCGCCGAGTCCCTTGAGCGGCTCGGCAGTCTCTTGGATCGCGTACCCCTTCACGAGGTCGAAGACCTCTTGGGCGTTCTCCTGCGGCGTCTTCGGACCGTCGGCCACGGGCATACCTCCACTCGTCGGCAGCCCAAAACCTACCGTCCTGCGCCGCGGCTCGCGGTGCCCGGACTCAGGTGTCTTCGGCGGTTGCGTCCAGAATCACCTTGAGGTCCTCCAACTGCTCGGTCAGCAACCGGATCTGCGCGGAGGTCGACTCGGCCTCGAGCACTCTCTGACGATCGAATGTCGTGGTCGGTGCGAGCGCGGCGAGTTGGTCCAGACGTTCATGGGGATCGTTGCTCAACGCAAGGTCTTCGGGTATCTCCCCACCGCTTCGCCGGACCGCTTCGGTGAGGACTGCACGCAGTGCCGTCTCGAGGTCGTCGAGCGCTCCCCCGTCGTCGACACGCGCTCGAGAACGAACGATGGCGCGAGGGTAGGGAGCGTCATCGAGCCACTCGACGACGTCGAGACGGTCTCGGCCGACGGCGATCACTCCCCAACGGCCATCGTCGTAGCGTTCGAACTGCGCCACCTCGACCCGCGTCGCCACGGTGGCGCGTGCGTCGCCGCCGCCGACTTCGTGTCCTCGTTCGATCAAAACGATCCCGAATTCTGGGGTGTCTCGTTGTGTCAGATCGGCCATGAGCTGGCGATATCGCTCCTCGAAGATGTGAAGCGGAACGACCTGTCCGGGAAAGACCGTCGACCCGAGAGGGAACATCGGCATTTCGGTGTTGGAGTCGCTCGTCACGTCATCCAATCGGGGCGAGTGCATCGACGGGTGGGCCCTCGGGGTATTCGACCAGTTCGAAGGCGATGGCGTCCTGGGTGTCGGTCATTTCTTCGACCGGGTACAGGTCGGTCGTGTTGGCGACCCACGCGAACGTGATGAGGGTTCCATCGGATGCTTCTGCGGTGCCGGCGAGTGCCCCGACCTCGTTGAGGCGGCCCGTCTTTGCGCGGACACGTCCTTCGGCGGGCGTACCGACCATTCGTTCGAGCAACGTGCCCGTCTGGCCGGCGACGGCGAGTCCGTCGTGGAGCGGGCCGCCGACCGTGTCGTCGAGGATCTCGACCAGAAGCGCGCAGGTGAGCCGGTTGTCCGACGCAAGCCCGGAGCCATCGACCACGTCGATCTCCGATGTCGGGAAGCCGCGGCTTCGGAGCAGGCCCTCGAGTGCCGCAGCGCCGTCGACCGTCGTGCCTCGACCGGTGGATTCGGCGCCGATTTCCTTGAGGAGGAGCTCGGCGCCCATGTTGTCGCTGATGTCGACCATCTGGTTCGTGACCACCGAAACCGGTTCGGAGGTCAGCGTGGCGATCGTTCGGGCCCCGACCGGAGCCTCTCCTGAGCCGGCGGATTGGCGAATGACGACCGATCGAGCTTCGAGTTCGTCATCGAAGAAGGCGGCCGCGTGCGCTGCGGGATCCGCGGCGGCGGTCGAGAGCGAGTTCGCCGGGTTGATGGAATCGAACGAGACGAATCCGTCGTTGATGACCAGCGCGGAAAGCGGGCCGGTCTGATTCTGGGCGACGTTCGTGAATCGCTCCGGCCATTGCGGCACGTACCGCTCGGTGTCGTAGTGGCTCTCGTCGCCAATCACCGATCCCGTGATCTCGCGGATGCCGGCGGCAACGACCGCATCAGCCAGGGTTTCGATTGGTGTTCGGAAGTGGGGCTGCTGGTCGTAGCGCTCCGAGTAGGCGCTCGAGGCGATCAAGGGGTCGCCGTCACCGATCAGCCAGAGGTTGCCGTCGAGCACCCCGTCGCTCAGCGGAGCGTCGGTGACGACCCGAGTTTCGTAGGTGAAGTTCTCTCCGAGAGTCTCGTACACGCCCCATGCGGTCAACAGCTTCTGTGCGGAAGCCGGGACGAGCGGGAGCGTCGGGTTCTGTTCGAACACGACCTCGCCGTCGATCGACACGACGAGGCAACTCTGGGTCGGAAAGGTCGCGGCAACGGTCTCGAGATCTGACCGGAAACGCTCCCGAACGATCGGGGCGCGCAAATACTCCGGTACGCGCCGCACCGACAGCAGCGGTGTGCGCACGGCGGGCGCCGCCTCGCCTGACGCCTGTTCGGTCTGTTCGGCGAGGTTTCGATCGGTCTCGACCGCCTGCCATGCCGCGGCGGCGGCGACGACGAGCAGCACCAGGGGCAGAATCCAGCGGCGCATGGCGGGAACTGTACTCAGCCAATGCGGTAGGTTTCGCATCCGTCCGGCTCCGGGAGGGTTCCCTTGGTCTCAACGATCGTCCTCGCCATCGTCGTTGCCGTCGTGTTCACACAGATCGCAAACATCGCGACGACGGTGTACCTGCATCGTGCGCTTGCGCATCGAGCCGTTGCCCTGTCGCCTCCACTGACGCTTGTCTTCCGGTTCGTCATCTGGCTTCTGACGGGCATCCGGCCCCGTCAATGGGCGGCGGTCCATCGCAAACATCACGCATTCACCGATGAGGCTGACGACCCTCACAGCCCGAAGCAGCTCGGCTGGCGGCGAGTGCAGCTGACGAACGTGATGCTGTACCGAGCGGTCGCCCGGGACCCCAAACAGGTCGCCCGCCATGCGCGTGATCTCCCCCAGACCCGCCTCGATCGGTGGCTGCTCGACCATGCGATGGTGGGGCTGGCGATCACCACCGGCGGCCTGGTCGTGGCACTCGGCTGGTGGGCCGGCGTGCTTGCGGCCGCGATGCATTTCGTTGGCTATCTCCTGCTCTCCGGCGCAGTCAATGCCATCGCTCACACGTTCGGCGAGCGTCCGTACCAGAACTCGGCAACCAACCTGCAATGGCTCGCTTTCCTGACCTGCGGCGAGGGACTCCACAACAACCATCACGCTGCACCCACCTCGGCCCGGTTCTCGCTCGGGCGTGGACAGGTGGATCCCGGTTGGTGGATGATCCGACTCTTCGAACGGGTCGGACTCGCGCAGGTGCGGCATCGCCAGCCCGTCTTTGTCTCCACGGAGGTCGCCGCATGAGCGAGGGGACGATGTCCGACGAATCGGTGCCGGATCCGGAGTCCTCGATGGAGATCCTCGCGGCCCTGTTCATCGACGAGATCGACTTTCGCCAAGTGGCGGGGCCTGCCACGCGGATCGATCTCGGCGGCGTGCAGTTCTCGGGCGCGGCATCGCAGGAGGGGCCGCATCTCTGGGCCCCTCATCTCGTCGTTCTGGTTCGGGCCGGCGCAGAGCACGCCGGGGCCGCCGTGCTCGAGGTCCGCTTCCTCGTCGGCGACGAGCAGGTCGCCCGCAGCGTCCAACCCCTGCAGGTCGATCCCGGCAAATTCGGATACCGGCTCGTACGCGCCGAGATCGACATACCGTCGACGCCGTACACGGTGCACGCCCATGTCCGACTGGACCAAGGGCCGGTGATGGTCGTGCCCTACACCGTGCTCGATCACGCCAGCGAGGCCGCCGACTGACGTGATCGAGGCAGCATCGGCCATCAGCGAGCACCCGCTCGCGACACATGCCGTCGGCGAAGTCGCCGGCAGCGTCCTGGACCGCATTGGGCCTGGGGCCGATCTCGTCTTCGCCTTTGCGACCGGGGACCTGACCGGTGCGCTCGAAGACATCGCGCCGGCGCTTCGTACGCTGCTCGAGACCGACATCGTCATCGGTGCCACCGCCTGCGGAGTGCTCGAGGGCCGACGAGAGGTCGAAGACTCCTCTGCGCTGTCGATCATGGCGCTCCGAGGGCTGGAGGCGCGCCTGGTTCGCTTCGAGCCGGGCACGGCTGAGCCCGTCGGCGGATGGGCGGCCCTTGACCCGGCCTTGGAGGATTCGAGGGACCTGGTCCTGCTCGCCGACCCTTTCTCGTCTCCGGTCAGCGAAATCGTTGCGGCCGCCGACGCGCTCGACCGACCGATTCGTCTTCATGGAGGGCTTGCGTCAGCGGGCTCCGGACCGGGCGGAAATCGCCTCATCCACGGCCGCTCTGTGTTCGACGCTGGAGCGGTCGGCGTTTGCCTGCGCGGCGCAACCCTCGATTCGGCCGTCTCGCAAGGCTGTCGTCCCATCGGTCAGCCGCTCACCGTCACCGGCTCGGTCGGCAACGTCGTCACCGAGCTCGCCTCAGAAGCGCCACTCCCGTTGCTTCGCCGGCTCGCCCTCGAGGCCTCCGAGGTTGACCGAGCTCGGATGGCGTCGGGACTGCACGTGGGGCTGGTGATCGACGAAGGCAATCCCGACGAGTTCACGACCGGGGACTTCTTGATACGCGGACTGCTCGGCGCCGACCATGACACGGGGGCGATCGCCATCGGCGCCCCCGTCGAGCTCGGAGCGACGATCCAGTTCCATGTCCGCGACGCGGAGACGGCGACGGCGGACCTCCATCGACGCCTTGCCGATTCTGCAGCGTCCGCCGCGATCGCCTTTACCTGCAACGGGAGAGGGAAACGGCTCTTCGGCTCCCCGGACCACGATGCCGCAGCGATTGTGGAGCTGACTGGGGCCTCGGCGCTCACGGGTATGTTCTGCGCCGGGGAGATCGGTCCGATCGGCGGACGCAACCACGTCCACGGATTCACCGCGAGCACGCTCCTCATTTCGGACAGCAAAGACCTGACCCCTTGCTAGCGTGCGCATCGTCGCCGCCGGACCAGGAGCAAGCACGTGGACGAACTCGATCGACTCACCATTTCGACCATCCGCGGGTTGTCGATGGATGCGCCACACGCCGCCCGGTCGGGACACCAGGGAACCGCCATGTCGCTTGCGCCCGTGGCCCATGTGCTGTTTGGCCGAATCATGAACTTCGACGCGGCCAATCCGCAGTGGTTCGACCGGGATCGATTCATCCTTTCGCCGGGCCACGCATCGATCCTTCAGTACTCGCTGCTTCACCTGTACGGCTTTGGGCTGACGCTCGACGATCTTCGTGACTTTCGCCAGTGGGGCTCGGCAACACCGGGTCACCCCGAAGTGGGGCACACGGCAGGTGTCGAGGTCACGACGGGGCCGCTTGGACAAGGGTTCGCCAATGCGACCGGCATGGCCATCGCAGAGGCGCACATCCGGGCGCGGCTCGGTTCGGAGATCTGCGACCACTACATCTTCGGCTTGTGCTCCGACGGCGATCTCCAAGAGGGCGTGAGCCACGAGGCGGCGTCGCTTGCCGGCCACCTCCGGCTGGGCAAGATCGTGTTCGTCTACGACGACAACAAGATCTCGATCGACGGCTCGACCGATCTGTCGTTCAGTGACGACTCGGCCGCGCGCTTCAGGAGCTATGGCTGGCACGTCGTCGAAGCCGGCGACGTCGGCGAAGACCTCGATGCGCTCGAAGCCGCCATCCGCGAAGGCATGGCTGAGACCGAGCGTCCCTCACTCATCGTCCTCAACACGACGATCGGAGTTCCGGCCACCGAGCACGCCGGCACGCACCACGCGCACGGGTACGCAATCAAGGACGACGAGATCGCGGCGACGAAGACCGCGATGGGCCTCCCCGCCGACGAGACGTTCCACGTGCCCGACGATGTGTTCGCATACTGCCGCGACCTCGGAGCACGGGGTTCGGATGCGGCGTCTGCATGGTCGGACCGGGTCGAGTCGTTCTCCGGAGATCGAACGGCGCTCGACGCACTCGTTCATGGCGTCCTTCCCGACGGGTACAAGGACGCCATCCCGACGTGGGAAAGGGGTGAGTCCGTCGCGACCCGGAAAGCGTCCGGAGCGGTCCTGCAAGCCCTCGTCGACGTGCATCCAGGAATCGTCGGCGGCGGTGCTGATCTGACAGGCAACACCGGGACCGTGATCTCCGGCCATGGCGTCTTCGGGGATGACCGCAGCGGTCGTCAGATCTACTTCGGCATACGGGAGCACGGCATGGGTTCGGCGATGGTTGGGATGGCCGCCCACGGCCACCTCCTGCCGGTCGGCGGAACCTTTCTCGTGTTCAGTGACTACATGCGTGGCGCCGTCCGCCTCGCGGCCCTGGGTCATCACAAGATGATTTTCTCGTGGACCCACGATTCGATCGGCGTCGGCGAGGACGGTCCGACCCACCAGCCGGTCGAACACGTCGCCTCGCTTCGTGCGATGCCAGGGCTTGACGTGTGGCGTCCCGGTGACGCCAACGAGACGGCAGCAGCGTGGGCGGCCGCGCTCGAGCGCCCGCATCCGACGGCCATGATCTGCTCGCGCCAGAACCTTCCTGTCCTTTCGGGCACGTCGCCAGCCGGAGTCGCCCGGGGCGGGTACGTGCTGCGAGAGTCCACCGATGCCGTGGCGACTGTGGTCGCAACGGGGTCGGAGTTGCAACATGCCGTCGAGGCCGCCGACCTGTTGGCCGAACAGGGCGTGCTCGTCCGTGTGGTCTCGTTGCCCTGTTGGGAAGTCTTCGTCGAGCAGGACCTCGACTACCGCGCCGCAGTGCTCCCCCGGACGCATCCGACCGTTTCGATCGAGGCCGGGTCGACCCACGGATGGCACCGATGGGCGGATACGTGCCTCGGAATCGACCGTTTCGGAGCCTCGGCCCCGGGCGGCGAGATCATGGAACATCTGGGCATGACCTCGACCGCAGTCGTCGATGCCATACGAGCAGCGATCGACTGATCGACCGAAAGCGCCCGTTCGTCGAGTCGTCGGGCGGTAGGGTCGGCGCATGGATGAGACGACCCTCCACCAACTCTTCAACGACCATCAACAGAGCCCGTGGCTGGACAACCTTCGCCGCGGCTGGCTTCACGATGGCGAGCTGCAGCGCTGGCTCGATCGCGGCGTCCGGGGCATCACCTCGAACCCGAGCATCTTCCAGAAGGCGATCGAAGGATCCGACGAGTACACCGAGCAGTTCGCAGAACTCCTTCGGTCGGGTGCGTCGGTCGAGGAGGCCTACTGGGGGCTCGTGACCACCGACATCGAGGACGCGCTCGCCCTGTGCCGCCCGCTCTATGACGCCTCGGACGGACTCGATGGTTTCGTGTCGGTTGAAGTCGACCCCGGCCTTGCACGCGATCAAGCGGGCACCGAGGCGGCTGCCCGAACACTGTGGGACCAGATCGACGAACCCAACCTGTACGTGAAGATCCCGGCGACGGCGGAAGGGGTACCCGCAATCGGCCAGATGATCTCAGAGAAACGCAGCATCAACGTGACCCTGCTGTTCTCGGTCGATCGGTATCGAGAGGTGATGGAGGCCTACATCAGCGGTTTGGAGCGCGCGGAGGGGGATCTGTCCTCGATCTCGAGCGTCGCATCGTTCTTCATCAGCCGCGTGGATGTCGAGGTCGATGCTCGACTCACCGAGATCGGCACGGATGCCGCACTCGCGCTTCGGGGCAAAGCCGCGGTCGCCAACGGGAAGTTGGCCTATGCCGCTTTCCTCGAGACGTTCAGTGGCCCGCGTTGGGAAGCTCTCGAAGCCCGTGGAGCACAGGTTCAACGTCCTCTGTGGGCATCGACGAGTACGAAGAACCCGGACTACCCCGACACGCTCTACGTCGACTCGTTGATCGGCCCGAACTCGGTCAACACCATCCCGGATTCGACGCTCGGCCACTTCCTCGACCACGGAACGGTTGCGCGGACCATCGACGCAGATCTCGCCGAGGCGCAGTCCGTGCTGGCCGACATCGCCGCCCTGGGCGTCGATCTCGATGTCGTCGCGGTGCAGCTCGAAGATGAAGGGGTGGCGGCGTTCGAGAAGAGCTTCGACTCGCTGCTCGCCTCGCTGACCGCCAAGGCGGAGGGCCTCTCCTGAGGTTACTTGCATATTGCAAGTAACCCAGTACAGTGCGTGCGTGACCAGCGCTACGCTCCCCCGCCCCGAATCGACCGATTCGATCACCGCCGCGCTCGATGCGATTGGTGATCGCTGGTCGCTGCTCGTCCTTCGATCGATCTTCGCCGGCAACCATCGGTTCGCCGAAATCGTCGAGGCGACAGGTATCTCGACCAACTTGTTGACCAACCGGCTCGGCCGTCTGGTCGACAACGGTGTCGTCCAGCGCGTGCCGTACCAGGACCGACCCGTCCGTCACGACTACCGCCTGACGACGGCGGGCCTCGAGTTGTCCCCGGTCCTGATATCGCTCCTGCAGTGGGGCGAGCGATGGGGCGTCGAGACGACGGGCCCCACGCTCGTTCACGCCGAATGCGGCGGCCCGATTGAGAATCGAACCGTGTGCACGTCGTGCGGTGACGTTGTCTCGGCTCAGGCGATCCGGCGCCGCACGCACACGTCGGAGGCAATCCAGTGACCCTGCTCCCCGTCCAGGCCGAGCTCGAGCTGCCGGGACCCATCGCCGATCAGATGCGCCGCAGCGCTCGTCGACGCGACGAACAGTTCGGAACACGTCTGACCTGGTCGCCCAAAGTCTTCATCCCGTTGACGAAGCTCTGTCAGGACCGATGCGGCTATTGCACGTTCGCCGAGCCGCCGGCGCGGGTGGAGGCGCCGTATCTCTCGCTTCCCGAGGTACTCAAGATCGCCCGAGCCGGGGCCCGGGCGGGTTGTCATGAGGCACTCTTCACACTGGGCGAACGCCCAGAGCTCCGCTACCCCGCCGCGCAAGAATGGCTCGACGAGAACGGCTACCAGACCACCATCGACTATCTCCGGGCTGCGGCCGCGTTGGTTCTGTCCGAAACCGGGCTGCTCCCCCACGCAAACGCGGGTGCGCTCGATCGCGACGAGCTCGCATCACTCCGTCCGGTGTCACCCTCGCAGGGCATGATGCTCGAGTCGCTCAACGCGGACCTCGAATGCCACAAGGGATCGCCGGACAAGACGCCCGAACGACGGCTCGCGACGTTGGAGGCCGCGGGAGAGCTGCGCATACCCTTCACGACCGGGATCCTCGTCGGGATCGGCGAGAGTCGCGCAGATCGAATCCAAGCCCTCGAAGCGATCGCCGAATCGCATGATCGTCATGGACATGTGCAAGAAGTGATCGTGCAGAACTTCCTGCCGAAAAGTGACACCCGGATGCATCGTCACCCGCCCTGTCCGGAGGCCGAGCATCTCGAAGCGATTGCGCTGGCCCGTGAAATCCTTCCCGCGGAAGTGTCGGTACAGGCACCCCCGAACCTCGTCTCGAACGTCGCATCGCTCGTCGATGCGGGCATCGACGACCTCGGTGGCATCTCGCCCGTCACGATCGATCACGTCAACCCCGAGAAGCCCTGGCCGCAAGTCGACGCGATCGACGCGGCGTTGCCCGACGGTCATGTGCTCGCGCCGCGACTCACCGTCCATCCTCGCTTCGTTGCCGAGCGTGACATCTGGATCGATCCTGCGTTGCACTTTGCCGTCGGCGACCGGGCCGACGCCGAGGGTCTCGGTCGCGACGATCCCGGTGCCGTGTTTCCCGAGCGCACCATGGAAGTCGGTGCAGTCGGCGATGGGGCCGAGGTGGTTTTGGTCGGCGATCGGTCCACGGCGTGGTATTCGGGCGCAGATGCCACTCCCCCGAGACTGCTCCCCGCTGCTCTCGCCAGCATCGGCGGCGCCGTCGCTGAGGTCCTCGATCACGCGGCCGCAGGCGGCTCCCTCGACGAAGACCAGATCGTCACGTTGTTCTCCGCTCGCGGTGCCGAAGTCACTGCCGTGAGCGAGCATGCCGATCGCCTCCGTCAGCTCGTCAACGGCGATGTGGTCACCTTCGTCGCCAATCGGAACATCAACTACACCAACGTCTGCACGTTCAAGTGCCAGTTCTGCGGATTCAGCAAGGGGCCGCTTTCGCTCAATCTCCGCGGCGCCCCGTACCTCCTCACGTTGGACGACATCGCCGAACGAGTCGCCGAGGCTGCCGAGCTCGGAGCCACCGAGGTCTGCCTGCAAGGTGGTATTCACCCCGATTTCGATGGCGAGTACTACGTCGATGTGATCGACGCCGTCCACCAAGCAGTGCCCGACATCCACATCCATGGCTTCACTGCGCTCGAGGTGACGGAGGGCGCTCGCCGTCTCGGCGAACCGCTCGAGAAGTACCTCGCACGCCTCCGAGACGCCGGCCTGCGATCGTTGCCGGGGACCGCGGCCGAGATTCTCGATGATGAAGTGCGGGCGATCCTTTGCCCCGACAAGGTCAACACCGAAGAATGGCTCGAAGCACATCGCCTGGCGCACCGAGTCGGGCTGACCTCCAACGTGACCATCATGTTCGGGGCGGTCGAGACACCACGACACTGGGCGCGTCACCTGCTTCGGACCCGCGAACTTCAGCTCGAAACAGGCGGGTTCACCGAGTTCGTCACACTGCCATTCGTGCACATGGCCTCGCCGATCTACCTCCGGCGACGGGCACGACGCGGGCCGACCTTCCGCGAGACTTTGCTCATGCACGCAGTGGCCCGAATCGTCTATCACGGTGCGATTGACAACATCCAGGCATCGTGGCCCAAGATCGGCATGAACGGCGTCGGACAGCTCCTCCACGCAGGCGTGAACGACCTTGGGGGCACGCTCATCGACGAGAACATCAGCCGGGCCGCCGGAGCAAGCCATGGGACCGCCGCTACGAGGGACGACTTCGCGGACCTGGTCGCCCCACTCGGCCGGACGTTGCGGCAAAGAAACACCGTCTACGACCTCATCGACTGACCCTTCGGGCCGGCGTGGTATCGCTACGATGCGCGGATGGAACAGCTGCCCCGCTACCGAACCGGTCACGGAGAGGTCGATCAACGGATCGCCTCGGTCATCGATGATGCCGGAATCCGAGACGACCAGGATCTGATCTTCGAGATGGTCGTCTCTGCGCTCCGCATGGGGCGAGAAGACGTCGGCCGGGCCGATCTCAAACTCGTGAACGCGGCGCTCAAGGAGCTGCGATACGCGTTCCACGTCTTCGCGCCGTATCGCGACATCAAGAAGTGCACGATCTTCGGCTCGGCCCGAATCACGTCGGGCGATCCCGCGTATGAGAGCGCGAAGCACTTGGGCGCGTCCATGGCGGCCCGCGACTGGATGGTCATGACCGGAGCAGGCCCCGGGATCATGGCGGCCGGACTCGAAGGAGCCGGGGCAGAGAATTCGTTCGGCATCAACATCGTCCTGCCGTTCGAGGCATCGGCGAACGAGTTCATCGCTGACGACCCCAAGCTCATCAACTTCCGGTACTTCTTCACTCGCAAGGTGACGTTCATGAAGGAAAGTCACGGCTATGCAATTCTGCCGGGCGGCTTCGGGACGATGGACGAAGCCTTCGAGCTCTTGACGCTGATGCAAACCGGCAAGTCGATCCTTGCACCCGTCGTGCTCCTCGATCCAGAGGGCTCGACCTATTGGGAGCGTTGGCAGGACTTCGTGAGCAAGGAGCTACTCGCCGACGGACTCATCTCGCCGGCGGACATGTCGCTGTTTCTGCTCACCAACTCGGTCGAGGAGGCCGCCGATGAGATGGTCCGGTTCTACCGCACGTATCACTCCGCTCGCGCCGTCGGCCAGCGTCTCGTTCTCCGTCTTCGACGGTCACCAGACGACGACGAGCTTCGGACGCTCACGACCGAGTTTGGGGACATCATCGAAGATGGAGCGATCGAACGAATCGAGCCCACGGAGTCAGAAGTCCGAGATCGTGACAACCTGGATCTCGACCGAATCGCCTTTCGGTTCAATCGGCACGGCTACGCCCGGCTTCGTCAGCTCATCGACGCGCTCAACGACGCAACTCCAGCGACGCCTTGATGACGGCTCGTCTCGCTCTTGCCAGCCGCTTTTCTTCATCGGCGGCCCATCGGTCGGTTTCGCCGGCGTCGATTCGGGAGCGCATGTTCTCCATGCCGAGTTCGGCGATGGCCTCCGCGATTCCGTCGAGTCGGTCGGCGAGTTCGTTGCGGCGTTCCTCGCTCATCGGCCGAATGCTAGCGACGCCCCGGTAGGCAGACACGATGCTTGAACCCACTCACTGGGCGTCGTTCGAGGCGCCTGACGGCGACACGTGGCTTTTCGACCTCTCGTTCTTCGCATCCAATTGGACCTGCATCTGGGGCGCTGGGTGCCAAGGGATCGAGGAAGAACGCGACGCCGCCGGCCAGCGGGGTTGTTGCAGCTACGGTGCGCATTTCTCGGACGAGGACGACCTTCGCCGGGTCATGTCGGTGGCGGCAGCACTTCCGTCGGAGCTCTGGCAATGGGCTGGACTGCGTTCAGACAACGCAGACGCATCCACCTGCGTGGATGACCTGACGACCATCGACGACGACGGAGACCGGGTGACGCTCGTCCACGAGGGAGCGTGTGTGTTCCTCAATCGTCCGGATTTTCCTGGAGGGGCTGGCTGTGCCTTCCATCTCGCGGCCGTTCGAGCCGAGATCGAACCTCTCGAATGGAAACCTGAGGTGTGTTGGCAGCTCCCGTTGCGGGTCGAACATCACGTCGACGATCACGATCACGCCACCCACTTCGTTCGACAGTGGAGACGACGCGACTGGGGAGACGCTGGGACGGATCTCGGCTGGTGGTGCCACGACGACCCGGCGGCGACACACGTCGGCAGGGAGACCGTCGCCCGATCACTGCGCGCCGAAGTCGCGGCGTTGGCGGGCGAGGCGGTCGCCGACGCGTTGTGCGCCGCTACCGAGAGTCCTGAGGTGGCTGTGGCCGATCCCGTTCGAGCGTCGAACGAGGGCTAACGGTTACTCTTCCTCGGACGCGGAACCATCACCGTCGTCCGCGACGCCATCCTCGTCGTCGGTGTTCTTAGCCTCCCACTCCGCGGCAACATCGGCCCACGCATCGTGTTCGGGCTTGTGCGCATCCGCGTCGTCCTCGTTGAGACTGTCGAACAGATCATCGAGGTCCACGTCCTGGGACCGCTTGAGCGCTCGCGCCTCTTCGAAACGGCGATGTCGACCCTTCTTCACCCTGCAGACCTCCGGGAACGCCGGCCGATACAGAACCGCAAGTCTAGCGACTGAAGACCTCGCTTCACTCACCGGAGCGGGCAACCGGTCTCCGAGATCGTTCCTCGAGCACCAATCCACCGTTGCCGTCGAACGCGAGCGCGGCTTCGCCGCTCATCAGTGATCTGATCGGTTCTCCGGCGATCTCCGCACGCCACCCATGGGACAACCTGGCGTCCTCATCGCCACGCACCAGGGCCTCGATGTCGGCTCGTGCTCCGAGAAGCGCGGGATCGAGTCGAAGTTCTCGAGCGAGCTGAGCAACCCAGGCGGCGACCAGGGTGACGGCAGGCCGTAGATCCGGACGCGGCTCGCGTCGTGTCGCCCCCGACGACGAGGGTGGCGGCAGCTCGGCACCCTCGCGAACGAGTCGAAGAATGATCTCACCGGTCTCGCCTCGGCCCATACGATCGTCGACCCCGCGGATCGAACCGATCTGTTCGAGCGTCTTCGGGCGTCGCTGGGCAATTCCGACAAGGGCGAGGTCGGACAAGATGAAGCGGACTGGTTGGTCGAGTTCGGCGGCCTGTCGCTCTCGCCAGGCGGCAAGGGCCCGAGCGGCTCCGAGCGAGGCACCCTTGAGCTGGCGGACGGCCTTTATCCGACGCCACGCATCGTCGGGGTCCCGTCGTCCTCGCGGCTGGGACCGGAGCACCTCGCACTCCGCTTCGGCCCACTCGAGTCGTCCGAGCTCGCGGAGTTCATCGCTGATTCGGTCGCTCAGCTCGAGCAGATGTGCAACGTCGCTGGCGGCGTATTCGCGTTGGTCGTCGCTCAGGGGGCGAGCAAGCCAATCGGTCAGCCTCGACGTCTTTGGCAGTGAGATGTGCAGGACTCGATCATGCAACGCGGCGAGCGATGGCGTGGAGAGTCCGGTGAAACCGGCCGCGAGTTGTGTATCGAAGATTCGGCGGGGAACCGAACCAACCCAGTGCTCGAAGACCTCGAGGTCCTGGCTGGCTGCGTGGAGAACGGCAGTTGCCTCTGAGGCGAAGAGCTCTGCGAGCGGTTCGGGGTCGACCTCGAGCGGGTCGATCAGGCCGATCTCGTTGCCCGTGTTGATCTGCAAGAGGGCGACTCGCGGAAAATATGACCGTTCTCGATGGAACTCGGTGTCGATGGCGTAGCGGTTCGGTTCGGTCGCTCTCGCGAGGAAGTCACGAAGCGCGGTATCGGTGGTGATCAGCTCGTGTCCGTCGCCACTCACTCCGGCTTCCCGCCCACGACGAGCGGGCGCCCTTGGTCTCTCCAGGCGTTCGTGCCCCCGACGACGTTGACGAGCGTCGCAGTCGATGCGTGCAGCGCGTCGATCGCTTGCGCGGACCGCCCGCCAGCCGCACAGATCACGTACACCGTCCCGGCGTCCGGGACATCGCCCGCACGCTCAGCGAGCTCACTGAGCGGGAGATGAACCGCTCCAGGAACATGCCCGCTCGTGTATTCGTCGGTCTCGCGCACGTCGATCAACGTCACATCGGCGAGTGTTGCGAGTTCGTCGACGGTGATCTCGTGGTCAGGCATTCATGCGATGTTACTGGCCCAGGTCGTCGAGGCGATACCGAAGCCCGGAGCGGGCAAGATCCTCCACCGAATCGACATCGTCCAAGGTGCCGTCGTCGGCGAAGATGACATACTCGGCGGAGAGCCAGCGCATGGCCTGACGAGGTGCACGCGAGCCGACATCGAGGGCTGCTGCGACGCCGGCTCGCGCAGGCGAGGTCCGCCAGGCGGCAGCCAGCCACTGAGAACGTCCACCGACGATCGGCACGGCAACGTCGGCACCTGATCTGGTGAGTCGTTCGACGAGTGTGCGGACTGCGGCGGCGTCGATCCCGGGCAAGTCACACGCCAGGATCGCGACGACCGCCGAATCGGCAGTGTCCAAGCAGAGTTTGATGGCCGGCAGAGGACCACCTCCGGGGTGGGCGTCTCGTCGCCATTCGGTCGGCCGATCGCCCTGTGGGTCGGGGTGATGGTCCCCACCGACATAGGTGACACGTTGCGCATCGAGGAGGGCACGCTGCGAACGGCGAGCGAGCGGTGCTCCTTCGACGTCGAGGGTGGCCTTGTCGCGTCCCATCCTTCGGCTGGCACCGCCGATGAGCACGAACCCCTCGAATGGGGTGAGATCGCTCAGTGGACGTCCGGTGGCCACGAGGGGTCGAGCTGACGAAGGAAGAGGTCGCACCGTTCGGCCTCGTCAGTCTCGCCGATCGTTGCGGCCATCCGTTGGAGGCCGGCGAGGCAGCGGAGAAACGGGCGGTTGGACTCGTGCTCCCACCGAACGAATCCGCTCCCCCGCCAACCGTTCTGACGGAGCGAGTCGAGCCCTCGGTGATAGCCGATTCGGTAGTAGGCGTACGCCTCGATCGTGTCGCTTGCCTGGTCGCCGAGCGCGGCCCACACGCCGAGCGTCCGCGGCGCAGCGGCTGCGATCTCGCCAAGCACGATGCGTCGTTGCTGCGGCTCGAGCGTGCCAGCCCGCTCGAGATCTGCGAGCACCGCATCGGGTTCGGCCGGGAGCACGGTCTGTGGGATCCCGGATCCGCCGAACTTCACGTCGTGAGTGGACACCTACGGCACCGTCACGATGCGGAGGTTGTTGGTCACTTTGGCGCCGACTCCGTCTCCGCCGAGGAGCGCGACCTGCTCACCGCTTCGGACATGGCCTTCAGATGCGGCGACCTTGAGCGCTTCCGCCATCATCTCTTCACGGGTCCCCGCCGTTGGCAGGAGCACCGGGGTCGTCCCCCACGACATCGTCAGCTGCTGCAGTGTTCGCTCGTCCGTGCTGAGACCCAGGATCTGCGCCTGCGGACGGAAGCGGGCCATCTGGCGCACCGTGAAACCGGTGCCGGAGATGCAGAGGACCGCCGAGACTTCGAGCTCACGACAGGCGCGCCACCCGGCCACGGTCATTGCGTCGGTGACCTCGGTGCCGGATCCCGACTCGGTCATTCGCAATGCGGCGACGTTGCGAGCCCACGCCTCGTGGTCGAAGACGTCGTCGGCTTTGCGGGCGATCCGGCCCATCGTTCTCACGCAGTTGACGGGATCGATGCCGACCGCGGTCTCTCCAGACAGCATCACTGCGGACGTGCCGTCCCACACGGCGTTGGCGACGTCGCTGGCTTCGGCACGCGTCGGCGCTGGCGCGGAGATCATCGATTCGAGCATCTGCGTCGCGGTGATGACGGGCTTTCCGCCCGCGATGCAGCGGCGGATGATTTCTTTCTGGGTGATCGGGAGGTCCTCGATGGGGAGCTCGTTTCCGAGGTCGCCTCGAGCGACCATGATTGCCCCGGACGCCTCGATGATGCCGTCGAGGTTCTCGATGGCGGCCCGCGTCTCGACCTTGGCGACGAGCAGCGGTCCACGGGGGTGCGGTTCGGTGCCAACCCGACGCATGTCGTGAGCCGAACGAACAAACGACACGGCAACCATGTCGACCCCGACATCGACCATTGCGTCCAACAGCTTCAGGTCGTGGGGTGTCGGCGTGGACATGGCCAGCTTGTCCGCAGGGACGTGGACTCCCGGCGAGCCGGTGAGGACGCCGGAATTGATCACCGTGGCATCGAGATCGTCGCCGACGGCGTTGACCTCGAGAACGAGACGGCCATCGCCGATCACCACACGATCTCCGGGGGCGAAGCTGGAGGCGAGCTGTGGGTAGTCGACCTCGATCACCTTGGCCGATGACGACTCAGAACCAACGACGAGTCGAACCCGGTCTCCCTCGTCGAACACCGACTCTTCGGCGAACGCAGCGACTCGTACCTTTGGCCCGGGAAGGTCGGCGAGAATCCCGACGTGGCGGCCTTCTTCGCGGGCGATTCGACGGACCGCCTCATAGCGATCCATTCCGTCGTCGACCGATCCGTGGCTGAGGTTGATCCGAGCGACGTCGACGCCCGCTCGAATGATGCCGCGCAGTACTGATTCGTCGTCGGTGGCGGGTCCGAGGCTCGCCACGATCTTGGTCCGTCGCATGTGGGTGAACCCTAGTCGGCTGGAGTCCTGGCACCCTGTGTGCGCCCCTTCACAACGGTGATGGCCGTCGGGGAAGCGATCGATGTCGCCGATGCCCTACGGTTTCGTGTGATGAAGCCAGGAAGGAGCTACCTCGGAATGGCGAGCCCAACCGCGATCGCGCATCGCGGCGGGGCCAACGAACGGCCGGAGAATTCACTCGCGGCGTTCGACCACGCGGTCTCGCTCGGGATCGCCTGTCTTGAGACTGACGTCCACGTCTCGGCTGACGGGGCGGTCGTCGCATTCCACGATGCCGATCTCGGCCGGGTCACCGACAGAAGCGGGCGAATCGATGAGCGAACGCTCGACGAGATTCGGGAGGTCGACCTCGGGGGTAGCTCGATTCCGACGCTGCGGGAGCTCCTCGAGCGCTACCCGGATGCGCGATTCAACGTCGACGCCAAGAGCGACGAGGTCGTCCTTCCTCTTCTTGGCGTGATCGACGAGTTCGGAGCCCATGGACGCGTGTGCATTGGCTCGTTTTCGGACCGTCGTCTGCAGCGGATCCGGAGCATCCGCCCCCGGGTCGCGACCAGTAGCGGACCGCGACAGATTCTGCGCGGTGTTCTTCGGGCGGTTGGGCTCCCGTTGCCTCGTCCCACAGGTACCGTCGCCCACCAGGTCCCGAAGTGGTTGTTGCTGTCGCCGATCGGACGTCGGTTCGTCCTTCGGTCCCACCGCGATGGGCTCGTCGTACACGCGTGGACGGTTGACGAACCCGAAGAGATGCGGCGTCTTCTCGCACTCGGGGTCGACGGAATCATGACCGACTCGCCGACGCTGCTCCTCGAGGAGCTCGAACACTTCGCCTCGTCCGAGGCCTGATCCGGCTACTCCTTGGACGCGATCGCGTTCGGAACGACGTTCATCTTCGGTTCGTATTCGGCGACGTCGACGGCCCGTGCGTCACCCGAGTAGGTGGATCGGAGCTCGGTTGCACACCGCGAACACACGCCGTAGTACTCCTCACTCTCGAGTGACTGACCACATCGCGGACACGGAAGACCCATGTCGTGAGTTTATGTATCCAAACGGTCGTCGGCGCAGGACCGTCGGTCGATACCATCGTCGAGCTGGCCAGACGTCTCTCGAGGCAAATCCGTGATCTTCAGCATCGGCGAGATATTTCGGACCGCAGTGTTGATCGCGGTCGCCGGTATTCCGCTGGCCGGCATCGGCCTGATGTTCTTGCACGCCGCCCGAGCCCCACAATGGGTGTGGGCGCTCGCCGGCCGCAGACAGGTCGTGTGGCTTGCCCTCCTGTTGGGCGGCGCAGCGATCATCCCGCTGGGCGTGCCATTGGCGATCTGGTACGCCGTCCGGGTCCGGCCCGAGATCGATCGTGTCGAACGAGGCGACCTTGCCTCGACGATCGATCGTGACGACGGTTCCGGGGAACCGTAGCCGTCAGGCAGCCTCGGCGTGATTAGCGCGTACGAGCGCGAATTCGACGAGCTCGAGCAGCGTCGCTTTCGTGAGTTCTCTCTCGCGCGCGTCCGTGGCGACGATCGGGATGTCCGGGGCGAGATCGAGTCCGTCTCGCACATCATCGAGGGAGTGATGCAACTGGCCGTGGAACGCGTTGACTGCGACAACGAAGGGCACCTTTGCCCGCTCGAAGTACTCGACGGCGCCGAAGCTGTCTTCGAACCGCCGAGTGTCGAGCAGGACCACGGCACCGATGGCCCCGCGGGTCAGCTCGTCCCACATGAATCGGAATCGATCCTGGCCGGGCGTACCGAACAAGTAGAGGACCAGTTCGTTTCCGAGGGCGACACGTCCGAAGTCGAGCGCGACCGTCGTCGACGACTTCAGGTTGGCGTCGCCTTCATCGTCGACGCCGCGACTGACCGTGGTCAGCGCAGCTTCGGTCGTGAGCGGCTCGATCTCGGAGATCGACCCAACGAACGTCGTCTTGCCGACGGCATAGCCGCCGGCGACGACGATCTTCACCGGAAGCGGTACCGAGGAATCTTCGGTGTCTTGCGGGGTCATCGACACCACCTTTCCATCAGAGTCTCCGAAGGCCATCGCGCACCCTTTCCAGAAGCGCAGTGTCGGCCTTGACCGTCATTGCCTTGGTCTGAACGTGGCCCTCGACGCTGAGGTCGCCGACGAGCACACGAATGGCTCCGATCGGAAGGCGAAGATGGGCCGAGATCTCGGCGACAGCGATGGGGCTCTCCGCGAGTTGCAGAATGTCGCGGCGTTCGAATCCGACCAGGCGAAGATGCTCGCGTCCACGCTCGGTCGTCCGAACCAACGCCTCGAACGGAATGTCGACGTCCACGCGGGTCCGTCCACCGGTGACGGCGTAGGGAGGGATCCGAAGCCGTGATGGCGGCCCGGACTCGGGGATCGGCGGATCGGACGGACTCATTGCGGGAGAGCGCTCACCAGCTGGGCGCGAAGCTCGGGGGTCAGGACCCGGCCCGTCTTCTCGACCAGAACCGCCATTTCGTACCCGATGAAGCCGATGTCGCAATTGGCGTCGGCGACGACTCCGAGCGCGGAACCGTCCGAGATCCCGGTCACGAGGAGCAGGGCGTTGTCCATTTCGACGATCACTTCGTTGACGCGACCTCCGCCGAAGCGTCCGGCCGCACCGTAGGCGAGCCCGATCAATCCGGAAGTGACCGCGGCGAAGCGATCCGCCCCTGCTCGATCCAATCCGTTGGACATCGCCATAAGCAATCCGTCTGACGACACCACAATCGCTTCGACGACTCCGGGTGTCTGGTCGACGAAGCTGGTGATGAGCCAGCTCACGTCGTGGCTTTGTGCGTGTTCAGCTGTGGTCACGATGTACCGTCCTGATCGGTCGTGGTCCGTCCTCGCTCGAGTCCTGTCTTGTATCGGGACAACATTGATCGGACCTGATCAGGAGATCTGCGGGACGGTCCAGTGCGGGTTTCGTCGAGAGGATTCGGTTCGTCGGCGTCGGATCGCTTCCGTCGGACGAGGCCCGATGCCGTTGTCGATGGGGGTGCTTCTGCGACGGGTGCACCACCGAGCGACGCTGCGACGGCGCCAGCAGGAGCCGCCGCCGGTGCCGGAGCCGGAGCCGGAGCGGGCGCTGGTGTAGGAGCGGGTGCGGGTGCAACCGCTTCAGAAGGGACCGGCATTGGGGCCGGAGCCGGAGCAGACGAATCTGGTGCTGGGGCGTGTGACCCGGACGGGGAAACGGGTGTTGCCGCGACCGGCGCCTGGCCAATCGGAGGCGTCATCGGCTGAGTCAGCGGCTCCGGGACAGCCGGGACCGCTGGCTCGACCGGTGATGGTTCGGGATGCTGAATCGCCGTCATTCCGGAGCCCGCAAGTGGTGCTGGGACCTGCGGTTCAGGGGATGCGGGGAGATCCGGCGCGGAGTCGAATGGCGACGGCGCGGTCGGCTCCGGGACGCTGATCGTGTCGAAGGGCGAAGGACTTGCGGACGCCGCTTCGAAGGGCGATGGCGAGTCATCGAATGGTGAAGGCTCCGGTTCGAACGTCTCAGCCTCAAACGGCGACGGTGCGACCTCAAAGGTCGTCGGCGTCGCAGGCGCCGCGTCCGTTGCGGCAGCGAGCGGGTCGCCTGGAGCTTCACGGAGATCGTCCGGCAGGTCGAAGACGTCGCCGGGTGCCGTGCCGTCACCGGAAGCGAGTGGCGCCGGGATCGGATCGGCCGGGGCGACCTCCACGACCGGTTCGTCCGGTTGGGCAAAGTCCTGCTGCAGTCCGACGACGCCGTAAGTGCTGAGGGAGGCATCGATCGATGGCGGTGCGGCATCGGCCTCGGTGTGAACCGGGGGTGCGATTGCGGCGTCCGGCATGGCGACGACGTCGGGTTCGGGGCTGAACATCGAGGGCGCTTCGGCCACCTGCGGCTCGGGCTGGACTGCCGGGGTCGGAGCGGCCACGGGGCGAGTAGCCGCCAACGGCGAGGCGACCTGCTCCCGATCCCACTCTCCGATGACGGCTGCGGGCACATGGACGGTTGCACACGTTCCGCCGTCGCTCGTTGGGGCAAGCCGCACGGTGAGTCCGAGGTGATGAGCGAGCCGACCGACAACCCGAAGGCCAATGGCATTTCCGAGCGTGACCGGACCATTCTCCGGCGACGACAACATCTCGTTGATGGACTCGAGCTGCGTGGGCTCGATACCGGTTCCCCGGTCGATGATTCGCAGCGAATACACGCCGTCGGAGTCTCGGGCACCCATTACGTCGACTGCCGTTCCCGGCGGCGACTGTTGTGCGGCATTCTCCATCAGTTCCGCCAGCAGATGCGCCAGCTCCTGGGCATGGTGCCCGGCGACGACCTGGTCATCGAGCGAGATCGGAATGATCCGGCGGTAGTCCTCGACCTCGCCGATTGCGACTCGAAGAACCTCGCGAAGCTGGACGGCCTCTCCCCTGCGGCGATGAGTCTGGCTCCCGGCCAGAACCAGTAGGCTTTCGGCGTTGCGTCGCATCCGAGTGGCCAGGTGATCAACTCGATACAACAGGCTCAAACGGTCAGCGTCACGCTCCTTGGACTCGAGGACATCGATCGCCTCGAGCTGGCGGTCGACCATCGCTTGACTGCGTCGAGCGAGACTCACGAACGTTTGCGACACTCCGGCGTGAATCTCGCCGGCGCTTGCTCCCAGCCCGCTCAGCGCGGTGCGTGCCGACTCGAGTTGCTTCGCCACGGCTCGTGCGTCCTCGTCTCCGAGGTCATCGGGATCGAACAGATCGCCATCGGCGTTCTCGAGGGCCTTGCCGGTCCGAAGCGAGTCTGTCGCCGCCGGGATGTCCACCTCGGCGAATGTCCGAGCTCGCGCCTCGAGCGCCCGCATGTCCTTCTTGGCCCGAGAGGCGAAGAACGCGGCGACCAACGCAGAGAGCACGAGTGCAGCCAGCGCTGCCAATGCGACGTTTCGCATGGTGCCCGATGCGGTCGACGCGTGATTGGCTGCGTCTGCTGCGGCGGCGCGAGCCGTGATCGTGTGGGCTTGCGCAGCCTGCCCGATGCGTTCCTCCGCGGCCGGTTGCCAGTCCGCAGGATCGACCGATCCGCTTGTGAGGGACTCGGACAGTGTGGTGAAGGTTCCGCTGGGTTCGCCGACGTGCGCGGCCGGCGGCGTGATGTTGTCGTGTGCGACGGCAGACGCGTTGGCGGCACCAATCGCGGCTTGTAGCCCGGACATCGGCGTGCCGGCGTGTGCCGTGGAGAGGCCAACGATGGCTGCATCGATGTTCCGGATGAGCGCCTCCGATGCCGAAGAGGTCCGTCGGAGCGACGCGAGTGCGTCGCCACGTGTCGCGTCGATCAACTGCGGCTCGAGCGCGGCCAGTCGGCCGATCAGCGCCCGATCGAGCGCAGCAACTTCGGCGGCACCAGCCGGATCGGTGTTGAAGCTGGTGGCGATCGAGATGCGATGACCGTCGAGGCCTTCGACGACCGCTTGGGCCGCCCCGCCGTCGATCTCTGCGAAGTCACCAGCACGGGCCAGCCACTGCGACTCGATCGACCGTGTGGCCTCTTGAGCGGCCGCAAGCGACTCCGTCCCATTGAAGACCGCGTTCTGATTCTCGAGTGCTTCGGTCCCCAGGGCCTCGATCAGGAGGCCGTTGAGCTCGATCAGTTCCGCGTGTCGCTCGGCGAGCGACGCATCAGTGGACGTCGATCGCTGGTTCAGCGCCGTCATGACGGCGATCACCAACAAGATCAATAGCGGGACTCCCGCCACGATGACGAGCTTGTTCCGCAGGGAGGCATTCTTCAGCATGGTTTCCTCGACACGAGCGCCTGTTCGAGGAACTATCGGTTTGCGAGCGGCAATGTTGAGCCATCTCGGCTCACGGAGGGTGGTTGATCAGCGCAGCGGCTGATCGGTCGGTGCGACTGGCGAGGGCAGCGATGTCGAGCCCATGAGATGCGCATCGACCGACGCCGCACACGAACGGCCCTCTGCGATCGCCCACACGATGAGCGATTGGCCACGGCCCATGTCTCCACAGGTGAAAACACCGTCGACATTCGTCGACCACTGATCGGTTCGACCGACGTTGCCTCGGTCGGTGAGGTCGACGTCGAGGTCCTCGAGCAGCGGCGACCGCTCCGGCCCGGTGAATCCCATCGCAAGCAGGACCAGCTGCGCAGGCAACCGCTCTTGGGTCCCATCGATCGGATCAAAACGCATCCGGCCGTCCTCGATGACGCGTTCGACCCGAACGGTGTGCAGCGCAGCCACATGTCCGTCGTCGTCGGCCTCGAACTCGACCGTGTTGATCGCATACTCGCGGATGTCTTCTCCAGCGGTCTCGATCGCTTCTTCATGCGCCGATGGGGTCCGAAGAATCATCGGCCAGGTCGGCCACGGGTTGTTGTCGCCCCGCTCGCCTGGAGGTTCGGGCATGATCTCGAGCTGCTTGACCGATCGTGCACCGTGCCGGAGGACCGTGCCGAGACAATCGGCCCCGGTGTCGCCGCCTCCGATGATCACCACGTCGAGTCCTTCAGCCGACACCGGGTGTTCGTCGAGATCGCCCATCTGCACCCGGTTGGCGGGCGGGAGGAACTCCATCGCCTGGAGAATGCCTCCTGCGTCCCGTCCAGGGATCGGGAGATCACGCCACTGGGTCGCGCCGCCCGACAAAACGATTGCGTCATGACTCGAACGAAGCTCGGCGACCGACACGTCGACGCCAACCTCGATGCCCGTCCGAAAGACCGTGCCTTCGGCCGTCATCTGCTCGAGTCGTCGGTCGATGATCCGCTTCTCCATCTTGAATTCGGGGATGCCGTATCGAAGAAGGCCGCCGATTCGTTCGGCCCGCTCATACACGGTGACGTCATGTCCGGCCCGGGTCAGCTGCTGCGCAGCGGCGAGTCCCGCAGGGCCAGACCCGACGACGGCCACGGACTTGCCGGTCTTGGTCGCGGGGAGGACGGGGGTCACCCAGCCCTCTTCGAACGCTCGCTCGACGATTTCGATCTCGACCTGTTTGATGGTCACTGGCGGTTCGTGGATGCCCAGAACGCACGACCCTTCGCACGGGGCCGGGCACAGCCGACCCGTGAACTCCGGAAAGTTGTTGGTGGCGTGCAGCCGTTCCGATGCTTCTTTCCAATCGCCGCGGTACACGAGATCGTTGAAGTCCGGTATCAGGTTTCCGAGCGGGCAACCGCTGTTGCAGAACGGAATGCCGCAGTCCATGCAACGCGACGCCTGCGTGCGAAGCGTGTCTTCGGGGAACGGCTCGTAGACCTCGTTCCAATCGAGAAGACGAACCGGGACGGGCCGACGGGTCGGCGTCTCGCGGTCGTGTTTCATGAAGCCGGTCGGATCGCCCATGTCACTTTCCTCCTGTGCGAGCCGACGCCATGATGGCCTCGAGCTCATCCTCCCCAGCGGCGCGTGCGCTGGCAGCTGCGTCGAGTACCCGGGCGTAGTCGCGCGGCATGATCTTGACGAATCGCACATTGTCCCAATCGGCGAGGACCCGAATCGCCACATCCGAACCGGTCTCCGTCGCATGGCGATCCACGATCCGGTGCAGATCGGCGAGATCCTCAGCGGTTGGATCGATGACGTCGACCATCTCGAGATTCACATTCGTGCCTGCTGTTCCGTCTGGATCGAGCAGGTAGGCGACACCACCCGACATACCCGCGGCAAAGTTGCGGCCGGTCCGGCCCAACACCACCGCCACTCCCCCGGTCATGTACTCGCAACCGTGGTCGCCGACGCCCTCGACGACGGCCGTCGCTCCGGAGTTGCGGACACAGAACCGTTCGCCAGCCCGGCCCCGCAGGTGGATCTCGCCTCCTGTTGCGCCGTACCCGATGACGTTCCCAGCGATGATGTTGTCTTCGGCGACGCAGCCGAGATCGTCCGGGGTGCGCACGATGATGCGGCCTCCGGAGAGTCCTTTTCCGACGAAGTCATTGGCGTCACCGGTGAGGTGGAGCGTGATGCCTGAGGGCATGAAGGCGCCCAGGCTGTTGCCTGCCGATCCGGTCAGACGGACAACGATGGTGTCGTCGGGGAGTCCATCTTCGCCGTGGCGCCTTGTGAGCTCGGCGCCGAGCTGGGTGCCAACCGATCGGTCGACGTTGCGCACCGGGGTCGTGATCTCCACCGGCGTGCCGCCGTCGAGCGCAGACGCTGCAGCATCGATCAGCATGCGATCGAGGGCCTTCTCGAGACCGTGGTACTGCGTGGTGGTGTTGCGACGTGCTTCGCCCTCGAGCAGCGGGGGTACGTAGAGGATCGGTGAAAGATCGAGTCCGTCTGCCTTCCAGTGGTCGACTGCTGCCTCGACGTCGAGGCTCTCGGCCTGTCCGATCGCTTCCTCGAGCGATCGGAATCCGAGGCTGGCGAGGATTTCGCGCACCTCTTCTGCGATGAATTCGAAGAAGTTGACGACGAACTCGGGCGATCCGCTGAACTTCTTGCGCAACTCTGGGTCCTGTGTCGCCACGCCGACCGGACAGGTGTTGAGGTGGCACACGCGCATCATCACGCACCCCATGACCACCAATGGTGCGGTGGCGAAACCGAACTCATCAGCGCCGAGCAGCGCGGCGATGACGACGTCGCGGCCCGTCTTGAGCTGCCCGTCGACCTGAACGACGATTCGGTCTCGAAGTCCGTTCATCAGCAGGGTCTGTTGGGTTTCGGCCAGACCGAGTTCCCACGGCGCGCCGGCGTGCTTGACCGACGTCAGTGGCGATGCGCCGGTGCCTCCGTCGTGACCAGAGATCAACACGACGTCCGCATGGGCCTTCGAAACACCGGCGGCGACCGTGCCGACGCCGAGCTCGCTCACGAGCTTGACGTGCACGCGAGCCTGATCGTTCGCGCTCTTCAGGTCGTAGATGAGCTGGGCCAGGTCCTCGATCGAGTAGATGTCGTGGTGGGGCGGCGGACTGATCAGGCCGACGCCCGGTGTGCTCTTACGAGTCTTTGCGATCCACGGGTACACCTTGTGACCGGGAAGCTGTCCACCTTCTCCTGGCTTGGCGCCCTGGGCCATCTTGATCTGGAGATCGTCGGCGTTGACCAGATAGTTGGACGTCACGCCGAAGCGGCCGGAGGCCACCTGCTTGATCGATGACCGCTTGGACGAACCATCGGGCATCGGGACGAACCGCTCGGGGTCCTCGCCACCTTCGCCGGTGTTGGACTTGGCGCCGATCTGGTTCATCGCGATGGCGAGCGTCTCGTGCGCTTCAGCGCTGATCGAGCCGTACGACATCGCGCCGGTCGAGAACCGCTTGACGATCTCGGCTGCGGACTCGACCTCGTCGAGCGGAACAGGTTCGCGGCGGCTCGTGTCGAAATCGAACAGTCCGCGAAGTGTGGCAAGGGTCTTCGCCTGCTCATCGACGGCGCTCGTGTAGTCGCGGAAGATGTCGAATCGCTTCGCCCGAGTGGCGTGCTGCAGCTTGAAGACGGTGTCCGGGTTGAAGAGGTGAAACTCTCCCTCGCGACGCCACTGATATTCGCCACCGACCTCGAGGGTGCGATGCGCACGATGATTCGGATTCGCCGGAAAGGCTCGACCATGCCGCTCGAGTGCCTCGGCCGCGATCACGTCGAGCCCGACGCCCCCCAGCCGACTCGTGGAGCCGCCGAAGTACCCGTCGAGCACCTCTTGACCAAGGCCAATCGATTCGAAGATCTCGGCGCCGGTGTACGACGCGATCGTCGAGATGCCCATCTTGGACATGACCTTGAGGAGGCCCTTGTCGATCGCCGAGACGTAGTTGGCTTCGGCTGTCGCCCGATCGAGTGACAGCTGGCCGCTGTCGACGAGCGCATCGATCGTCTCGAACGCGACGTAGGGGCAGACCGCTCGGGCGCCGAACCCGAGCAGGCAGGCGAGGTGATGGACCTCGCGCGCTTCGCCCGTTTCGACGACGATGTCGATTTCCATCCTCGTCCCGTTTGCCACGAGATGGTGGTGCACGGCAGCCGTTGCGAGCAGCGCAGGAATGGGCGCCAGCTCCGGGCCAGTCGTCCGATCCGACAAGATGATGAGGTCATGGCCTGCTGCGACGGCCGCGTCGGCCTTCGCACGCAGCTCCTCGAGCGCTGCGGTGACGGCAGCATCAGGTTCTGGCGAGCCGGCGGCGAAGACGGTGTCGAGCACGGTCGAAGACAAGACGGCGTCCTCGTTGCCCGGGAGCAGTTTTGCCAGCTCGGCCGGAGTGAGCGTCGGGTGTGCCAGGCGGATTTGCGCCGGACCCGGCGCAGACTCGAGGAGATTGCCCCTCGGGCCGAGATTGGTGATGACGGCGGTGATGAGCTCTTCGCGGATCGCGTCGAGCGGGGGGTTCGTGACCTGGGCGAAGAGCTGCTGGAAGTAGTCGTACAAGAGTCGCGCACGATCAGAAAGCGCGGCGATCGGGGTGTCGGTGCCCATCGAGCCGAGCGCTTCCTTGCCGTCACGCGCCATAGGCGAGAGCAAGATCTTCAGATCCTCGTGCGTCCACCCGAAGGCGAGTTGACGGGTCTGATGAGTGCCCTCGACCGGCCGCGAATCGGTCGCTGGTGGAAGATCGCCGAGATGATGCAACGAGGCGTCGAGCCATTCCGCGAACGGCATCGATGCGGCCAGCCCGTCCTTGATCTCGTCGTCTCGGACGATCCGTCCCGCTGCAGTGTCGATGAAGAAGATGCGTCCCGGTTCGAGCCGGCCCTTCTCGATCACGGTCGCCTGGTCGATGTCCACCACGCCGACCTCAGAGGCCATGACGACCAGGTCATCCGACGTCACCCAGTAGCGGCTCGGCCGCAATCCGTTTCGGTCCAAGACCGCACCGACGACGGTGCCGTCGGTGAACGACATCGAAGCCGGGCCGTCCCACGGTTCCATGCGAGTCGCATGATGCTCGTAGAACGCACGACGCTCAGGGGGCATCGACGCATGGTTCTCCCAAGGCTCAGGGATCATCATGAGGACGGCTTCGGGCATGGAGTAGCCCGAGAGCGTCAGCAGCTCGAGACATTCGTCGAAGCCCGCCGTGTCTGACGCACCGGGCGTGCAGACGGGAAAGAGCTTCTTGAGGTCATCGCCGAAGACGTCGGATTGGAGCGACGCCTCACGGGCGCGCATCCAGTTTCGGTTCCCCTTGATCGTGTTGATCTCCCCGTTGTGCGCGACGCAGCGATAGGGATGGGCGAGCGGCCACGCCGGAAACGTGTTGGTGCTGAATCGGCTGTGGACCAGCGCGATTGCGGATTCGAAGCGCTCGTCGGACAGATCGGGGTAGAACTCCGCCAGCTGCAGCGTGGTGAGCATGCCCTTGTAGACGAAGGTCCGACACGAGAGCGAGGGGAAGTAGACCCCGTCGTGCATCGATGAAGCCCCGCCCATGGCTTCGTTCACTTCGTCGGCGCCCGCGACGACGGAGATCTCGTGTTCGAAGCGTTTGCGTGCCACGTAGAGGCGTCGGTCGAGTGCCAGTCCGCTCACGCCGTCTTCGGCCTCGAAGAAGGGCTGCGCAAAGGTCGGCATGGTCACCCGAGCACCTGCGCCGATCGTGTCCGGCCGGGTCGGGACGGTCCGCCAGCCGAGGACCACGAGACCCTCTTCGACGGCGATTCGCTGGATCTCGGCCTTCGCCGCAGCCGCAGCGCCCGAGTCCTGCGGCAGGAACGCGATGCCGGTGCCGTACGATCCGGCATCGGGAAGCGAGAAGTCGACCACGGAACGCAAGAACGTGTCCGGCACCTGCAGAAGAAGCCCCGACCCGTCCCCGACGTCGGGGTCGGCTCCAGCGGCGCCCCGATGGTCGAGTGCGCAGAGTGCACCGAGACCGAGTTGGACGATTCGGTGGGAAGCTCGCCCCTTGATGTCGCACACGAAGTTCAGCCCGCATGCGTCATGTTCGTTCAGCGGGTCGTAGAGGCCTTGTCTGGGGGGCAGTCCGGTCACCGGTCGTGCCTTTCGTCGTCTCGTCGCGTGACACCGCGCGACGACCGAGGTCGCCGCGGGCGCTTCGTCTGGGCGTGTGTCTCGCATTTTCGGTGCGATCACGACGGGACGGCATTGGCCCGGAACCGCGACGCTACAGGTTCTCCACAGGTCGCTACAACACCATCAGCTCGTCGAGATCGGGTGCCGCTCGCCTCGACGCTGAGGCGCTCTCTGTCATGATGGCACCGTCTGCGTCATCGAGGAGGACCGATGTCAGTCCTGAGTCCCAGCCATCGCGCCCATGCACTCGCGCTTGGTCGTTTCATCGACGAATCGCCGTCGCCATTTCATGTGGTCCGAACGGCGACCGCCATGTTGGAGGCGGCAGGATTCACCGCGTGGCACGACGCGGATGGCTCGCCGTCGGGTCGCTGGTATCGCGCGGACGGAGGTTCGCTCATTGCGTGGATCGTGCCCGATGGTGCAACGGCCTCCACGCCGTTCCGCGTGATTGGGGCCCATACGGATTCGCCAAACCTGCGACTCAAGCCCCATCCCGATGCGCCAGCGGCGGGTTGGCGACGGCTCGGCATCGAGATCTACGGCGGCGTCCTGCTCAACTCGTGGCTCGACCGAGATTGCGGACTTTCGGGGCGAGTGACCCTCCGAGGACCGGAGGGCGTTCGGGAACAACTGGTGCGGATCGATCGCCCGATCCTGCGCGTCCCGCAACTCGCGATACACCTCGATCGAGAGGTGAACGAACGCTTGGCGCTCAACCGCCAAGAGCACCTCGCCCCCGTGTGGGCGATCGACGACGGCACGAATCGATCGATTCTCGACATCGTTGCCGACGAGATCGCGGTTCCCGGGACAGACATTCTCGGTTTTGAACTCATGTTGCACGACGTCGTGCCCTCGACGCTCGTCGGCGTCGACGAAGACCTGCTTTCTGCCCCGCGACTCGACAACCAGCTGTCGTGCCACGCCGCGATCACCGCCCTTGCCGGAGCAGCACCCGACGCGATCTCCGTGGTCACCCTGTTCGACCACGAGGAAGTGGGATCGGTCTCCTCTACGGGGGCGGCAACCGCAGCACTACCGCAGCGATTGCAGTCGATCAACGCATCGCTCGGTGGCGATGTCGACTCCTATGCGCGGTCCATCGCCGATTCGTTGTTCGTCTCGTCGGACAACGCACACGCCACGCATCCCAACCAGCCCCACAAGCACGACCCGCACCATGTCATTCACTGCAACGGCGGTCCTGCGCTGAAGTTCAACGCGAACCAGCGCTACACGACCGACGCCGTCTCGGCCGCACTCTTCGAGCTGGCCGCCGAACGAGCCGGGGTCTCGACCCAGCAGTTCGTGAGCCGCAGCGACATGCCATGTGGTTCGACGATCGGCCCGACCGTGGCCGCGGCGACAGGCATGCGGGCGCTCGATGTCGGCGTGCCCCAACTGGCCATGCACTCGGCTCGTGAGTTGTGCGGTGCGTCCGATCCGTGGGACCTCACGCTCGTTCTCGCCGAACTCATGATCGGCTGAGGTCTTCTCCGTCAGAACGTGTGCTTGTGCGGTCGAAGGGCGCGCACGGATCGCCGCGGCGCCGCGAACATCAACAGCACCGCGAACAACTCCAGGCGGCCGGCCAACATCAAGAACGCGAGGACGAGCCGAGCGGGGGTCGGAAAGGCCGCTTGAAACGTCGATGTTGGGCCGGCCTCACCAAATGCCGGTCCCATGTTGCCGAGCGAGCCGACGACCCCGGCGAGAGATGCTTCGATCTCGCCACCAAGGAGCGTCACCACAAGTAGGCCGCCGACGATGAGCGCAAGGTACGCCATCATGAACGTGGCGACCCGTCCAACGACGGTTTCGCTGACGATGTCTCGGCCGAGCTTCACCGGCACGATGGCTCGGGGCTGACGGACTTCGGCGAGTGTCCGATGCGAGATGGCGAGCAGGATTCTCGAGCGGATCACCTTCGACCCTCCGGCGGTGGATCCCGACATGCCGCCGACGAACATCAACAGCAGGATCACGAGCAGAGGACTGGCCGCCCATGCGGCGATATCCCCTGCGGTACCGGGTCCCTGAGCATTGCCGAAACCGGTCGACGAGCCGAGGCTGATGGCATTGAATGTCGCAGCTCGCAAGGCGGTCGAGCCAGTTCCGTACCCGCCGTCTGCCCAGAGCATGAAGGTGAGCGCGGTAGAGGCGACGATCAGCACGCCGATGTAGGCGCGAAACTCATGGTCTCGTCCGTAGACCGATCGATCTCGGGTGAGGAAGACCCAGTGGAGCGCCCAGTTCGAGCCGCCGAATGCCATTGCGGCCATCGCCCACAGCTCGATGGGCAACGAGTCGAACTCGCCAAGTGAGTCGTTGTACATCGAGAACCCGCCGGTTGCTGAGGTGGTCAATGCGTGGGCGAGCGCGTCGTAGGGGCGCATTCCGGCGACCACGTAGCCCAGGGTGATGACGACGGTGGCTCCGACGTAGAGCTTCCAGAGGATTCGCGCCGTATCGGTGGCACGGGGCGAGAGTCGCTCCGTGTTCGGGCCCGTGGCCTCTGCGCCGATGAATCCGATTGCACGACCCCCGAGCGTCGGTAGAACGGTGATCACCAGTTGGACAAAGCCCATACCGCCGTACCACTGCGTGAGTTGTCGGTAGAAAAGGACACCGTCGCCGACTTCGGGATCCGGGTCGCCGAGATCTCCCAACGTGGTCAGCACGGTGGATCCCGTGCAGGTGTAGCCAGACACAGATTCGAAGACGGCGTCGGCAAGTTCGATCCACCGCCCTTGTCCGGGTTGGGCAAACGTCCGGGCCAGGACGTAGGGAAGGGCTCCCATCACCGAGACGAGTAGCCAGGACCACGCAACCGCTGCGAACACCGTCCGCGGAGCGAGGTCGCCGAGCCGTGTGCCGGACCACATCAGTGCTCCCAGCCCTCCGAAAAGTCCTGCGCAGATGAGCAGCGGAATCGTGTCGTCACCACGTCCGAACGCTTCAACTCCGGCGCAAACCATCAGGCCGGGAGCGACAACGAGCAGCGCAAGACCGCTGATATGGGCGACGGTGGATCGGAGTCGTCGAGTCGGCTTCTGAAAGCCGTCGGGTCGGCGCGCCTGCAACTGCCATTCACGCATCAGGGCGCATCCTGATACCGGCGTGCTGGTGGGGGCGCTGGCGAGCGAGCCAGCGACCGACCCCCGCAACGGTGAGCAGAACCGGATAGATCGAGAGACGACCGAGCATCATGCCTGACATGGCGACAGCTTCTGACCAGCTCGACAACCGAACGGTCGTCGTGATGGCGGAGTCGTCCACATAAGTGGCGTTGTTGGACACTACGGCGACCGCAAGGGAGGCGGTCCCGATCACATCGAGAGACCGGGCGTTGAGGAGCACGGCCAACAATGCGAGCGTGAACGCATGCATCCACAGGTAACCGAATGTTCGTTTCAGCGAATCCTCGTTCAACGCAGTGCCGTCCATCCGGAGCACACTCACCCGAGCAGGGTTGACGAGCTGCTGGAGCCGACGTCGCACCTCGAGGGCGACACGTGCCACACGTGCCAACCGAAATCCCGATCCCAGCGATCCACTCATGGCGCCGAGCCCACCGAGCACGATCAATGCCGCTTGCGGATATCCGCCAGCTGCGGCCCAGTCGCCTGATCGCAGCCCCGTCGTCGAGAGCATTGACGCCACGGAGAAGGCAGCGGATTCGATCGAAAGGCCGTCGCCAGCCGCGAAGACGGTGACGACGCCGAGAACGAAGAGCGTCAGGTACAACCGGAGCTCGGTGGACTGCAGAACGGGGCCGAGGTGGCCCCGAATCGCCCACCACACAACGAGCAGGTTGCCTCCCGCAGCGAGCATTCCAACGGTCGCGACGGCATCGACGGCGAACGAGTCGAAATGGCCCAGTGAGTCGGCGTGATTCGACATGCCCGACGTCGAGGCAATCGACAGTCCGTAGCTGATCGAATCGAAGCTTCCGAGGCCGCTCAGACGTAAACCGATCACCGTGACGGCGGTGAGCAGGGCATAGAGCCCGGAGATGCGCTTGAGTGCTTCTCGGGGAGTCGTCACAAGCTTTTCTCGACCGTGGAGCCGTCTCACCGGTGCGAGCTCGACACCGGCGACCGCCGCGGGAAGAACGCCCATCGACACGACCAAAACACCGAAGCCCGTGCACCACGGCAACGCAACCCGCATGAGGCGAATGGCGTGCGGGAGTGTTTGGGGGTCGTCGACCGTCGTCAGCCCGGTCGTCGACGTCGCGCTGACGGCCTCGAAGAGGCTGTCGAAGGTCGAATCGAGGTGTCCAGACGCCAGAAAGGCGACGATCGCAACGAGGGTCGCCCCGGTCCAGCCCGCGACGAACATCGACATGGCCATCGCGGGTGTGATCCGCGCGACGTGCTGTCGCCGTGCGATCGCGATCCCGATGGCGATCGCCGCAATCGACACGACCGTCAGACGGGCGAGCATCTGCTGATGACTGCGATCGTCGAGCACGAGTCCGGTCATCGACGAGAAGAGGACCGCAACGCCCGAAGTGCCCAGTCCGACGCCGAACGGAAGTGGCAGGACCCGGATCGTCCCGCGCGATGCCATGGCCGATCAGCCGAGTAGATCGGCGACTCGGTCGACCGACTCGGGTTCGGCAATGACGATCACGTGGTCGCCTTTGCGAAGCGACGTTCGGCCACGAGCGATCTCGGCGCGTCCGTCCCGCACGACCGCGCCGACCAGTACGTCGCGGGGCAGGCCGAGTTCGGCGATGGCCTTCCCGTCGGCGGCTGCGCCGGAGTGAATCTCGAATTCGAGCATCTCGACCTCTGCGTGGAGGAAGGTGGCGACAGCGGCCACGTCCTGGCGGACGAAGCGGAGCACCGCGTTGGCCGTCGCCGTTCGTGGCGACAGCGCCGCATCGACGCCGACCTGGTCGAGAAGATCGAGGAAATTCAATCGGTGAACGACGGCGATGGTCTCGGGAACTCCGGAGGATTTGGCGTAGACCGACGCCAGCACGTTTGCATCGTCCTCGCCGGTGAGCGCAGCCACGAGCTCGATGCGCGGCAGATCTGCCTCATCGAGTACATCGCTGTCGGTGACGTCACCGAGCAGAACGCGTACCCCGTCCAACCGTTCGGCGAGTTCGCGGGCCCGGTCTGGGTCGCGTTCGATCATCTGCACGCGTGCACCAGTGCTGTGCAGCTTCTGCGCCACCAGGGTCGCCGTTCGCCCGCCACCGAGCAGCAGGATCTCCCGTGGCACGTCACGAGCAAGACCGACCAGCTTGGCGACCGACCGGCGGGCCGACCGTTTGCAGACGATCCGAACGAGGTCATGAGCTTCGATCACGTAGTCGCCGCGCGGAATCACGGTCTGGTCGCCGCGTCGGATTGAGCAGACGATGTAGTCCCACTCAGGTTCGTTCTCGACTCCGAGCTGGACCAATGACTTTCCGACGATCGGCGCGCCCTCCGGAACACGAGCGCCGATCACGAGCACCTCGCCGTTGCCGAGCTTGGCCACCTCGCTCGCTCCCGGCATCTCAATCAATGAGAGAACTTCCTGCGCGGTTTCTTCGTCGGGATCGATGAAGAGGTCGGCATCGGCGGTGCGTCGCAGTCCGGCGGCGTCGAAGCCACGGAGCTCGGGGGCTTCGAGGCGGACCACGGTGTGAGGGACGTCGGCCTCGCGCGCCAGCATCGACGCGACGAGGTTCACCTCGTCGCTCTTCGTGACGGCGACAAGTAGATCGGCGGAGTGCACGCCAGCTTCAGCGAGCACCTTCGGGTGGGTGCCGCTGCCGGTGATGACTTCGACGTCGGCCGAATCCGACAGCGCTGAGGCGCGCTTGGCGTTTCGTTCGACGACGACGACGTCGACGCCTTCACGGCTCAGCCGATCCGCGACGTACGAGCCGACCTCTCCTGCACCGACGACGATTACTCGCATCGATGTCGACCCTACCGGCCGGGTTCGCCTCGTTGGAGAACCGTGATCGAGCGGGCGGGTGTGATCACGACGTCCATCGGCACATCCCAGGGTTCGGGGGTGGGCAACTCGAGGACCTGAAAGTCATGTGCAACGCCGATCCGGCGCGGGCGTGCGCCGCGTGCCGTTGCCGATTCGAACCATCGGTCGTAGAACCCGACGCCGTGGCCGAGTCGGTCGCCACTCGGCGAGAATGCCACTCCCGGGACGAGGACGGCGTCGATGTCGTGCGGAGTCAGGGGTTCCGAGATTGGTTCGTTGATGCCATAACGATTCGAGATGAGCCGGTCGCCGGGCTCCCAGGGGCTGAAGTGCATCGACCCCGCAGAACCGCACACCGGGAGCGCGATTCGTCTCCCTCGACGAAGCAATGCCTCGAGCGTCGGGCGGAGGTCGATTTCGCCGCGATGAGGCAAGGAGGCCGCGATCGTCTGGGCGCCGATCGACTCGGCGTGTTCGACGATGGCCGCCACGATGGCGGAGGCCGCGTCGAGCTGTCTTGCGACGTCGAGATTTTGGCGGGCGACCATCAGGCGGGACCGAATGTCGCGTCGGGTATCGTTCATGCGGCCTCGTGTGGGGACGGGAACGGCTGAAAGGGCCAGGACCGCACCTGACGTGCGCTTCAGAACCCTAGCGGTCACCCCTTGACTACGGAGACGCAGAACCTTGGAATCCATCCCCTACCTCGCATTGATCTCAGCGGTTGCCGCGCTGGGACTGGCGTTCTTCTTCTTCAATGACGTGAAGAAGGCCAGCCCGGGCAACGACCGCATGGTCTTCCTGATGAACGAGATCTCGACGGGCGCGAAGGCGTTCTTGAAGCAGGAGTACACATGGGTGTCGGCTTTCGCCGTCGTCATGGCTGTCCTGATCGCCATCGTGATCGACCCGTTCGGCGCCATTGCCTACTTGCTCGGTGCCGTGCTCTCGGCTGGTGCTGGCTATGCCGGCATGACGGTGGCCACGATGGCCAACGCCCGGACGACCGAAGCCGCGAAGGAGGGCCCGGCGAAGGCGTTGCCGGTGGCCTTTCGTGGCGGCGCGGTCATGGGCTTCTCCGTGGCCGGCCTCGCGCTACTCGGTTTGATGATCACGTACATCTTGTTCGTGACGATCCTCGAAGCTGATGCCGCGTTCGAGATTGTGACTGCCTACGGATTGGGCGGGTCGACGATCGCACTGTTCTCCCGTGTTGGGGGTGGCATCTACACGAAGGCTGCCGACGTCGGCGCCGACCTCGTCGGCAAGGTCGAAGCAGGTATCCCCGAAGATGACCCTCGCAACCCGGCCACCATCGCCGACAACGTGGGTGACAACGTCGGCGACGTTGCTGGTATGGGCGCAGACCTCTTCGAGTCGTATGCGGGATCGATCATTGCGCCGATCTCGCTGGTCGCATTCGCCACCGCACTTGCCGCCGATGACATCGGTGACGACGCGTTGGCGCTGCTGATGTTCCCAATTGCCATCGCTTTCGTCGGCATGATTGCGTCGATCATCGGCTCCTTTCTCGTCAAGGGTGGCGATTCGACCGACTCGCACGCACTTTCGCGGGCCCTGCACATGGGCACGAACGTCGCCATGGGCATCACCGTGTTTGCAACGCTCGGTGTGGCGTACTGGCTCTTCGGCGGCGACACGTTCGATCAGCCGTGGGGCCTTGCGGTTTCCGTCATCGGTGGTCTGATCATCGGGTGGGCGCTCGGCAAGACCGCCGAGTACTACACCTCCGATCACTTCGGTCCCGTCAAGAAGATCGCACAGCAGTCCGAGACCGGCCCTGCGACCACCGTCCTTGGTGGCATCTCCGCCGGCATGGTGTCGGTTGCGGCTTCGGTCGGTTTGATCCTCGCTGGCGTTGGCGTCGCGTACTGGGGCGGTCAGCAGACCTTCGACTCGATCGGTTCGCTCGAGGGTGGTCTGTACGGCATCGCGGTGGCGGCCATCGGCATGCTGGCAACCACCGGTGTGGTCGTCTCGGTCGATGCCTACGGTCCGATCGCCGACAACGCCGGCGGTATCGCCGAAATGGCTGAGCTCGATCCCAGTGTCCGCGACGTCACCGACGCGCTCGACTCGCTCGGCAACACGACCGCCGCCGTCGCCAAGGGCTTCGCTGTTGGTTCGGCAGCACTGACCGCTCTGGCACTGTTCAAGAGCTTCGAGTTCGCCGTCAACGAAGCCGGAGGCTCGTTGAACCTCAACGTCGGCGAGGTCGATGTCTTCACCGGTCTGTTCATCGGTGCCGGACTTCCCTTCCTTTTTGCCGCCCTGACGATCGACGCAGTCGGTCGTGCTGCACAAGAGATGATCGAGGAAGTTCGTCGTCAGTTCCGCGAGATCCCCGGCCTCCGTGAGGGCAAGGAAGGGGTCAACCCTGACTCGGCTCGTTGCGTGGCCATCTCGACGCAGGCGTCGCTGAAGGAAATGATCATCCCGGGTGCACTGGCGGTCGTTGTGCCGCTCGTCGTCGGCTTCATCTCGGTGAATGCCCTCGGTGGACTTCTCGCTGGTGCCCTCGTCACCGGGTTTGCCTTGGCAATCTTCATGGCAAACGCTGGCGGTGCATGGGACAACGCAAAGAAGTACATCGAGCAGGGCAACCACGGCGGCAAGGGCTCCGACCCGCACAAGGCGGCAGTCGTTGGTGACACCGTCGGCGACCCGTTCAAGGACACCTCGGGTCCGGCGATGAACATCTTGCTGAAGGTGATGACCATCGTGAGCCTCGTGTTCGCGAGCGCGTTCGTCTGATCTGACGTCACGCACACGTCGCTCAATGGGCCCCGCTTCGGCGGGGCCCATTGTCGTTTTCGTCTAGTCGTGTCGCCGGCGTGGCGGTCCTGAGCGATGCGGAGGGTGTGTGGCCGTCTGTGTGTCGTGTCGCCGGCGTGGCGGTCTTGAGCGATGCGGAAAACACTGTCACAGGGCATCGTCAGACTGGATGCCATGTTGATGACCGATATCCGCCGGCCTCTCGATCCTGCGCTTCGCGCTGAACTCGTCGCAGATCTCCCTCCCCTGCTTCGTCAGGTCAGGCGAGAGGTGCTGGTCGAGACATTGGCTGCAGGCAGCCCGGTGGATCCCGACGTGGTCACCGTCGTCTTGTCCGCACACGTCGACCGCTCATACGAACCGCTCCGGATTTCGAGCACGGACGTGGAGTCGCTGCTCTGGTTCGGCATTGCCGAGTTCTGTTCGGACCATGACCTGGAGATGCCCGGGTCGAGTGCTGGGGTGCTCCATGCGATCTTGTCGTGCATGGTTCGTCTCGAGGTCTTGGCTCCCGGATCGGACGAGGTGGGGCGTTTGTTCGCACCACTTCGGGAGCTGGGGGCAGCGTGAGGCGGACTCCTCAGGTTCCGACGACACGGGCCGATTGGACCATGCGATGGCGTGATGCGCACCCGGCGCACTCACCCCATCCGAGGGTGGTCGAAGATCGTGGAACTCGAGAAGATCGAACGGACGGGCACTTCGTCAGTACTGGTCCCGCTGGATGCGTGGCGTAGTTTCCTCGCTGAGGAGACGATGCTCTTGGACATGACCGGTACACGCGCCGGCGTCATCAGTGCGGTCATGGTCGACGAGGAGAGCCCAGCACGGGATCTCTCCCGATCGATTCGTTTGATTCGCCATTCGATTCCGTCGTCGGACCGGTTGACGGCGACGTCGGCAACGTCGCTGAGCCTGCTGTGCTCTCCGCTGAACTCGTTGCCTGCTCTCGAGCGACGTGCACGTCGACACGCCGTGCAACTCGAGATGGCCGGCCTTGTGGTCGCGGTGGGCTTTGCGCATCGTCGTGTCGACGAAGATCTCGTCGACACGTGGGCGCGGGCAGACGCCGAGGCCGATCGAGTTCGCTTCCGGATGCAGAATCCCGGTGGCGGCCTCCGAATTCGCTGATTACGCGGAGGCCTCAATGCGGGCCCTCGCAGCCAATGGGCCGAAGGTCCCATGCCATGAGCGGTGCCGACTGCCGTAGGGAATGAGATGTTGTCGCTCCGGATGAACCGCGTGTTTTGGGTTGCGCCCATCGTCATGCTCGCCTGCGTCGCAGTCGCAACAAGAAATGAGTCGATGACGCGGTTGACCGCGGTGGCGATCGCCGCCGGGGTCGTGGTCACGCTGGTCGGATTCCGGCGAGTCCTCACCATGCGATCGGCGACGGACGACCCTCGTCCTACCGGCCTTGTCGTGGTGGCTGCTGGCCATCTCGTGGTCCTGGCCTCTTCGTTGGGATCGGGGCTCGCCCAGTTTTCGATCGCCGGTGCAGGGTTCGCTGTTGTTGCAAACGGCCTGACCTCGCTCGGACGACACCGCCTTGGAGATCGTCCGGCGATCACCGAACGAGAAATCGGGATTCTCGCGGCGGGATTCGGACTGGTCCTTCATGTGTTTGCGGTCATTCCGAGATTCGACGAGTGGCGTGGGATCGAGCAGCTCGTGGTCACGATGTCGGGGTCGATCGGCTTCTTCGGACTTGCCTACCTGATCTGGTTCATCGGTCACGACAAGGCGACCTTCTCGATTCCGACCCTCCTCGTGCTCGCGTCTCAGTGTGCGGCACTGTTCTCGCTGGGCTTGCTGATTGCGCCGGTGAGTGGCATCGACCCGCTGTTCGTGCTGCTCGCAGCAGCCGCGTGCTCTGCGGCGGCCTTCCTGCATCCCACCGTCCGCGACACCTTCGCCCCGGCGGTCATCCCCGCGTCCGAGGTCGACGTCGGCCGCAGCATCACCTCCTTCTCGGTCGTGTTGATCGGCCCGGTACTCGTGGGGATCGACTCGTTGACGTCGCGGAGTCTTGATCTCGCCGCCATCACGATCGGGTCGAGCGTGCTTTCGGTGCTGATGGCGCTCCACCTCCTTCAGCTCATCCGTCATTGGGGCGCGGTCGAACACCAGGGGCAGCACGATCCCCTGACGGGCCTGCCGAACCGTCCGCTCTTCTTCAACCGTCTCGAGTCCGCCATCGAGAACGCGCGGACTCGGGAGGTCCAGTTCGCCACGATGTTCATCGATCTCGACCGTTTCAAGGCGGTCAACGACACCCTCGGTCACGATGCGGGAGACGAACTGCTCCGACAGGTCGCCAGGCGTCTCGACTCGGCATCTCGCCGGGTTTCCGAAGACGTGACGGTCGCCCGCCTCGGCGGCGATGAGTTCTCCATTTTGGTGCCGCAGGTCAACGACGAGCGCCACGCCCACGCCATCGGCCGACTCTTCCTCGACCAGTTTCTCGATCCGTTCGATGTTGGGCTGCGCGACATCTACGTCACGCCGTCGATCGGGTTGGCGCAGTACCCGAAGGACGGCGAGACGGTCGAGTCCCTGATCGAGAACGCCGATACGGCCATGTTCGAAGCGAAGGACCGTGGCCGCAACATGGTCGTCGCATACAGCCCCGACCAACGCATTCCGGGGGCGCATCGTCTCGAGATCGAAGCGGCGCTTCATCGGGCGATCGAGAACGAGGAGATGCGGCTCTTCTATCAACCGCAGGTGGACATCGCGACTGGCGAGATCTTCGCGGTCGAGGCGCTCCTTCGTTGGGCGCATCCGAGTCTTGGTCAGATCAGTCCGGAGAAGTTCGTCCCGGTGGCCGAAGAGTCCGCGCTCATCGACACCATTGGTCGTTGGACCTTGCAGCAGGCGTGCCTCGAAGCCGCGACCTGGCCTCGCGAGGGTCTTCCCCCGATCAACGTCGCAGTCAATCTCTCCGCTCGTCAGTTCCAGAAAGCCACGCATCTCACCGAGGACGTCGCCTCTGCGCTTCGGGTATCCGGCCTCGAACCACAGCGGCTGGAGCTCGAGCTGACCGAGTCGCTCGCTCTCGAGAAACCCGAAGAGGTCAATGCGACGTTGTCACGATTTCGGTCGATGGGCATTCGCACGGCAATCGACGATTTCGGCGTTGGTCATACCGGTCTCGACTACCTCGACCGGATTTCGGTCGACACATTGAAGATCGATCGTTCGTTCATCAACCGCATCGGCGAGAGTGGCGCCCCGCTCGTGACGGCGGTGATCTCGCTCGCCCGCGGCCTGGACCTCGACGTCATCGCCGAAGGCGTCGAAACCCGAGCACAGGTGAACTTCTTGAAGTCTCATGGCTGTCGGTACATGCAGGGATACTTGTTTTCGAAACCGCTGGACGCCGATCAGCTCCGGCGGGTGCTCCGGAATCAGGCGCAACGCCGTCAGCGGGCAGCCTGACCGATCTGCACCGGTCACTTCTGGAGGGCGACAGCAAGCTCTGCAGCGACTACGGCATTGTTCTCGAGCAGAGCGAGGTTGGCAGAGACCGATGCTCCCCCACTGGCGTCAGCAATCGCTCCGAGTACGAGTGGAGTGACCGAGGGGCCCGAGACGCCTCGGCGTTCGGCCTCGGCAAGCGCGCGTTGGAGGGCGTCATCGTGGACATCCTGGTCGAGCGCATCGTCGGCAGGAACCGGATTTGCGACCAACAATCCCCGACCGAAACCCAGTTGCGAGGCAACGATCCGAACCAGTGTGTCCAGCTGGTCCGTGTGGTGCGTGAGCGGGAGGCGCGAGGTGCGGGCGGTGAAGGCAGGAAGTTCGTCGCAGTTCCAGCCGATCACCGGGACACCGAGCGTCTCGAGCTGTTCGAGCGTCTTGGGGAGGTCGAGAAAGGACTTGGCTCCTGCCGAGATGGTCGCGACCGGGTGGCGCGCGATGGCGCCGAGATCGGCGCTCACGTCGAAGGTGTCGGCCGCCCCTCTATGGACGCCACCGATGCCACCGGTTGCGAACACCGAGATGCCAGCGTGTGCTGCGATCGCCAGCGATGCCGACACCGTCGTCGCGCCGAACGTCCAGGACTGTGCCGTTGCGACCGGAATGTCGCGTTCGGCGACTTTTGCGGCGGTGCCGAGGAGCCTCTCCTCGTCCGATTCGTCGACGCCGACGTGGATCCGGCCATCGAGAATGGCGGTGACGGCAGGAACGGCGCCTGCCTCTCTCACCGCCGCAAGAGAGCGCTGCAACGCCTCGGCGTTGGCCGGGGCTGGGAGTCCAAGGTTGGACGTGACAGTCGATTCAAGCGCCACGACCGGACCGTCTGCGGCGATGGCCGCAGCGACTTCTGAGGAGAACACGAGGTCGAGAGAAACGCTCACCCGTTCATGATGGCAGCTGGATCGAGGCACCAGCGCGTTCGATGACGTGACGGGCGAGCGAGTGACCCGTCGCCACCGCCGGTTCGACTGGCCGATTGCGGACAAGATCCGCGATGACGCCTGCAGCAAATGCATCTCCGGCGCCGGTGGTGTCGACAACGTTCGCGGGTGGCGGTGTGATCCGACGTCTCGCTCCGTCGGCGAATCGGATGCTCGTCGGGTGGGCGCCTCGGGTGATGAGCGTCAGCACACCAGAAAGCGGCTTTCGGTCGAGGCCCAGGTACGCCGCCTCATCGGCGTTGGCGAACACGCAGGCCGGAGACGTCGTCTCGACGAACGAACGAAGTTCGGCTCGGCCGTATTGTTCGAGGACCGCAACCGATGATGTCGCAATCGACACGGGGATCGACCGTTCGATGGCGTCGCCGATCAACCGGAGCGTCGTCTCCGCAAGGGCGCCGCTGTGCAGCGAATACATCGGTACGTGCAGCCAACTCGCCTGCTCGAGCCAGGAAGGGTCGAGGTGTCCCAACGCGGTGGCTGCGCCGCGATCGGAGAGAAACGATCGTTCACCGTCAGGTTCGACGAGCGCAACGATCGAGCCAGTCGTGCCGGCACGTGATCCTCTCACCTCGACACCATGTGACTCGAGATCTGCGACGAGACGATCCCCGAGTTCGTCGTCGCCCACTGCACCGATGAATCGCGCCGCCACCCCGAGAGCGGCGACACCAGCGGCGACGTTCGCTGCGCTCCCACCACGATGTCTTCCGATTCGGGCTGCGGTATCGGTTCCGCGGCGCGGTGCACGAGCGACCTGCACCGTGATGTCTTCGACGAGATCGCCGATCGTGACGACCAGCGGATCCGCCGTCACGGAGTCAGTTCACCGGTGATTCGGTGGCCCCGCGCAGGTCGAGGACGTCTGCACCTTCGGTCCGGACGGCATCTGCGTCGGCGAGGCTGATGATGCGCTGCCCAAAAGAGCGAAGTTCGGTGCGCTGTTGCTCGGTCCGTGCCTTGAGCAGGGTGAGTTCGGCGTTTCGGTTCTCGACCTGTTCGTTGAGGGCGGCGAGCTCTGCTTGCACCCGGTTGGCGGCCTCGAACGCCTTGCGGTCGGACTCCCGGGCGATCTGGTCTGCCCGCTCGTTTGCCTCAGAGACGATGGCGTCGGCGCGTCCGTGCGCCTCGGAGATGGCGTCCTCGGCCGAGCGCTGGGCCATTCGGAGCACCAGTTCGTAGGACTCCTCGGATGCTCGTTCGTCGAGTGGGGGTGGGGTCGCGACTGCTGCGGCGGCCGTCACTGGCGGAGGGGGCGCCACAGCCGTGACCTGAGCCCGAAGCTGCTCGTTCTCGGCGCGGACCTGTGCGAGCGCAGCCTCGTGCTCGCTCAGCCCCTGTCGGAGCTGTTCGTTCTCGGCGCGGAGTGAGCCGAGGGAGCCATCAGCGTCCGAGATGCGTTGCTCGGCCTCGGCGAGTGCGGTCTGTGCGGCGTCACGTTCGCTGGTGAGCGCCTCGACCCGAGCCCGGAGTTCGTCTCGTGTCGCTGCGGCTGCGTCCGCTTGCGTCCGTGCTTCGTCGCGTTCGCTTCGCAGGGTGACGAGTTCGGCCTCGTCGCCGCCGGTTCCGGCGTGCTCCAGATCGCCATGGAGCATGTCGATCTGCGCCGCGACGAGTTCGAGGTAGGCATCGACCTCGACTGGGTCGTAGCCGCGCTTGGTCCGTGATTGAAAGGTCTTTGCGAGAACGTCGCGTCCAGCGAGTCGCCGCTCGTTGAGTGCCATGTGTACGTCACATCCTGAGTAGCCAAAACCGCCCGCCCAGCGGAACGGCCCCCACCCTATTCGAGGCGGCTCCCTCAGCCCAAAACGCTGCGGTACCGCAATCGAGAGAAGACGTGATGAACTGGTGGCCATGGGAAGCCCCCGCGACGAAGACGTGACGCGACCGCCGTCGCTTCGCCATCGGCTGAATCGAATTCCACACGTCGACGACGCGCCTCCCATCGAGGCCGAGTGGACACTCCCCCAGGGCCCATCACCATCGCTCATCGAGCCTCCGCCGACGGCTGATCAGCAGAGTTCTCGTCGGCGCGTCGCCGCTCCCGTCGCCAAACCGACCAAGCCCGTCTGGGGCACAGTCGATCCGCACCCTCCGGTGATGGATGAACCGTCGCCGGTCGAACCTGCTGACGGTCATCCGCATCGCCGGCGTCGTTGGCCGCGCTATCTGGCTGTGCTTGCGCTGGGGCTGCTCGCAGGATGTGTTGCCGTCGGCGCCCTGGCGTGGCGGTCCTTCGATTCGGTCGAACGCGTACCCGTCGCGGAGGTGCTGGACGTTCCGGGTTCGGGGACGCCCGGCCGCAACGTGCTGCTCGTCGGGACCGATTCTCGAACGGGTATCACCGACGACGACGCCAACTCTGAGCTCATTCTTGGCGATGGAACGTCCGGCACCCGGACGGACACCATCATGCTTCTGCGGCTCAACGATGATGGAACGGCGAAGTTCCTGTCGCTGCCACGGGATCTTTGGCTTCCGATCGATGGCGGAAGTCAGCAACGGATCAACACGGCGATCGGGAGCGGACCGGACGCGCTGATCAGGACGGTGCAGGACGGTCTCGGGCTGCCGGTCCATCACTACGTCCAGGTAGATCTGGCCGGGTTCATCGACCTCGTGGACGCCGTAGGAGGCGTGACGATCACCATTGCGCATCCGGCTTTCGACCGTGCGTCGGGACTCGATCTACCGGTCGCTGGCGAGGTCACGCTGGACTCGGCGTCGGCACTCGCTTGGGTTCGTAGCCGCCGGTACACCGAGATCATCGATGGACGCGAGGTCACCGACCCGACGAGCGACCTCGGACGAGTCCAACGGCAGCAGGACTTCATGCGAGCACTCTTCGCCGAAGTGAGCGCTGAACGAAATCCGGCACGCCTGAACTCCATGGTGTCAGCGATCACCGATGCCATCGTCCTCGACGACGCCACGTCACTTGGAGATGCCGTGACGATGGCCCAACGAATCCGCGGCGCTGGCCCGGTTTCAGTCGTTCTTCCGACGATCCCGGCGGACATCGGAGGTGCGGCGGTGTTGCTGCTTGGCGACGGAGCCGATGAGGTGCTGGTCGACTTTCGCTGAGTGCGAGCGGTTCCGAAGGCGTTGTCACGAGGGGGTCGCGGCTCTAACCTCGATCGGCTGTGAGTGGTCATCGGTCGCGTCTGCGCGTCTTTTTGGGTGTCGGCGTCGTGCTGGTTGCCTCCGTGATCTCTCCGCTCGCCGCAAATGCGAATCAACCAGCGACTCCGGTGACACAGTGGACTGCCCCATCGGACCCGGGTGCTCCGTTCCGGCCCGAAGCCGGACGGTTGGACGTCGCCCTCGAGCGGCTGGCGCTTCTCGAGCGTCGAGACGGCATTGCGGATGCCCTTCGTGAGATCGAAGATCCCCGGATCGTCGGCGTCCTTCGGTCGGAGAATCGTCGGATCAACACCGAACTCGGTGACCTCGATGACCGTGCGTACCGGGGCGAAGTCGAACCGTTTGGCCTCGACGTGGCGGTTTTTCCCGTCGACGAACTGCGAAAGATGTTCTGGGACGACTGGGGGCAACCACGTTCCGGGGGAAGACGCCATCAGGGAAACGACACGCTTGCCCAGATCGGGACCCCGCTCCGTGCAATCGAAGATTCGGTGATCGTCAAGATCGGCAACGGCGGACTCGCCGGATTGGCGATCACGGTCGACGGAGCGAGCGGAAGTGCGTGGTTCTATGCCCACCTGGACTCGGTGCGTGAGGACCTCGAAGTCGGTGACCGAGTTCGTGCTGGCGAGGTCATTGGCACCGTTGGGGACACAGGGAATGCCCGGGGCGCTCCGCACCTTCATCTGCAGTGGGCGTCAGACGGTGAGACGTGGGAGAACCCGTTTCCGGTTCTCGACGTCTTGTGGGGCGGTGGGGCGCCACCGGCCGACGAGTCCCTCGGGCCGTTCATCGGTCGTCGCTGAGCTCTAACCTGAGTCGCGCATGAGCACGTCTGACGCCCAACGGCAGGCCCACGAGACGTACGCTGCCGTCGACGGCTTTCTGGCGGGCGCTGTCGCCGCTGGACTGCGATCGATCAACGCATCGCCCGGCTCGCGTTCCACCCCGCTGATTCTTTCGGCAGCACGTCGGCGAGATCTCGACGTGCGAATGCATCTCGACGAACGCTCGGCCGCGTTTGCGGCCCTCGGCGAGGCGTTTGCCGCGCAGCGCCCCGTCATGTTGATGTGTACCTCAGGCACCGCCGGCTTGCACTATGCACCGGCGATTGCTGAGGCGAACCTCGTCGGCGCTCCCGTCGTCGCAGTCACGGCGGACCGGCCGCCAGAGCACCAGGGCTGGGGAGTCGGACAAACGATCCGACAGCGGGGTCTGTTCCATGGCCACGTTCGCAGCGAGGTTGAGATGCCAGTCGGCGGAGAAGGTGGCCTGGCCCATGCGGTCGCTGCAGGTCGTCGAGTGACTGTCGAAGCCGCCTCCCAAAGTGGCCCGATCCATGTGAACTGGCCGTTCAGACTGCCGCTCGAGCCACCCGACGACTGGGAGCTGCCCGTCGAGGTCGAACCGGGGATCGCTGTTGCGCCCGCTGATGCGTCATCGCCCGCCGTGGCTCAGATCGACCGCCTGCTGGCGAAAGCGACGCGCCCCCTGGTCATCGCCGGGCCGTACACGGCGTACCACGACCGCGCCGATGCAGAAGCGGTACTGGAGTTCGCCGCACGGTTGGGCGCTCCGGTGATCGCCGACGTCTTGTCGGGTCTGCGGCGCCACCGTCACGACCATCTCGTCGCGGCCCCATCTTGGATCGCCGATACTGGTCTCCCCGATCCGGATCTCGTGCTGCACCTCGGCCACACTCCGACGGCGAAGAACCTCCGGCTGTGGTGGGAGACGCTCGCAGACACTCGGCACGTGATCGTGGGCCACAGCCAGGAGCTTCAGGATCCCTCTCACTGCGCCGTCGACCGATGGGAGATCGCCCCGGCCGCGCTTGCGCGTCAGTCTGTTGCCACGTCACGAGCCGACGCCGACTGGATCGCACAATGGCGAGCGCTCGGCCACGCAGTCGACGAGCAAGTGGAGCCTCGGCTCGCCGCTCGGGCGGGCCTGACCGAGCATCACATTGCTCGATCGGTGCTCGACGCAGCGTCGGGCGGCACGCTCTTCGCTGCGAGTTCGATGCCGATCCGAGACATCGACTCAGCCGCCCGCATCGGCGCTGACGTCGAGGTCCTTGCGCATCGAGGCGCAAACGGCATCGACGGAACGGTCGCAGCGACCCTGGGTGTGTCTCGGGCCCGTCCGAACCGTCGGGTGTACGCCCTCATCGGTGACGTCGCGCTCCTCCATGACCTCGGAAGCGTGCTCGACGCCATACGTCATGACGCCTCCTTCACGATCATCGTCGTCAACAACGACGGTGGAGGGATCTTCGAGATGCTTCCGGTCCGCCACCGAATCGATGACGACGAGTTCGATGCGTCCTTCAGAACCTCTCACGGCACGACGTTCGACTGGACCTCGACGCTCGGTTTGGCCCACGACGCTGTTGCCGATCGTGAAGGGCTCGAGGCCGCACTGCGTCGTGAGGTTGATGGACTTCACCTCATCGAGTGTCGTGTTGACAGTCGAGGGCGGGCCGCGGCGGACGGGGCGCTCCGCCAGGAGCTCTCACGAAGCACATGACGCTCGAACGACTGCCAACCGCCGATGGCACGGTCTTGGCCGTGCGCTCGCTCGGGCCACGCGATGCCGACGAGGTCGTGGTCGTCCTTCACGGCTTCACCGGTGATGGGGACTCGATGCGGGAGCTTGGAGAAGCGCTTGCGTTGACGCGTCGAGTGCTTCTCGTCGACGTGATCGGTCACGGGGAGAGCGACGCGCCAGATCACCTCGAGCCGTATCACATGTCGAGCGTCGTCGATCAGGTGCTGTCGATCATCGGTCCCGTTCCGGTCGGAACGGCGCATCTCCTGGGGTACAGCATGGGTGGACGCATCGTGTTGTCGATGCTGGCGCGAGCGCCGTGGTTCTTTGGGTCTGGTGTCGTGATCAGTGGATCGCCCGGCATCGAGGACCCGTCGGCCCGGGCGGAGCGCCAACGAGTCGATGCTGCCCGAGCTGACGAACTCACTCGTCACGGTCTCGACGCCTTCCTTTCCGATTGGGTCGCCCTGCCGCTGTTCGATCATTGGCGAGCATGCGTGGGTCCTGATGGGCTCGCTCGGTCGATCGCCATGCGTCAACGAGGCACCGCGGTCGGCTACGCCAACAGTCTCCTCGGAACCGGCACGGGGGCGATGCCACCGGTCTGGGACCGACTCGGCGCAATCCGGTCACCGCTGCTCTTCGTCGCCGGTGAGCTGGATGTGCCCTACGTCGAAACGGCGAACGAGATGGCCGAGCGCTCGTATCGGGGCGAGGTTGCCGTCGTCGAGGACGCCGGGCACGTCACCCACATCGAGAATCCCGGCGCAGTGGCGCGAGTCGTGGTCGAATTTCTGGAAGGCTTGCCGCAGCGGACAATTTCGTGAGGCGATCGTGACCCTGACCGAGTACGACCTCGACACAATCGACATCCGGCTCCACACGTCGTATTCGACTGCCGCCGGCGCCGTCGGCGATCGCAGCGGACTTCGTCTGCAGCTTCGCGCCGACGATGGCGTGGTCGGCACCGGCGAAACGGCACCGCTGCCCGGCGCCTCATCTGGGTCGCTCGAGACGGTCGCGGCCGAGCTTCGGACCTGGGCCGAGGCATCGATCGGCGGACCTGACGTCGAGTCCTTGCTCGAGGGTCTCGATGCTGCTGGTCTCGGTCCGGAGGCACGATTTGCTGCCCATACAGCGCTGGCGGATCTTCACACCCAGCGGCTTGGCACTCCCCTGGCGCAGTGGTTGCGCTCGGGCTCGCCTGCGGTTGTCACGGTGAATGCGCTGGTCACCGACCTCACCCCAAAGGAGGTCCACCAGTCGGTCTCGACACACGTCGACGCGGGCTTCAGGTCGATCAAGCTGAAGGTTGGGGCGCTCGATGCCGCTCAGGACGCCACGAGAATCATCGCCGCGAGCGAAGCAGCCGGGAGCAGGGTCGAGTTGCGACTCGACGCAAACGGCGGCTGGAGCCGCGAGATCGCGTCACACGTCGTTGGGCGCGTCGGGCGACACCGGATCTCCTACATCGAGGACCCGACCGAGAACCTGGACGACTTCTCCATCATCGAAGCCGAAACCGGCGTACGAACTGCACTCGACTGCGTGCCGGCGACGCCGGACGAGATTCGACGCGACGCAGAGCGTTCAGGTGCATCGGTGCTCGTGGTGAAACCCGTCGCGATCGGTGGAGTTGACCGTGTGGTGTCGCTTGCCCGTCAGTTCGATTCTTCGAAAGCCGTCGTCGTCACCTCGTCGATCGACCACTCGGTCGCCCTGGCCGCCGCCGTGCACGCTGCGGCAGCGCTTCCCCACCCCAACGTGTCGCACGGACTCGCGACGGGCCCCCTTGTGCGAGGTGTTGATGAGTCCCTCTGGCCCGAACGTGGTCGGGTCATCGTACCGACCACGCCAGGAGTGTTGTCCGCGGTGCGCCTGAGCGTCTGAGGACACGACGGGGCGTCAGTCGAAGGCGCCTTGGCCTTCGTCGATGCTCCAATGCCATGGCTCGCCCTGGAGGTTGACGAACCCGTACTTCGGGGCGTGCTCGGACAGCCACGCAAAGCCCGCTGAGGCCTCGGTGGAAATCGAGCCTCCGTTCAACGTGAAGTCGATCGCGCGGCCCTGCTCGTGTTTGGAGAACCCTGGACGGGCCGTTGGCGGCGCGCATTCGAACACGGGCTTGTGCCAGATCTCTTGAGGCGTGCCACCGCAGTGCGCTGCGCGGAGCTCGATCTGACGTTGAATCGGGCGATATCCCCAACCGGCGAGCTCGACTCCCTGCTCAAACGCTTCGGTGAACAATGCAAGCGTCTCGTCGGCGATGTCGATGTGGACCTCGATGACGTAGTCCTCGCCGCTTGGGTGCTCGATGTCTGCCCAGATACGCCCATCGTCGGGCACACCGTCGCCGTCCTCGTCCTCTCCACCGAGCCGAAGCTCCTCGTCGAGGAGTGTGCCGGGGAAGCGGATACTGACGATGTCATCGAGGTCGACGGGAGGCGGAATCTCGATGCCGTTCTGGCGTGCGACGCCGGCGAGGCGCTGATTGATCGCTTGTTGTTGATCCCGGATCTCGGTCGCGAGCTGCTCGTCGCGTTCAGCGACGAATGCAGCCTCCGCGAGGCGAGCTTCGAGTCGGGTCTCGGCGGCCGTGACGAGGTTCGCCTGGGCGTCTCGCAAGGATTGCAGCTCGGCGGTGCGGGTCTCGACCAATCCGAGTACCTCTTCGGCCTCAGCGACCGCCTGGGCTTCGACGTCGATCAGCTGGTCCGCCTCGATCTCCAACCTCCGCACGTGGTCCAGCGAGTCGGTCAGCGACCCGGTTTGGAGCTCGAGCAGGTGCTTGAACCGTGCTGCCTCGCCAGGGTCGCTCGAGAGGGCGAGTTCGGTCAGGTCCTCGCCTCGGGCACTGGTTTCGCCGATGAAGCTCGCGACGGCGAGGTTGGTGATGTGGTCGCGAAGAACGTCGATTTCGACGAGCACTTCCTGTCGTCGACTCCGGGCGGCGTCGACGGCGCTGCGAGCCTCGGCGAGCACGTCCTCAGCCTCGCGGAGCCGGCTCTCCTGGAGCAGGACGCGATTTCGGATTGCATCGAGCTGTTCGGTCACCTGATCGACCGAGACGGTCGCCACGTCGATGGCCTCGAGCGTCTCGACATTGTCGTCGATCAGTTCTTCACGCTCGAGCTCGAGTTCTTCGAGTTCGGTGGTTGGGTCATCGTCGTCCTGGCCGGAGGCCGCGCTCGTCGAGAGAATGGCACCGACAATGAGCGCACACGCGACGAGTCCGCGCACGAGAAACCTGGTCACGACCCTCCATCGCCCGTCGTCGGCGAAAGATGAGCGATTTGGTTCGTTTGCGCCGAGGGCACCATCAGTTGCCGTTTGTGCTCCAATGCCATGGCTCACTTGGAAGGTTCACGAACCCGTACCGAGAGGCGTTTTCGGAGAGCCAGACGAAGCCAGGATTCGAACGAGTGGTGATCGACCCGCCGTTGTATGTGAAGTCGATCGCCAACCCGCGTTCGTGCATGGATTGACCGGGCCGTGCGGTCGGCGGCCGACAGGCCGACGCAGGCATGTCCCAGACCGCATAGTCCGATGTTCCGCAGTGCGCTTGGCGCAGCTCGATCTGCTTCACGTTGCTTCGATAGCCCCATCCACCGAGTGTGACGCCGTCGGAGAGCGCGTCACCGATCATCTGGTCAACCGTCGATGCGATGCTCTCATGTACCTGGATTCCCCGAACGCTGACGATGTCGTCGGCGTCCGCGACGGGTGGCCGGGTTGCTGCCTGTTCCGCAGCCCGACGTGCGGCTTCTTCGGCTGCCTTCCGTGCGGCCTCGGCCCGGATTCGTCGGGCGATCGCCTCTTCTTGTTTGCGGATTTCCGCTGCGGCCTCGGCGTCTCGCTCTTCGAGGAACGCCGCCTCGGCAAGTCGATGTTCGAGTCGCGCTTCAGCAGCTTGGACGATCTCGAGCTGAGCGGCTTGGGCATCGGCCAGCTCCCCGCGCCGACGCTCCGCTTCGATCCGACCCGCCTGAGCGGCGTCTGCGGCGGCGCGTCGTCGCTCACTGACGAGGGACGCTTCAGCTTGGAGCGCACGGATCCGGTCGATTGAGTCGGCAAGCGAACCGGTCTGGAACTCGACAAGGGAACGCCGTCTCGCGGCCTGGGAGGGATCGTTACTCAACAGCAGAGCGGTCAGGTCCTGTCCGTTCGCTCCTGCTTCTCCCGTGAACGAAGCGATCGCGAGGTCGCCCACGTTGCTGCGAAGCTCGGTCAGCTCCAACAGAATCTCGGCCTCACGGAGCTCGGCCTGGGTGACGAGTGCCTCGGCGGATGCCACTGCTTGTTCGGCGTCGGCGAGACGGCTCTCCTGGAGATCGACCAGTCCATTGATGGCGTCGAGCGCAGCGGCGACGTCGTCGAAATCGGCTTGGGACGCGTCGAGCAGGAGTGCCTGGGCGGCCTGTTCGGCTTGAATCCGCTCTCGCTCAGCCTTCAGCTCCTCGAGCTGCTCCACATCTTCTTGCGCAAACGCTGGGCTCGTGAGCAAGACCAGGACGACGGCCCCGAAGACGATGGCGAGCATGCGACGCGCGCGCAAAGCGAATGTCCCGACTCCGGCCACGGCCACACGCTAGTACGCGCGTCGGCCGACGCGTCTCACCGGCCATTCGTGCTCCAGTGCCAGGATTCGCTCGGCAGATTCTTGAATCCGTACGCCGCAGCGTTGTTCGACAGCCACGTGAAGCAATCCGAGCCGCGCCAACAGCTCTGGAAGTCGATCGCGAGACCTCGTTCGTGCATGGACTGTCCGGGTCGAGCAGTCGGAATCCGACAGCTGCTGGGGCTTGCGTTGTAGACGTCGGGGCAGCCGTTGATCACCCGGAGCTCGGCCGTCCGTTGAGAAGACCGCCATCCGTAGCCGGTGAGGGTGACACCATCGCTGCGCGCCGCTCGAATCATCTGACCCACGGCATCGGCGATGTCGCCGTGCACGGTGAAGCCTTCGATGGTCACCATGTCCGCCGCGTCAGCCGGCGCCGGTTGGGCCGCAGCACGCCGGGCAGCCTCGGCAGCTGCCTTGCGAGCTGCTTCCTCGCGAATGCGTCGGGCGATTGCTTCCTCTTGCTTCTGGATCTCGGCAGCCTTGGCGGCGTCGAGTTCGTCCAGGGCCTGTGCTTCGGCGAGCCGACGTTCGAGACGTGCCTCGGCCGCGATCACGATCTCGATCTGGGCGGCTTCAGCATCGGCGAGGTCGGCTCGGCGATTGATGGCGTCGGTCCGGCCTCGTACCGCAGCCTCCACGGCGCGCTGGCGGTCCTGCTCGACGAGTTCGGCTTCGGACGACAGCTGGCGAAGACGGTCGACGGCGTCGGCGAGGCTGCCGGTTTGGAATTCGACGAGGGTGCGTCGCCGGGCCGCTTCGGTCGGGTCTTCGTTCACGAGAAACGCCGTCAGATCGCCGCTTCCTTCGCCGGCTTCGCCGGTGAATGCGGCGACGGCGAGGCGGCTGATCCGTTCGGCGACATCGGCCCGCTCGAGTTCGAGTTCGGCGGAGCGAATTTCCGCGGCCTCGACGAGTGCTTCGGCGGACAATACGGCCTGTTCGGCCTCCGCCAGCCGGGCCTCATGGAGGTCGACGAGAGCGTTGATTGCGTCGAGCGCCTCGACGACCGTGTCGACATCTGCCGTCGCGGCATCGACTTGGAGCGCTTGCGCGGCCTGTTCGGCGAGGATCGCCTCGCGCTCGGCTTTGAGTTCTTCGAGGCGCTCTTCGTCCTCTTGGGCGTCGACGCCCACCGCTCCGCCCAAGAACACGGCGGCGACGGCGAAGAGCGCGACCAGTCCGCGCAGCGCGCGCGAAGGAACGGTTCGCTCGAAACGCAGAAGTGGCACGCCACGATGATCCCAAACATCGGGAGTCGACGCAAAGAGGCCTCGCGGCGATGCTCGGTCCCTCGTGGTTGATGTCTCTGCACGTATCGTGCGGAGATGACTGATGGTGTGTCGGAGATCTTTGACGAATCGCTCTGGAAAGCCGTCGAGGGATTCGAGGACCTGACCGACATCACCTATCACCGTGCGGCTTCGCAGGGCACGGTGCGGATCGCCTTCGACCGCCCCGAGGTCCGCAATGCCTTTCGTCCTCACACGGTGGACGAGCTCTACCGCTGCCTGGACCATGCCCGGATGTCATCGGACGTTGGCTGTGTACTGCTCACGGGCAACGGCCCGTCCCCCAAAGATGGCGGTTGGGCGTTTTGTTCTGGAGGCGACCAACGCATCCGGGGACGGTCGGGGTATCAGTACGCGGATGGCGAGACGGCGGAGTCCGTCGATCCCGGTCGAGCTGGCCGACTCCACATCCTCGAGGTGCAGCGGTTGATTCGGTTCATGCCGAAGGTGGTGATCGCCGTCGTTCCCGGTTGGGCGGTCGGCGGCGGACACAGTCTTCATGTCACCTGCGATCTCACACTCGCGTCGCGTCAGCATGCGATCTTCAAACAGACCGACACCGATGTCGCCAGCTTCGATGGCGGGTACGGGTCGGCCTATCTCGCTCGAATGATCGGTCAGAAGCGGGCGCGGGAGATCTTCTTCCTGGGCGCGGATCATTCGGCCGAGGAAGCGTTTGCGATGGGCATGGTCAACCGAGTCGTCGATCACGAAGACCTGGAGCGCGTCGCGCTCGAGTGGGCGGCCACGATCAATGCGAAGAGCCCGACCGCTCAGCGCATGGCGAAGTTCGCCATGAACCTCGTCGACGATGGTCTCGTTGGCCAACAGGTGTTTGCCGGCGAGGCGACTCGTCTCGCCTACATGTCCGACGAGGCGGTTGAGGGGCGCAACGCGTTCCTCGAGAAGCGAGATCCGGACTGGTCAGGGATCCCGTACTACTTCTGAAAACGCAGAACGCTTCGCCCTGCGATGTTTCGGCGGCGCCGAAACTCGGTAAGTGCGAAGCGAACGACGTGGGCCGTGAGGGATTTGAACCCCCGACCCCCTGCGCGTCATGCAGGTGCTCTAGCCAACTGAGCTAACGGCCCCGGGGCGATCACGATAGCAGGTCGATCACGAGAATCGGACGTCTGGGCGGATCGCCATTCCGGCTCCTGCGAGACCACCGGCGCCGATCAACGTCGCCCAGAATCCCCACCCGGTGCTGACCCCGTTTGCGCCAACGAGATCTGAGGCGAACAGGGCAATCACGACGAGGGCGGCGATCGCGGCGACGATTGCCAAGAACTTCGGGACGGCGTGCCGGAAACCGACGAAACTTGGTCCGGCGGTCGAGGCGCCGAGCAGGCCGGCGAGCACCGTCACGTACCCATCGCCGAGGTCCCAGCCCGTCTCCGGGAGAGATCCGGTCGTTCTCCACGTGAAGAAGCTCCCGACGATGCAGGTGATTCCGGCAAAGAACAACACCGCAGCGATCAGCCGGTCACGGAGCATCGGTGTGTGTGCGTCGGCGGGGTGCGATGGTGTCTCCTCGAGAACCTCGACGGCCGGAGACGGAGCCGCGACAACCGATGGCGGCGTCGCAATGTTGAAGACGGGACGTTCGGGTATCTCCGGCGCCGGTGTGGAGCCGACCCGGAAGGGCTGCGGCGGGTCCGCGGCCCGCGCGGGCTCGGGTGTGGCCGGTGTTGCTGTCGTGCTCGGCAAGGGGTCTTCCGCTGTGGACTCGCCGACCGGGATCCGGTCGGCGAGATCCCGAAGTGCTGGTGGCGCCTCCGATGGACGTTCGGGGACGACTGTGGGGAAACCATCCTCCACGAGGGTGGGTTCGACGGTCGGAACCGGCGGCGGACTTGGCACGTCGTCGAATCGCGACCGATATGCCGGATCAGGGTGACGGTCAGGCGGATACCACTTGGAGTCGGCGGCCATCCACCAGCCCGGACCTTCGAACACGTCACTCATTGCTGCGTGGCCCCCCGTGCCCGACCAAGTCCGAACGGGATCGCCCGGGCTGCAGAGCAGCCCGAGGCGACCGTGGAGCGCCGGGCGGGATTTGAACCCGCGACTGTACGGCTTTGCAGGCCGTTCCCTTGGGCCGCTCGGGCACCGGCGCATGAGCAGCTCACTGTAGCCGGTCGACGAGAGCAGTCCGTACCTTGCCCCCACGGTTCGTTGCGGTGGACGGAGCCGGTGTGTGCGCCCGATGGCCCCTCCGCACATCGGGCGCACACACTCGGTGTCCACTGCGAAACGGTGGGACGAGGCCCTGCTCCGCAGCTCGGCGAAACCGTAGGACGGACGAGGCCAAATGTCTCCGCGCCCCCTGCTGTTCGACATGAACCCGTCACGAGTTCGTCATGACCGGCCACGAAAAGTGAAATAAATACAGAAGGCGAGCCCTCCCAGTGGGAGAACTCGCCTTCTTTCTGGAGCGGACGACGAGATTCGAACCCGCGACCCTCACCTTGGCAAGGTGATGCTCTACCAGCTGAGCTACGTCCGCATGTTGG